>JABLYX010000053.1 GCA_018265615.1 Lentisphaeria bacterium
TCACATACTTCGCATTATGCGCATGAGGTTCACACTGATAGAGCTTCCGGCGGTGAAAAATATTCATACCCCTTTGTCCGCCCTGCGTAAAAGAGAGGGGATCGGGGGAGAGAAAGCGGTGAACAGCACCGCGTCTCTCCCCGTACCAACCGGCCCAATAGCGACCCCTGGGGAGATCATCGCCGCGCACCGTTGCATCCGCTCGGCAAACGGCGAACCGGAGCGGAAACGCGATGGGATCTTTCCGCAGAAAAGCGGGAAGATCCCGTCGCGTTTCCGCGGCTCTTTCTCCCCGCACCGGCCACCCGGTGCCGAGTATGACTCCGGGCGTTACCCGGCACCGGCACCTTGCCGGACGCAGGGGGTGCGGGGGGCGGCGGACACGCCCCCCGCATCTCCCGGCTCCCGCAACATTGCGTGCCCCTGCTTCACGCTCATAGAGCTGCTCGTGGTGATCGCGATCATCGCGATCCTGGCGGCGATGCTGCTGCCCGCGCTGAACAAGGCGCGGGACCGGGCGAAAGCCATGACCTGCCTTGCGAACCTGAAGCAGTTCGGGTCGGCGGGCTTCCTGTATGCGCAGGGCAGCAACGATTACTGGATTCCGGCCAACACGCATAAGGACAACACCTGCAACCTCTACTATCACAACGACGCTTTCCGCAGACTGCTGGGACAGCCGTCCGTCGCCGAAGTCTACGACGGCTCCGACAACCAGACGAAGAAATATTTCAGACGGGAGATTCTCTGCCCGGTTTCGTACGGCGTTCTGGAAGGGCCCGGCAAATGGGGGCTGCCGCAGTATTCCTACGGCGTCAGCTACAATGACCTCTTTGATGCGGAGAACGCGGCGTTTAGGGAGGAGGCGTTCAAGCTGACCCGGCTCGTGCGGCCCGGAACTTCGGTCGCTTTCAGCGACGCGCTCGACGTGCTTGTCTACAACTTCGATGCATCCGCCTCCAACGGTTACTTCATGAAGGGGGAGAGCAAGCTCTCCGGCGCGGCCGCCCCGCGTCACGGCGGCCGGATGAACGCGCTCTTCTTCGACGGCCACGCGGCCGCGCTCGAGTGGCAGAAGGTGAAGTTCGACGGAACCCGGCTGTACAAACGCTTTTATGAACGCTGAACGGAAAGGAGCGGAATTCATGAAGAAATTCACAAACACTTTGCTTCTCTGCCTTCTCGCCTGCGTCGCCGGAGCGGCGGAAAAAACGGCTCCGCTCCTTGCGCTGCGCGGCGGTTCGCTCGACGGGGCCGCCCCCGCGAAGGTGTTCAAGGCGGTGAACGTGGAGCGCAAAGACGGCATGCTCGGGTTCAACGGAAGGGATTCCGTGCTGGGCCTGAAACTGCCGGAAACGCCCGGCGCCTTTACCGTGGTTGCGGATGTCCTGCTGCCGGAGCTCCCGGAAAGAAGCGGGGCGATTTTCTCGCGGCCGGGCTTCCACAATATGATGGAGGTCGCTCCGGACGGACGGCTCCGCTTCACGATATTCGGCGCGGATAAAAAGCGTTTCCGGAGCGCGCGTTCGGAGACGCTGATGCTCCCGGGGGTTCCGTTCCGGGTCGCCGGCGCGGTCGAACCCGGCGACGGCGGCGCGCTCCTCACGATCTATGTGAACGGCGTGGAGGCGGGGCGGGCCCGGCTGGAGGGCCCCGTCTATCCGTACGGCGATACGCTGACGGTCGGTTGCGCGGCTCCCGCCGGGAAGCACATGGCGCCCCTGGCGGTCGGAATCCGGAACCTCTGGGTGTTCAACCGGGCGCTGGATGGACGCGAAACGCTGGAATTGGAATAAAACCGGAAGAAAAAGGAGTCACCGACCCATGTCACTGAAACTGATCGCCCTGCCGGCTGTGCTGCTCTTCGCTCTCTGCCTCCGCGGCGCCGGCGTGGATAACTCCGCCCTGATCCCCGAGCTGCTCGACGACGCGCGGGTGCGGCTCGAAACTCCGCGCCCCGGCGCGCCCGCCACACCCGACTGGGTGAAGAGTCTCATTATCGTCGAAGTCAACATCTTCACCGGTTCGCCGGACCGGACCTTCGCCGGGATGGGCAGGGTGCTGGACCACCTCGCTGAGACCGGCGTCAACGCGATCTGGCTCACGCCGGTCAACGAACGCCCGCATTACGGGAACAACGGGCTCCACACGCTGAACAGCGAGCTGACCGGCACGACCGACGTTCCCGAACAGTGGCGGCGGGTCCGGGCGTTCGTCGACGAGGCGCACCGCCGGAACATCCGGGTCTTTCTCGACGTGGTGTCGTGGGGCGTGACGAAAAAAGCGCCGCTGTATCGCGAAAAGCCGGAGTGGTTTTCCGGCCCCTCGATCCCCGCGTACAACGGCTGGTTCTGGGACTGGACGAACCGGGAGCTGCGCGAATGGTTCAGCTCCCGCCTCGTCGACCTGATCATGATGACCGGCGCCGACGGCGTCCGCTGCGACAGCGCGCCGGGGTACGGCGGCTACGGCATCTACCGCACCGCGCGGGAGCGGCTGCTGTCGTTCGGGCGCAAGGTGGTTTTCATCTCGGAGCATCCGAGCGAACGCCGCGGCGTCTTCGACTTCGACCAACTCTCGTTCATGTATGAAAAGGGCGGGACCGGGACCCGCTTCCCGTGCCGGATCTTCATGGAGGAGAACATCGTGGACATCGTCAGGAGCGGCCGCCGCATGGGCAGCGTGGATGCGCAGTTCGACCGCGCCGGAATCACGATGGACGGCGGCCGGGAGCGGTATTACACGTTCCCGCTCTCCTGCCACGACAACCGCGGCGCGCTGTCGCAGGGCGACCCGATCGTGTTCGGCTACCAGGCGCTTTTTTCGCCGTACATTCCGCTCTGGCTGCTTGGAGAGGAGTGGAACAACCCCGTCACCGTCGACGGGTGGCTGTGGCGCAACCCGGTCCGCTGGGAACAGCTTGAGCCGAACCGCGGCTTCTTCGAGCTCGTCAAGCGGATGATCCGCATCCGCCGTTCGCATCCCGACATCTTCGAGTATTTTCCCGCCGACCACCGGCAGGCGAACATCGGGAAGGTCGAGACCGACTGCCCGGAGCTGCTCCAGCCGTATGTGCGCTTCCGCAACGGGGTCGCGATCCTGGTCGTCCCGAACAACGGGAAGGAGGCGCGGACGCTCCGGATCTCGATCCCGTACCGCGAGGCCGGCCTCTCCGCCTCCCCGGTCGTTGTGACCGACCTGCTGGCCGGGCGCGAGATCGCGCGCGGAGCCTCTTCGCAGCTCGGCGCGTTCGAGGCCGCGATCCCCGCCGGGATGCTCGGGCTCTACAAGGTCGCCCCGGCGGAATGACGTCCGTCCGGCTGTGCGCCTGCCTCCTGGCGCTGCTCCCCGCCGTGCTGGCGGGGGAGGCCGTCCTCGACAACGGCCGGCTCCGGGCCGGCTTCGTGGATCCGGCGGAGCCGGGGCTCGGGTTCCGCTTCATCCGGGCCGGCTGGATCCGGACGCTCCGCCGGGCCGGGAGCGGCGCGGAGATCGTCCACACCCGGACGCTGTTCGACTTCCACCCCGCGTTCGGCGTCGCGCAGGAGATGGTCCCGGAGCTGGAACTGCCGGACGGCCGGGCGCTGAAGGTCGGCGTCGGGATCGTGAAGCCGAACCGTTCCAACTGGTTCAAATCCGAACTGGTCGAAGCGTTTCCGTGGGAGGTCGCGCGGCACGGGTTGCGGATCGAGGCGCGGCAGCTCTCCGGCGAACACGCCGGGTATGCGTATGAGCTCCGGCTCGGCGTCGGGCTGGAACCGGGCGCGCCGCGCCTCGTGTTCAGTCAGGAGCTGACGAATACGGGCCGCCGCCCCCTGCGCCTCGAAAGCTATCTCCACCCGTTTTTCCGCACGGCATACGGGCTGGACAGCTGCCGCTACGTCCTGCCGTTCCGGGCGGGGGAGGCGGTGGTCGCCGCGCCGCGGCGGCCGGACGGGCCGCGGAACGTTTCCGCCGGAGCGGTGCCGGACGGCTGCCGCTGGCTCGCCGCCGCGGACCTCGCCTCGGGATACCTCGCCGTGGCAGCCTCCGACACGCCGCTCTCCCGGAGCGTCTTCTGGCACAACGGACTCGACTGCTTCGCGGTTGAACCGTATGTCGCAATCGAGCTCCGCCCCGGTGAAACGAAGCGCTGGAAGTGGTTCCTCGCCATAAAAAGCCTCTGACTGCCGCCCGGGGATTTGACATCGGAGAAAATGCGGTTATATTATGTGCATATGCACAGAATGACGACAAAGGGAGCCGCGTATGCCGCGCAATAAAAAGTGCCGCCGGGTCTGTCTGGATCCGGCCTGCCGGATGTTCCGCGCCGCTTCGCGCGGGAAGCCGGTGGAATTGCGCCTGGACGAGCTCGAAGCGCTGCGGCTGGTGGATCTCGAGGAGTTCGACCAGCAGGAGGCGGCGGCGCGGATGGAGATTTCGCGCGGGACGCTTCAGCGGCTGCTCTACTCCGCGCACCGCCGGGTCGCGCTGGCGCTGACCGCCGGGCGCAGCATCGTGATTTCCGATGGGGGAATCGCGGTTTCGGGACCCGCCGGATGCGACGCTTCCTGCCGTTTCTGCTGTCGAAAGAACCCGGGCGCGGCATCGGGCCGCTTCCCGGAAACCGGTAAAGGAGATACCATGATTATCGCAGTCACCTGTGAAAACGACAATGTGTTCCAGCACTTCGGACGCACCCCGGCCTTCGCGCTCTTCACCGTCGAGGGGAACCGCCTGACCGGGCGCGTCGACGTCCCGACCGGAGAGAACGGCCACGGCGCGCTCGCCGGATTCCTGAAGGAGCGCAACGTCGATGTGCTGATCTGCGGCGGCATCGGCGGCGGCGCCCGGCAGGCGCTCGCGGATTGCGGGATCAAGCTGGTCGGCGGCGTCCGGGGCGACGTCACCGAGGCGGTCGGCAAATACGTGGCCGGGACGCTCGAAGCCGATCCGGAGTTCACCTGTAATCATCATCATGAGCACGGCCACGGCGAGGGCCACAGCTGCCAGTGCGGCAAACACTGATCCGCTCCGCGCGCCGCGCAGGGGCTTATTTCAGCACGACCAGGTTGTAGAAGCATGGGTCGTAAGGGCGGAGGGCGAGGCCGCCGCCCCAATGCAGGAAGCCCTTGCGGCCCGCTCCGTCGTTGTCGTTCACCAGGAGCGAGAAGAGGAAGCGGCTGCCGCTCCGCAGCTCGCCGGCGCCCAGCAGTGCGGCGGGAATGGCCAGGCGGTAGGTGTGCCGGCGCGCGTTCCCTTCGCCTTTTTCCTCGCGTACCGTGAGCTTCACGCCGCCGGCGGGGCCCGGTTCGCATCCGGCGGGCGGCGTTCGCCAGCAGGCTTCCGGGCCGCGGCCGGTCAGCGCGAAATCCAGTTCGACCCGGTCGGACGGGGAACCGTCCTCGCGGTCGAAATGAAAGCCGGCCTGGATTCCGTCGCTGCCCCAGCCGCGTTCGGCGCCGGGTGCGAGGCGGAAATGGTCGTCCGCCGTCCGCACGGTCAGGTACAGGCTGTCGCGGTCGTAATGCAGCTCGAAAGCTGCGTCAAGATCCTTGTTCCCCTGCCAGCCGGGATCGGCGAATTTGTAGTAACCGCCCCGCTGCGGCAGCGATACGGCGGCGGCCTTTTCCCCTTTCGGAACCGCCACCGCGATGTCGGGAGGCAGCCGGTAGTCGGCCCGTCCGGCCGGGGAGGCGGGTCGCCCGGACGTTCCGGCCAGTCTGACGCCCGTGAAATCGCCGCTCAGCAGAAGCGGCATTTCATCGACCGTAAGCTCGCAGCGTTCCGGTTCGTATTTCGCTTTGCGGTCGGCGGCCCAATCGCGCCGGCCCCAGTACACCGGCAGCGGCGGCGTTCCGGCCCGGCGCATTTCAAACGTCTGCCTGCTGCCGGGAGCCCTCTCCCAGATGAGTCCGGTGCGGCGGCCGTCGCCGGTGCACCACATCGCCCGCACCTCCCGTCCGGCGTGCCGGAACCGCAGCACCCGGACCGACGGATCCCCCGTATCGAGCTCTCCGAGAAACTCCCCTTTGCGGACCAGCTCCGCCAGGTCGCGCATGACCAGCGCGGCCTGCTTCGGGGTGCCGTCGGCATTGAACAGGCCGAAATTGTGTTCGCGCTCCGTCACATCCCAGCCGTCGTCCTGCAGATCGTACCACCAGAGCCCCCGCAGGTTCGGCACCGTGCGCGCCAGCAGCAGCAGCCGCGCCAGATAGGCGGCGCACTGTCCGGCGGTGCGGCCGTGGGGACCGGAGAAGGAGGGGTAGCCCATTTCCGTGACGAAGACGGGCTTCCCTTTGCCGCCGTTATAGCGCCTGATCATCTCATCCAGCTTCAGCATGCGCCTCTGCCATGCTTCCGGTGTGCCGTTCTCTCCCTGCTGCTGGAAGTTGTAGGTGTGGATGGAGAGGATGTCGCAGTAATCGGACATGCCGAGCTGCAGCAGTTTTTCGAAGTATTCGTCGCCGGTGCAGACTGAACCGGAGACGACCGCCGCATCGGGATCGCCCTCTTTCAGCGCAGGGCAGGCGGCTTTCAGGAGTTTCATGTAGCTTTCGGCGTCGCCGCGCCCCCGTTTGGCGGGATTCATGCCGCAGCCGCCGTCCCACTCGTTCCACACCTGATACCAGGAGACTCCCCGGCCGCGCAGCCCCGCTGCGATCTGCCCGGCGTAGCGGGCGTAGGCGGCCACGGCCCCGTCACTGCGCGGATAGTCGCCGCCATCGTAAAAATGGTTGTTGTAGGCGAGAATTCCCAGCACCGGCAGGCCGTTTTCCTCCGCCGCGCCGGCGATCCTCCGGAACAGGTCCGGGACGGCCACGGCGGCGCGACGCCGTTCCGCGAGCTTCCACGGCAGGTCCTCGCGGATGGTGTTCAGGCCGCAGGCACGGGCCAGGGCGGGATCGACCTCGAGCATTCCCTTGTCCTGCGTGAAGTGGACGGTTGCGCCGAGCAGGAACTCCTCCGGCTCTTCAGCTCTCACGCAGAACGGGGCGGCCGCGACGGCGAGACACTGGATGATGGTTCTGATATTCAACGGTTTTCTCCTTATGTTCCCGTCAGCGGATCACGTAGTTGAATTCCGCATCCGCGGCGAATTCCCCGGAGCTTTTCTGCCCGACATGGTTGTCGCCGAACAGGATGTTCGCCCGGCCGCTGTGGCGGATGCCGACTCCCTTCGCCGTGCCGGAAGTCAGCAGCCGGCCGGTGCCGGCCGGGATGAAATAGACTTCGTCGTAGCTGCCCTGAACCACCGCCACGGCGGAATCGGCTCCCAGCAGCGTTCTGCTGTCGATATACTGCTCCCGGCGGGAGTAGAACACCTCGCCGTCCTTGCAGGAGGTGATCCCCGCCCCTTTCCAGCTCGCGGAGCCCTGCTGCAGGCCATAGCTGTTGGTTCCGTCCGCCGCTTCGATGCCGGGAGAAAGGGTGTCGGCCGGGCAGTTGGCGAATCCGCGCCTGCCACTGCCGGGCGGTTCCGCATAACCCAGCTCCCCGAGCAGGCTCCGCCATGTCCGGCGCAGGGCGACTGTCGGATACTGGGCCTTGGCCGGCATCACCCAGCCGCCGAAATCCGCGGAATATTGGGTGAACAGCAGACCGCACTGCTTCAGGTTGTTCACACAGCTGATGCTTCTGGCCCTGTCCCGCGCCTTGTTCAGGGCCGGGAGCAGCATCGCCGCGAGAATCGCGATGATCGCGATCACGACGAGGAGTTCGATGAGCGTGAAACGGCGCGATTTGCGGGAAGCCGCGGAGAGCGGGGCGGTGCCGGACGGAAGATGGCTGTGATACTGTTTCATCATGATGATCCTTCGGGGTTGAACATGATTCGGTCATACGGATATTATGGCCGATGTAAGCAGGGTGCGGAATGTCTGCTTACTGAAATTTCCGGATTTTTCTCACGGAGTTCCGGTCGAAGATACGGGGCGTCAGTTCGATCACGGCGGGGGCGCACCTGCCGTGGATGCGGTCGAGCAGATGGAGCGCCGCGCGTTCGGCGAGTTCGGCGAAATCGACGCCGACCGCCGTCAGCGGCGGATCGCTGCGTTCGAGCTGCGCCAGGTTGTCGGTGACGATGCAGCCGAGGTCGCCGGGTACATGCAGGTTGTGGGCGCGCAGCACCTTGAGGACCCGCGGCGCGGCTTCCGCGCTGTCGATCAGGAAGCCGGTGAAATTGCGCGGGGCGCGGTTCAGCCGGGCGTCAAGGAGCTCCGCCGCGCATTCGGGGGAGTATTCGCCGTTTTCGGCGTGGCAGTCCAGCACCTCTACCGTCGCCCCGCCGAAGACGGCCTCCTGCTGAAAGCTGTCGAACCGGACGCGCGAGCACTGGCGGGGCGGCATGCTGCGGATCATCGCGAGGCGTCGGTGGCCGCGCCCGAGGAAGTGGCGTGCGGCGAGAATGCCGTTCATATATTCGTGCTGGGTCAGGTAGCTGATGCGGTCGTTCTCAAAGCCGTCGCCGCAGAGCAGGACCGGCGGGCGCAGCGTCAGGAGCCACCGGTATTCCCGTTCGCTCCAGTTGCGGGTGAGGGCGTTGAGGATCACCGCGTCGGCCGCTTCAAGGGGACCGCCGGCGAAATCGTTGCGCTGGTAGTCGTAGGGGTGCGGCATGAGCCGGAAGGCGTCGGTGTGCTCCTCGAGCTTCCGGAACGCACGAAGCCAATCCGCATGGAAGGCGCTCGGGTAGTCGGGCCGGAAAAACAGGATGACCGGTTTGCGCTCTCCGGGGGAAAGGCGGCTGAAGGAGCCGACCCGTTCGCGCAGTTCAAGCGCGCCTTCCGCGCGCAGGATTTCCAGCGCGGCCATGATCACGCGCAAATTGACGCCGAAGCGCCTCCTGATTTCGCCGTGGCTCAGAAAGCGCCGCCCGGCGGGATAGAGCTCCAGCTCTTCGCGCAGCTGTTTTGCCAGCGCCCGCGCCTGTTCCGCGACCGGTTTCCCCATGCTACCGGCCCCGCGTGCGGCCGGGCGCTTCCTGCGGCGTGCCGTTGAAACAGATTTCCATCCCGTCCCTTTTCAGATTCAATTCAAGGCTTCCCGCTAAAATAGCATGCTTTCTCTGCACTTTCAACAGAAAGAAGGCCGGGCGGCCGCCGGATCCCGTCCGCTTTGAGTTGCCCGCTTTCTGAAAAAAAATTCAATTTTTTCCGGGAAAGGGTATTGACAACGTCTGCTGAATCGTGTATACTTAAACGTGTTAAGCAATGGTTTTCAACTTCAGAGAGGCATGGCATGGCCGGTATATCCCTGGGCGATATTGCAAAGAGCCTGAGCTTGAGCCGCGTGACCGTTTCGATGGTCATGAACGACAAGGCGGAGAAGTGGCGGATCAGCGACGCGACCCGGCGGCGGGTCCTTGCGGAGGCCGCCCGCCTCGGCTACCGGCGCAACGCCCATGCGCACGCGATGATTACGGGCAAGACGCGGGTGATCGGTTTTCTGGAGCGGGAGCTTGCTACGGGGCCGTCCGCCTGCACCCTGCAGGGTGTGGCCGAGGCGGCCATCGGCGCGGGCTACTCCGTCAAGCCGTTCGTCTACTCCGGCGAGGAGGAGTTCGGCAAAGTGCTCGCGAGCTGCATGGAACACCGCCCGGCTGCGCTGATGTACCGCATGGTTTCGCACCGCGAGCTCGGGCTGCTGAAGCAGGAGGCGCACAATTTCGGCATCCCCTTCCTGGTTCACGGCAGCGCCTGGCCCATGGAGAGCGGGCTGCGGGTCAATACCGATGACGTCCGGGGCGGGCGGATCGCGGTCGAGCACCTGATCGGCCTCGGGCACCGCAGGATCGCCTTTGTCGGCACGCCCGGCCGGGGCATGGAGTTCGCAGACAGCCGTTGCCGGGGCTTCCGCGAAGCCATGAAAGCCGCCGGGCTCGAGGGAACGGCGCAGCTGATCGAGGCGGGGGTGGCCGATATCGAAACGCTCCTGACGCCGCGCCTGAAAGCTGCCGGCCGGCCGACCGCGCTTTTCTGCATGTCCGACCAGCTGGCGATGAAAGCGCTGCATATCAGCCGCGAATGCGGTGTTTCCGTCCCGGAGGAGCTCTCCGTCGTCGGATACGCCGACCTTGAAATGGCGCGCTACGGGTGTCCGCCGCTCACGACTGTGGCGGAGCCTTTCCGGGAGGTCGGGCACGCGGCTTTCCGGCTGATGCGCGGCGAGATCGAGAGCGAAAGCCCGGTCTCCTTCGGGCGGGAGCTCTCCGCCCTCGTCGACGTCCGGCTGGCGGTGCGCGAGTCGACGGCGGCCGTCCCCTGCTGATCGGGGTCCCGGAGAAGCATCCGGGACGAAACGAATCGATATGTGCATCCGGGTCCGAACAGGAAAGGTATGGGAATGCTGAAGGTCGCTTTCTGTCTCAGGTTTCTGCTTTTTTTCGCGGCGCTTCCGCTGAGCGCGGAGCTGCTGTACCGGCTCGATTTCAATGATCCCGAAGTGAAAAAGGCGATCGCCCGCTGCCCCTTTGCTGAGGTCAGTGCGGATTTCGAGAACACGCAGGTGCTGACGGTCCGGGTCCCCCCGGACAGAAAGGATGAACCGCCGGAGCGCACCGCCGTCTGGATCCCGCTCGACCCGAAGAGGATCGGCGCCGCCGGAAGCGTGATCGAGGTCGGCGGCGATGTGAAGTTCACCGGGGTTTCCAGACCGAAATTTTACTACAACGGCGTGAAGTTCATGATGGCTTACCGCCGCGACGGGCGCATGTACCATCCGGCGTTCCTGCCCGGAGACGTCAGCCGGTCCGTCACCTCCGGCACGCGCGACTGGTTCCATACGTCGCGGACCACGCCGCTGGCGGAGAATGCCGCCGGGGTCCGGCTGGTGCTCGGGCTGCAGGACTCCTCGGGTGAGGCGTCGTTCCGGAACATCGCCGTCTACAGGGCCGGCAAGGCGCCGGTTTCGACGCTGAAGCTGCCGGAGATCCCGAAAGCGCGCTACACCCGCGATATTCCCGTGCGGCGCGGCGTCATGTCGCCGAAGCCGTCACACGGCCCCCGCGAGGAGGATTTCGCCGAGCTGGCGAAGTGGAATGCGAACCTGATCCGCTGGCAGCTTTATCTCCCGAAGTCCGAAAGCCTCGCCGTGTACCGCGAGCGGGTCGCGGGCGCGCTCGATGATGTGCAGAAGGCGCTCGAGCTGTCGCAGAAATACGGGCTCAAGCTCGTGATCGACCTCCACCCGAGCCCGAACCTCGGCCTCGTCATGGGAACGCCGGAGGGACGCGAATTCCTGAAGGAGTTCTGGCGCGGCGCCGTGAAGCGTTACCGGAACCACCCCGCGCTCTGGGGATACGACATCCTCAATGAGCCGCATGCGAGGGTGCTCGGCCCCGGCGACCCCTCCTGGCCGCGGATCGCGGAGGAGCTGATCCGCCTCATCCGCGAGCTCGACCCGGAGACGCCGATCATCGTCGAGGCGGAGAACATGGCCGCACCGCAGTCCCTGGAATATCTGCCGGTGTTCGACTACCCGAACATCTACTACAGCATCCACATGTACATCCCGGGCGAGCTGACCCACCAGCTCGACCGCAGGGCCGGTGTCTTCCACGGTTATCCGTCGCCGGCGTGGAACAAGGAGTACCTGCGCGGCTGGCTGGAGCGGACCCGGGAGTTTCAGAGAAAGAGCGGAGCGCGGATCTTCGTCGGGGAGTTCGGCTGCGTCCGCTGGGCGCCGGGCGCCGGCCGCTACCTCTCCGACCTGATCGAGCTGTTTGAGGAGTACGGCTGGGATTGGTGCTATCATGCGTTCCGCGAATGGGACGGCTGGAGCGCCGAGCACGGCGACGACCCCGCCTCCGCCGAACCCGTGCCGGTTTCCGCGCGCCGGGAGGTCCTCCTGAAAGCATTTTCAAAGAACGGAAAGGAATGAACCATGCAGCATCGTCCCTTCTTTACGCTGATTGAGCTTCTGGTCGTAATTTCGATCATCACCATCCTCGCCGCGATGCTGCTGCCCGCGCTGAACGGCGCCCGCGAGCGCGCGAAAAGCACCTCGTGCCAGAGCAACGAGAAACAGATTTACACGGGGATCGTCATGTACACCGGGGATTACAGCGGCTGGCTCCCCCGGTGCGGGTTCAACGCCGAATACGCCTACTATACGGCGCACTATCTCGGCGAACACAACGATTATCCGGACAACGCCAACGGGACGTGGGGGAAGAAAACGCCGCGCGGGGTCTTCTTCTGCCCCTCCGCACCCGTACCGGCGGCGGGGTCGCCCTCCTGGACCGCCGGAAAGGAGCCGGGGAACTACTACCACTCGAACTACATGCCGACCGCGCCGCAGTTCTACCATAACGCGACCGCGGCGGACCGCGGCGGCTGGCTCATCATGGAGCCGGGGACGAGCTCCGGTTCGAGCCATATGCTCTACCGGAAAATCGACTCCATCCGTTCCGGCTCGCTGCTTTTCGGGGAGAGCACCTATGTCACGACCACCGGCAGCGGGAGCGCCGTCTTCAACCAGGCGCGCAAGCTTTTCAGCGGCTTCGACAAGCTCTACTTCCCGAATGCCTACGCATGGGGATGGAACCACGGCGGCAATTCGAGCGGGAACTTCGCGTTCCTCTCCGGCGCGGTCAAAAGCTGCCGTTACTCGGCCGGCGGCCGCTTCGATACAGACAACTTCCTGCCGCTGTAGCGGCAGCCATTCACATGAGGAGCCGATAGGATGAATACGTTCCTGAAGGATTATCCCGCCCGCCGCGACGGGGTGACGAAGGATACCGCCGCGATTCAGCGGGCGATCGACGACTGTTCCGGCTCCGGCGGCGGCACGGTCGTTTTTGAGAGCGGGACCTACGTGGCCGGGACCGTCTATCTGCGGGACAATGTGACGCTTGACCTGCCTCCGGGCTGTGTGCTGCTCGGCTCGCCGGACCTGGCGGACTACAACCGTTGCGACGCCTGGCCGCAGAATTCGGCGTTCCCCCGCGAGCATGTCGACGGGCGTCATCTCATCGCCGCGGTCGAGGTCGAGAACACCGGCATCCGCGGCGGCGGCCGCATCGACGGCAACGGCCGCCATTTCGGGTACAGCAGCGACCCGGCGTTCATCCGCCCCGCGCAGATGGTCTGCTTCTGCGAGTGCACGCGCGTGACGCTGCGGGATATCGAACTGGTGAACTCCCCGTTCTGGAGCTGCTTCCTGCACGGCTGCGAGGAGGTCATGATCTCCGGGCTGCGGATCCGCAACAACAGGGATATCCCGAACGGGGACGGGATCGACATCGACAGCTCGCGCCGCGTCACCGTCACCGGGTGCATCATCGATGTGCAGGACGACTGCATCACGCTGCGCGGCAAAAACGCCCGGCTCCGCAAGCCGGGGCGGAGCTGTGAGGAGGTCGTCATTTCGGAGTGTCTGCTTTCAACCCGCTGCAATGCGTTCCGGATCGGCGTGGGCGACGGCGGCGCCATCCGCAACTGCATCATCAGCAACTGCATTGTGCGGGATTCGCACCGCGGGATCACGATCGAGGCGTACTTCTCCGAATCCTCGGACCGGGTCTCCATCGAGAACCTCGTCTTCAACGGAATTTCGCTGGAGTGTGCGGATTTCCCCATTTTCATCGCGACGGATGCGCGCGGGGTGAAGGATACCGTTTCCGGGCCGATCCGGAACCTCATGTTCTCCAACCTGCAATGCAGCTGCGTCTCCGGCTGCGTCATTCTCGCGAATCCCGGCAGGGAGGTCGGCGACATCGTGTTTCACAACGCGACCTTCCGCTTCTCCGGGACGCCGGAGACCGGAGAGGGGTTCCGTGCCTACAGCGAGTGGTGCCGCAAGTCCCCCGCCGCCGCGTTCTATCTGCAGAACGTCGACCGGGTGCGGTTCGAACACGTCCGCCTGAGCCACCCCGGCCCGGGCTGCGTGTTCCGGAGGGCGCTCGAGTGCGTCGACTGCACGGAGATCACGGCCCACGAAGTCTCCGCGGATTTCCCCGGCTGCTGACAGAGCCGGGGAAACCCGGCCCTGCAGCGCGCGTTTTTCGGGATTATTTTAAGAACCCCCCTTGACATTCTGCTGATTCCGGACCATAATATTAATGCAACGTAAAACGTTTTCCAGATGGAAGGAAAGTTCGATGGCAAGAGTCGGAATCCGGCAGGTGGCGAAAGCGGCGGGGGTGTCGATCAGCACGGTGTCAAAGGCGTTCAACCCGAATTCCGGCGCCGGGATGTATGTGTCCGACTTGACGCTTGAGCGGGTTCGCAGGGTCGCACGCGAGCTGAACTATACGCCGAATTACGGCGCGACGCTGTTGCGCGGCCAGAGTCCGCGCACGATCGGCTTCTCGATTTCGCTGCCGGAGGAGGTTTCCGCGAGCTACCTCTCCGATTATCCGGTCCGGCTGCTGAACGGCCTCGGGCCGCGGGCCCGGGAGCAGGGGTATCAGCTGCTGCTCATCAACGGGCAGGAGTACAGCCGCTATCTCGACATCAGGCGCATCGACGCGCTTGTGATGGCGAGCTTTCAGTTCGTCGACAATCCGCGCGAGCAGGAGATGCGCGAGCTCTTCCGGCGCTTCAATGAGAACGGCTACCCGTATGTCGTCATCAACAGCACGAGTGACGGGTTTGCACTGCCGAGCATCGGCTGCGACAACCGTGCCGGGATGAAGCTTGTTGCGGAGCTGCTCCTGCGGCGCGGTTTCGGGAGCGTCGGATTTCTCGGCGAACTTACGCCGAATCCGCAGAAGCACCATCTCGACCGGCAGCGGTATCTGGAGGAGTTTCTGCGCATCCGCCCCGGGCTGTTCCGGCCGGAGGCGGCTCTGAACGGCTCCGGGAACGGGATCCCCGAGGTCCCGCGCAGCGTGATGTACAACTGCGCCGACGGCCGCGCCGGAATTCGGTTCCTGCATGCGAATGGCCGGCTGCCGCGCTGCATCGTCTGCGGCAATGACGATATTGCAATGGGGGCGCTCTCCGCCTGCTGTGAGCTGCGCATCCGGGTTCCCGGGGAGCTGGCGGTCATCGGGTTCGACGGCGATCCGCGCGGCGCTTTCAGCTGCCCGCCGCTGACCACGGTTGTACAGCCGCTTGAAGCTTTCGGCAGTATGGCGTTCGACTATCTGCAGCGGAAGATCGAAGAGCCCGCGTATGCCGATGCGCTCCTCGTTCCTCCTGTGCTGGTCGAGCGCGGTTCGTGCTGATTTTTTTTATCTTATGTAAAACGTTTTCTGAATCAAGGAAAGGAATGGTGGCATGAAACGGAATTTCACATTGATCGAACTCCTGATTGTGATCGCGATCATCGCGATTCTCGCATCGATGCTGCTGCCGGCGCTTCAGCAGGCGCGGGAAAAGGCCAAATCGGCCAAATGCGCGGGCAACATGAAGCAGATCATGCAGTATGAGATGCTCTATGCCAACGATAATGCCGGGATGATGACGCCGATCCGCTCCCGGGGGCCGCAGGTCGGGAATCAGCGTGAACCGTTCTGGTTCTATCTGCTCTGGGCGTACGGCCGGGGGGATTCGACTGCGTTCACCGCTGCCGACATGGCCGTTCAATTGCGGAAGAGCGCTTTCAACTGTCCCGCGTTCTCCGTCCCGAATGACTGGAAGATCGGCATTTCCCAGAATCGCGCGCTGACCCAGTATGTCTGCAATAAGAGCGAGAGCGACTGGGACGGAATGATCTATTCGAGCTACAGGCTGGAAAGGCTGAAGCGTCCGAGCCTGTACCGTTTCATCATGGACAACGAGGGGAACTGGTTCGTTCACGACTCCTATTATCCCGGCAACGACGGCCCGGTGTTCCGTCACTCCGGGCGGTTGAACTCCGGGTTCTGCGACGGTCACGTCGACAGCAGCAAACTGGGCGAGTTCCAGCCGGTCTGGAAGATCTGGGATTGGAATCTGCGCGGCTGAACGGAAGGAAAACGGGACATGAAATATATTCTGTTTGCAGCGGCCGTCGTTGCCGCCTCATCCGGTTTCGCCGCCGATGCACCGATGTATCCGGGAGCATTTTCCTTCACGGTCCGGGATCCTGTTCCGGAGTCGGTTGTGAACTACTCTTACATGAATCACAAACCGGCCGGGAAATTCGGCCGCCTCCGGAACATCAACGGCGATTTCGTCTTTGAAAACGGCGAAAAGGTCCGTTTCTTCGGTCTCAATGTCGTTGCGGACCGCATCTTCAACATGACGCATGAGGAGGCGGATACCGTGGCCGCGAAGATCGCCGCACTCGGCTTCAACATGGTGCGGCTGCACCATCTGACTCCGGTCTGGCAGAAGGCGGTTCCGTTTTACACGGACCGGAACCGGTCCACGCTGGAGTTCAACGACGAGGCGCTGGAACGGCTCGATTACTTCTGCGCCGCACTGAAGAAGCAGGGCGTCTATCTGACTGATGAGATCGTCGATTCGTCGATGTCTCCGGCTCCGTGCGAGCTGCCGGACGGAAAAAGTGTCGGATTCGCTCTTTACAAGATCCTGCTGATGACGGAGCCGGCGGTTCAGGAGCATGCGAAGGAGTTCATCCGCCGCTTCTATCTGCGCAGGAACCGCTACACCGGGCTTTCGCTGTTCGAGGATCCGCAGTTCGCGCTGCTCGGGCTTGTGAACGAAATCAGCATCGGCTACCACAACAGAATCCTCTCGCGCTTCATGCGCGAACCGTACTATACGACCATCGACAACGATTTTCAGGGCTATCTGAGGGAACGGAAGATTGCGGCGAAACGGTTCGATCCGGAATTCAACGACCGCGATTCCGCCGAGTACTGGAATTGGAAGCTGCGCCGGAGCTACGCGATGTGGAGCGCATTTGTCCGGGAGCTCGGCTACAAGGGGCCGATCTGCGGTTCGAACTATGCGGAGAACATCTTTCACGTGGAGCCCTCGCTCGGCGGCGATTATCTTGACGCGCACATGTATTGGGGATACGCGGACTGGCTGAAGGGGAAGCTCCGGCCGGTCGGGGAGAACATGTGGAGCATCCTGCTGCAGGAGCCGTTCAACAGCGGCTATTATACAAAGCAGACATTCGCGCGTTTTTCACAGGCCTCCGTTCCGGGATATCCGCTGATCTGCAGCGAGAACCGCACCTCTTCCGGCGGCGGCGTGCAATGGGGGAAGGGGACGCCCGACCTCTATTCCGCATACCGTGCGGTCGGCATCCCGTTTCTGGCGACGGTGCAGGCGTTCCAGGAGTGGGACGGCTTCTACACCTTCGCCTCCCAGGGGCCGGAACGGCTCGGCGATCCGCCCCGCATGAACCATACGCTCGACCTCCGGTTCGATACGGTCTGTCTCGGAACAACGCCGTTTTCGGCGTATCTGCTGCGCGGCAATGTGATCAGGCCGGCGCGCCGGAAGGTGCTGCTCAGGTATTCCGGAAATGAGCTGTTCGGAAGCGGCCGTTTCAACCCGACTTTTTTCTCGGATGTGCTGTTCCAGATGCCGGAGCGGCATAAGACAGAGGTGTCGTATCCGGGCATGAACGTGCCGGAGGCGGGTTATGACAGGGTCTTCGAATACGGCAGGAACGACGCTTTGCCGGAGGTGCGCCGAAATCCGGTGGTGGAGGCCGATACCGGCGAGTTTTACCGGAACTGGCGGGAGGGATTCTTTGTCGTGAAAGCGCCCGCCGTGCAGGGCGCCGAGGGGTTCTTCCTGAAAACGAAACGCTTTGAGCTGCCCGATTTCGTGCTGACGGTGAAGTCGGATTTCGGAATCTTCTTCATTGCGGCCAGGGAAGGGATTCCGCTTTCCCGGGCGCCCCGCATGATGTTCTTTGCCGGAGGCGAGTGTGCCAATACGCACAAGCCCGGCGAGCAGAAAGCGCTGTACGGCTGGTCTTATTCCGGAACGGCGCCGGTTCAGCTGAAGCCGGTGGCCGGGACGCTCGAAGCCGGCTCCGGACGCTTCGATGTCTGGAGCCTCGGCGAGCGCGGGGAACGCCTCGCGAAGGTAGCGGAAAACGTCGGCGCGTTCGAGTTCGACACCGGCCGCGACAGAACGATCTGGTATGAGCTTGAACGCAGGCAGGGACGGTGAGGAAACGCGCATGCGGAGCCGGGGAGCTCCGCGGATTTCCCCGGCTGCCGGTTGAGCCGGGGAAACCCGGTTTTACAGGGTGACGCCGTCCTTGAAGATGGCGATTTCGCGGTAGCCGTAGAGCTCGTTGCGGGCTTCGATTTCGCCGGAGGCGAGGGCGATGACGTAGTCGAAGAGCTCTTCCCCGAGTCCGTCGAGCGTGCCTTTGCCTTTGACGAGCCGCCCCGCGTCGAAGTCGATCCAGTTCGGCTTGCGTTCGGCAAGCTCGGTGTTGGTCGAGATCTTCACGGTCGGGACGGGCCCGCCGAAGGGGGTGCCGCGCCCGGTGCTGAAGAGCACGAGCTGGGCCCCCGCCGCCGCGAGGACGGTCACGGCCACCATGTCGTTGCCGGGGCCGGTCAGCAGATTCAGCCCCGGCGTGTGCAGCGCTTCGCCGTAGCCGAGCACGTCGGTGACCTGCGAGGTCCCGCCTTTCTGGGTGCAGCCGAGGGATTTCTCCTCGAGCGTCGAGATTCCGCCCGCCTTGTTGCCGGGGGAGGGGTTCTCGTAGACAACCTGGCCGTGGCGGAGGAAGTACTCCTTGAAGCCGTTCACCATCGCGACGGCGCGGCGGAAGGTCTCTTCGTCCCTGCACCGGTTGAAGAGCAGCGTTTCGGCCCCGAACATCTCGGGCACTTCGGTCAGCACGGTCGTGCCGCCCGCCGCGGCGAGCAGGTCCGAGAAGCGGCCGATGAGCGGGTTGGCCGTGATGCCCGAGAGCCCGTCGGAGCCGCCGCATTTAAGCCCGACCTTCAGCTCGGAGACCGGGATTTCGACACGTTCGCACTTCGCGGCGTTCGCGGCGAGCTCTTCGAGCAGTTCGAGCCCGAGGTCGTATTCGCTGCCGTCGTCCTGCGCCTTGAGGAAGCGCACGCGGCTCAGGTCACAGCTGCCGAGCCGCTGCCGGAAGCTCTCAAGCGTGTTGTTTTCGCAGCCGAGCGCGACGACGAGCACGCCGCCCGCGTTCGGGTGTTTCACGAGCGCGGCGAGCAGGTTCGCGGTCGTTTCGTGGTCGCCGCCGAGCTGGGAGCAGCCGTACGGATGCGGGAAGGCGAACGTGCGGACCCCGTGCCCGCGCTCGAAATCGCGCGCGAGGTTTTCGGCGAGCTTGTTCACGCAGCCGACCGTCGGGATGATCCAGAGGTCGTTGCGGATCCCCGCCGTGCCGTCGGCGCGCCGGAACCCTTTGAAGGTGCGCTTCTTCTCCACCTCCGGCAGGGCGGGGGCGGGGACCGGCTCATACGTGTATTCGAGCTCGCCCGAGAGGTTCGTCCTGAGGTTGTGAATGTGGACGAAGCCGCCGGGGGCGATGTTGCGGGTCGCACGGCCGATCGGCATGTCGTACTTCACGACCGGTTCCCCCGCGGCGATCGGCCGCAGCGCGAACTTGTGTCCGCGCCCGACCGGCTCCGTGAGCGTGACGGCGCAGCCGTCGATGACCGGGGACTCCCCGGCGGCGAGGTCGGCGAGCGCGACACCGACGTTGTCGGTGCGCCCGATCTTCAGATAACGCGGCTGTTCAGGCATGGCTCACTCCCCGAGAAGCTGTCTGACGGCGGCGGCGGCCCCGTTTTCGCGGATCGATCTGAGATCCGCGGCGACGGCGGCGGCCAGGCCCGGGACCCCGTTCAGGTCCTGCCCCCAGAAGTCGGTGCGTGCGAGGACGCTCCGGGCGAACGCGGTGTAGTCGTTGTCCGCGTCGAGCTTCGCATAACATTCATTGATGAACCGGACCTTGTCGGCGTCGTCGCTGATCGGGTACGGCCCCTTGTCGCGGCTGCCCTCCCATTTGCCGCCGGCGCTTTCGGTCCCGCGGTAGAATGCGAGCAGCGCCGCGAGCGAGAAGGTCAGCACCTTCGGGAGCCTGCCCGTGCTTTCGCGGTAGTCGAGCAGCGACGGCAGCACGCGGACCTGCCACTTCGAGATCGAGTTCAGCGAGATCGAGATGAGCTGGTGGTTCGCGAACGGGTTCAGGAAACGGTCGATGATCGACTCCGCGAACGCGCGCTTCTCATTGTCCGGCAGCTGCACGGTCGGGAACACCTCTTCGAAGAGCGCCGTGCGCAGATACCTGCCGAAGAGCGGGTCGGCGGTCATTTTGTCCACGAAGTCGAAACCCGCGAGATAGGCCGCGAGCACGCTCGAGGTGTGCCCGCCGTTCAGGAACCGGACCTTGCGGCTGCGGTACGGCGTCTGGTTCGAGGTCCAGACGAGGTTCAGCCCCGCTTCGGCGAAGGGGAGGACGGCGCGGAATTTCTCATCCCCCTCGATCACGAAGAGGTGGAAGATTTCGCCGCAGTCGAGCAGCTTGTCCTCGTAGCCGAGCTTTTTGCAGTACTCTCCGGCTTCGGCGCGCGGATATCCGGCGACGATCCGGTCGACGAGCGTGTTCAGGAACGCGCACTCGTTTTCGACGTAGGAGACGAAGCCGCCGCCGAGCTTCCAGTCGGCCGCGTACCGGAGGACGCACTCGCGGAGCTTCTCCCCGTTCCGGTCGATGAGTTCGCACGGCACGAAGACGAGCCCTTTCCGGCCGGCTTTGAAGCGTTCGAACAACAGGCTCGCGACCTTCGCGGGGAAGGTGTTCTGCGCTTCGCCCGGCGTGTACGCCTCGGGCTTGTACTCGATCCCCGCCTCGGTCGTGTTCGAGAAGACGACCTCGAGCGACGGCAGGCAGGCGCATTCGACGACCTTCTCCCACTCCGTCGCGGTCTTGAGGCACCCCTTCACGCAGGTGATGACGCGCCTGTATTCGGCGGCCCTGCCGTTCTCCATGCCGCGCAGGATCAGCGTGTAGAGCCCCTCCTGCCCGTTGATCATATCGGCCGTGCCCTGCGGCAGCGGCTGCACAAGCTGGACCATTCCGTTGAACTTGCCGGCCTCGTTCGATTTATCGATCATCCAGTCGATGAAGGCGCGCAGGAAGTTGCCTTCCCCGAACTGCATCGCTTTGACCGGATACTCTCCGCGCGGCCCGATCTCAAGCCCCGGCTCCTGAAGCGAGCCCAGCAGCGAACGGTTCAATGTTTCCATGACGTTTCTCCTCTGATCCCCGAAAAGTTGCCCCCCTTCGCTTTTTGCGGTTGCCCGTCCTGCCGGACGTGCTCCCTTCGGCCACGGGCCTCGGGTTTTCCGGGTACTTTCCGGGGGCCCCGCTCTCCGGTGCTCCGTGCGGCTGCGCCGTACTCACACCTGCGAGAAAGGCATTGTTAATGTTTCGACGGTATTGATATACCATCTCTTGTGCCATCGATGGCATTTTTGTTTTAAATACAATAGCACGCGATTCCGGAGAATGCAAACTTCATTTCCGGAAAAGGGGGAGCGAGGTACAGAAAGGCCGCGGGTTATTCGATCTTCTCGATCTCGATGCCGCTGAACTGCTGCATGAACAGCGTGAGGCGGTTTTCGTCGTTCTGGAGCTTTTCGCGGATGTTCATCGTCACGCGCAGGCGCTCGCGGTCGCCGGAGCGTTCGCAGCCGACCGAGTAGGTGAGGATGCTGTAGCCGTTGGCGTTCAGCTCGTTCGTGACCCGGATCAGGTTGCTGCGGTCGGTGGTCGCGAATTTGACGACCGAACACTTCGTGCGGATGTTGCGCAGCATGTAGCGAAGCGCTTCGAGGCCGATCAGCGTGAGCAGCGTCGCCGCGATGCCGACCGTGTAGAGGCCGCCCCCGATCGCGAGCCCGATCCCGGCGGTGGCCCAGAGCCCGGCGGCGGTCGTGAGCCCGCGCACGAACTGCTTCTGCATCATGATCGTACCCGCGCCGATGAAGCCGATTCCGCTGACCACCTGCGCGGCGACGCGGCTCGGGTCGAGCCCGACTCCCGCGTGGCCCACCACGTCCCCGAAGCCCCACTGCGAAACGATGATGATGAGCGCGCTGCCGAGGGAAACAAGGAAATGCGTCCGTGTGCCCGCCTCTTTGGCGCGGTACTCCCGGTCAAGGCCGATCAGGGCTCCCAGAAGGCCGGCGACCGCCAGCCGGATGATGAAGACGACTTCGATGGACATTGTGCCTGTTTCCTCCAGAGTTTCCTTCCGTTAAACAAGCTAATATACCATCCGGGCAGGGAAATGCAACCGCTGCGGAATGATTTTCGGATTTTTTTTCAGGCGCGCGGGGAGGGGGCGGAGTGCCGTCCGCGCCAGCTGCCGGTGCGTTCCGTGATGAAACGGAGCAGCTGCTGCTGAGCGCCGCGTCCGTTGCCGGAGACTTCGATGGGGGCGCCGAATTCGAAATGGATCTCACGCTCCGGGCAGACCGGGCCGAAGTCCGCGATCCACCTGCCGCGTCCGATGAAGTCGGTCTTGAGGGCGAACGGGATCAGCTTCACGCCGGCCTTTGCGGCGAGTTTGACCGCGATCGAATTAAACCGCTCCGGACGGAATTCCGCATGGCGGCCCCCCTCCGGGAAGATCAGGACGGAACGCCCCTCCGCGAGGCGCCTGCCTCCTTCGGACATGACGATCCGGAAATCCTCTTTCGGGTTGTCGCGGTCCACTCCGATCGCATCCATCGCCCGCATCGCCTGCCGCAGAAACGGCACGGAGAAGGTGTTGTTCTTGATGACGTAGGTGAAGTCGAGCCGGGGAGAGATGATCGCATTCAGCAGCAGGCTCTCGACGGAGCTCATATGGTTGCCGGCGAGGACGAAAGGCCCGGGCGCGGCGGAGAGGTGTTCGAGTCCGCGCAGGTGGATGCGCGCCCCGCAGCGCTCGAGGATCCTCACGTTGTTTTCGCTGAAGCGGATCTGCCGCTCGCGGTCGAGCCTGCCGTTTTTCGCGTGTTTCCCGATCCGGTAGAAATTCGACCAGATGCGGAGGTGGCAGTTCAGGCGCGCGTTGAAGAGGACGCGGGAGAGCATGTCGCGCCTGTCCTCCGGCGTATCGTAGCTGTCTTCGGAAAATAGATAGGGCATAAAGACCTTTGAATGAAAAAGAGAGGCCGTTGCCGGCCCCTCTTTTCCGTTTCGCCGTTTACCAGCGGTTTCCGCCGGAGCGGCGTCCGCCTGCCGGGCGCTCTTCGCGCGGCTTGGCTTCGTTGACGGTGAGCTTGCGCCCGTCGTGCTCGGAACCGTTCAGGGCGTTGATCGCGCTGTCGGCTTCGGCGCTGTTGTCCATTTCGACGAAGCCGAACCCTTTCGCCCGGCCGGTGTCACGGTCGGTGACGATGCGGGCGCTCTTCACGGCGCCGTGGGCGCTGAAAGCGTCGCTGAGCTGGGATTCGGACATCGAGAACGGCATGTTTCCCACGTAGATATTCATGGATTTTCCCTTTCGCGGAACTGTTTCCGCATTTGCTTTCCCGGACAAAAATAGACAAGTTTTGGAGATCGACGTTTACAAATGCCCGACAGAAAATGGAGAAAGCAGAACTTATGCAGAGACCATCAGGAAAAATGCTGCGAAGAAATCAGGATTTCTGAAAATCAGGATATCAGACCAAAAAAATGTGAACTTTCATCACACCCCCGGCCATACTGTTTAAAGCGGCAGCTCCGTTGAGTCGCCGGATCGTATGTTGTCCGGAAGCTTACACTATTTAACATACCGCCGGAAAAACCGAATACAAGGCGCGAAATGAAAATAAAACGATATTTGCGGAATCCGGCTTGCTTTTTCATGATTTGAGAATTATTCTTGAACGTGCCTGATTTCATCAACCGGGGAGAAAAGGAAAATGGCGAAATATCTGTGCGAGGATTGTCACAATGTATATGACGATGCGGTGGAGAAGGTTGCGTTCGCGCTGCTGCCGGAGGACTGGGAGTGCCCCGTCTGCGGCGCGCCGAAGTCCGCATACGTGCTGATGGAGGAGGCCGCCCCCGCGGCGGAGAGCGCCCCGGCCGCCGCCGTCCCGGACAGGACGGGCGACGAGCTCGAAGAGTATATGGCCGATATCCGGAGGATCGCCGAAACCGGCGAATCGATCGACGAGGCGATGCGGACCCGCAAGAGGGTGATTTCGTGGGACGACATCCTGTTTCTCGGCGGCCAGCTCGCGCGGCTGCCTCTGCTGCAGGAGGAGCCGGTCTCCACGCGGACGGTCATCGGCCCGGCGGCGGAGAAGCCGCTCGTGATCGAGAGCCCGGTTTTCGTGAGCCACATGTCGTTCGGCGCGCTGTCGAAGGAGGCGAAGATCGCGCTCGCGAAGGGCAGCGCGGCGGCGAAGACCGCGATGTGCTCGGGGGAGGGCGGCATCCTCGAAGAGAGCATCGCCGCCTCGCACCGCTATATTTTCGAATATGTCCCGAACCTCTACAGCGTCACGCCGGAGAATCTGCGGCGGGCCGACGCGGTCGAAATCAAGATCGGGCAGGCCGCGAAGCCCGGCATGGGCGGCCATCTGCCGGGGAGGAAGGTCACGCCGGAGATCGCCGCCGCGCGCGGCTTCGCCCCGGGAACCGACATCCTGAGCCCGGCGCACTTCAGGGACATCACGACCCCGGAGGAGCTCAGGGCGAGGATCTCGGAGCTTCGGGAGCTCTCGGAGGGCCGTCCGGTCGGCGTCAAGATCGCCGCCGGGCATATCGAGGAGGATATCGACTTCATCCTCGAGGCGGGCGCGGATTTCATCACGCTGGACGGCCGCCCGGGCGGAACCGGTTCCTCCCCGAAATACATCAAGATGGCCTCGTCGGTCCCGACGGTTTTCGCGCTGGCGCGGGCGCGGAAGCACCTCGACAGACGCGGGGCGAAGCAGGTTTCACTGATCGTGACGGGCGGGCTGCGCGTCTCCCCCGACTTCGCGAAGGCGCTGGCGCTCGGCGCGGATGCGGTCGCGATCGCGACCTCGGCCCTCGTTGCGATCGGCTGCCGCCAGTTCAGGATGTGCAATACGGGCAAATGCCCGTTCGGCGTGACCTCGCAGGATCCGGAACTGCGGAGGAACCTCGATGTGGAGGAGTCCGCCCGCCGCCTCGCGAACTTCCTGCGGGTCAGCACCGCGGAGATCGCGCAGTTCGCGCGCATCGCCGGCCGTGCCGACGTCCACGAACTGTCGCTCGCGGACCTCTGCACGGTGAACTCCGAGATCAGCGGTCACACGGACATCCCGCACTGCTGAACGGATGTTCCTGCCGTCCCGCCGGTTCGAAACGCAGCACCGCGGTC
This sequence comes from Lentisphaeria bacterium, assembly GCA_018265615.1. GTDB lineage: Bacteria > Verrucomicrobiota > Lentisphaeria > Victivallales > Victivallaceae > Victivallis. The sequence goes on from JABLYX010000053.1 coordinate 25,166, forward strand.
TGCATCGGCTGCAGGGTGAAATCCGGCAGGGCGCCCTCCGTCCGGCGGCAGCCCGCCGCCGTCAGGCAGGAGACGGGCCGGTATTCCGGTTCCACCGTGAGCGCATCAAGCCGGAACGGGTCGAGCGACAGATTCTGAACCGTCGCCGCCAGGAAGCCTGCTTGCGGCGAGCGCCGCAGATGGAGCCGGATATCGGCGCGGCCGTCCGTCCGCACCGGCAGCGGCCGGCCGGAGAGAAAAGCGAACGCCTCGTGCCATTGACGCTGCCGGGCGAAGCTGAAATTGAGGCCGCCTCCCCGTTCCAGGCTCCACGGCAGCAGGACGACCCGCCGTTCCTCCCGGGTGACGATGTGCAGCACGCCCGGGATCCCGCCGCCGAAAACGCTGCGTTCCAGGAGCCGGGCGCCTTCTCCGGCTCCGGCGCGCCAGAGGATATTCCGTCCTGCGGTGCGCAGCAGCGCCGTGGCGCCGTCCCGGTACCGTTCGGTTTCCGGCACCGTCTCCAGCCGCTCGAGCCCGGCGAGCCCGAGATCGAAGCCGCGCGCCAGCAGGGCTTCGGCGGCGGGGGCGTCCACCGCCGCGCCGCGCCGCAGAAGCATGTCGAGCTCGGCGTCCGTAAAGGCCGCGCACTCCTCGCCCGCCAGCACCGCCGGCATCGCCGGATTGCCGAAAGCGCACGGAATTCCCAGCCGGGGCAGGACCCGCAGCGCCGGAATCCCTTCCGAGAAGCTGCCCCACGGCGTCAGCTCCGGGTCCCGCGCCAGGAATCCGTCGGGGGAGGCCGCCGGTTCGAAGCCGATCTCCTCCCACTCCGGCGGCGACAGCAGCCGCAGCTCGCGGTGGAAAGCCGCCCGCCCGGCGGTCAGCGCCTCGTAGGCCGGATCGGTCGTCCGGGGATCGCCGTAGCTGAACTGATAGCTCAGGAGGCCGGGAAATCCGGAGGCCGCCAGCCCTTCGTCGAACGCCTCCAGCGAGGCGGCCGCGGTGAAGAACGTGTTGTGCGGGTATGTGTCGCCTTCCGCGAACACCTCGATCTCCGTTCCGCGCAGCCACTCCCGCTGGAGCCGCGAATACTCGACCGCCCAGCCGATGTGTTCCGGCGTGCGCCGCCAGTAGGGAGCGCCGCCGGTGCGGATGAAAGGCCGGGTCCGGCCGCCGTTGAAGATGCGCGCCAGCTCCCGCAGATCGACGCCGTCGCCGCAGCGGAGCATTGCCGCCGAAGCCAGCCCGATCCGTGTCTCCGGCGAGACGGCGTGAACCGCTTTTTCGACCACGGCGGCGAGCTCGTAGAGTGACTCGCCGTTGTTCCGGCACCACAGCCGCCGCAGCTCCGGATCCGTGCGGACACCGCGGGCCAGCCCGGCCCCGGAGATGCCGCGCCCGGTGCATTCCCGGAACCGGGCCATATGCAGCTCGCAGAAGCAGCCGAACGCCGCGCCGTGGCTGCCGAGCCGGAAGTCGTCGTCGAGCATCAGCAGAGGCGGCCGGGATTCCGCCAGGATCCCGAGCACCTCCGCCAGATACTCCCGGAACGGCTGCCCCAGCGGGCAGAAACAGCCGGGCTGCGGCCGGAGTTCCCCCGCCGGATCGGCGCCGACGATGCTGTCGAAACGCGCCTCGCTGCCGCTCATCTCCCCGGAGTGGCCGATTGTGTGCCCCAGCCAGAGCGCCGGTTCGATTTCCGCCTCGCGGAAGAGCGCGCCGACCCGGCGCAGTTTTTCCGCCAGCGGCCGGAAGTAGTCCGCGGGAGCGGCCGAGCCCTGCCCGAGGACGGTCAGGAAGACCCTGCGGCACCCCATGTGCCGCAGCCGGGTTCGCATATCCTGCCAGTATTCCGGGGTACGCCCCTCGGCGTCGATGCACAGAGGAACCGCCATCATCCATTCGTCCATATCGTCTTTCTCCTGAATTATCGGTCAGCATGCCAGAATGACGATTCCGGCCAGACAGAACACCACGCTGCCGGCGGAGGCCGCCGTCACCCGTTCGCGCAGCACCGCCGCGCTGTAAAGCGAAAAACCGGCGATGCAGGAACCGAGCACCACCGGATAGCCGATCGAGCCGGCTCCGGCCTGCGCCACCAGATCGAGCCCGCGGTAGAAAAAGAAGTACTGCGCGGCGATGTTCGCCCCGGCCAGCACCGCAGCCGGCTTCCAGTTCACCGGGCCGCGCCGCGCCTCCGCCTTGCAGCCGGCTTCGGCCCCGAACGCCGCCAGCGTTCCGAGCTGCAGCGCCGCCGCCTTGCCGACGCTGCCGAACTCCGCTCCGCCCAGATAGGAGGGCAGGTTCGCCAGGCACTGCGAAATACCGGCGGCGGCGAAAGCGGCCAGCGCCGCGCCGAGCCATTTGCGCATGCCGGCTCCTCCGCCCGCGCCGCCCCGGACCAGCCCGGCCAGGCCGATTCCGGTGAGGATCAGCGCCAGCCCGAGCACCCGTGGCAGGGTGCAGGAGACTCCGAAAAACAGCATCCCCATCAGGAACGGCCATATCAGCGCCGACTGCACCACGCTCCAGACGACGCCGTTGTGCCCCTGCCGCATCGCCCGGTTCATCAGCAGGAAGGTGACGAAGTTCGCGGCCCCGGCCAGCGCGAGCAGCATGCCGACCGGAATTGACGGCAGCCGGGCCGCCGCCCCGTCGAGGAACGGCAGCGCCGCGAGGCTCACCAGCAGGCACGCCAGGGCGGCTTCCGCCTGAATCCGGTTCAGGTTCAGCCCCCGTGCCGCCGAGCGGCTGACTACGGCGCCGATTGCCACCCACGACAGGCCGGCCGCAATCAGCAGAAGAATACCCGTCTGCATGTTTAATTCCGCCCCCGGCCGGTTTTGAGCCCGCGTCCGGCGCCCGGGCGCGGGACGGCGGACGACGCGGCCGGCGCGGCCTTCCGTTTTCCCCCGGGCAGGGGTTCCGCGGGTACTGTCATGGTCTGATTCACTTTTCTGTTCCTTCTTGCATCCTTGATTTTTTTGTGTATATTATAGGATAAATGAAACTGTTTTCCAATGGGAAAACGGGCAAATCACATATAGAATCGTGCAAAACGGATTTTTTTATTACAATTATGCCTGGCCGCCGCCGGAGCGTTGGCCGCTGCCGGCCGTCTGCCGGGCGCGGGCGCGCTATCAGCCGGGACTGCTGCGGCCGCGGACCCGGCGGATCGAACTGCCCTGCTGGCTGATCGACGCGCCGACCCTGCCCGCCGGGATCCGGACCCGGGTTGCTCCTGAAAACGTCTGGCGGGAACGCCGGATGCTTGAGCTGCACCTCTACCGGCCGCACACCCTTTTTGAGGAGCAGCATGCTGTCGAAGCGGAGCGGGCCAACGTCTTCGTGATGTTCACCGGCGGCGAGTATGCCGGCCTGGACAGGCTTTTCCTGCCGGGGGAACGCTATTTGCGCCTGTTCGACTCCGACCGCCGGATCTGCGACCGGATCACGGAGATGGCGCGGCGCGGGATGCTCGAGGGGGAGGCTTCGCGCTGGGACGCGCAGCTGCTGCTCTGCGAGATACTCGCCTGTCTCCGCGCTGCGGTCCGCACCGGCGAGCCGCATCTGCTGGCCCATCCGGGGGAGGCGGGAGGGGACGGTGATCTGATCCGCCGGATCGACCGGCTGCTGCTCACCCACCTTGCCGAGCCGTATCCGAGGTCGCGGCTGGCCGCCGAGCTGGGCGTTTCGGTCTCCACGCTCTCCCACCGCTACCGTGAACGGACCGGCCGGAGCATCATGCAGCGCCGGATGGAGCTCCGGCTCGACCAGGCGGCCACGCTGCTGGATTCGGACCTCACCCTCGATCAGATCGCTGCTCAGACCGGCTTCAGCAGCGGCTTTCACCTGTCATACGCCTTCAAGCGCCGCTTCGGTATTGCGCCGCGCGGTCGGACAGGCGTCTGATGCGCGGATTTCCCGGCCGGCACGGTGCGTTCCGGCACTGTGACCCGCCCTGCCGCCGTGTCTGGCGGGCTGTTCCGAAAGAGGTGGTATTAATATTCGATTATATGTTTTCAGTGATTGTTTCGAGTGAATCTTACAGCTCGTTCGGTTTATGGATAAAATGTTTCAAGTAAGCTCAGGATATTGTGGTTTGTGATGTTGATTCGGGATGAATTTGCATGATCCTCGGTTTTGAGGATTATATCGGTCCGGTCCGGTCCGGTCCCGTTGCGGGATGCCGGCGAGCTGACGACGGCGCCGCGCGCTTTCCGCACCGCATTCACGCGGCCGCGGAAAGCGCGCGGCGCATTCTTTTCTACTGCTGCGACAGGAGGCCTAGCAGACGCTTTTCGCGCCAGCTCAGGGGGTAGTCCGCGAGGATGGCCGCGAGGTGGTTCGGGATGCCCCACTCCCGGAATTTCCGCGCGGTCACGGCGCGGAACAGAGTATGCATCGGCTCATGGCGCGCCTGGCTGTGAATCAGGGTGTTCCGGAAGAGGATGGGCAGCCGGAAATCCTCCGCTTCGAGGATCGGCAGCAGCCCGTCGGCGATCTCCTGCCGGAGCTCCGGAAAACGGTCGCCCAGAGTCAGCAGCCCGCGCCATGCGTACGAGAAGGTGTCGTAGTCCGCGAGGCGCTCGCGGGCGAGGCCGAGCAGGAGGGCGGCGTCGGAGGGCTCCCCGACCCGGCCGAGCAGGTACGCCTCCGGAAGAAGCCGCGGGTAGTTGTGCCTGCGGCTGGTCTGCGGGACGTATTCGTCGCGGGCGAGAAGCAGCCTGCGCAGCACGGGGGCCCCGGCGGAGTCTCCGGCGACCGCGAGCGCGATGGCCGCGTGGGCGGCGGCGTCCTCATCGTCTCCGCTGAGAAACGCCAGCAGGGCCCCGCGTGTCTCGGGGAGATGGGAGGCCGCATACCAGATCGCCTCTCCGGGCTTGTCGGAGCCGAGCTCCTCCCGCCAGGTTTCGGCCGGGAAACGGCACACGGGGAGGGCTGTTTCGTCAAGGCAGCCGGAGGCGCGCATGCGCTTTTCAAGCTCATCCCGGTCGATGTCGCGGAGGTCCGTTTTGTTCCCGAGGACGGCGAGCGCGGCGGCGGTCCCGGCGATTTCGCCGTTCTTCTGCAGACAGCGCTGCATGCGCATGAGGCTCGCGGTCAGGTGGTCGACCGAGACGGCGCGCCCGACGACGAGCAGATTGCGGAAACCCTTGACGGTCAGAATTTCCAGCGGGATCGGCGCAATCATGTTCTTGCCCCAGAGGCTCGCGGCGACCATCCAGTCGCAGCCGGTGTCGTCCTCGAACGCCCAGTCGAGCGAATGGCTGTCGAAATTGCTGTAGGCGTAGCCGAGCGGGCGCTCCTTCCAGCTTCCATCGATGATCTCCTTCGCCGTGAGCATGTGGTCGCATTCGACGAGGCGCGCTTCGCGGTGCCCCGGCAGCTGCGTGATGTAGTAGAGCCGGGCCGGCTCCGAGTTCGACGGCGGGAAGCAGTGCAGCGAGTTCGAGTCGATGATCGCGCGGTTCAGCTCTTTCGCGTCGGTCGAGGTCGTGAAGCCCGCGTCGAAGTTCGCGCTCGCGAAACGGTTTTCGTGGCGGAAGACCCGGACGCTCGAAAACGGCTGCGGCTGCGCGTCGGAGGCGCGCCCCTCGAGGAAGCCCGCTCCGGCCAGCGCGCAGACGTCGCCGTTGCCGGTTCCGTCGATGAGGACGCGGCAGCCGAGGTCGCGGATCCCCTCCGGCGTGACCAGCCGGACGCCGCGGACGGTCTCGCCGCCGTCGTCGAGCCAGACGGCGCAGACGCTTGATTCGTAACGGATTTCAACGCCGGCGGCGCGGAGCTCGCGTTCGACCGCGATCCCCTTTGCATCCGGGTGGAAGGTGCCGCCGTCGATGAACGCGAGGTAGCGCAGCTGCTGCGCGGCGATGTCGGTCTTCTCGAAGCGCCCGCCGGGGAGCCCGTAGTAGTAGCCGGCGATGCCGCCCGAGGTGGCGGTCCCGCCGGGGAGGTTCAGTTTGTCGACGGCGCAGACGCTCGCGCCGGCTTCGGCGGCGGTCACGGCTGCGACCGCGCCGGAGGTCCCGAGTCCGATTACGACGACGTCGAATTCACGTTCGAAGGCCGGGACGGCTTCGCGCCGGACGGTTTTGTGACGGATCATTTCACACAGCAGCATGGTCATGCCCTCCCGAAGCTGATGCCGGCGTCGATCGCGCGGAGCGGATTTTCGAAGCGGGCGGGGTTGAAGAACGTGTGGTTCGGCGCGAAGGTGCGGTCGTCGCATTCAAGCTCGAAGAGCCGCTGTTTTGCGATCGTTGCGATCTTGTTGAGCTTGAAGAAGATCTCGCGGCGCGTGCTCCACGCGGCGAGCAGCTCCTCCCGCGCCTCCGGCCAGCTTCCGGCGGGGTCGCAGGGGACGGTGAAATAGAGCTCGTCGGCGGTGCGTCCGGGGCGCATGGAGCCGACGGCCGGCTTCCAGGTCTTCATCATTTCGGCGGCGTTCGGGGCGATGGCCACGGCGGTCAGGCTCGCGGCCCTGCGGTTGGTTTTGCCGAACGCCGGGTTCGAGAGGCACTCGGGGGTCGTGTCGATGATGCGCCGGGCGCGGATCTCCCCGCTGCCGTCCGCGTCGAACAGCGTGACGGCAAAGCCGTCGCCGTCGGGGCGGATCGCGGTGACTTCGGTCCAGAGCCGGAACATGGCATGGTGCGGCAGGAGCGCTTTGTAGAGGAACGGGGCGAGCATATAGCAGTCGGAGCGTTCGCCGTTGATCGCGCCGCGGTCGTCGAGCGTGCGGAAGAGCTCGCGCGCTTCGGCGGACTTAAGCTCGCTTTTCCAGTTCGAGGTCGGGCGGAAGGTGTCGAAGTATTCGGCTCCGACGATTGCGCCGCGGTCGACGATGACGGTCGAGCCGCGTCCGGAGAGCGCGATTCCCGCGCTCCAGCATCCGGCTCCGATGACAAGTGTGTCGTAACAGACCATTGGTGACTCCCGGTTTGGTGGATGGTTCTCACTGAAACTGATCCCTGGAATATCAATATAGCCCGCCCCGCAGCGATTTCAATGAAATGGAACACTTTGCGCCGGAAACCGCATGGGAGCGCACTTCCGGCGGGCCGGCACTCCGCGTTTCCGCAGGAAATGGAGCCGCAGGCCCCGGCAGGCGATAGAACACTTTGGGATCGCGGTGAAAAACCATAATTTTCTGAAAAAAATCGAAATGCCTCTTGACACCGGGCCGGATTTGTGTCATAATATGAAGTGTGTCGTTGAAAGACACGATTTTTTTTGAATCAAGTGTGTCGTTAAAGAACACGGAGCTCCGATGGTGCTGAATAAGGAAAACAAGGCAGAGCTGCTCTACGGCCGGCTGCGGGACCGGATCGAAACGATGGGGGAGGGCGAGAGCTTTCCGTCGGTGCGGCAGCTGATGCAGGAGTATCAGGTCAGCCGGTTCACGGTGGACCCGGTGCTGCGCAAGCTGCGCGAGCAGGGGCATCTGGAGTCGGTGGTCGGCTCCGGCACGTTCGTGCGCCATCCCGAGATCGGGAAGCGGCCGAAGCTGCTGATCCTTGAGAGCGACTGGCCGAGCCCTTCGATCCGGGATATGAGCGCGCTCCTGGCGGCGCGGGCGGAGAAGATGGGTTTCGCGCATGAGATCGTTCCGGTCGACCACAGGGAGGATTTCTGCCGGCTGCTCCCGGCGCTGTGCGCCGATGTGGTCGTCGCGAATTCGCTGGCGCGGGATCTGCTGACGGCGGACCAGGTGCGCAGTCTGGTCAACGCTCCGGTGCCGTGCATCCTGTGCCTGAACGCGGCGCGGGTGGACCGGGTCCGCTTTGTGAACGGCAACAACCAGGCGGCGGGGATGATCGTCGCGAACTATTTCTTCCGCCACGGCCACCGGCAGATGGCGTTCCTGCGCACCGAACCGCACGGCGTCTCCTCCGGCGACCTGATTCAGGGGTTCCGGCTGGCGGCTGGCACGTTCGGCTGCGATGTGGATGTGCTCGACTGCGGTACGAAGCCGGGGGAGGATTCAAGCGAACGCACGTGCAGCTACCTCGCGCACAACCTGAACCGGCTCCGCAGATACAGCGCGGTATTTGTCGGCAGCAGCATGACCGCGGTGGCGGCCATGCGCTTTCTGGAGGCGCATGGAGTCGCCGTGCCGGAGGAGCTCAGCATCCTGGCGCTCGGCGATGTGAAGATCGCCGGGGCGGAACGGCTTTCGGTGGCGGCTTCGGCCCGCGCCGATGTCGCCCGCGAGGTGCTGGATATGGCTTCGGATATCGTCAACCGCAGGTTCGACCGGAATTTCCAGGTCGAGATTTCGCCGCGGATCATCGAACGGGGAAGCGTTAAGCTCATACAGCCCGTCCGTCAGACGGTTGCGCAGGGATAAGTGAAGTCACGCATCTGTATTCCCGTATGATACCAGATATGTGATGTGCTGAAATATCGCAGTCCGGCGCGGAGGGGGCAACGCCGCCGCCCGGCAGGAGAAGCGCGGTATGCGCCGCGGAGCGGATGTGAACGGACTGCATGGTTCGGCGGCCGGAGGCGGGAGTACAGCAAAGCTGCACGGACTGCCGGAGGATGGGGTCCCCTGAAAGTACCCGCAGCCCGCCAACGGCGGGACCCGAGCCCCATGGGCGAAGGGTGGCAACTTTCGGGGGAAAGGGCAGCAAGGAGTGAATACGGCGCAGGTGAACGCAGCGCAGCGAAGCCCCTCTGGCGCAGCCCGCAAAGCGGGCGGTGAAGAGTTGGCCGCCACAGGCGGACAAGTAAGCGCCTCAAAGAGGCGCGCCGCGAACGGGGCGGGAACTGTTACACGATAATGTACCCGCCACATGAGTG
>JABLYX010000114.1 GCA_018265615.1 Lentisphaeria bacterium
CAAGGCGCTTCGCCCTTGGATCCAGACCGGCGAGGCGCCGGCCCCGACGGACGTCGCACAGATCCTTGGCGCACAGGGGGCGCTCTCCGGCGACCGCCGCACGATCTTCCACGCGATTGCCGCTGATCCGAATACGCAGAGTAAGCTCGGGCTCGACGAGATCAGCGCAATGACCGATGAACTCTTCGAGGCGCTGGCCGACTCGATCGATCCGCGTTTCTCTGTGAATTAGCATAATACCTTGATAAACAGGCGCATGGAGTTGCCGTTTGCAATCCCTGTGCGCTTTTTTGTTGTTGCTTATTGCAATAAATTGCATTAAAATTGAATATATTTGCATTTCGGTCTTGCAGTTTTCGGAAAAGTTTGGTATAATTAATGGTGTAAAGATGGAAAGCAATGTTTCAGGAAGGAAATTCCAAGATGAAGAAGTCCGGAAAAATCGGAGCGGTCAAGCTCTCCGACATCGCGGTACGGACCGGCGTGTCGCAGTCGACCGTTTCCCGCGTATTGAACAACCAGCCCGGCATCAGCGAGGCGACGAGAGACACGGTGCTCTTCACGCTGCGGGAGCTCGGTTATAAAGCGGAGGCGTTCGATACGCTGAATCCTGAGAGCGACGGCCGCATGCGCATCGATGTCGTTATCTGCCCGCTTTCGGAGCAGAAGAATCCGATGGGAATGGGATATTACACTACAATCATCGACGGCATCCGCAGTCGGATTGATGCCGGCGTAGTGAATCTTCGCTTGAATATTGCGACAGAGTCTTCTTCGGAGCTCCAGTTTCGGCGTGACGCCGCCGGTGTCCTGCTGGTGGGGAATCCCTCCTCGAAACTCATGCGGCAACTGCACGAATTCGGCATCCCGTTCGTTATTCTTTCAAACAATCCGCCGGACAGCGGGGAAGATCTCGTTACGACCGATAAATTTACGGAGAGCCTTCGCGTCTGCAATTTTCTTTATAAACGCGGCATCCGGCGGATCGGCCTTATTGTTCCGGGCATCGACGTCATCTACAGCGAAGGATTCCGCTGCGGCGCAGCACGGCACGGCGTTGTGCTGCGCGAGGAGGACATCCAGCTCGTTCCAGACACTGAACTCGGCAGCTATATTGCGCCGGTCCATGCAATGCTCAAGAAGGGGTCGCTGCCGGAGGCGCTGGTTTTTGCATCATACGACGCGGCCAATCTTTGCGAAGAGATGCTGAAGCTCAAAGGGGTGCGTGTACCGGAGGACATTCTTCTCGTCGCCTTCACCGACTTTGAGCGCGCCGGATACGAGCGCTATATCTCCATCCATTTTGATACGTCGGAGATGAGCCGTCTCGCGATGGAACGTCTGCTGCATAAGATCGCTGAGCCTGACCGTCCCGGATACCGGATTGTTGTGCCCATGCGGATCCAGGATATTCAGTCAGGAGAAAGAGAGATACAACCCGAGAAGGAGTGCGGAGAATGAACCGGAAACATTTTACATTGATCGAGCTGCTCGTCGTGATTGCCATCATCGCTATTCTCGCTTCAATGCTGCTGCCTGCATTGAACCGGGCGCGGCAGAGCGCGCGCGACACCTCTTGTATCAACAATCTTAAGCAGATCGGAGCAGTTCATCTGTTTTACGCCAATGATAACAAGGACATACTTGTTGCTGCCGCATCGGCGGATTTTCCGCAGCGCTGGGCTCCGTTCCTCTGGTCGCGCGGTTACCTGCCCGATCTGACCGCGAACTGCAAATCCGTCTGGGATGTCAATGCGGAATACAATAAGCATGGTTTCTGGAACTGTCCCTCCCAGCCGGTAGCGAAGAATTGTGAGCTGAGCAGTTACGGTATTCCGAGTGGAACTCCGAAAAGCGGTGGTGTGCTGACCACCGGCGGGACCGGGTGCTATTACCGGGCGCTCAATCGTATGAATTCCAGGGATGTCATCTGTGCGGACAGTGTCCGCTTCGGCGGTTCCTGGCCGCAGCCTTACAATATTCAATCGGGCGACGGCACCAAAAATACGGCGGTCGCAGCGGAACGGGTGATTCACCTGAGGCACAGCAACCGCGCGCGCGCCCACGGTGTCGTAATTGACGGTCATGTGGAGCGCATGACCGCCGGATACCTCAGGGAACTCGGCTTGTATAAATGTACCGACTACGTTGATTTTCCGACTCCGTGGCAAGAATAGGCGCATACAACCGGAAAGGCTGTCAAGATGAATTTCTCACGTTGCTCCCTGGCTGCACTGCTGCTGTGCGCATTTGCCTCGATCAGCGGGGCGGAGCTGCTCAGATTTCGGGCCGGAGAGGTGACGCTGGCCGGTGAGAAACGGGCCGGCACGGACAAATTCTCCATCTCTGCGGAACAGTTGCCGGATACCGGCCGCGAAGGGACTGTGCTACGCTGGACTCCCGGCTGTTCACCATTTATCGAGTGCTGGAGTTCTGCCCGGATGGCAGCATTCAGCCAGTTCCATGCGGCGGAATTTACTTTGAACGCGTGGCTCCTGCCGAACCACTCCGTCGACAGCGTCACACTGAGATTCATTGATGCGCAGGGGGAGGTCTTTCAGTTCTGGAGAGAGGCGTTGCAGAGCATGAGCGGCAGACAGAAATTCACCTGCCGCATCGACTCTTCGCGGGAGTATGCGAATTCATTCGGCGGTAACCGGGACAAAAAGATCGATTGGCCGCTGCGCTTCCACGGGATTGTTTGCGGCGGACTGGACAAGGTCCGGCAGCCGGGCGGAATCATTCTCGATTCTCTGGAGTACCGGATCGAAGGCGCTGCAGTCACGGTGGGATTCTCTCCGGAACACCCCCTGAATCTGGTGCTGCCGGAGATGAAGATACCGCCGTCGCTCTGCTTTCGCAACCACGGCTCGGAATCGACCCGGCTGACCGGCGCGGTGAAGGTTCGGGATGCGTATGGCCGGGAACATTCCGCAGATATTGCCGTTGAGGTTCCGGCGGAAAGCGGGGACGGCGTCCTGTCTCCCCTCCCGGGGGATTTCAGCCGTCTCGGCATCTGGTACGCTTCGTGGACGCTCCGGGATGACGCGGGGAAACGATACGACGGGACGCGGCAGTTCGCCGCAATGGTTCCGGCCTTGCCGTTCGGCACGGGCGGCTTTCTGCTCGGAGCGTCCGGTGCCGCCGGACCGAACGGAAGGTTGGCGCAGGAGCTTGCCGGTGTGCGTTCCCTGCGCAGCAATCCGGACTGGTGGCAGATGCAACCGAAGCCGGAGGCATGGGATTACCGGATACACGATAAATTTTTCGCATCCTGCGCCCGGCGGAATCTTGCAGTCCACTTCCTCATCGGTCCGCCGCCGGAATGGGCAGTCCCGAAGGATTACAAACCGATCAATCCAAAGGCGAAAAACGCCTGGAAACGGCCTGATTATGAAGCGTACCGGGCCTTCCTCTCACGTCTTGCGGAACGGTACAAAGGCCGGGGGACGATTTACATCGTCGGCAACGAGCCGGATCTGGTCAGCTTCTGTAACTTTTCCGACGACGAGTATCTCGAAATGCTGAAAATTGCATACCGGACAATCAAGGCCGCCGATCCTGGGGCGCTTGTGGCAAACGGCGGAATTTCCAGTATTTTCAGTGCGGCTCCGCGCAGCAGCGATTTCCTCCGGTGTCATCCGAAGCTGCTTTCACGCCTTCTGACTGAAGGGAGACAATATTACGACGTGTTCGATTTCCATGGACACGGCCCGGCATCCATTTACCGCGACCAGCTCCGGGAACTGCGCAAGATGAAGGCCATCGGCGCCGGGAAGCCATGGATTTCTGCCGAAACCGGCATTTCCTCCACCGGGATCGGAGAACTGGAACAGGCGAGGACCCTGTTCAAGAAGGTGATTCTTGCCCGCGCCTATGGCGCGTCAAGCTACGACTGGTATAATTTCTGGGACATCGGCACCGATCCGGCCGATCCGGAACATAATTTCGGGTTGCTGAAGCACGATTATCAACCGAAAGCCGCTTATCCGGTCTTCAACATCATGGCCCGTTATTTCCAGACGCCGGAATTTGTCCGGCAGTTCGAGGAGGGCGAGAATGTCTACGGCTGCTTTTTTCGGGAAGAAGACGGCGAATACCGTATTCCGTATTGGTCGTTCAACCAGCTTGACCCGGAGCAGCTGATTATACTGACCGGAATCGGCGCATCCGCAGTCGGAGTGGATCTGTTCGGCAATGAATCAGCCTGTGAAGTTCGCAACGGTGCGGTGCTGTTGAAGGTCTCGGAGGACCCCGCGTTCCTGCGGACCGTTGCGGATGCCGATCCGCAGTGGCGCGGTCTGCTCCTTTCCTGCGATGCACTCTCCATCACACCGGGAGAAAACGGGGTATTCCGCTTTCATCTGCGCAATCCGCTTGACCGGAGGCTCGACTGTCGTTTTGTGTTCCGCCTGCCTGCCGGGCTTGCTGCCGAGACGGAGAAGAGCATATCGCTCGGCCCCGGCCGCTCGGCCGATGTGAAGTTGAATGTGAGGGCGGAGGAGGGATTCCGTTCTTTCCCCCTGAATCCGGAACGGGTGGAAATTGCGTTCTTTGCGAATGACTTTCCGGAGGCGAAGCTGAACCGGGCGGTCGTTTCAAACATTCCGGTTCGTTTAGACGTTTATCCGGAGTTGCCGACATTCCGGCTCGATGACGCATCGCAGGTTATGAATTACGCAATCAGCGGCCCCGAAAATCATTTGCTCTGGAAAGGAGCGGATGACTTGAGCGCCGATATTTTCCTGGCCCGCAATCAGAAGTATCTGCGTCTGAAAGCCGTGGTCCGGGATGACGTTCATCATCAGCCGTACCGAGGGGGCGGTGTTTGGAACGGCGACGGCATTCAATTCGCCATCCGGCTTCCGGATCAGAAGCGGACCTGGGAGTTCGGGCTGACCCGGCTCGCGAACGGAAGCAGTGAAGTATGGTGCTGGAATGCGCCGGCGGGATTCGATCCGGCTGAAACCGCCCGCCGGATTACACTGGAAACAGTCCGCGACGATCGGGCCGGCAAAACGGTTTATGAGGCGCAGATTCCGTTGGAGGCGATCGGACTGACGCAGGCATGCGGCAAAGCCGGCTTCCATTTCAACCTGCTGGTGAATGACAACGACGGTGAAAAGCGCGAGAGCTGTATCCGCATTGTTCCGGGCATCGAAAGCGATAAAAACTGGACTTGCTATCCGCTTGTGAATTTCCGCTGAACTCGTTTCCGGGCGAGGAGAACTGCGGCTCAGAATTCGCCGCGCGGCTGGTAGAAGAGCTTGTCGGTTCCGATCTC
>JABLYX010000054.1 GCA_018265615.1 Lentisphaeria bacterium
AAAATCGGATACTTCCCGTTCCAGCATTTTTCTTCGCTCATCTCAAATTCTCCTTCAAAACCTCTTCGAACGCCATGACGAACTCGGCGGCGACCTGCGGAACGACGGCGTTTCCGTATCCTTTCAGCAGCATGGCGCGGCCTTCTTTCCGCGTCGTGAGCGGGAAGCCGCCCTCTTCCGAAATGCGGCAAGTCCCGCCTCCGTCCACTCCTTCGGGAATCCCATCAGCCACGCCGAAAAGCAGGGATTCAGCCGGAATCCGCCGCACTTTCCCGTCCCGGCAGTACGCGAGCCGGAACCCGGACCAGGAGAAAGACTTTCCATACCTCCCGACCCAGCAGAGAATTGATCGGAACATTCACCTCCATTCCGTCTTTCCAATCCCGTGACGTCGCGGTCGGCCATGCCGCGAGCGCCGCCGCCTGCGTTTGCAGATGCGTCGATTTTTCCACCGGACGCCCTGAGGTTCTCGGCAAGGCGAAATCTCCGTCCGATGCTTTCGGCGTCATCCACGCGAACGCCTCCCCAATAAAGCCGCAGTCTCCGGTGCGGCGCTCCGACGCTGTGTGCGCCCAGTACCGCCGCCCCGACGGCGTAGTTTTCTGCTTCCATGTCTGCGTATACTCGATCGAGCCAGCCATGGCGAATCGCGTTTTCAACCTGTTCGCCAAACACGCGGTCAGGGCGGCGCTGGCGGATAAGCTCGGCGAACACGGGCCACAAGTCGCGTTCGTCGCGGGTTCCGCGCTGCTTTCCGGCGGTGCTGAACGGCTGGCAGGGACACGATCCCGTCCAAACGGGCCGTTCGTCCGGCCATCCGGCGAGACGGAGCGCGAGGCTCCATCCGCCGATTCCGGCGAAAAAGTGACATTGGGCATATCCTCGAAGGTCATCTGCCTGAACATCGGTGATGCTCCTTTCGTCCACGTCGCCCGGCGGAATCAGGCCGGCGGCGATCAGCTCCCGCAGTTGCGCCGCCGCGTCCGGGTCGAATTCGTTGTAGTAGTTCATGATTCACCACAAATACCGTTCGCTGATTTTTTTTTGCGCTTCTTCGGATTCCGTTTTCCCTTCCCGTGAAAAGTACAGTTTCATTTTGCCGGCCCTTCGTTTCGCTTCATCCGCGCGACAATCGCCTGGTCGCCGCCCATGGCCGCGAGCGGGGGGCGGTTGTTCCGCCGGCAGTAGTCGTCGACCTGCGCCGGCCAGTCCGGATGCTCCGGGCGGATCGAGAGCGGCAGGCCGTTCGATTCGATCCGGCGCCCGAGCTCCGGACGGAAGCGGCCGGAACACGCCGGACACTTCGCGAGCTCCACGCCCCGGAACTCCCGCCAGGCGCGCTCCCGGAAATCCTCCGGCCAGCGGATGCGCTCCGCGTCCCCGGCCAGCGGGGCGAGCACGAAGAGCACGCCCGGACCGAAGCAGACGCCGCAGACGGTCCCGGCTCCGAACCGGCGCATCTCCCGCTCCTGCCGGATGCGGTCGAGCTCAGCGTAGTACGAGCGCCGGACCTGTCCGAGCGTCGGACGTTTCGCCGGCTCCATGTTGTCGAGCGCCGCGGCGTAGCGGTCGATGTGCGGCTGAAGCGCCGCCCTCAGAACTGCCATGTTCTTCACCTCCTGCTCGACGAATTTCAGCCACTCCTTCGGCCCGTCGTTTTCGGTCATCCGCCCGAAATTTGCGCTGTAAAGCGCGATGAACTCCTGCCAGTCGGCCATAGTCACCTCCATGTGCCCGGGTTTGTCGCGTCAAAGCCGCCCAAACTGCTGCCTGTGCTCTGCATCCAGGTCGCCGGATCTTCGAGATAACGCCCCTCGGCGAACCACTTCTTGCACGGAGCGATGAAGCGCTTCCGGTTCGCCGGCCACTTCGCCACGGCATCGGCGTAATCCTGTACCGCCGCATTCAGGCGGGAGATGACCGTTTCGACGGTTTCGCCGGGCTTGTCCGATTCGCGCTGAATGGCCTCGACGATGGCGCCGACGTCGTCGTAGAGGTTGAGTTTCCGGGGATGCCGTTCGCGGATTTTCTCCGCCTCCTGCCGAATCCGGGAATTCTCCGCGCCCGCGCTCTCTCTCTTTTTCTCTTCTCCTTCCCCTTCTACTTCAGGCGGCGCTTCGCCGCATTCTGCGGCATTCTGCGGCGGATTGCCGCAAGGTGGCGCGAACCGTCCGTCTTCGTCCGGAAATTTTGCCTTCCTGGTTCTGAGTCGCTGTCCATATTTCCTGATCTCAACGAAAGGCTTGCCGCTGACTCGGTCAGTGTATTCGCGGAGCAATCCGGCTTTCACGCACTCGGCGATCCAGCGGGAAATGTCGGCGTCTCTCAAGCCGTCCTTGAGGGGAAAAAGCAGGGACTTGATCAATCTGGGATTTCCATGAAAACGTCCGAAATCATCTGCCTTCATAATCAGGCGGGTGAACAGACATTCCGCCGCCCAGTCAAGCTGGTTGACTGCCTCGGAGTCGGTCCAATCGCGTAACATTCGTTCAGGCATTTAAAACAATTCCTTCTGTTCAAACTTCACCGGCTCTCGTTTTACGACGGGAGCCGCCGTCGCAATTTTCCGGAAGACCGCCGTCCGGCGGCACCGCTCACAATCAACTTGTGCCGGATCGCGGATCATGGGCGAGTGCCCCGGGATTTCCCCGCACGCGATCCGCCCGGCCGTGTAAAGATGGGTTTTCATCTCGACACCCTCCGGGCGATTGTTTCGCCGCCGATGCTCCGCCACCATTCGACGAGCCGCTCGAAACGGGCGGCGGCATCGGGACGGCGGATGCGTTCGATCTCGTGCCTTTTCGCGCGGGCGGCGGCCCGGTGACGGGCGTTCTTTTCGGCCTCGCACCTCGGGCAGTACGCCCGCCCCGGAACGCGCGGGGCTACCTTGCAGCACGCGCACGGCGCATCATTTCCAAGTCTCCTTCTCATGATTCAACCTCTTCGATGACATACTCCGGAAGCTGCCGGAACATCTCCCTGATCACCCGGTCAAGCCTCTGAATCTCCCGATCCAGCTCCGGGCGCGGCGTATCGAAATGGGCGTCGAGAATCTGCCGAAGCAGGGCGTCCGGCACATCCGGCTTTTTCCAGACCGGGAACAGTTGTAATATGTTTCCTGGGTCTTTGTCGTGAATGCCAGAACCTATTACAAGTTCGCCGTCCCGGTAACGCCGCAAGGCACAGGCGATGACCTTCGCGCCGTTCCCGCGCGAAAACCGCTCGATCTGCCGCTTGTACAGCCGCACGCTGCTCATGCCCGTTCCTCCGGTTTTCTGTATCCGATCATCTGTCAACCTCTTCCAAAAGCCGCCGTTTTTACCGGAGAACGGCGAAACTCCTTCCGGGTTGGAGGACCGGTTAAATCAGATTCCCGTCTTCGGCCGGATGGACCGCCCATTCGGCGACCGCATCGACCAGCGCGGGCATGCTCTCCGTCACATACTTGCGCCAGTCTTCCGGATATTTGTCGAGCTCGTCGAGCTTGACAGAGCCGGTCAGGACCTTTTTGTGACGGAGAAATTTCTCCACATCTTCAACCGAGATCGGGACTTTGCGGGACGCGATCTCCGCTTTCAGCCTCTCCGAAAACGCCGGGGATTCCTCGACGACTTCGGCGTCGACCGGAGCCTCTTCCGGCTTCCGGATGCCGAGTTTGTCTTTGAGCCGCCGGCTCGCAGAGCTCCGGGACGGATTAGCCTCTGGCGGCGTGACGTTGACCGGTTCGCCCGGGAGCTCGTCGTCCGAATAGACGCCGAGGATCGCGCCGGGCTTGTACAGCCGGGTCCACCGCTTCACGGCGAGATAGGCAAGCTGCTGCCGGGGGTCGGATGCCCACAGCGTGGAGTTCCGCACCGTCGCCTGAACCAGCAGCAGCTCGAGCACGCGCGGCTCCGTCTCTCCTTTCAGCGTGGCGCTGACCCGGACGCCGCAACCGATCTCGTCCGCCGGACTCCATCCGGGCGCCTGGTATTTGCCGTTCTTCCCCTCTTTCCACTGGAATTTGCCGACCACCTTTTCCCAAGGTCCGAACCACTCGTAATGGAAAGCGCCCGTGATGTGCTTTTCGACCACGGCATTGACCAGTTGCGCCTCATAACCGAGAACGCCGTTGATCAGGTGAGTCTTCTGGGCGACGGCGAACGGATTCATCCCCCACATCATCGACTGCATGACGATGGCGAAGCAATCGCCCTTATTGCCGGCCAGATGGCGCGGGACGGTACATGCGCCGGAGGCCATCACTTCGGCAAGCTGATTCATCATTGCGAAGCGCTCCGGGTTGAACACCATTTCGTTGAGCTGGACATCCATGATTTCCGCGGCTCCGCCGGGAACCACCGCAATTTCCTGCTGTTTCATCTGTTCCATTTTTCCGATCCTCCTGATGGTTATTTCAAAATGAACGGGCGGGCGCCCGGTCTGACGTCGATGCGGGTGTGCTTCGTGATGATCCCGGCCGGGACCGGGAGCTCGGCGGCGATCGCGTCCCAGTCGGTGACCACCGTCTGACGGTCTTTGTTCGGCTTCCAGGTCGCGATCTTTTCGCCGGAGCGGGAGAACAGTACCTCGTTTTCCGCCATGGAAATTTTCAGCCGGGCGGTCAGCTCCTTCTCGACCTCCTCGGCGGTCTTCCGCTGCTCCTTCGCGTTCCGGAGCTTCGCGGCCAGCGCCTCGATCTCCGGCGTGGCGGTGACGGACGAACCGGCGACGGCCCGAAACACGTCCGAGAGGTCGTCGGCCGGAGTCAGCGGCGGCGGGACGTCCCGGATCACGTGTTCCCGCCACCATTCGACACAGCGGGCGGCACAGAACTCCGCCAGCTCGCGGTCGTACGGGATCTCATAATCGCGATACTCGTTGCCGCCGATCAGGACGGCGAGAAACCCCTCGCGCTCTCCGGTTATGGAGTAATAGTGCTGAACCTGAGTCAGGTAGTACTCCGGCACCTCGTCGCTGCCCTCGTCGCCCCACAGATGGCGCGTGAACTTGTCGGCGGTCTTGCATTCGAGGATGCCGCCGCCCACGATGCGCCGGTCGATGTTGCCGATCAGTTCCGGATGCTCCGGATGGCGGAACATCCGGTTCCGGCGCTGGACCTTCAACCCGCGGCGGGCGGAAAACTCATCCGCCACGACCTGCTCGAGCACGTTGCCGAAGTGGAGCCGCTCGTCGTCGCCCTCGTCGACGGCGACGCGCCCGGTCTTCTCCTGCCACACCTGATAAGCGGTTTTCCACCGGGAAAGGCCGAGGATCGCGGCCACGTCGGAGCCGCCGATCCCGGACCGGCGTTCTTTCAAAAACTGTTCACGTGTTCTCATTGATCCTCCCCCCTTCGAGCAAAGCGCCTTTCGATCAGGTCCGCAATGGCGAGGTATTCGATCGCGAACGGCGTATTGCCGTGCCGCTCACTGACCTTCTTGCGGAACTCTTCGAGCGATCCGGAGAAGCACCCGCAATGGATCACAATTCCATCCGTGCAATTGAAAGCATACATCGTACGGTTTGCGGAGCCGAATCCGCCGAAAGACACCATCGGATATCCCGGAGCGGCAACATGACCGTCTTCGAAGCTGCAACGCCCGCCGAAGCTGCACCACTCGCCGAAGCGGCACCCCTCGCCGAAGCGGCACCCCTCGCCGAAGCGGCACCCCTCGCCGAAGCGGCACCACCCGCCGAAGCTGCACCCCTCGCCGAAGCTGCACCGCCCGCCGAAGCTGCACCACTCGCCGAAGCGGCACCCTGCTCCGAAGCTGCACCCCTCGCCGAAGCGGCACCCCTCGCCGAAGCGGAACTTTCCCGGAAAGCTTTCGATTCCGGTGTAATCCCCCGCGGGGCACAGGAGCCGCCCGTTCTCATCTTTCTCGAACTTGCTCAGGTCTTCAACCGTATACTTTTTCATTCTTCCGTGTCCTCCATTTCCGCTTCCGCTTTCTCGCTTTCGTCCTCCGGGTCCCCGAGCCAGTCGTCGGGAGGCTCCGAAAAGACGTGATCGTAATACCACGCCGCGGCGCGGTCGAATCCGTAACTCATGCCGCGGCCCTCCCGATCAGGATGCCGAGCGCGACGAGCGCGGCGGCGGCGATGATCAGCAGCGCGGCGCGGTCGAGAGCGGCGCGGCGGCGGCGCTTTGCGGAGCGGAGCGCGATGGCGCGTTCCGATCCGATCAGGCTCAGATGAGGCGGCATACTTTCCCCCCTTTCCGGATGCAGTGGATGCTCTCCCATGCGTTGAGGTAGTTGAAAAATCCGTCGACCCAGTCGTCCCCGAAGACGGCGACGAGGTTCGGGTTGTTGCGGTAGAGCTCGACCTTCCCCTCCCTGACGGCGTCAGCGGCGGCCTCGCGCCCGCACTCGTAATCGACGTTTCCGCCGGCGCGGACGATCTCCATAACGCGTTCTTTCGTCATTGGATGACCTCCGTCGCGGTTACAGGACGCGCCAGAGCGCGACGGCGGAAACCAGCAGCGCCAGCAGCGCGACGGCCAGTGCGGCGGCGGCGACGGTCCGTACGGAGACGGTGAGCGGATCGTTCTGCATCTTCACGCCTCCTCGAGCCTGTCGGCGAGCTCTTCGACCGTGACGATGAGACGCGCCAGCTGGATTTCGGGGAGCCGCAATTTGCGGTACTCGCGGGATTTGCCGACGGTTGCCCGGAGCGCGACGCGCCGGGAGCGGCGGATGGCGTCGCGGAGTTCCGCCGCGACCAGTTCGGATGACAATGCGCGATTGTCCATGCTGCCTCCTTGTTGCGAGGTCTTTCAGTTGCCTTTCCCGCGCTTTCCAAGGCACGAAAAAGGGGCGAATGGGTTGGAAACGCGCAACAAGACACGCCCGGGCAAGCCCGGCCCATTCGCCCCAAAAGGCGAAAAGCTGTGATTTTTCCAGTGGAGATGTCGCCCTTGACGGCGGCAGCCACCGCTTGTTGGCGGGTTTCCAAGCCCGTTACCGGTAAAATAGCACGATCTCCGGAAATGTCAAGGCGCCCCGCCGGAAAAACCGGCATATTTCGGTCAAAGACGTTCATTTCGTCCTCCCGGTTCAGCGGAAAATGACGTACGCCGAGATCGCCAGCGCGACCAGCGAGATGACGATCGCCGCAATCGCGACCGTCCGGACATGAATGGAAAGATGGTCCATGCTTCAGCCCTCCAGCACGACGATGAGCGTATCGAGCGTGACGAGCAACCGGGCGAGCTGGATCTCGGCGATCCGGCTCTTGCGCTCTTTCGGGGGGTACTGGATGGTGTTGCGGAGAGCCACCCGGCGTGATGCGCTGATGGCGTTCCTGATTTCCTCCGCGATTTGCGAAGTGGTCGTATAGACCGGGCGAGAATTCGCTTGCATTGCAACCTCCGTTCGATAAGGCCGTTAAATGTTGCTTTTCCGGTCCGTTTTCACGCGGGCACGAAAAAGGGCTTGAAGAGGTTGAAAACACGTCGAACGTCGTGCGCCGATCCTCGCGGGTACGGCCCTCTCCAAGCCCAAAACAGAATTCGGTCTTGAGGTTGTGTTTACGGAAGTCGCTGCCTTGACGGAAGCGGCGCCCGCGTTCGATAGAGTTTTCAAGCTCCGAGGGTACAATATATCCCCGGTCGCCTGAAATGCAAGTGCGGGTGGAAAGTTTTCCGGATTTTTCCGGACGCGGGCGGGCGGACACTGCCCTTGACAGTTGTTGTAGACCATTGCAACCTCCATGTACTGAGGATTTCACCGCCTTCCGCGCCTTTCTACGGACGCTACAAAAAAGGCGGACCTGGTAGGGAGTTAGAAACACGGTACATGTCGTGCCCGATACGGTTTCCCGTACCGGCTCCCGCAAGCCCGCCAAATACAAAGCGGTTGCGATTTTATAACGGAGGTCGCTTCCATGACGGAGGCAGCGCCCGCACGTACCAGGGTTTCTAAGGCCCTTTACCGATAACGTAGCACATTCCGCCGTGCCTGTCAAGCCATTCCCGACGCTTTTTTCGATTTTTCCGGTGGCCGGTGGTATATTATTCTCCGTATCCTCGATTGCCAGGAGATTTTTGTAAAAGCTCTGTTTCATTTTTGCCATCATGTTCGCCTTAAATGAAGAATCAGCGGCATTGAATTATTCGGTTTCAACAGTTTCCAGCGCTGCCAGGAGAATTTTTTTCACTTCGGCATCGTGAAGGTTCATCAGGGATTTTATCACCATCAGCGTTTTTTGGGCAATGAGCAAACGGCGGCCGTCGACAGTTTTGGACATTTGCCGTTCCTTCTTGACCCTCAACTCATCTTTACGAGCTTTCAGCCGTTTTAGCAACTGGTCGTAATTCCGATCGATAAATGCGTCTATTTCTGCTTCGTTCATCTTCATCTCCTCCAATCATGGCATCAGCGCTAAATCGCGTTCCCGATCTGCCGGAGTTCGATTTCGTCGAAGAGGCCGGGCTGTTCGGCGCGCTCGATGAGCGCGGTGATCGACTTTCCCTTCCCGCTGGTGTAGTATCCGCGCCGGAACTGGTTTTTCGGCTGTCCCTGTTCGTTGAGTTCGCCGGGCTTCCCCTGCGGCAGGAAGTGGCGGGCGAAGTCGAGCTGAAAGCGGAGCCGCTCGTTTTCGCGGATCACCGGGATCATGGCGCTGACCTGCGCCGCGACGGCTTCCGAGAATTTCCGTGCGTTCTTTTCGACTTCGATGAAATACTGGCGGATTTTGCGCCCCTGCTCGTTACGCTCGAGCATCGCGATGTGCTTGGCGGTGTCCAGCGAGATGATGTAGTCAATTTGATATTGCACCCCGCTTGCTCCGTTTCCCGTTTTAACATTTTTGTTAACGGCATAATCCTGCCCCTCGATAAACCCCTCGAGGCGGTCTTTGATCCAGTTCCCGAACTGGCGTTTGCTTTCGAGCTTCTTCCAAAGCTCCCGCGCGTTGACGGCGTTGACTTCTTCGTTGTTGATGGTGGCCTTGGTGATGGTGATAAGTTCGTTCATTTTTCCTCTCCCTCTCCCTTTTCATCTGTCAGCGCCTTGAACATGCCCTCTTTCGCCAGCGTGTAAATTTCCCTGAGGTCTGCCGGAAGATCCTTTTGCATAAATTCGGAATTGACGATTGCCGGAACAACCAGAATGGCGGCCATCTGGCGGGTCGTCGGGATAGCCGCCTGCAAAAGCCCAATGACCAAAAGAGCTCCGAAAGTCATGAAAAATATTTTCTTGATTAAACGCCCGAGGGCTTGAATATTTTCCTCGTCCCCTTCAGCTATACTCGCTATAGACCATATGATAAATGCGATTGCTGAAAGAATGGAGAAGACAATAAGAGGTATCCCCAGAACGGACAACAAATTGCTTATGTCATCCAGCTTCAGTATCATATACAGCTCGAACGGTGAAATCGTCATAAAAAGCCCCTCCCAAATCAAAAGCCCGGCCGATGGCCTTGTTTCTCTGATCCCTGCCGAAATGCGGCGGATGCATCGATTAACGGGGCCGCCGCTCCCCGTTGTATTTCCGGCGTGATTTACCGCTCACGCCGCCGGATCGATGCTTGCCGGTTCTAATGCGGGTAATTCCTTCAACGTTTTCGCCATTCCGGATGATCTCTGTTTTTCCGGGTCAAGCGCCACTCGCGCACCCCCCGGAACATGTTCACAAACAAGACAGTGAACACAACAATCGCGAAAATTGCCGGAAACAGCGAACCGAGCAGCGAGGAAAGCAAATACGTCACCGTGATCGCAACAACGAGAACAGCCGCGATCAAGCCCGCGCAAAGCAGAAATGCCAAGATCAAATCGAGCGCAATGGCTGCCGTTTCCGATAGCATTCTCATTTTCACCGTTCCCCATCCGGACGCTCGCCCGGCTGCTTCACGTCTCTCCCCCGGCGCTCGACCACGACCGAGCCGGTGGGGAAAACCCTGATTACTCCCCAATCGGAACAGGTGTCAATAAGTACATTGACCGTATTCCGATTGTCGGCGAACACGGTTCCGGCAGGGGGAGTCAGACTGTCGTCGTTGCGAATGCCTCCGGCTCCGGGCGCGACGATGCTGACGTTAGTGATCGTTCCACCGCGAAAAATTTTCGTCCGTTTGAACATGCTTCCTCCCATATTTCCCTTACTCCATGAACAGCAGCCCGGCCAGCGCCGAGCCGACGAGAATCCAGCGAATCAGATCGAAATCGAAACTCTTCACCACCACCTCACCGCTGCTATCAGAATAATGAGGGAAATCGTCAGAACCATCAGGAGGATAACCTCGATTTCAAGCTTCTGACTTTGCTCCCGGATACGGCTCTGCATCCGCTCGCAATCATGCACCCGCTTCACGAGTTGCGCAATGCGATCGTCAGGATTCATGACGCCCTCCGCTAACACCAATTGGAGTATTTTGGAGCAAAATTTTTTCGTACTCCTCATTTACTAATACCCGGATCAGATGAGCATTACTGGGGAACTTTCGAACACGGCGGATGAGGTTAAACATTCCTTGCTCTTCCTCAGTGGCCTTCAATCCGATCACCGGACAACTTTTCAAAATCTTGTGTTTTTTCAATGCTTTCTCTCCTGTTCCAACACCATTAAAATACACCAATATGAGTAAAATACAAGAGCGATAACAAAATAATTTTGCAATTTTTTGTTTTTGAGCATATTTTAATGTCAAAAAGGATAAAGACAATGTTAAGCAAAACAATCTATCAAACAATCAGGGAGGAGTACGATTCGGGGAAAAAACAAATCGAGATTGCCAGAAAGTTCAACGTTGACCAACAGATCATCAGCAGAATTCTTTCCGGAGATCGTTCGGTTTCCGGAATGAGATTGGAGACGATAGAAAAAATGTTTCCCAATGCAACAATACATCTCAATGGCGACAAGGTTAATATCAAAGACAACCACGGAACTGCTTATGGAATCATCCATGGCGATGTAAAAAATATCGGTTCCGAATCCGGCATACCAAAAGATGTGCTTAATGCCATTATGGACAACAAAAATTTATCGCCGTCAGAAAAGGCGCAAATGGTGAAAGAGCTGATGCGACAGTGAATGAATTTCATCGTGACGATCTTAAAATAGACAATTCTGGCACATCGTTCGGCGTCACCAACGGGAATGTCACCAATGACAATCGAACAATGAACGGGAATACTCTTGTCGCGGGAAATCAGATCAACAATAATTTATCGGGAAAATGGAATATCCCGCTTGTCTGTATCACCGTGATTGCCATTTTTCTTATTTTCCTGACAGCATTTACGATTTGGTGCATCACAGATCATTCAGAGTCCGTATCCAATAATGCGATAATACAAATCGGCCCTCGCGGAGGGGTGTATTATGTGACTGAATCAGGAATACGCAAATATATTGATCGCGAATACGGCATGAAACTGTATCAAGAACAGCAGAAGGAAGCTGAGGATGGAATCCACTGAAGAGCGTATATCAATCCTGGAATCAAAAGTAAAGCTTCTTGAAGAAGAGCTGAAAAATGTCGGGAAAGCAACTCCGCTGACCATACCGCTGAAAACGTTGGTTTATATCCTGTACGTTCTCGTTGCGATCATTGGCCTAACCGTAATCTTCCTGCTGTAACAAAAGGCGGCAAATGGCTCTACGCAAAATTCACAACACTTATTATGTTTATTTCCGCGATCTGGATGGAAAACAGAAAACCCGTTCGCTGAAAACCACGGATGCAACGCTTGCTGCGGATCTGCATGATAAATACATGATCCAACTTCAGGCAAAGAAAGGCCGGGCGGTAATCGTGCGCGATTTTCCGGAACTGAAGCCTCCGCCGGAACTGCCGAAACCGGCGACAGGCATTCACCAGCGCGGCGGCATGAAAATCGCGGACATGCTCGAATGCGCCAAAACCAAACGGGTGCTCGGGAAAAGCCATATCGCGGCCTGGGAACAATTTGTCAAGAAAATTGGGGTGAAATATGCGGATCAGGTGACGCCGGAAGTAGCCCAATCCTATTTGGACACATATTACTCGTCCGGAAATGGGAAGACGTACAACAATCAGAAATCAATGCTGAACACAATCTTCCGCTGCTGCCTGATTGAATCCAGACTTAACGATTCGCCATTCCGGATTATCATCAATAAGCGCGTGACATCAGTCAACAGTCACCGTAACCTGACTCTGACAGAGTTTGACAGCATCCAGGAAGCCGGCAGCATGGATGTAAAAGTAATGGCAATGTTCTCCAGATGGACGGCGCAGCGCCTCGAAACCTGCGCCCGAATCACTTTTGAAATGATTGATTTTGATCGAAAAGTGATCGTTATCAATCCGGGCAAAACATGGCGTTACAAAAAATGGGTCTGCTGCCCTGTCCTGCCTGAGTTAGAACGGTTTTTACGCAGCCTGCAAGGAAAAATGAAAAATGATTCCATACCGATTGCGAAAGCATTCGGATACAAAAACGACAAGGCATTTTCAGTAAAGTTCTCCCGCCTTCTCACCACCCTAAAAATTCACGATACGGAAGAGGGCAAGGCGAGTTTTCATTCTTTGCGCGGAACAGCGATCACATGGTTTAAAGAGCACGGAATAAAGGGCGACGAACTCCGTCACATTACGGGGCATGAATCCGATGCAGTTGAGGATATTTACGCCCGCGACATTGCTTCAATCAGTCAAATTGCCCAGTCTTTTTCCAATCGATCGCGTATGTAATATTGTATGTAATTATATTATTTTAGGTCGAAATACGGGTTCTCATCCCGGCAACATGGGTTCGACTCCCATTGGAGATGCCATTTTTATTTTCCCCCCCCAGGTTTCATGCGCAAAATGCGTTTTTTCCACTGTCCGCAGTTGCGGCTCCGGTTTTCGGGCGGTCTTTCATTTCGTTTGACTTTTCCGGTTTACGGGTTAAGTTATGCAGCGGGTATTTATTTTTTACGGGAACGTGCGTTATGCGGCAGTCAGATATGCGATCGAAAATCGTCCGGAATGTGCGGAAGCGCAGCGCCGGCGCGGCGTTCTGCCCTCCTGTTCTCCGCGCGGGGAAGCTCCCTCCGCCTTTCCCGCTCCCGTGACCGCATTCGGGCCGCTGCCGTCCTGAATGGTTCCCTCTCATGCTTTTTCCGGCGGAAAGCCGGATGTATTCCCTTTTCGGAAGAATCCATATATCATGAAAGAAATGAAGAACTGGGCCGTCCCCGCCGTACTTTTGTCCATGCTGAGCGTACAGGGCGGCGCCTCCATCGCGAAATGCCTTTTCCCCGTGCTCGGCCCCGCCGGCACGAGCACGCTCCGCATCGGACTGGCCGGGATCCTGCTGGCCGTCATCAACCGTCCGCGGATATCGAAATTCACGCGCGGCGACTGGCTCTGCGCCCTCGCCTACGGCGTCAGCATCGCATTCATGAATCTGCTGTTCTACTACGGCATCCGGCGCATCCCGCTGGGTCTCGGCGTGACGGTGGAGTTCATCGGGCCGCTCGGGCTCGCGCTCCTCACCTCGCGGAAAGCACCCGATTTCCTCTGGGCCATCCTGGCGGGTACGGGCATCGCGCTCATCGTCCCGTGGGGCGGCGGCAGCGCCGACCCCGTCGGGCTCCTGTTCGTCTTCGCCGCCGGTCTGCTCTGGGTCGGATACATCGTCATGGGCGGAAAGATCACCCGCCGCATGAAGAGCTCCGACGCAGTGACGGCCGGCATGTGCATCGCGCTGCTGCTCATCCTGCCCTTCGGAATCTTCAGCCGCGACCTTGAAAACCTGAACGGAAAGCTGCTGCTGCTCGGATTCGGGGTCGCCGTATTCTCAAGCGCGCTCCCCTTCACGCTCGACCTTCTGGCCCTGAAGAAAATACCGGCCAAGACGTTCAGTGTGCTGCAGAGCCTGCAGCCGGCTCTCGGGGCGCTTTCGGGGCTGCTGTTCCTCGGGGAGATCCTCTCCGTGCGGCAGTGGGTCGCGATTCTCTGCGTGGTTCTGGCCAGCATCGGCGCGACGGCCTGCGCGGTCCCCGCAAAGCGGCGGAGCCTGGAGCCGGCGGCCGAGTTGGAAAGCTCCGGGGAGTAGCTGCGCGGAGTTCCGGGGAGGACTCATATGCTTTCCGGACTCCGGCCTCTTCCGCGGCCCGAAGCAAACCGGAGCCATGCGGGATTTATTGAAATTGCGGTCCGCACGGTCAAACTCCTGCCCGATGAAATCGCGCGAGAGAAGGAGGGCCGGAACGTCGTGATCCCCTGCTGCCGGGTCAGCGGCAACTCCACCGCGCCCTGCCGGGTCGCACCGGCAGCATAGAAATACCGGGATGACGGTCATACACCGGCGCCCTGAAGCTCCGGCCGGACCGGGACGCCGCGCCGGCTTTTCACAGGGAGCAGCTCCAGCAGCGTGCCGGAATTCGGAGCAAGCCGGAGCTCCGGGCCAGGGCGGGCAGTCCAGTCCGGCGCGAGTGCCAGTGTCACCTGCAGCGCCTGCGGCGAGTTGTTGACGGCCACGAGGCGGACACGGTCCCCGGCGGGGTGCTCCGTCAGCGTCAGCCGCGGATCCGGCGACACGGCCAGGCGGCGGATTCCGCTCCGCTCCGCCAGTAGCCGATAGATTCGGTGATACGGCGGTGCGCCGGGCTCGAAAAGCCTCCCCGCTGCTGCAAGCGCACTCTCCAGCGGGACATTCAGGAAGAGCAGCCTGCCCCTCCCGTATCCGGCGCAGGTGAAGGCAGGCCCGCCCCGGCCGTCATGTGCCAGCACCTCCGCCGTACCCTCTCCCAACCGCAGCTCGTGCGGACACGACACCGTGAAGTCGAATCCGAGCTCCCGGCTGACGATCCGGGCCGGCTCCCGCCGTTCGGAGATCGTATGGATCGGCGCACCGAACAGCGCAAACGGCTCGATGCCGCAGTCATCCGATGAGATGTAAAGAGAAGCGCCGCGTTCCACCGCCGCCAACAGCTCCAGATAGCGGCGGCGCGGCAACACCCGGAACCCGGCAACCGACGGCATCAGGTAAAGCGCGGCGGGGCGCAGCGGTTCCGAGGCGAACTGGAACTCAAGATCGAATCCGGCCGCCTTGGCCAGCAGGAACGTCAGGAACGCCGTCCCCCACTGATCCTGTTCCTCGGTCAGAAGGCAGACCGCATCGCGCCGGAAGAGAGGCAGCGGACGCTCCCGGAAAAGTTCCGCGAGCATCTTCAGCCGGGCCACGGCCGGCTTCGGCGAACCGTCCGACCGAAAGAGGCCGAGTTCGCGCTCCAGCGACAGCCAGTCGTAGGGAGCCGTCCCGATCCGCTCCTGGTCGAACGCACACCACCAGAGCACGCCCCGGCAGTCATGCGCATACGCATTCCACAGCAGATTCTCCGTGAACTGCGCCGCCTCTTCCTCGCCGTTCTGGGTAGGGCCGAGGCTGCCGGCCTCTTCGACCAGCGCCGCCGTGCGACCGATGTCGGCGCAGCAACGAGCCATGAAAACCGCCTGGAACGCATTGCGCATGGTCGGCAGGGGATCGACCCGGCAGTATTTCGAAAACGGCGCATAAGCGTGAACGCACAGGACATCGGCGGCCTCGGCCATATCCGGAATCTGCGTCCCGCCCACCCGGCTGTTGGTTCCGGAGAGCACCGGACGCGCCGGATCCTCGCGCCGGATCGCGTCGCAGATCAGCATGAACCAGCAATGCAGCTCCGACTGTGTGCACGGCTCCATGCAGTTGCATTCGTTGCCCGGTTCCCAGGCCGCAATCTCCGGCTGCTCCCGCAGCTCGCTCACGACGGTACGGACGAACCGCACCTGCCACTGCACGACCTCAGGGTCGGTCAGCAGACGCCGCCGCTCGAAGGCAGGGGGTACGTACATCCGGCCCGACATCCAGCCGGTCACGAGACTCACGATCAGCCGGAAGCCCATCGAACCGGCCAGGCGCACGAACCGGCGAAAGCGCTCCAGCATGACCGCATCGACTCCGGCCCCCCCGGCGGCAGTATCCGGCAGCGGTTCCTCGCCGAAACGGAATTCAACCGGAACATTGCCGTAGCCGGCGAGCTCGCAAAGCGGCTGAAAGTCGCGCCAGTTCGGAAAGACCCGCAGCAGCGCAATCCCCTGCCCCGCCAGCAGTCGCAGATCGCGTTCCACGACTTCCGGCCGCCAGTCGCGCCACATGCCGGGCCCGGCGTGCGAGGCCCAGTAGTTGCAGCCAATGTGGAACTCCTGTGTTCCGTCGAAGATATGGCGGTCCATCAGAACGGCTTCCAGATGCTGCCTTCAAAACAGTAGATGCTCATCGCGCCATCCCCCCAGATGTCGCGGATGATCTTTGCGAATTCCCGGGGCAGAAGCGCAGCCGTGTGGCCGTCCGCGAACACGAGGTTGCCGCGCCCGGCGTGGTGCGCGGAGAAGCCTTTCGGCGTAAGGTTCGAGACAACGATCGTCGCCTGCCCGGCCGGCGAAGCTTTGGTCCCGTTCACCGCATCGGCAAAGCAGGGAAACGACGATGCGTTCCGGATATGCTTGTAATTGACCGATTTGGCCGAACCGCCGCCGGAGGATTCCTGTGTCCGGTAACTGGTCGGCAGCGCGTAATTGGTCCCGTCCGCGTTGCAGTAGCCGAACGTGTAGTTGATCGGGGAGTCCGTCCAGCTCTTCGGCAGCGACGGGCAGAAATACTCCTGATGCGCCTTGAATCCCGCGGCCGTGTCCATCTGTCTGCCGAGCATGGAAACCGACCATGCGGGAACCTCGCGGCCCGGAACCGTGGAATAGTAGCAGAACACGCCGTTGTAAGTGTCGAGATAGATCTGCAGGAAAGTCCCCTGCGTCTTCAGGCGGCTGAGGCAGTTGACCGCGCGCGCTTTCTCGCGCGACCGGTTCAGCGCCGGCAGCAGCATCCCGGCAAGGATCGCAATAATAGCAATCACGATCAGGAGCTCGATCAGGGTGAACTTCATGGAAACGTTTCTCATTTTCCGGCCTCCTTTGAGGATTGAATCACAAATTTGCGGAACAGTGCGGGATTCTTCCGCTCCCCGATGCCCGGCGTCAGGCCGATCCAGTAACCGCGCCCGAAGCCGCTGCTGTTGTTGACGATGAAGTTGAAGCCGAAGACCCGGCCCGGTTCCGGCCGCAGCGGCGCCAGCTCGGCCCACGGCACGGCAAACCGGTAACGCAACCCGCCGGGAACGGGGAAGATCTGCGTTTCTACGCCCGCAACCGGCCCCGCCACCATCCCGGCCGGGGCGTGAACGCGCCGGAGCTCCGGCCTGCCGTCCACAAGAGCGGCGAGAAACTCATGGTCATTGTGATCGTAGCCCGCCGCCGTACCGTCGCCGAGGCAGTCGAACGCGAACTGCACGGAGTCGCCGCGCCACATGGCCGCTCCTGAAAACGGTTGGTGGAAAACCGGATCGGCCACATCGAGCTCGAAGTAAAAATTCTGCCGGTCATACCAGATCCCGCCCGTCGCGCAAAGATCGGCCGGCGAGTTCCAGCCGACGGCGGGATCGGCCGGAAGCACCTGTTCGCGGCGGTCGAGCCGGAACATCGGTGTGCTCTGCCGCGCCGGGGGACAGGCCGTGAACGGCGGCAATGCTTTGCGGATGACCACCGGCTTCGCGCTTCCCACGGCTGTCAGTTCGAAACGGAGCTCGCCGCCGGAGAGCGGCAGCGGCGGGACCGGGGTGAACGCCAACACCCCGATCCCGCCGGGCGCAAGGGAGAAGGGGCGGACGCTGCGACCGCCGCCCGGCCAGACCACGGCCAGCTCTCCTTCAAGCGAAGTGTTCAGGTTCCCGCCCAATGTGACCTGTACGGCGTCAAGAGCGGAGACGCCAAGCGCGAGCCGGACCGGCCGACGGGACGCGATTGCCGCGCGGATCCGCCCCGACAGCTCCGGGAGGGCTCCGGTGGAAACAGTCAGAAACACTGGGGAAGACGTGATCCGTACAGCCGGCCCGGACAATTCCCCGCCGTCGAGTGCGCGCACCGCGACCGAACCGGCCGGAAGTGCGAGCTCCGGCGGCTCCTCACCGCCGCCTGCCGAATCCCACACGGCAACGACGGCCTCCCCGCCGCGCCGGAAAACGTACGCCTTGATTTCGCCGTCGCTGATCGGCGCAAGCGGTTCGGCACGGTCAAGCAGCGAAGCAAGCGTCGCATAGGCCGCGACCGCCGGGCGCGGCTTCAGCCCGTTGCGTCCGGCCCAGAGTCCGTATTCGTAATGGTTTCCCTCGATGGTTCCCTGCGCCGTGAACCACGCCAGCCGCTTCAACTGCGGATGATTGCGGGCGATGAGGAAGGCCCGGGCCAGCGTGTCTGCGTGGCGGCGGGCAATGTCACCCGCCACAGGCTCGCGCCGGTCAGCAGCCCAGCCGAGCTCGCCGATCCAAAGTTCCTGTTTCCCGCCGTACTTCCGGATCAGCTCCGAGGCATGGCGGAGCCGGCCGGCGAGGTTTCCCTCCTCGGGGCCGATCACATGTCCGGCCTCCGGACCGAAATAACGCGGGCTCGTATACGGATGCGGAGCGTAGACGTCGAAGCTGCCGGCGGCGAGAGCGAAGACCCGCTCGGCGAATGCGCTGCCGCTGCCGGAGTCCCCGAAAAGCAGCGGTTTGCCGGAAGCCCGGATCTGCGGGGCGACGGCGGAGAGCCATGCGGCGTAATTCTCCGCTGTCATGCCGCGGCGCAGATCCGGCTCGTTTTCGAGCTCGTAGCAGCCGACGCTCCCGGCGGATTCGGCGAGCACGCGGCCCAGGAATCCGGCCATCTCCTCCGGCCGCGCCGGAAATGCGCCCCCCTCTCCGGCCCACGCCGGAACCGCACCCAACGTGCAGATGTCATAAAAACCCTCTTTCCGGAAATCGCGCTTGTTCACCGCGCGGAAGCTTCCGCGCTCCGGTTCGACCATCCGCCATTCAACCCCGAACCGGATCCACTTCGCGCCGATGCGGCGCAGCGCTTCCAAAGGCATCTGCCCGGGATGAATGCCGAAAAAGCTCTCCGCATCCAACTCCGGACGCACGGAAGGAACCACGGCAAAGGGGAGCTCCGCTTCGACGACCGGAGCGCCGCTGCGGTCACGCACCACCGCCCGGACCGGATAGTAGCCGCGCACGGCTGCCGGAAGCAGCTGCCGGGAGAAGGCCGCGGATTCTCCCGGTTCAAGCCGGAATTCCTCGGAGAAGCGGCCCAGCACCTTCCCCGCCGGGCCGCAAACCTCCACCGAGAGCGAGAAAGGCTGCCGCTCCAAGCTGATCGCACTGTTGTAAAGCCGGAAACGCGCTTCGACCGGAGCTTTGCCCTCTACCACCACCTCGCCGGGCTCGCCGGTCGCAGCCGCGAGGCTGAACGGCTCGGCGGGGCGGTAGGCGGAGACCGCCGTCCCCTTTTCCAGCATGACCGCGTCGATCCAGACATCTCCCCTGCGGGCGATCTGCCCGAAGACGATCCGCACGGTTTCGCGCTCCGACTGCGGCGGAACGGACACAACGCAGCGCTGCCACTCCATGCCGGTTTCGACCCGCTTCCACGCAACCGTCTTCCAGAAGCGGGTCGCGATGCGGCAGGCCAGCTGATCGGGCTCCGCGGACCGGACAAAGAAGCTCAGTGTGTACGGCTGCCCCGGCTCCAGCACAACGTCACACCCGCCGGAGAAGGAGGAGTCTCCGGGACGCAGCTTCACGCTGGCGGAACCGGAGGCGGCGACGGTTTCGTCCACCGTCAGCGTCTCATGCCCCGGCACCGGGCGCAGCAACAGCCAGTCGCCCGCCCCGGTCTCAAATCCGGTGTCGCCGCGCAGCAGGTTGCCGGGGGAAGCCGCCGGTGTCCCCTTCCTTTCGCGCCGGATGAACCGGATGTCGTCGACGAGGTACGAGAACGGAGCGGCCGCATTGTAAACCGTGAACGAGATTGTGTGAACCGTTGCCGGATCGAGCTTCTTCGGCTCCGCATCCCTGCCGGGCTTCGCGTATTTGAACTCTCCGAAACCGATCACCTGCCGCCGGTAACAGCCCTCCTCCGGAAACGCCAGCGGCGCCAGATAGCGGTCGATGGTACCGGTCATCTTCGGGTCGGTCTCAAGCAGCACGAAACCGACCGGCTTGCCGGAGAGCGGCTTGAGCCACAGCGAAACCGCGTCCGCTCCGGCCGGAATCTTCGCGTTCCCGCCGACCAGCGCGGTTCCCCGCACGGGCCTGAAGTCGAGCCGCAGCGCACCGGATCCCTCGGCGGCGTCACCGTCCAGCTTCACCGACGGGCGCGCTTCGGCAGAGCCGGCCCAGCACCACCAGACGCCGAGCCGGTCGCGGTTGAAATTATCCTGCGCCGCGGCGAGCGCCGCAGCGGACCAAAGCAGCACCAGCAGGATCTTTCTCATGATTCTCCTTTACAGTTATGGATTTAACGGAACGCCCGCAATTTAATTATACCGGACCGGGCGGCGAAACGCAAGAGCCGGATGATATTTATTATGAAACAGAGCTAAAAGTTATGAAAATTTCATGAAATATATTTTCAAGCTTGATATTTTCCGGAAACGATGATATGCTTTCTCCATGAAGAAGATCACGATCAGAGATATCGCCCGCCGCAGCGGCTGTTCGGCCGCGACGGTATCGCGCGTATTGAACGGCCGCCGCATGATCGCGCCGGAAACGCGCGCCCGGGTCGAGGAGGCAGTCCGTGCACTGCACTACCGCCATGCGGCATTCGAGCGGCGCGTGATCGCGGTGATCTATCCAGTCCGCGGCGAGCCGCCCCGGCTGGCGGAGGGCTTCTATGTGTCGGCCC
This sequence comes from Lentisphaeria bacterium, assembly GCA_018265615.1. Lineage (GTDB taxonomy): Bacteria > Verrucomicrobiota > Lentisphaeria > Victivallales > Victivallaceae > Victivallis. The sequence goes on from JABLYX010000054.1 coordinate 20,725, forward strand.
TGCTCAACGCCCTGAGCGAAGCGTTGTACGCGCACGGTTTCCCGGTGGCGGTGATCGGCGAACACGACCTCGGGCTCGTGACGCCGGACCGCTTCGCCGGAGCGGTGTCAATCACCTACACCGACCGGATCTCCGAACAGTGGAGCCGGGAGCAGCCGATTCCGCTCGTGCTCATCAATGAACCGCGCCGGATGCACGACCAGGTCTATTCGGTCTTCTCCGACGAACAGTCGGGAGTCGGGCTGGCCGTCGACTGCCTTGTGCGGCACGGCCATCGCCGGATCAGCTTCCTCCCGGTGGCCTGCGAAGGGTGGACACTGCAAACCCGGATTCCGGCATTCCGTGCCGCGATGGAGCGGCACGGCCTCGCGCCGGACCTCGCGCGTACCGCTTCCGACTTCCGGCTGCTGTTCGAACCGCTGGGCGCGCTGGTTCACGGAGATGCGACCGCGATCATCGTTTCCGGCGAGGGTTCGGGGCACCGCGTACTCTCCGTGCTGTCGCTCTTCAAGCAGCGGGTCCCGGAAGATATCTCGCTGGTCACGTGGGAGGCGGCCAACGTCAGCGAATGCTGCCTGCCGCCGCTGACGACCGTGCGGCAGGATTTTGCCGCCATCGGCGAACGGGCCGCCGAGTGCCTGGAAGCCTTCTTCGACGGACAGACGACCGGAATGGAAACCGCGGTCCCTTATATCCTGACGGAGCGCGACTCCGTCCGCCCGCCGAAGCCGTCCGTCCGGAGCTGACGGCGCCGGAGGCCCGTTCGCCTCTTTCCACTTCTCCGGAAAGCGGCTTGACAAACCGGCTTCCTGAAATTATCTTTAATAGAAGCAATGATATGTTCCGCCGCGGCAGGAGAGAAGAATTGAGCCAGAGTCCGAAAATTCTGATGATCGAAGATGACGCCTCCATCTGCGACATGACGAAAATGAACCTCAATATGAACGGCTATCAGCAGGTATTCTGCGCCTCCGACGGCAAAGAAGGGCTCGCACTCGCCGCAAAGATCGTACCGGATCTGATCCTGCTTGACGTCATGCTGCCGGAAACCGACGGCCTGACCGTGTGCCGCTGCCTCAAGAACACGCCCGGGCTCTCGGATATCCCGATCATCATGCTGACCGCGAAGGGAGAGGAAAATGATATTGTGCTCGGCCTCGAAATGGGAGCGGACGACTATATCTCCAAGCCCTACAGCAGCAAGGTCCTCGCCGCGCGCATCGCGGCCCGGCTGCGCGGCAGGGGCCCGGCGCAGCCCGAAAGCCGCACCGTGACGCTGGGTTCCCTGGAGATCGACCTCGAAGCGCACTGTGCGAAGATCGACGGCGAGCTCCTCCTCCTGACGCCGGACGAGTTCAGCACCCTCGCGCTGCTGGCCGGAAACCCCGGCCGCGTCTTCACCCGGAACCAGATCATCCAGAAAGTCAAGGGCCACAACTATCCGGTGACGGCGCGCGCCATCGACATGCACATTGTGAACCTGCGGAAGAAACTCGGCGACTGGGCGGATCACATCGAAACCGTCCGGGGCGTCGGCTACCGGATCGCCGCGGAGTAAAGCATGGCGAAAAAGGACTCCGTACTGCTGTTCATTCCGGCGCTCATCGGCGGGATCATCGTCTTCTCGATCTTTCTGCTGGACATCCAGCTCGCAAATTTTCAGGAAGCATACTTCCGCGAAGTTGCCGACGAGACCAAGCGGAACAACTATTTCCTCGTCCGGTTCTGCAAGGAGCAGCTCGAAGCGAACGATCTCGACAAGCTCCGCAGGCTGTTCCGCAGCAGCGGGCCGAATCCGATGGTCGCCCGGATCATCGCCCGCGGCAAGGGGGGAGTCGTCGAAACCGAAAACGCCCCGGAGTATCTGCTCGAGCACATCCGCAGCCCGGAGGTCCGGGGAATGTTCAAGGAGAACAAGCGCGAAGATGTGCTCGTCAAATATGATGAAGCGCTGAAATCCTTCATGGTCTATCATTCCGCGCGCTTCAACGTCGACGGACAGGACTACATCCTTGTCATGGCCTCGAAATGCAACAGCATGACCATGCTGATGCGGCAGACCCGTCAGGACATGATCGTCCTGACGATCCTCGGCATCCTGTCGACGGTCGTGCTGATCATCTATTTCAGCTACCTGGTCCGCTCGCCGCTGAACCGCCTCTTCGCAAGCATGTCGAAGATCGCGGCAGGAGAGCTGGAGTACCCGGTCTACGTCCCGCGGTACGGGCTTGTGCATGAGATTGCAATCTGCCTGCAAAGCCTCACGGAACAGTTGAAGAAACAGATCGCCACCCTCCGCGACGAGGCGACGGAGCGGGAAATCATCCTGAACTCCCTGACCGAAGCGCTCCTTCTGGTCAACGCAACAGGCAGGGTCGAACGGTGCAACCGGACCGCCTGCGAGCTCTTCTACCCCGGCATGGATCCCGACGCCCCCGAAATGCCGGAGTGCCCCGGAGAGCTCAAAGCGTACATCCGAAACGTGGGCGACTCCGGAATCCGCTCCGAAGAGCTCTGCGTCAAGCGCGGCGAAAAGGAGCTCCGGCTCCTCGCAAACGCCGTCTCTTTCACCCGCGACGGCGGCCGGTATGTCCTCGTCTCCATCACGGACCTCACCGATATCCGGAAGCTGGAAGCGTACCGCACCGAGTTCATCGCCGCTATCTCGCATGAGATGAAAACCCCGCTCACCGGCATCGTCGGCGCCGTCGACGCCATCAACAACGGCGCGCTCGAAAACGAAGAGTACAAAGCGCGCTGCATCCAGACCCTGACGCTGCAGTCGGAGCGGCTGCACGCGCTGCTGCAGAACTTCCTGACGCTGAACTCCCTCGAGTATATGCCCAAAGGCGCCGAAAACGATTTTCTGCCGGTCCAGCCGCAGGCGGTCGTCCGCAGCGCAATGGAGGTATGCAAGCCGGAAGCGGAGGCATCCGGTATCGAGCTCGCCGCCGGCGAGTGCTGCTCCTGCGAATTTCCAGGGGACGCCCTGCTGCTCCAGCAGGCGCTGAACAACCTGATCTCCAACGCGATTCACCACAGCGAAACAAAGCGGATCGAAATCTCCGCCGCCGTCACGCCGGACCGCCATATCGATTTCCGCGTCCGCGACTACGGCTGCGGCATCGCTCCGGAGCATATCGACCGCATCTTCAAACGGTTCTACCGCATCCCGACCAACCGCGGCCCGCAGAAAGGAAACGGCATCGGGCTCGCCATCGTCAAGCATGTCGCCCTCTATCACAACGGCTCCGTCTCCGTCGCCTCCCGTCCCGGCGAAGGCTCCTGCTTCCATCTCCTGATCCCCCTCACCACGTAACGGGAAACGGACATTTTGTCGCGGCAGAATCAATATTCTGTCAAGATTCTGTCAGGGGGATTGCATCGTCCTTTCCTGAGGTTATTTTTTATGAATAATCATATTTGAGAATAAGGAAATCATGGACAAGTTTTTGCGCTCATTGTCGTGCGCCGCCATTGCCGGAGCCGTTCTGGCCTGCGGCGGCTGTGGAAAGGAAGAGAAAAAAACGGTTGCGGAACGCGAGATCCGCGTCACGCTCCAGCCCCTGCAGAAGCGGATCTTCCGCCATCAGATCCCCGTGCAGGGGACCGTCCGGCCCGTGGAATACGCCACGATCTCCGCGAAAATCAGCGGAACGCTCGAACTCCTGAAGGTCGATGAGGGGGATGTCCGGAAGAAAGGCGACATCCTCTTCGGCATCGACCGGCAGATCCTGAAAAACCAGGTCACGGTCCGCGAGGACGAAATCAAGGTCAAGCAGGCGGAGCTCGAAAGCGCGAAAATCGCACTCCAGAGCGCAAAGATTCTCGAAGACAAGGCGACGCTGGACTACAAGCGTTTCCTCTCGCTCTGGAGCTCCAAAGCCACGAGTCAGAGCGAATTCGAAACCTATGAAACCAACTACAAGAAAGCCGAGACCGACGTCAACAACGCGAAGGCCGCCATCCTCAACGCCGAAGCGCAGCTGAAGCAGGCGGAGGGCAATCTCGTCATCGCCCGCAAAAATCTGGACGATTCCGTAGTGCGCGCTCCTTTCGACTGTGTCGTAACAGACAAATATGTCGAAGAAAACGAATACGTCGTCACCGGGCAGAACATCCTCAAGCTCGAAAATCCCGAAGAGCAGGAGGTGATCTGCTACATCAGCGCCGGATACTACGATCTTGTCAAGGCCGGCAGCACGCCTGTCCGCTTCTCGCTCGACGGCGTCGATAAAGGCAAGGGGGTCGTTACCTACAAGGCGCCGAGCATCGATCCCGAAAGCCGGACGTTCAAATTCAAGGTCCGGGTCCCGCCGGAAATCACGCTTGTCAGCGGAACGCTCTGCGACCTCAGCATCATCCTCGAGGAGAAGGAGGCGTACGGGCTCCCGGCGGATGCGCTCCTGCTGCGCGCGAACAACCGCTACATCGCCTACGCCGTCGACAAGGAAAACCGCGCCCGGAGCTTCGATGTCGCGCGCGGCATCGTGGACGGCAAATATTGCGAAATCCTGAACGCGGCCGATCTCCTGAACGAGCGCTTCGTGGTAACCGGACAGACCTTCGTGAACAACGGCTCGCTGCTCCGGCCGATCAACGCGAAATAACGGAGGACGGTCATGTTTCTGAGTAAATGGTCCGTCCGGCGGCCGATTGCGATGACGGCTCTCATCATCGTGCTGGTGATGATCGGCATCAGCCTTTACCCGAGGCTCAGCATCGACCTGCTGCCGAATATGGAGGTTCCGATGGTGCTCGTGCGCTGCGAGTACCAGGGCGCCAGCCCGACTGAAATCGAAGTTGAAATCGTCAAGCGCATCGAGGACGCCGTCTCGTCGCTGGACGGAATCAAACATATCACAAGCATGTCGATGGAGGACGAAGCCCGCATTCAGCTTGAATTCAATATGGGCACCGACGTCGACATCGCCGCGACCGACATCCGCGAGGCGCTGAACCGCATCCGCAAGGATCTCCCCGACGGGGCCGACGAGCCGACGATCCGCAAGATCGACACGAACGCCACCACCGTCGCACAGGTGTTCCTCGTCGGGGACCGCACGCAGGACGATCTCTACGACTACGCCGACGACGTGATCGCGGACCGGTTCTCCTCCGTTCCGGGCGTCGGCGAGGTCCGGGTCTACGGCGCGAACGAGATGCAGATCCACGTCCTGCTGAACCGCGAAAAGCTCACCGCGATGAACCTCTCCATCAACGACGTCGTCACGAAGCTTGAGGAGAACAACATCCGTGAGCCGCTCGGGCGCATCCAGTTCGACAAGGGCGAAAAGAACGTCACCTTCAACGGCGATTTCAAGGATTTCGAACAGATCAAGGCGCTTGAAATCGGAAAGCACAAAAACAAGCGCGTCTATCTGCGCGACGTGGCCGACGTGAAGCTCATGAGCCGCGAAGTGCGCAGCAAGGCGTATGTGAACGGCCGGCCCGCCGCCCGTTTCCGCATCGTCAAGAAAGGCGAGGCCAACGCGATCGAAGTCATCAAGGGCATCCGCCAGCGGTTCGAATCGATGGTGGCGAACGGCGAACTGCCGACCGGCATGCAGCTCTTCTGGTTCACCGACTCGGGCGCATTCATCCAGGCTTCGGTCGACGACGCCTGGAGCAGCATCATAACCGGCATCGTGCTGACGGCGGTACTGCTGTTCCTCTTCCTGCACGAACCGAAATCGACCTTCATCGTCATGGTCTCCATGCCGATCTCGGTCATCGTGACATTCGCCGTCATGGCATGGCTCAACTACTCGTTCAACATCATGACGCTGCTATCGCTCGGCTGTTCGGTCGGTGTGCTGGTGACGAATTCCATCGTCGTCATCGAGAACATCTTCAAGCATATCGACCGGGGCGAACCGGTCAAGACCGCCGCAGAGCGCGGCACTGGGGAAGTCATCGCGGCGGTTTCGGCCAGCGCGCTGACCAACGTTGTCGTCTTCGTGCCGGTCATGATGATGAGCACCCGCATCGGCAGCATGATGGTGCCGTTCGCAGGCGTGATGGTCGGCGCGACGCTGGTTTCGCTCTTCATCAGCTTCACGCTGACCCCGATCCTCGCCTGCGTGCTCCTGAAGAAGAAGCGGAAAAGAGGGAACGAGCCGCAGAAGAAGACGCTCCTGCAGCGCATGTTCACGCCGTGGGACATCGGTTACGACTGGCTCTGCCGGAAATTCGACCGGAGCATCGAATGGACCGCCCGCCGCCCGAAAACCCTGATATCCGCGGTGCTGGTGCTCGCGCTCGCGGCGTTCTTCTTCATCGTCCCGAAAGTGGGGCTGTCGTTCCTGCCCTTCTGCGACCAGGGTGAGATTCGCATCAAGTTCGAATTCCCGACGAATTACAACCTCGACACGACGAACAAACTGATCCAGGAAGCGGCCGACCACCTGAAGAAATTCGACTTCATCCGCGGCACGTCGATCTCGGTCGGCGATTCGGACGGCGGCAGCGGCCAGGTCAGCTCGGCGGTCTACATCGGGCAGATCACGCTGCGGACCACCGACAAATTCGAACGCAAGGAGTCAATCGACGATCTTCAGGCCATGCTCCGGAAGGAGCTCTCCTACCTCGACAACTGCCGGGTCACGCTTTCGATCCCGCCGACCTTCGGCGGCAGCGGCGCGGAAATCCGGTGCGTGATGAACGGCACGGATCTCGAAGTGCTCGAAAACGCCGAAATGGAGGTCATGGAGAAGCTGCCCGATCTCGGCCTCACCCGCGACCTCGACTCGAGCCGGCGCGAACGCAAGCCGAACATCAACATCACGCCCCGCCGGACGGTGCTGCAGAACCTCGGCATGTCGGCCAGCGAGCTGTATGAGTATCTGCTCGGTTCGCTCGACGGCATCGAAGTCGGTGATTTCCGCAGCGGCGCGCGCACCTTCGACATCCGCGTAAAGAACGAGAAAGAATACGGCGAGGAGCAGCTCCGCCAGGCGGCTCCGGCCATCAAGGACAACAACCCGCTCGGCGCCGAGGCGTTGGCTGAAATCACCGAAGACACCCGCCCCGTGGTGATCAACCGCTACGACAAGGTACGGACCATGTGGCTTTACGCCAATACGGCCCCGGACGCCGCGCTCGGAACGGTTTCGGAAGCGATCGGCAGGATCGCCACGGCGGCTCTGCCGCCGGGCTACGGCGTCCGCATGAGCGGCAACGTCGAACTCATGAACGAGACGGCGCGGGAGTTCGGACAGGTTATCCTCCTCGCCACGCTCCTGACCTATCTGCTGATTGCGGCGATCATGGAGTCGTGGACGCGGCCGTTCCTCATCATGTTCACGGTTCCGCTCGGCTTCCTCGGCATGTATGTGACGCTCTACCTCACCGGCATGTCGATGTCGATGATGGGCCTGCTCGGCGGCGTGATGATGATCGGCATCGTAGTCAACAACGCGATCCTCATCATGGACGAATGCGCCGCGTTGGTCAAATCCGGGATCACGACCCACAAGGCGATGCTGATGGCGACTCAGTCGAAATTCCGGCCGATCGTGATGACGAGTATCGCGTCGGTCGCGGGCATGCTGCCGATGGCGCTCGGAACCGGCCTCGGTTCGGAGCTGCGCTCCAGCTGCGGAATGGGGGTGGTCGGCGGGCTTTCGATCGCATCGCTCCTGACGCTCTACGTGATTCCGGCACTCTACTTTATTTTCGTCCACGATACGGCGAAGCCGCGGCGGCATCGTCTGCGCCGGCTGCTGAGGCGCTTACGCAGAAAGGAGAAAAGAACCGCCTCCGCATAAAAACGGAGGTTGCGGCACGGGGGGAAACGAAACAGGATAACGATACCGGAATTGCGTCGGGGGGCTGCATTTCCGGCATGGGGTGTTTTCACCCCATAGCGGAACATACAACCAAACCACAGGGAAAATCAATTATGAAACGTGATTTCCGCAAAACCGGGCGTTTTACGCTCATCGAGCTCCTCGTCGTGATCGCCATCATCACTGTTCTCGCGGCCATGCTGCTGCCCGCCCTCGGCATGGCGCGGGAACGCGCCAAGGCCGGCAACTGCCGCAGCAACCTGAAACAGCTCGGCGTGGGGCTCGCATTTTATGCATCGTCCAGCAACGATCACATCACCTACTCGGGGCGCACTTCCACCCACTGGGCGTGGACCGTGCAGCTCGCGCCCTATGTCGGCTATACGATGAATGCGAACGGGCTCATCGACGACATGAATTCGAAGAAGAAGGTGTTCCGCTGCCCTTCAAGTACCCAGGAGGCCTACGTGGCCGGAGACGACCTCCAGCGCTACGGGCAGTCGAACAGCTATGCGCAGAACAGCAGCCTCGACATCACCTACTTCTCCGGAGACACGAGCCTCGACGGCTGCGGCCGGAAGCTCACGACAATCAAAGCGCCCTCGCAGGCCGGATATCTGCTCGAATCCAATGCGGCTCCGACGCCGTGGTTCTGCTTCGAATTTCCGACCTGGGCCGAACTTGCCCACACCGGCAGCATGAACATCCTGTATCTCGACGGCCATGTGAAATCCGCAACCCGGACGAAGTGGGCCGAGCTTTCGCTGATCGACGTCTGGCAGAAACACCTGTACCCCTTCTGGTCACATTACTGAGGAGATTCCCGATGAAGCAAAGTATGTTCGTTACCGCCGCACTGTGTCTCTGCGCCGCGTTCGCTCCCGCCGCCGAATACGCCGGAAAGGCGAATGCGGAGAAATGGGGATTCCAGACGGAAAACACAGGGACGAAACGGGACGGAATCCTGACGCTTTCCACCCGGAACGCCGGGCTCTCCCCCTATGCAAGCACCGGCGGAATCCGGCTCGAAAACGGCTGCACCTATATCCTGACGGCGCAGGTGAAGGCCACGCCCGGCACGCCGTTCCGGGTCTATGTCGAAAATCCGAAGAAGTGGGAAAACAAGCTTGTCGGCCCTGTCGCGGGCGACGGCGAATGGGGAGAAATCCGCGGCTCGTTCACCTTTCACGACGCGGAGGAGGCACCCTCCCACGCCGTCTTCCAGCTGCTCGGCGCGGGAACCGCTGAACTGCGGTCGCTGACGATCGAGCCTGCCCCGCCGGAGAAACCGGGTGAACCGCGCGAATTCCTCGGGAAAACGACGGCGCCCGACTGGGGGCTCCAGCCCGCCGGCAGCGGCAGGATCCGCGACGGAAAGCTGACCATGACCGCCCCCGGGACAGCGGTCCTCGGCGGACTCAAAACGAAGGATATGCAGCCGTACGAATGCATCGTCCGGGTAAAAAGCACGCCGGGGACCCACTGTAGGATCTACATTGAAAACGCCTCGAACGGCATCTGGCAGAACATCATGATCGCCGACGCGGACGGCGACGGCACAACGCACACATTCCGCGCGTACTACACGTTCAAAAAACCGGACACCCCCTCCTACTTCGCCTGCCAGTTCTCCGGCAGGGGGGAGCTGACCCTCGAAAGCGTCCGGCTGACCGAACTCGAACCGGTTCCGCCCGGCAAGCTGCGGAACGGCGATTTTTCGCGCGGCACGGCCTCGTGGGAGCTCGACGAAGCCGGGGAGATCAAAGCAGGCGAGCTGCATGTCGCCGTGCCGGAGAACGGAACGGTCCGCCGGGTCCGCCAATACGCGATTCCGGTCGAATCATCGAAGCGCTACCGCATCTCCTACGACGTGCGCGGCACGGGCAAGGGGGATTCGAACGCGTTCCACTGGTTCCGCGTCTATCCGGAGGGAGTTCCGGCCGGGGAATCCGAACGGCAGTTCCAGAGCTGCATGAACTACCCGCAGCGCAAAAGCATCGAATTCGTCGCGCCGCCGCGCAGCACAATTGTCACGCTCGCGGTGGAGACGCGCGGGCCCGCCGCCGTCGCTTTCGACAATTTTTCGATGGAGGAGGTCGTCGAGCAGAAGGAGCCGGGCGAAATCAAGCTCGATCTGCCGTTCGCGTTCCGCGACGGAATCTTCTCAAGCACACCGGAGCGGAACATCTCGGGCACAATTGAAATCAACGCCCCCGAAACTGTAAAGTGGACGCTGGAAGCCGCCGGAGAAGCCGTCCCGCTCGACGGCGAGCGGTTCGAATTCACGCCTCCCGCCGGAAAAACTGAGTTCGAACTCGTGCTCACGCTCTTCGGCAAGGCAGGCAAACCGTTCGCCCGCAGCGCGAAAACGCTCCGCGTCTACCCGCACCGCCCGAACGAGGTCGCGTTCACCCGCGAAGGGTACCTCGTCGTCGGCGGCAAACGGTTCTTCCCGATCGGCCACACCGAGACGACCGGGCGCGGCGGATTCGATTTCGAATTCCGGGAGTTCGCCGCCGCGGGCTTCAACACGGTCTCCCTGCAGGCGACTCCGGACGTGCTCGACGCCGCTCAGAAGCACGGGATCAGGATCCTGCGCTCGCTCCCGCTCGGCATAGCGGGCGATTCGCCGGAGAAACGCGCCGCCATGCGCGAGCTGCTGCGCCGCGATATCGAACAGCAGAGCTCCCACCCCGCGCTGCTCGGCTACTTCAGCGCGGACGAGCCTGCCTGGATCGGCGTTCCCTTCGACGGGCTCAAGGAGGTCTACGACCTCGTGCGAGCCGCCGACCCGTGGCATCCGGCCTGGATCAACGAGGCGCCGATCGCGACCAACCTGCGCGACCTCAGGCGCTACTCGCAGGCCGCGGACATCGGCGGCATCGACATCTATCCGGTTCCGGAGGGGGGCGCGCACGGTTCGCTCGAGGAGGACCGCGGCCTCACGGCAGTCGGCAAATTCACCGATATCTACCGGGAGGTCGTCGGCGGGCGCAAACCGGTCTGGATGGTCCTGCAGGCGTTCGCGTGGGGGCAGTGCCACAATCCGGGGCTGCCGCCGGAGCAGGCGGTCTACCCGACCTGGGAGCAGAGCCGCTTCATGGCCTACAACGCGATCACGCACGGAGCGACCGGGATCATCTACCACTACCTGCCGTACGCGAAGGTGCTCGGTGAACAGTTCTGGAAGGAGCTGCGGCGCGTCACGCGTGAACTGAATTACGCGTCGGATATCATCACGGCGGACACCGTCGCCGATACGGCGCTTGCAGCCGACAGCAGCAGCATCCGCTTCATGCACAAGAAGCTGAACGGCGCAGAGTACGTCATCGCCGTCAATGAGGGGACCGAACCCGTTACGGCCGTCTTTACCGGCTTTCCGGAAAAAGAGGCGCTGCTGCATGTGCTCCTCGAAGACGGCCGGAAAATCCCGGTGAAGAACGGGGCGTTCCGGCTCGACCTCCCGGCCCGCGGCGTCGCACTGCTTTCGACCCGGAAGTTCGCGCCGCGTGAAACGGTGTTCGGCGAAGAGGGGATGCGCCTTTACAACGCCCCGGCCGAAGAGGACCCCGAAAGCGCGCTCCTGAAACGCGGCAGCTGGATCTGGCGGAAGTGCGAAGCTCCGGCCGGATCGCGCAGCTTCTTCCGCCGCACATTCGACGGGCGGGAGGTCGCAAAAGCGGAGCTCCACGTCACGGCCGACGACTTCTACCGCTTCCGGCTGAACGGGAAGGCGGCGGGCGGCGATGTTCCGGGGCAGTATCTGCGCGGCGGCTGGAGTTCGATCGAACGTTACGATCTCACGCCGCTGCTGAACGCGGGGGAAAACCTGCTGGAATTCGAAGCGTGGGACGGCGGCGCGGTTCCGTGCGGTTTCTACGCCGTGCTCAAGCTCACGATGCGCGGCGGCAGCGAACGCATCGACGGCAGCTCCGCCGCATGGGAGTCCGCCGCCGCGCCGCAGGGGCCGTTCGCCCCGTCCGTCGAAATCGCGCCGTTCGGCGATGCGCCGTGGGGGCGCCGCGTCATCGTGCAGGAGGGGACGGACTCTCCGGCCCCTCGACAAAAATGAGATAACCGAACTCCTCCGGGCGGTGGAAGGTCAGCTTCGACAGCCGCGCCCGGCTCACCCAGTGCGGATTGACGGCCTCGCCGGCGCAGATCTTGTAGAAGTTTCCGCGCCACGGCTGCCGCAGCGTGGCCGCGTCCAGCGGCTGAAGCTCCGGCGGTTCACCGCATCGTCGGCAGAGGTGCTGCGCGAATAGCCGGCCGGCACCGCCCCGCCGCGGTTCACTTCGATGTTGAAGTAGTTCAGCGGGTCGCCGGGAAGCTGGAGGAAAAATTCCACGCAGCTGTCACGCCACACCTCCCCGAGGTTCTCCGCGCGGGAGATGACGAACCGGCCGTGAACGAGGAAGAGCACATGGATCCCCTCGCGGTCGTACAGGATCCGGAAACGGGCCTCCGGCACTCCGCATATCAAGATGGCCGCCGGTCCGAGCATGCCATCCCGCACCAACAGCAGCCGATCCGGCTGATTGCGGATAATATTACTTCAAATGCAGCCGGACTGCCGCAATGGAGTGTGGGGATCAGCAGCCTGACCTTTCCCGTCATGACCTCCGCCTCCGTCTGCAGGACCTTCTCCGTTTCCGGCGAGGTCTCATTATCCGCCGCCGGAGAGGGACCGGTCAACATCTCCGCCGAAGCGGATTCCACGCCGTCCTGAAGGATAACCAGCGTTTCCGGAAACAACGAACGGTTGACAGCCACCACCGCCACGGTTTTCCGGTCGGCGGAACGCGACACGATCGCCCCGATCCGGAACAGGAATTCCCGCTCCGGCACCACAAAGGGGGAGACCCGGGTCCATGCATTCCGCTTCACCGGCAAGGTCGGCTCCACGGAAAAAGTGGCGTTGTAATCACGGCCGTCCAGAATCTCAAGCTGCGCGCCGGTGCTTTCCGCCATCCCTTCGACCCGAATCTCGCCGGTCAGACGATATAACCAGTTAAATACGAAAATTCCAGTTGATTTTCCGGCCGTGACGGAATCA
>JABLYX010000115.1 GCA_018265615.1 Lentisphaeria bacterium
TAGAAAAGACAGACAAAGCGATTTAACCGCCAGAGGCCGGAAACTATACTCAACCCAAAGGAGTTATACCATGACAAAGCAAAGCCGCAATCGTCACATACTGTACAATATGCGAAATTACTTCTTTCTCACGAGCCGGCCCGTTCCTCGCAGACCGTCATCGGCAGCCGGAGGCGAACCGGAGTGTCAGGGTGCTCCACGAGTGCGCGGATTCCGTCGAGCGCCGCTTCCCCGAGCCGGATATCGTCAACCGTCACATAGACGGCGGGACACAACGGACGCGGAGCGCGGACGGCGGCATCCAGGAACCCCAACAGGAACGCGCCCGGATCGAGCTTGCGGCTCCGCAGCTCCCCGTCGATCTCCGGCGCCATAAAGCTGCTCGCCCCGATGATGGAGTCGAACGGAATCCTCTCCTGCAGCGCCCGCTTCATGCGCCGCCGGGTGTCCTCGCGCACATACGGCCCGTGCGAACGGAACAGCTCCGCGCCGGGAACGGCGGCAACGGCGGCCTCGACCCCCGCGCTCATCTCTTCGACGGGAGAGTTGTTTTCAGGCCCGGCGAGATAAAGGATCCGGCGCGCCCCTCTTCCGATAAGCCGCTTCGTCACTTCTTCCGCCCCGGCCCGGTAGCCGGCGGCGACAAAGCTGATGCGGCCGTCGTCGCGGCGGTCCGGAAAGCTCGTGAGGAACAGATGCGGAACACCCGCCTCAAGCAACGGCCTGAAACAGCGGTCCGAACGATGCGCACCCCAGATCAGCAGCCCGTCGATACCGCCTGCGCGAAACAAATTCAAATAGCGGTTCTCGTCATCGGAATCGTCACAGAACTGCAGCAGCAGGCTGTACCCGTGCCTCTTGAGCGGACGCTCGAAGCCTCCGAGCAGGTCGAACACGTGCGGGTCGGCAAAGACGTTCCCGCCGTCCGGACGTGAGGGGACGAGGAAACCGATGATTCCGGATTTCTTCCGGAAAAGCCGCCTTGCGTTGATGTTCGGCACATAATTGAGCTCCCGCGCGGCGTCGAGCACCCGCCTGCGCGTCTCCGGCTGTATTTTGAAGTCGCCGCAGTTGTTCAGCACCTTCGAAACCGTACAGGTCGAAAGACCGACGTGCCGGGCGAGCTCCCGGATGTTGCAGCCGCTTTTCATTGCTTCCGGCATGATTTACGTTCCATATTACTTAACATGTTAATTCAATTATACCTCAACTCTCCGGAAAAGTCAAGACACGACAGACAGAAAAATGGAAAATTGCGTGTTTCGGGGGCATTCCGCGGCGGCGGCGGTTGACAAACGGCTGTTGCAGCGGTATATTGCATTATCGGTTATGCGGGGCGGTTTCCGGAGCGGAAGCGAGCCCTTTCACACAACAGCAGTCAGGTTTATGAAAGAGAAACGGAAAAAGAGTAAGATCAGCGAGGATCCTGGACCCCGATGGCGTGAAGCCGTGCCGGGCGCTCTTTGTTCCACAGTCTCCTGCTGATTTTCCATTCAAAAGAACGCCCCCCGGCCCCTGTTCAGGGGTACCGTATGTGCGGCTTCACGCCTGTCGCGGGTTCGACGGAACCGGCGCCGGAATCCATTCCGGCATTGTCGAAACCTTTTAAAACAGGATGGATTGCCCATGTTCAGATGTTACGATCTGGTGGACGGCCGTGTACAGAGCTGCCCGGAGGGGCAGCTGGGGATCATTCAGGTTTACAGCGCCCCGACCGAGGAGGAGAAGCGTTATCTTGTCGACCAGTGCGGAATCGACGAGCACACGCTGCTCTCCGCACTCGATGAAGACGAAATCTCGCGTGTCGAGTACGAGCACAATCATATCGCGGTCATCCTGAAACGGCCGCGCAACTTTCAGGTGGACCGGACGATGGCCTTCAAGGTGTCATCGATCGGCGCGTTTCTCTTCAAGGACCGCATCATCGTGCTCCAGGCCGAGCCGATGCCGCTCTTCGAGCACGGCCGCATGCCGCTGCGCGGGAACACGATCCAGGGCGTGCTGCTGCGGCTGCTGCACCATTCGACCCACCATTTTCTGCAGCATCTGCGGATCATCCGCAACATTTCGGACGAAATCGAGAACAAAATCGAGTTCGCCGTCACGAACAAATCGCTCGTGAACATGTTCTCGCTCCTGAAGAGCCTGACCTACTACGAGAGTGCCACAAGCGCGAACCAGCTGCTGCTGATCAAACTGCGCAACGATGCGAACAAGATCGGCTTCAACGAGGAGGAGCTCGACTTTCTCGACGACATCACCGTTGAAAACAAGCAGTGCGACAACCTCGCCGGAATCTACGCCGGAATTCTGACCGGCATGTCCGACGCGCGCGTTTCGGTCGTCAGCAACAACCTCGCCGGGATCATGAAATACCTCGCGATCATCAACGTGGTGTTCATGCCGCTCACGGTCATCACCGGACTCGGCGGCATGTCGGAATTCACGATGATGACCGAAGGAATCTGGTGGCCGCACGCCTACAGCGCGCTCGTGCTGGTGATGATCGTCATCGGATACGTCACCTATCTCCTGGTCAAGCAGATCGGCATGCGCGACAACAGCAGGAGGCGGTAAGATGAGCTCGAGCACAAAGAAAACCAGATACCGTGAAACCGTCTCCCGCCGCGGCCGCGAACGCCTCCAGAAGGCAAACCGCCGCTTCGACATCTGCGCCGGAGCGCTCGCGCTGCTCATTGTGATCGCGATGCTGATCTGCTTCCGTCAGGAGTATGAACTCGGCTCGAACCAGCCGTCCGGATTCGCGATGTGGTTCCTGCTGTTCCTCGCGTACCTGCCGCTTGAGCTGGCAGGGCTCGTGAGCTGGCTTTTTCAGGCGCAGGATTCGTCGCTGATGCAGTTCCTCGTCCACCGCAACCCGCCGCTCGGACTCGGGCTTTTCGACCTCGGCATGCTCGCGGTCATCTGGGCAGTGATCCGCTTCTACTGCAGCCGCCGCTACGGCGTGAACTGGGTGCGGACCGCCAGCACGTTCCTGACCATTCTCGCGGCCTGGGGGACCTTCCAGCTCGGCTGCGTGGCGGCCGTGCTGATCTGGCGCGGCGGCGGCTTTTCGCCGCTGCACCGCCATCTGCAGCGCGAGACGGAGCCAGAAAAGGTCATCGTCGTCGGGCACGAGGCGGAAAAGCTCCCGGAGCCGCCCCCTGTGCAGAAAAATCCATAGAGAATCCCTGATTGTCCATTGCGATTGCGCAATCCGCGATTATATTGAGTATATGTACCAATTTACGTGGAGGTTGCGCAATGCAGATCAGGGTGATCAGCTCGCTCGAGAAGGTTTTTGACGACGTCGCGGAGCTCAACGCTCCGGAACTCGCATCCGGAATCGCCGCACAGGGCGAGGTTTATTCATTCCAGATCGCGGTCAAAGAGACGGGCGATGAGCACGGCCTGTACCGCGTCGCCTTCGATGGCGGCCTGAATGCCCGCGTCCGCACGGTCGATTCGGTTCCGGTCCACCTTGCCGTCGATTCGCCGGATGCGTATTACCTGCGCACGACCCCGGGGCTCTACCCCGATCTGCTCGAAGAACTTGAGGATTGCGACAGCTTCCGCATCCTGGCGCGCCAGTGGCGCGTGCTCTGGGTGACCGTCCCGGTTCCCGCGGAGTGCAAACCGGGGCGGTATCCGTTCCGGTTCCGGTTCAGCCGCTTCATCAACGACGAGTGGGCGGAGACCGGCGAAGCGGACTTCGAGCTCGAAGTCGCCGGTTTCGCACTGCCGGAACAGGAGTTGATCCGCTATGAGTGGTTCCACTCCGACGCGCTCTGCGCCTATTACCGCGTCGAGCCGTGGAGCGAAGAGCACTGGGCCATCGTCGAACGGTTTGCCCGCAACGCGGCGCAGCACGGAATCAACGCGCTTTACACGCCGCTTTGGACGCCGCCGCTCGACACCGAAAAGAATGGAGAACGCCCCACCTGCCAACTGCTCGACATCATGTACGATCCGGCGGGGGACACCTACGCCTTCGATTTCGGAAAGCTCGGCCGCTTTCTCGACATGGGGCTCCGGCTCAACTTCAAGCGGTTCGGCATGAGCCACCTCTTCACGCAGTGGGGCGCCGGCTTCACGCCGAAAATCGTCTGCGCGCTGCCGGACGGACGGATGGAGAAGCGTTTCGGCTGGCATGTCGCGTCGGACGATCCGGCCTATGCGGAGTTCCTGCGCGCACTGATGCCGCAACTCATCGCGTTCCTGCGCGGCAAAGACGTCGCGGACCGCTGTTTCTTCTCGATTTCGGACGAACCGGTCGAAACGCAGTTTGAGAGCTACTCCCGCGCGGTCGGGCTCGTCACACCGCTCCTCGACGGGCTGCCGACCGTCGAAGCGCTGTCGCGGATCGAATTCTACGAAAGCGGGCTCGTCCAGCACCCGGTTCCGGCCGACAACCACATTGAACCGTTCGTCGGCAAAGTCAAAGATCTGTGGACCTACTACTGCTGCGGCCAGCAGAACCTCGTCCCGAACCGCCTGATGGCGATGCCGTCGGCGCGGAACCGGATCATGGGCGTGCTGGCCTACGTCTACGATCTCGCGGGATTCCTGCAGTGGGGATTCAATTTCTACTACTCGCAGTATTCGCGGCGGCTGATCGACCCGTTTGCCTGCACGGATGCGGGCGGCGCGTTCCCGGCCGGCGACGCGTTCCTCGTCTACCCCGGCAGGAACGGCGAGCCGCTCGATTCGATCCGCCACGAGGTGTTCCGCGACGGCCTGCAGGACCTGCGCGCGCTGAAGCTGCTCGAACGGAAAATCGGCCGGCGGCGCGTGCTGGAATTCCTGAAACAGGGCAGGACGGAGCAATTCACCATGGAAGAGTATCCGCGCGACCCGGAGTACCTTGCGAACCTGCGTCCGCGTATCTACGCGAAGCTGCAGGAGGCGTGAACCGCGCTCCGCACAGGCAGAAAAAAACGTTTTTTTCGTTTTTCCGCTTGAAAAATGCGGAATTGCGGAGCATATTATATGATGTGATGCGCTCATAGCTCAGTCGGTAGAGCAAGTGACTCTTAATCACTGGGTCCTGGGTTCGAGTCCCCGTGAGCGCACCATTTTTTTCTTTTGTGCGCTCATAGCTCAGTCGGTAGAGCAAATGACTCTTAATCATTGGGTCCTG
>JABLYX010000055.1 GCA_018265615.1 Lentisphaeria bacterium
TCATTCAGCGCTTTTGATTGGATAGTTACTAACTTTAAGATTGCAAATTAGTATTACACCAACAAAATGGTGGTGGGATTTTCGTGGTACACATTTGGTACACAAATGATACACAAAATCCTCTGCCGACAGAGGTGTAAAAAATGGAAAAGGATTACTTTCCCGACCAAAACGGAACGTTCTATTTCAGGATGAGGGTTCCGGCGGTTTTCAGGAAACGGCTCGGCATATCCGAAATCCGGCATGTTCTCAAAGATTCCAACTTGAATACCGCCGCTCAAAAGAGTAAGTTACTCAGGAAAGAACCGTCGGTGCTTCTCAAAAAAGCCATGAATGGGATGGTGAGCTTTTTCCGATAATCAGGCAGCTTTGCAATAGCATTCTCCGCAAAGATGAGTTTGGGCGTAAAAGGATGCTTTCCCCTCCCCCGCTCCTTCTGCGGAATATTGCGAGGAGCACAGGACCATCATGCGTGGCTGTCATGAGAAACACAACACCAGTCAATACCTTGCCGGAGAGCTGGTCGAATATGCAAAGCAGCTCAACCTTGACGGGGATTGGGATTTTTTTGAAATGTATCTCCCCTGATTCATATTGCCCCGAATTGCCCCGAACTTTACACAATCTGCTTGATCAATTCACGCCCGGTATTGCGATCCCGTTCCAATTCATAGCGGTATACTGACCACTTTGCAACATCAATCGAGGAAACACGGCTGGCATCGAATTGCACGACAACACACTTCCTTGTCCATCTTCATTGCAGGCAATTCCGGCTGCAACGCCAGGATCGCCGTTGATGCTTTATCATTCGTTCTGAACCATTCAGCCAACAGTGTTTCAATTATCTGCCTGTATCGGAAACAGCGCTCTGCTTTGCTTCCCCGATGTGGAGAAGAGGCCGCCGCACTCATTGCGGCAGGCACATCCTGCGCAGCTGCCGGGGTAAAACACCTTCCAGTCAGAGATGGAGCGGCAGGCGTGGACACGCAAATTCGGCGTCAGCACACAATGCGGCAGATTAAATACGGCAACCGGCATTTCGCAATCGTCCAGCAGCTTCACAGCTTTCTCCAGTTCATCCCGGTATTCCACCGGATCGACCCACACCTCGGCTTCATAACGCACGGCAAAACCGGTGAATTCGAGCCCCATAAAAATCACTGAACTGACGAACGGCAGGTTCCGGCAGATGAATTCCGCCATCTTCAACAGCCGGCGGCAGTTCATCTTCTGAATCACGATGCGCAGTTCGATTTCCACATCAAAGCAGGCGAGCCGATACAGGCCGCGCATAGTTTCGGACCAGGAGCCTTTCACCTGAGTAACCGCGTCATGGTCTCCGTGAAAATCCGAATGCAGCGGGATGCCGATCAGAAGCCGCCCGAGTTCCAGTCCGGTCAGTTTCCGCGCATATCCCGGGTCGGCAAATGCCCGCCCGTTGCTCAGGAGTTGAACAGCGGTCTCCGGCAGTTTCCGGTGAATCCGCTCCAAAAGCTCGAACAGCAGATCCCCCGCCAGGGTCGGTTCGCCTCCGGAAATTCCGATCACCGGCAGTTCCGGCGGAGCTTCCTCGAGCAATTCAATATTTTGCCGAAAGTGGAACTCGATGTCATTCCGTTCCAGCGGAGGCTGGGCGCACATGAGACAGCGGTTGTTGCACCGGGAGGTGACGAACAGCGTGTTGTCGTTCGAATGAATGTCCCAACGGAATCGGCCGTTCATCAATCACCCTCCGCCAACCAATGCCGGAATACCGGCATGACCTCTTCTCCGCGTTCGTTCATCAGAGAAAAAAGATGCTCGATGATCGCCGTGTATTTCCTGCAGAATCCCGACTCCGGGCGAAATCCATAACAGTCCTGCTGCATCGCGTAGTTGCGGACCGGATCCGCGCCGCAATAGCTTTGGAACGCACAGTCGGAGCACCCCGCCAGCCCCTCCGCCGCATTTACCTCTGCAAGCTCCCGCATCTTTTCTCCATGAAAAATCGTCTCATACGGTTCCGATGAATCCCCCATCCGGAACCGGCAGTCTCCGCGGGCCGCCAGCATGCGCGATTCGTCGGAGGCGTACACACAGCCGTCGCAGTGGTAGACTGCCACGCCCGACATGATTCCGGACGGGGAACGCAAATCGACAAAACCGTCGGCAAACGGCGTCAGAATCCGCCGCAGGAACAGGAGCGTCAGTTCCTCCACCAGCCCTGTCCCGGCCCGATTCAGGGCGATGATGTAATCGAGCGCTTCCCGGTAGAATGCGATGAACTTCTCATGGTATTGCCCCCAGTCAACCTCCCGGGCGGCCAGTCCGTACGGATTCAGCGCGCGCAGGAAGATGGAGCGGAATCCCTGCTCGAGATAGGAGTCGACAATTCCCCGCGGATCGGACAGCGACGCCACGGAAGCCGTCATCAGCGCCGATACCCGGTCATGCCCCAACCATTCGCGCGCCCGGGCGATTCCGGCGGTCACCCGGGCAAAGCTGTCCGCGCGCCCCCGATTGCGGTTGTGGAGGGATTCCGGGCCGTCGAGCGAGGTGGAGATCAGCACACGGTATTGCCGGCAAAGCTCCAGCACTTCGTCAGAGAGTTCCACGCAATTTGTACAGAGCACATAAGTGAGTTCCTTCCCCTGCTCCGTTTTTTTGCGCTCAGCCGTTTCGAGCGCCAGCCGCAGCAGTCCGGGCGCCAGCGTGGGTTCTCCGCCCTGAAACTCCATGGTCAATGAACTTGACGGACTGTGGAACATCAGGTCTATCGACCGCAGCAGCGCGGCTTCCGGCATATCGCATCCAACGGCGTCATGGTCCCGGCTCAACGCCTGACAGTAGGTGCAATTCTGGTTGCACCGCAATGTGAGAACAAAAATATGCAGAGTCGTGAATTCATTCAGAAACGCCTTCCGGGTGCGCAGCCGCACCGCATACAGATCGAGCCACTCCGGAACCGGGGCTTCACTGATGAAAAAGGAGGCGCTCAGGTCTTTATACAGTTCTTCCTCCGGCGAAACCCGCCGGTTCACGATCCGTTCGACGGTTCCGGGCGGAACAATCAGAAAATCACCGGCCTCATTAACCAGCAGTTCCCGCCCGCTCAGGCGCCGGAACCGGAACGGCATGAGAAAGTACCCGCCGTTCATTGCGTTTCCCCGTCCCCGTCCGGCTCCTCGAAGTCGGCGAACGCCTTCACATAAAGAATCGTGCGGATGTCCCGCGTCTCCCGCTCGATGATCTCCCGCAGTTTACAGTCGATAAAATCCCGGTTCAGACGCTCCTGAAGCGCCGCCAGCTCCTCCTGTGAAATTTCGCCCGCCTTCCGGTGCAGGGTGATGTGCAGAAGACCGTCAGGGAGGGTGTTCCGCCCGATGAGATAGTCCGGCACCAGCCAGTACAGCACACGTGAAATCACCGCGTCGCCGTAAATCGACGGATCAACCTCCAGACTGACGGTTGCCGGATCCACCCGGCACAGTCCGCCCGTCACTTTGCGGCTCCTTCTTCTTTCTGCTTCAGCCACCCGAGCAGCCGGGCATCGGCCTTCCCGGCCGCGGCAAGTCCCGCGGCCTTCCGGGCTCGGAGGATGGCACTCCGGACAACCGGCGTTCCGATCACCGTACCGGAATTGTTTTTCACAAGGTCGCGTTCCGAAAGATACCCCCGAGCAGCCAGCAGCCGCAGGAGTTCGCTCCACTCCCAGCCTTTCATGCCGTTCCGGCAATCGGCGGCCTCTGCCAGCTCGTCGGCTTTCAATCCGGTTTCAATGCCGACAAGCGCAACTGCCTCCATCATCTTCGGGGTGCAAAGCGGCTTGCCGGATGCATCATTTTTCAGGTCGGTTTCTGTCATATATCCGTATTCCACCAGAAATCCGGAGAGCACGGCGACCCGGTCCGGATTGATCAGGTCCCACAGCTTCAGGGCCTTTACAGTCGTACTGCCGGCAAAACCGTCCGGATAGAGGCCGCACGCCTGCTGAAACAGCTTCAGGGCGGCAACCGCCCCGCTGTCGAAAACAACTTCGCCGGAGCTGTTTTTCATAACCGCAGAATCGGAGAAAAAACCGTGCTTAACCAGAAGCCTCACCAACTCGGCGACATCCGCACCGTAATATCCGGCCTGAATTCCGCGCTCTCCCAGGGCGTAACGACGTGCAGCGACAGGCCGGGAAGCCGGCTTCTCCTCCGGAACCGGATCCGGGCTGACCGGTCGTGTCAACGGCCGCGGGGTCGAGTTGGGAACCGGCCTCGGAGTCAGCTGCGGAATCGGAGCCGGCAGCGGAGTCGGAGCGGGAGGAGACGGCGGCACATAGTAGCGCCCTCCACCACCGCCGCTGCCTGAGCGATGCGACGAGTGAGACGAATGCGAACTGTGACTGCTGTGGCTGCGGTGCGCGGAGAGCACCAGAGAGCCCTTGCCGTGACGCGCCAGAATCAGGGAGTCGGATGTATTTTTCTTCTGTCTGCTCCGGTCTTCCGTATAACTGCTGCCGGAAAAAACCGGACTGGCGACTGCCTCCTGACCATAGGTATTGACCAGAGACGCCACGGAAGTCAGCAGAATCCCCTTCAGAATCTTGTGAAATTTCAGCTTCATTGAACCCGCACGCCGCTTATCGTTTCCGAATAATCATCATCCTTTATAAGATGATGCTGAAAATAGAAAAATCAAGGGTATTTATTCAAAATCAATAGAAACTGACACTTTAAACAGGCTTATAACAGCAATTTATCATTTATTGCCCTCTCTTTTTATTTCATTTCGGATTCTGCCGACAGCATCAGAGAAGCAGCGATACTCTTAAATCCGGCAGACTGAATGCGACAGGCAGGTTTTCAGGAGGGTGCGTTTTCTTTTCCAATTTTCAATATCGAAAAAAGTGAAAATTTTTACTTTTACCTCTTGCTTTTTACCATGAAATCTGGTATAATTATCCACAGTGCTACAACGATGAAGCAAAAAATGAGAATCAGGAATGGTCAGGAAGAATTCAACAGTAACTCTGAAGGATATCGCGCAGGAGCTGGGGCTGTCGGTCAAAGCGGTTTCGACCGGGCTGAACAACACCGGGCGCCTGTCGCCCGAAACCCGCAGGAAAATTCAGGAGGCCGCCCGCAGAATGGGGTATACTCCGAATGTCGCGGCCCGCTCGCTGGTCACCCATCGCAGCAGCTTCATCGGGGTGTTGGTGCCGTACCTGAACAGCAGCTTTTTCGGCAACATCATCGCCGGTATCGAGGAGGTGGCGGGAGAGCACGATTTCACGCTGCTGCTCGATTCGCTGGATTTCGATGAAAACCGGCAGCAGCGGGTGCTGTCGCGGCTGATGCAGCGCAATGTGGACGGCATCATCCTGTATCCGCAGCGCCATCAGCTCGGATTGGCGGAGAGCCTGAAAGAGATCGGCGTTCCGGTGATTCAGGTGATGAACCATTTTCCTGAATTCGGCGAATACGCGGTCACGGTGGACAACCTGACCGGCGGCCGCGAAGCCACCGAGCACCTGATCGGACTCGGCCACCGGAAGATCGGCTTTATCGCTCACGACGACGAATCGCCTGAGCTGGTCGCGCGCCATCACGGCTTCGACGCCGCAATGTGTGCCCACAACCTGGAAACGGAGCGCTGCTTCTGCGGATGCTTCATGTCGATCGAAGCCGGGCGCGAGGCGGCACTGGAGCTGTTGACCGGACATCCCGGAATAACCGCTCTCTTCGCCGCGTCAGATGTGGCGGCGCTGGGGGCGATTCAGGCCGCGCTGGAACTGGGGCGCAGGATTCCGGAGGAACTGGCGATCATCGGCTTCGACGACCTGGAGATCGCGGCCAAGCAGATGGTCTATCCGCTGAGTACGATGGCGCAGCCCAAGGAGCAGATCGGGCAGCTGGCGGCCCGGATGATGCTGGACCTTTTCGCCGGAAAACCTGTGAAATCCCAGCAGCTGAACGCTCCGCTGGTGGTCAGAAAAACGACGCAGATCTCTCGATAATCAAGGAGTTGCAATCATGAAAAGAAGATGGCTTCCGATGCTGCTGATGCCGCTGCTGCTGGCGGCGGAGGACTTTGAAACTTATCCGGATGCAGCCGCGCTGCGGCAGGTCTGGCAGGAATTCGATGCGGGCAATCCCGCGCCGGAGACGGTCGGGATCGGCACTCTGAACGGCAAAGCGATGCAGGTGACGGCGGCGCGCGACTACTCCATTCTCTGCCGGGAGCTGGCAAATCCGCTCGGCGCGAAAGCCGCCGGAGTGAAGCTGACCGTGAAAGGAAACGCCGCGAACCCGGCGGATGCGGTGCTGACCGTGGCGGTGCGTGCCGAAAAGGGCGGCGCCGATCTCGGGCGCATGGTGATTCCGCTGCGCTCCGGCGAAGCACAGACGGTCACGGTTCCGGCAGCCGGACTCGGCAAACTGGGAAAATTTGCGGTGCTGCTGATGTTCAACAAGACCGGCGCTTCCCTGACGGCGACCGTCGACGATGTGGCCGTCGCCGCGGCGGAGCTGCTGCCGGTGGACGGTTTCACGCAGGCCGCCGACAGCGCGGCGCTGCAACAGGCGTGGCCGGGCTTTGATGCCGGAAATCCCGGTCCGGAGCAAATGGAGCTTGTGACCGTCAGCGGCAGGCCGGCGATGCGCTGCGCGACCGGGAACCGGACCTATGCGGCGGTGAAGCATGCGGTGAAGAATCCGGCTCCGGGCAGAGCGTCGGGGCTGCTGATCCGGTTGGCGG
Source organism: Lentisphaeria bacterium (assembly GCA_018265615.1). GTDB lineage: Bacteria > Verrucomicrobiota > Lentisphaeria > Victivallales > Victivallaceae > Victivallis. The sequence continues at coordinate 6,727 of JABLYX010000055.1, forward strand.
GGGTTCCCGGCAACGCGAAGTCCGGCGTGATCGTATTCGGGGCGCGCCGCGACGAAGGGCAGCCGAACTTTGCCGAAATGCAGATCGTGCCGACGGAGAAGACGGGGGAGTATGTGTTGAATTCTCCCGAATTCGCGAAGCTGGACCGGTTCCTGATCGTGATTTCGTTTCACAAGACGGCGGGACAGTTCAATGTAACGGTGGAAGAGGTGGCGCTTCAGTGTCTGAACTGAAATGACTCCGGAGCGGGGACGGGTCTCCGCTTTTTCAGGAAACATCTGCTTCAACCTTGAAGCAACAAAAAGGGAGCCGACCATGAAACGACATTTTACCTTGATCGAGCTGCTCGTGGTGATAGCGATCATCGCGATTCTGGCGGGGATGCTGCTGCCCGCGCTGAACCGGGCGCGCGAGAGCGCACATGCTTCAAGCTGCCTGAGCAACCTGAAGCAGCTGGGCACAGGGATGCAGCTCTATGCGGATGCGAACGGCGGGCTGCTGCCGCCGATGAAGCGGGTTGTGAATGGAAGCGGCGCCTGGTGGACCGAGTACCTGATCGGCAACCGGATGATTACCGGCGGAGTGATGGGGTGCCCTTCCGTGAAAACCGAAACGATCAACTGGAAGAATGTTTCGGAGGCCGATGCTTTCACCGGCAATGCGAATTTCGAGTGGCCGCACTATGCGCTGAATGAATCCTGCGCGCCTTATGAGAATGATAACTTCGTGTCGCGGAAGCTGAGCCGGGCGAAGTCGCCGTCGATGACCCTGAGCAATGCGGATACGGCCAGCGGCAACAGCAGCGGCGGGATGCGGATGTTCACGCCGAACCTGATCCAGCAGTATAATACGACCGGGAGCTTTTCGATCATCGACCTCCGGCACAGCCAGGGAGCGAATGCGCTGTTCCTGGACGGTCACGCCGCTGCGCGGAAATCCCCGACGAAGCTGTCGATCAACTACTCGGCGGACGACAATCCCTACAAGGATGTGTTTGAGGGCAATACGCAGTATCCGGAACCGGGAACCCTGTGGGGCTTCTGATGCAGTACGGAGAGGTGCCGCAGGCGCTTCCGGGAGTTGACCGGAGGGAGAAAGCGGCGGTATTCACCCGGAAAAACATTCGTCCGGCGCTGCCGGAGCCGGAAACGTTCAACGAATTCTGGCGCAGCGGGCTGGCTGAAGTGTCGGCGATTCCGGCAGATGTCTGCCGGACGCGGATCGAGGCGCTGTGCAACGACCGGCGCGAGGTATGCCGGATCAGCTTCGCGACGGTCGGCGGCGGGCGGATCTACGGTTTCCTGACGCGGCCGGCCGGCGCGGGACCGTTCCCCGCGCTGGTGTCGGTGCCGGGAGCGGGGCCGGGAACCGGGCCGGATGCGGAGTCGGCCGACGAGGGCTTTGCGGCATTGCGCTGCAACGTGTTCCCGTATGAAACGACCGGGGACTGCGCGGAAAACGAACGGCGTTATGAGGCGTTCAACCGGGAAAAACTGTACATCTACCGGGGTGCGGAGTCACCGGAGCACAGCCTGATGCGCTCCGCGCTGCTTGGAATCGCACGGGCGGTGGAGTGGCTCGCGGATCAGCCGTTCGCGGATGCGGAGCGGATCGGCATCTTCGGTTCAAGCCAGGGCGGCGGCTTCGCGCTGATGCTGGCCGGACTGGTTCCGCGCTTCCGCGCAGTGGCGGTGAATGTCCCCGCCTTCTGCGACTTCGGCGGCGAAAAGAGCGGTTGGCCGCAGTTCCGGCAGCACGGCTTCGATCGGATGGGGCTCTTCGACGCCGCGTATTTCGCGGCCCGGATTCAATGCCCGGTAAAGATGATCGCCGGGTGGCGGGACGAGGTGTGTCCGCCCGAATCGGTCTACGCCGCCTATAACAGCGTCAAAGCGCCGAAGGAGATCATCGACGAACCGTCAATGGCGCATGAAATCCGGCCGAGTTACGGCCGTCTGCAGCGATGGCTGAAAGAGGAGTTGAAAGGATAATACGATGGAAATTTCATTGAAACTGTTGCCGGTTTCCCCGGTGAGCCGCCGGGTGCCGGTGGATGCCCGCTATGCGTTTCGCAGCGCGGCTCCGGCGGAGCTCCGCCTGACGCTGGCCGGGAATGAGGTCATGCGGCAGAAGCCCGGCGAACCGAATGCGGCGGGCTGGTGCTCCGGAGTGCGGAAACTCGACCTGACCCGGTTTGCCGGCAGGGTCGAAGTGAAGTTCGAACTGCTGGACGAAGCCGGAAGCGTGATCGCCGCTGCCGCCCAACCGCTTGAAATCGTGGATGTCGAATCGCGTTCCACCGGCCGGATCGACGGCGCGTGGTGCGGTTTGTACCACTGGAGCGAGGAGGAAGGGCGGCTCTGGAACAGGGAGCTGCGGAAGTTCACCGCCGATGACTGGCGGGAGCTGATCCGCTCGATGCACGGGATCGGCATGGATGTGGTGATTTTGCAGGAGCTGTTCCGCAATCAGGAGTATTACGGCAAACACCGGATTCCGGAAACAGGTTATCAGGGGCGGGCGTTCTATCCGTCGGAGCTGTTTCCGGGGCGGATGGAGACCGGCTGCGACGATCCGGTCGAAGCGATCCTCTCCGCCGCCGACGAGCTGGGGATGGCGGTGCTGCCGGGGATCGGGATGTATGCGTGGTTCGACTTCACGCCGGAATCGCTCGACTGGCACTGCCGGGTGGCGCGCGAGGTGTGGAAGCGGTACGGCCGCCACAGCTCCTTCTACGGCTGGTACATCTCCGAGGAGGTGTTCGGCAACCTGAACCGGAGTACGGAAACGCCGGAGGAGATCGCCGCCTTTTTCCGTGAATTCGGCAAACTGCGCGACGAGCTCGACCCGACGCTGCCGGTGATGCTGGCGCCGAACTGTTTCGAGGTGCCGTCGGCGCTCGACAGCTGGAAGCTGCTGGCGCGCGAACTGGATATCCTCTGCCCGTTCGGCTTCAACCGGATGCCGGAGGGGGATCTCGCGCCGGAGCAGGCGATCGCGCTGATGCAGTCGATCGCCGACGAAAATGGCGCGCATCTGTGGCTGGATATGGAGATTTTTCTCTTCAAGGAGGATATGGCCCTCTATCCGCGTCCGGTCGATGAAATCTTTTACGAGCTGGAGAACTACCGGAGCTTTGAAAAGGTGCTCTGCTACCAGTTCCCCGGCCTGCTGAACGCCCCCGGCTCCCGGCTGACTCCCGGCGGGCCGGATACCGTGAAGCTCTACTGCGATTACCGGAGGAGAATCCATGCTGACTGAAAAACTTCTGGCGCTCGACCCGATCATCATCGGCGTCTATCTGGTCGCCTCACTGCTGCTCGGTATTTTCGGCAGCAAACTATTGGGGATGAACAACTCCAAAGAGGACGACTACTATCTGGCCGGGCGGAAAATGCCCGGCTGGCTGAACGGCATGAGCGTGGCGGCGACCGCGCTGAACAGCGACGTCGCGCCGCTCTACTGCGGCATCGCGGTGGTGACCGGGCTTTCCGGCTGCTGGTTCTTCCTCTCCCGCTTCGGGATGGCGCTGCTGTTGGCGGCGATCCTGTTCGCGGTACGCTGGCGGCAGATGGGAATCAAGACCGGCCCGGAATTCTTCCACCTCCGGTTCGGCGCGGGCAACAAATTCGCGCGGGTCTATTCATCATTGACCTCGGTGCTGATCGGCATGGTGCCGTGGATCGGTGCGGGGCTGATCGGCATCCACCTCGTCGCGGCCCCGATCTTCGGGATCGACAGCAAAGCGGTGACTTTGCTGATCGTGCTGCCGCTGCTGACCGTCTACGTGTGGACCAGCGGCCTCGCGGGCGTGCTGCTGACCGATGCGATGCAGGGCTTTGTGATCCTCGCGGCCAATTTGGTGATGGTCGGCGCGGTGCTCTGGGCGTTCGGCGGCCCTTCCGGGCTGGCGGAGGCGGTGATGAATGCGGCCGGGCCCGAAACCGGCGGCGCGATTCTGTCGGTCCTGCCGCAGACGGATAATCCGGTACTGAGCCCGCTGAGCATCTTCGCCTGGATGGTGATCGTGTCGGTCGGCGCGGGCAGTGCGGTCGGCGCCGACGGTCAGCGGCTCTTCTCCTGCCGCAGCAACCGCGAGGCGGCGAAGGTCGGCGTCTGGGGTGAAGTGATCCTGTTCGCGATGCTGCTGATGCTGATGCTGCCCGCGATGGGGCTGCTGGCGCGTTACCCGGAGTTTTACACCGCCTCCCCGGCGGAACGGGAGTTCGCTTATGGGAAAATGCTCTCTGAATTCCTGCCGAAGGGCGGCGTCGGCCTGACGGTCGCGGCACTGCTGGCGGCGGTGATGAGCACGATTTCGACCCATCTCAACTACGGTTCGCAGACCCTGCTGAACGACGTGTGGCGGCCGCTGGTCGGAGAGCCGAAGCCGGGCCGCGAGGTCTGGATCGGACGGCTGCTGATGCTCGGCATTGCGGTGCTGTCGGTCGGGGTGGTGTTCGCCGCCGATTCCCTGCTCGGCATCGCGGTGGTGGTGCTCGGCGTATTCGGCACCTCGGCGGCGTTCGGCTGGGCGCAGTGGTGGTACTGGCGGATCAACTTCAAAGGGTGGTGTGCGTCGGTGGTCGCCGGGCCGGTGGTCTACCTGATCTGCGGACAGCTGCTGCCGCTGATCCCGTGGTGGGCCGCTGAAATCGCCAGAGGCCCCGCCGAGGCGCAGAATATGCAGCTGCTGCAGGCGGTGGTCGCACTGGCGGTCAACACCGGCATCTGGCTCACGGTCACGCTGCTGACCAGGCCGGAGGATATGGAGGTGCTCAAGGAGTTCTATCTGCGCGCCCGTCCGATGGGCTGCTGGGGGCCCGTGCGCCGCGCATTGATCGCCGAAGGGCGGCTGCCGGAAGAGGCCGCGCCATCGCTGATCCTGCCGGGCGTCGGCGTGGCGGCGGTCGGTTTCACAATGATCGCCGCCGGAGTGTTGACCGCTTCGACGCTCTACGCCGGCAAATATAAGGAAGCCGCCCTGTGCGGTGCCGTGAGCCTGGCCGCCGGAGTGATTTTCAAAATGATTTTCAACCGTTACATTTCACGCCTGACCGTAAATCAGGAACCATAAAAAGGATTCATTCCCATGCAGATAACCGGAACCTTCCTCGATGAAATCAGCCATGACATCCCGCACCAGAACTGGGGGCGGGCCGAGTGGGACCGCGACTTCGCGTCGATGAAGTCGATCGGAATCGACACTGTGATCCTGATCCGCTGCGGCCACCGCCGGTTCATCACCTATCCGTCCAGATACCTGATGGAGCACGAAGGGTGCTACAAGCCGTCGACGGACCTCGTTGACCTGTTCCTCGACCTCGCCGAAAAGTACGGCATGAAGTTCTATTTCGGGTTGTACGACTCCGGCAGGTACTGGCACAATCACGAGTGCGAACGCGAAATGGAAATCAGCCGCGCCGTCGCCGACGAGGTGTGGAGCCGTTACGGAGAGCGCCGGGCCTTCGGCGGCTGGTATCTGAATTTCGAGGTCAGCCGGGCCTTCGCCGGAATCACCGGGCTGTATGCCGGAATGGGGCGGTATGTGAAGCAGCTCTCCGGCAATCTGCCGACGATGATCTCCCCGTATATCGACGGCATCAAGCCGGCGGTGCCGGGCGAGGAGCTGTACAAGGAGGACTCCATCGGCGTCGCCCGGCATGAGGAGGAGTGGAACGAGATCCTGAAAGGAATTCAGGGCGCGGTTGATATCGTCGCGTTTCAGGACGGCCACTGCGACTATCACGAGCTGGCCGACTACCTGCGGGTCAACAAGAAGCTGGCCGACCGCTACGGAATGACCTGCTGGACCAACTGCGAAAGCTTCGACCGCGACATGCCGATCCACTTCCTGCCGATCAAGTGGGACAAGATGTTAATGAAGCTGGAAGCGGCAAAGGCCGCCGGGATCGAAAAGGCGATCACCTTCGAATTTTCGCACTTCATGAGCCCGAACTCCTGCTACCGTGCCGCCGGCCATCTTTTCGACCGCTACTGCGAACACTTCAGCCCGGCCGGGAGGTGACGAATGAGAAAGCTCTTATCCATCAGCCTGTTGAGCACGGTTCTGCCGCTGGCGCTGTCGGCGGCGGTCGAGGATTTCACCAGCTACGCCGACACGGAAGCGCTCCGGAAAAGCTGGACCGGCTTCGGCGGCGACAACCCGGCTCCCGCGGTCACGCTCTCCGCACTGGACGGCGCACCGGCGATGGAACTGGCGACCGCGGGCGGCCCGGGCGACAAGGTGATCGTGCGCGAACTGGCGGCGCAGCCGGGCGAACGGCTGACCTTCACGATTCATTCCGATGTGAAAAACGCGCCGGGAGCCTACGCCTACGTCGCGCTGCGCCCCGGCCGCAACGCCGGGAACCTGGTGCTGCACGACTTCAAGCTTGTTCCGGGGCAGCCGCTCAAAGTGGATATTCCGAACTCCGGCCGCTTCAACTGGCAGGACTATGTGTCGATGCTGATCTGCCTGCACGACGCGGGCGCGCCGATGCGGGTCACGGTCGGCGCGATCGACCTGCCGGGTGCAATACCGCCGCACGAATTCCACGATACGCCGGAGGCGCGCAAGGCGCGGCGGGAGAAGCTGCTGCACGGCCGCACCACCCAGATCGACACCGCGTTTCCGTACTATCATAACCGCTCCGGCGAGAGCATCGCCTCCGAGCTGCGGGTCAACGGTTTCGAGGCGGTCTACTACTACACCGGCATGGATACCGGGCTGCGCTCCGGGCTGGTCGGCGAGATGCAGCGCCAGGGGCTCGGCGTCGGGCTCATGACGCTGCCGAGCCTGGTCTACTGGGACGAAGCGCAGCTGGCCGAGCGGCTGCCGGCCGGATGGCGGGATTGGCTGATCCGGTTCACCGGCAATGAGATGGATCTCTACCGCTTCATCGGCTTCGTCTACCCGGAGTACAACCGATGGTATAAAAAGTACCTGAATGGCATGCTCACCCGGCACCGCTTCGATGCATTCACCTTCGCTGAAATCATGTATCCGGTCTACGACGGCCCGGAGAAGAATCCGCCGTTCTACGGCGACGTCAGCCCCGGCTTTCAGGCGGCGTTCAAAGCGGCGACCGGCAATGCGAAGTTCCCGAATTTCACCGATCCCGCCGATCCGGACTATTTCAAAACCAATACCGGACTCTACCGGGAGCTGGTCGAATACCGGGTCAAAACCATCGACGATTTCTACGACGACATCATCAACGGCCCCGGCGGGGCGCGGGAAGCGATGCCGGAGATTCTCTTCGCGACCTGGACGCTCGGGATCAACATTCCGGACGGTGTCGCGAAGCTGCGCGAATGGGAGGGCAACGACATCACCGCGATGATCCGGCGCGTGAAACCCGATCTGCACTTCATCCAGACCCACGCGCCCGACTGGGCGAATCCGGTACTGCCGGGGGATTATCCGCTGGCTTACAAACCCTTTTTCGACGCGGTCCGCGCCGCGGATCCCGCGGTGAAGGTCGGAATGCAGGCGGATCTCGGCTCGCTCGGCCCCTCCCGCCGCGACCCCGCATGGCGGAAGAAGTTCTACGAAGCGTGCAAGGAGGCCGGGGTGGACACCACCACCTACTACGAATTCGGCCTGCGCTGGGAGATCTATTCGCTGCCACCCCGACTCTGCGAAATCCGCCGGGACGGCGACACGCTCCAACTGGTGTTCGACCAGCGGCTCGGCGCGGATGCCGCCGCCCTGATGAATGGACGGGAGCTGAAGGGCAAAAAGCGTTCGTACCGGGTCACAGAGTGCCGTTGGGACGGCAATCTGCTGCGGCTGAAGCTCGACGCGCTTCCGGCGATCGGCGAGCTGCTGGCCGTGCCGGTCGGCGGCGTGGCGGACGACCCTGCGGTGCGTTTCCCCGCTTCCAACCTGGAGCCGATGCCGCGCGGGCCGGTCAACGCAGTCCCGGCCGGAACCGAGGTGGCGCTGCCGGTTCTTGACGGCCGGCTCTGAAACCGAAACCCGAAGGTCAGAAGAACAGGTATACGGCGCAGAGCACGACGATGACCTGAATGATGTTCTCGAAGAGCTTCTGCGGCATTTTCGAGATGATCAGGACGCCGAGTGCTCCGCCCGCAAGCAGAAAGGGAATCATCGCAAGGTCGACCTTCAGCGCATCCGCGGTGATACGCCCGTCCATGATGAAAAGCGGCATCTTCGTCCAGTTGATGATCATGAAAAACCAGGCGTTGCAGCCCATGTATTTGTCCTTCGGAAGCTTCATCGCGAGAAAATAGATCGCGGCGACGGGACCGGCCGCATTCGCAAGATGGGTCGTAAAGCCGAGCAGCGTGCCGTAGAAACCGGCCGCGGCTTTCCCGGAGGGGATCTTATCCGGCGCGACCCGGGAACGGACAAAGTTCAATATGGCGAGCCCGAGCACGATCCCGCCGATGAGCATGCGCATGATGCGGTCGTTCCCCTCCGGCAGCAGCCACAGGACGACCGCGCCGACCGCGAGGCCGGTCCAGGCCCACGGCAGGAGCCGCCAGATAATCTTCCAATCCGCCTTGCGCCGGTACCAGGCGACCGCCATCAGGTCCGCCATGACGAGCATGATGAGCTGCAATCCGGTCGAGAGCCTGCTTTCGAAAGCCATCGTCAGCATGATGACCGGCAGCACGCCGATTCCCGGAATCGCGGTTTTATTGATTCCGATCAGGATCGCGCTCACGATCAGGATCGCAATCTGCACCGGGCCCATCCCGGCATAGAGATCCGCAAACATGGTATTCTGGTCACTTTCAATGAATAAAAAAGGCGGCACAGGGCCGCCCTTTCCGAAGCATATTTCCGCTTACAGGGATTTCCCCGTCAGCATCCGGTAAGCCTCGAGGTACTTCTCGGTGGTCTTGTTCACCACGTCGGCCGGCAATTGCGGGCCCGGCGCGGTCTTGTTCCAGTCGAGCGTCTCAAGGTAATCGCGCACATACTGCTTGTCGAGGCTGACCGGGCTCGTTCCGACCTTGTACTGATCGGCGGGCCAGAAACGGCTTGAATCCGGAGTCAGCACCTCATCGACGAGAATGATCTTTCCGTCAAGTTCACCGAACTCGAACTTGGTATCCGCCACAATGATGCCGCGCTTTTCGGCATAATCACGGGCAGTGGTGTAAATCCTGAGGGAGAGGTCGCGCAGCGCAGCCGCCTTCTCTTCGCCGATCAGCTTTGCGACCTCTTCATAGGAGATCGCTTCGTCGTGGGCGCCGATTTCCGCCTTGGTCGACGGAGTGAAAAGCGGAGCATCGAGTTTCGAAGCCTGCTGATAGCCTTCACGCAGTTTGATGCCGGAGACGATGCCGCTCTTCTGATAATCCTTCCAGCCGCTGCCGACGAGGTAGCCGCGGACGATGCACTCGACCGGCATGACTTTCGCCTTGCGGACGATCATCGACCGCCCCTGCAGATCTTTTGCGTACGCCGCCAGCTCCGGACGCGTCGTGACGTCGGCGGAAATCAGGTGGTTCGGAATATCGCGCATCAGGTCGAACCAGAAGAGAGAAATCTGCGTAAGGACCTCGCCCTTGCGCGGAACCCCGCACGGCATGACCACATCGAACGCGCTGATCCGGTCGGTCGCCACGAAAAGCAGCGCGTCGCCGAGATCGTAAACGTCCCGCACCTTCCCCCGGTTAATCAGAGGAACGCCCGGAATCTCGGTCGAGAGCAGAGCTCCGTTCGCATCATACTGCATGACGCACCTTCCTTCGGATTATGCCTTGATTTCGCCGATTTCGACACGGGTCAGGCTCTGGCGATGGCCCTGCGTACGGCGGTAGCTTTTGCGGCGCTTCATCTTGAAGACGACGATTTTCTTGCCGCGGAACTGATCCTTGACCTCGGCCGAAACCGTCGCGCCCTCGAGCTTCGGGGTGCCGACATTGAGCTTGCCGCCTTCTTCGCCGACCGCGAGGACTTCCTCGAAGGTGACTTTGCCGCCGACTTCGATGTCGAGCTTTTCGATATCCACAATGTCGCCAGTTTTGACTTTCAGCTGCTTACCGCCGGTTTTGATGATCGCATACATCTTATGGTACTCCTTTGAGTTATCTGTAAATATCCGATTTCAACTTACATACATCCGGTTAATATAATCCCGTTTCATTATTTTGCAAGCATGATTCTCGGCAGATTCTTGATTAACTTCAGAAAATATTCGGTTTTGGCTTTCAGCGGAAGCTGCCCGTACCGGAGCTTGACCCGCAGCTCGTCGCGCAGGCATGCGGCGATGTTCCGGTCCGACAGGCCGCCTTCGCGGTAGAAGGCGATTTTCTCCGGGACATAGATCACGTCGAGCCCGAATTTGTTGACTGCACGGTACATGAAGTCGTAGTCCCCGAGCAGGCGGAACGAGGCGTCGTAAACGCCGATATGCTCATAGACGCGCCGCGGCACGAACATCGACGGATGCGGCGCAAACGCCCCGCGAAAACGGTTCTCCGGGCGGAAGCCCCGGATGCGCCCCTGTTTCTGGTAGACCACGTCGCCCCAGAAGATCGAATTGCCGAGATCGCGCCCCGCGAAGCTTTCCGCGACCAGCGCCAGGGCGCCGGGATAATACCGGTCGCCGGAGTTGATGATCCCGATCACGTCGCCGGTCGCCCGGGCGATGCCTTTGTTCATCGCGTCATAGATGCCGCGGTCCGGTTCGCAGACGAAGCAGCCGAGGTGGTCGCGGCGTTTTTCGATTTCCGCGACGGTCCCGTCGGTGGAGGCGCCGTCGATCACGATATATTCCAGCTCCGGATATCCCTGGTTCAGCACGGAGTCCATCGTCCCGCCGATCTGCGAAACATTGTTCCGCACAATGGTCACGACCGAAATTTTCACTTTGTCCTCCATGGATTAAACGACAGAACATACACGCCGAACCGCTTTTTTTCAACCGCCGGATTTGACTTTTCATAAAAACACGGTTAGTTTATCTCCAACCGAAAACTCATCACCAAGGAGGAGAATGATGAAATTTCTGACCACGACCCTGTTCGGAGCCATGCTGCTCGGAAGCGTCGCCGCAAGCGCCGGCGACATTTACGATAACATGCTCGGTTCGCAGGAAGCGGTTGCGAAGTGGAGAAACGCGAAGGCCATGACGTTCCTGCCGGCCGGCGGCCCCGAGAGCGACGAAAGCGCCGTCAAAATCACCGCGACCGACGCGGCGAAGGGCGCCATGGTGCAGTTCCCGGTGGACATCAGCAAAGTTCGCGGCAAGGCATTGAAGCTCACCGCCAAAATCAAGGGCGAAGACATCTCCGTTCCGCCGAAACCGTATCTCGGCGTCAAGATGATGCTCACGGTCACGGGCGCCGACGGCAAGGTGAACTACCCTGACGTGCAGCCCAAGCTGACCGGAACCTTCGGCTGGCGCGAGGTCAGGACCCTGGCGACGATCCCGGCCGATGCGAAGTCCGTGGTCATTTCGATCGGGCTGCAGAACTCTTCGGGCACGATCTACTTCTCTGATCTCGAACTCGACGACGTGGACTGATCCGGGTTATCCGGGGCGCGGCCGACGGCAATTCCAACTCAACCGGCAGAGGGCGGCTTATGAGACTGCAGACAGTTCCGAATCTCCCCTGGACCCTTGAAGTGGAGGCGGTCGCCTCCCCCGGACGCGGCATCCGCAAAACCGTGCAGGCCGAACCGCCTGACGCGGTGGAGGTCGTGAAGCTGCGCATTCCGGATTTTCCCGACTACGCCGAGGCGTGGGGCGGCTGGCAGCACGGCTTTCTGCTGCCGCAGCTTGCCGCCTCCGAATGCAGCGCGGCGGGCGCGCTCGACCCGGCTTCACTCCGTCTGGAGAGCGAATCCGGCGAGCTGTATGAATTCGGCAGGGATTACAGGGGCGACCTGAAATGGGGCTCGATCGGCCGGATCCCGCAAGGCCGGATCCCGGCCGGTGCGACGGTCCGCGCCTCCTACCGCTGTTTTCCGCAACGGCTCGACTCCGTGGTCCTGACGGCCTCCGGCGAACTGGAATACCGCCGGGGAATGCCGCATATGGCGACGCCGGAGCCGCCCGCTCTGCAATACGGGGAACGCCGGATCGGCAATATTCATTTTCAGGGAAATCCGGACCGGCTCGACGAGTCGATGCTGTATCCGGTGCTCGAAGAGAAGTATCCGGAGGAAGAGTCCCCGCCCGGCACCGCCGCGCGGCTGCTGCCGAAGACGTATGCGAAGCTGGAGTCCGGCGAACCGCTGCGGATCCTCGCCTGGGGTGACAGCGTGACGGCGGGCTCCTACCTCGCTCAGGAAGAGCGCTGGCAGGAACAGACCGCCGCCCGCCTGCGGGAGCAATTCCCCGACGCCCGGATCGAGCTGCTCACCGCCGCCTGGGGCGGCCGCTGTTCCCGGAACTTCGTCGATGAACCGGCCGGGAGCCCGCATTGCTACCGGGAGCAGGTCCTCGGCCCCAGGCCGGATCTCATCATCTCGGAGTTCGTGAACGATGCCGGGCTCCGGGAACCGGAATTCAGCAAACAGTATGAAGCGTTCCGCAGGGATTTCGAATCCATCAATGCCGAATGGCTGATCCTCGCGCCGCATTACATCCGGCCCGACTGGATGGAGCTCGACCGCCAGAAAGAGATTGACGACGATCCGCGCCCCTATGTCGGGCTGCTGCGTGATTTCGCGGCAAAACACGGAATCGCACTGGCCGACGCATCAAAACGCTACGGCCGCCTCTGGAGGCAGGGAATTCCATACAATACGCTGATGGTAAACAACATCAACCACCCGAACCGGAAGGGCATGAAGCTTTTCGCCGATGCCGTCCTCGCCCTTTTCCAGACATTTGAATAAAAAAACAGCGGCCGTTGTTTCCGGCGGCCGCTGCTTTTTCTTCCGGCACTGATCAGCTTTTTACAGCCGCCTTCGTCTCCGCGGCGGCCGCTTTCGCATCCTTCTTCATATAGAAGTGGTAGCAGAGGAGCGGCAGCGTGACGAAGAACGCCATTCCGAACAGCAGGAACGCGATGTAGAGGAAACTCGCCTCCGCTCCCTTCACACGGACCCCCTCCGTCGGAATGAACCCGACCAGAATCGCGGCGAAAGCGGTCAGAAACGCGATGCCCGCAACGATCCATACGCCGGGCTTCCCCCCGGGGATCCGGTACGGGCGCGCCTTGTCCGGCTGCGAATAGCGCAGGCGGATCACCGCCGCGAACATCAGGATGTACATGATCATGTAAAGCTGCGCGGTCAGCGCAGCCATCAGGATGAACGCGCCGTTGATCGTCGGCATGAAGAGCACCGCCGTCGCCAGCAGCGACGAGAGCGTCGCCTGAAGAATCAGGATCCGGGCCGGCATGCCGCTTTTATTGCGCTGCTGCCAGAACTTCGGCAGATACCCCTCTTTCGCGACCTCGAGCATACCCTTCGACGGACCGAGCACCCAGGTCACGACCATCGTAAGCGCCCCGTAGGCGAGCAGGATGCTGACGACCGGCGTGAGCCACGACAGGTGGAAGATCGAGAACATCCGGTCAAACGCCTGGCAGACCCCGGCGGCAAGGCCGATGTTCTTCTCCGGAATCACAAGCGCAATCGCCAGCGCCCCGAGGATCGAAAGCACGATCACCAGCGCGGTCGCGATGAAGATCGCTTTCGGAAACTGCTTCGCCGGATTCCTCATCTCGGTCACGTGAATGCCGGACATTTCCATGCCGGAAAGCGCAACCATCATGTTGGTCAGCAGAATCAGCTGTCCGAGGTTGCCGAGCGACGGAACCAGCTTGCCGGGCGAAAACTGGATCACCGGCGCATTGCCCGCGGCGAAGTACCAGATCGCCAGGGCAACGATAAGCACGCCCGGAATCACGGTCCCGAGCATTGCTCCGGAACTGCTCAGGAAGGCCGACAGCTTCACGCCGTGAAAGTTCAGCCACGTCGACAGCCAGAGCGTCACGATAATCGCCGCGAATACGAACCACTTGTTCCCCGCAAGGTCAGGCATGCCGAACGCATATGCGAGCGCCGCCGCGACGAAGGTCAGCACCATCGGGAACCATGGCAGATTCTCGACCCACTGCATGAAGATCGCCACGAACCCCCACTTCGGCCCGAACGCCTGCTTGACCCAGAGATACACGCCGCCGTCCTCGGGCCAGCCCGAGGCGAGCTCGGCGGAGACGAGCGCCGACGGGACGAAAAAGCAGATCGCCGCCGCCGTGATGTAGAAGATGATGCTGTAGCCGTAATCCGCCTGCGTCGGCAGATTGCGCAGCGACAGGACGGCCGCGACCGTCAGCATGGTCATGGTGAAAACACTCATGCCTTTGTTTGCCGTTGCCATGATTTACCTCCCGGGTTGAGTACCGTTTATTTCGCTTTGATGCACATGGTCCTGAAGCTGACGCGGCCGTTCCGCGCCTCCCGCTCGACGCCATGGATATCCCCCTCGTACCCCGGGAATTCATTTTCGAAATCCTCGCGGGTTTTCAGGTAGTCGTAGATCGGCTTCGCCTTCGCGTTGAGCTTCTCGCCGCCCATGATGATCGGAATGCCGGGCGGGTACGGGACCATCATCACCGCGGGAATCCGGTCCATCATGTCGTCGAGGAACACGAATTCGACGTTGCGGCGCACGACCTCATGGTAAGCGTCGGCGGGCTTCAGCGCCTGGTCAGGAATCACCTCGAAGGCGCGCTGCATCTTGCCGAGCATGTCGTGCTCCTTCAGGTAGTTGTGCATATTCTGCGCGTGATCCCCGAGGCCGACCCCGTCGTAACGCTCCGGATGCGCGGCGACAAGCTCCGGGAAGATTTCCGCGAGCGGCGCATTGCCGTCACAGTCGCGCTTGAACTGCAGCAGGGCCGCGAGCAGCGTCCCCTGCTTCGCCCGGGTCGTGCCGAGCGAATTCAGCATCAGAAACGAATAATAGTCGGTCTTCTCGCAGACGATGTTGTGGTCGATGAGGTAGTTCGTCACGATCGACGCGGGGATGCCGGTTTCCTGCATGGTTCCGTCGTCCGCGATGCCGGGCGTGGTGAAGGTCAGCTTGATCGGGTCGAGCATGACATAGTTCTCTTCGATGTCGTCGAACCCGTGCCAGTTGTTGCCCCGGCTCATGACCCACGGCTCCTGGTGCGTCGCGAGATATTCCGCGTCGGCGTCGCAGAAATCGGTTTTCTTTCCGTCAACCTCCACCGTGCGCGGCTGCCACATGTCGAAGAACCAATCGCGCTTCGCCGCGAATTCACGGGCGAGCGAGGCGGTCCTGCGGCGCAGCTGGACGGCTTCGAGGATGATGTCCTGCATCATGATTTCCCCGTTGTCCTGCATCATCCGCGTCGCGACATCGAGCGAGGCGATCATGTTGTACTGCGGCGAAGTCGAACCGTGCATCATATAGGATTCGTTGAATTCATCCGGGTCGATCTTGACGGAACCGCCGTTTTTGATATGCAGCATGGAAGCCTGTGAAAACGCGGTCAGCAGCTTGTGGGTGGACTGCGAGCAGAACACCGGCGGATCCCCGGACTCCGCCTTTCCCGGCGTCATGCCGTAATGGTTCCGGTACATCGGGCTGAAGCAGGCGTAGGCGTACCACGCCTCGTCGAAGTGCAAATTTTCGACGCTCTTCTCAAGCTGTTTCCTGATGGTCGTGACATTGTAGCAGACGCCGTCATAGGTCGAGTTCGTGAGCGCCGACATCCTGACCGGATCCTGCCTGCGCCCGTCCGGAATCAGCGTGCTTGCGCCGACCTTCGCCCGGATCGATTCGGGCGTGAACTCCGAGAGGCGGACGGGACCGATGATCCCGCGCCCGTTCCGGCGCGGAATCATGTAGACCGGAACCGCCTCGGTGATGACCATCGCGTAATTCAGCGACTTGTGGCAGTTGCGGTCGACGAATGCGATGTCGCCGGGCAGCACCTGGCTGCGCCAGACGATCTGATTCACGGTCGAGGTGCCGTTCAGCACATAATAGGTCTGGTCGGCGCCGAAAGCGCGGGCGGAGTTCCGCTCCGCATCCCCGACGACCCCCTCGTGGTCGAGCAGCGAGCCGAGCTCCGGAACCGAAATCGAGAGGTCGGAGCGAAAAACGTTTTCGCCGAAGTATTTATAGAACGCGACACCGGCCGGGCTCCGCAGGAACCCCTGTCCGCCGAGATGCCCCGGCGTATGCCAGGCGTATTTGTACTTTTCGGCGTACTTGACCATCTCGCCGAAGAACGGCGGGAGAATCCCCTCCATGTACGTGTCGACGAGGCCGGCGACGCGGCCGGCGAGGAACGGAATCGTATCGGCGGTCTTCCAGAGGCAGCTGGTGATCTGCTCGAGGATTTCCGCAGTCAGGTTCTCGGTTTCCAGGCGGTCGGTCAGCAGGATGACCGGAATGGAGCTGTTGCGCCGCCGGATCAGGCCGACGAACGTCTCCGGCGCCATCTCCTCGGCCCCCTCCTCCGGAATATCCCAGTCGGTCACAACGCAGCCGAGATCGGCGCGCGACAGGAAAATCTCGAGCGCATCCTCGTAGGAGCCCGACGGGATGACGGCGCATTCCTGCGCGCCTTCGAGTTCACGGATAAGCTCCCGCAGCCGGAACGCATCGTCGCTCTCCGCGCTGAACTGTTTCGACACCAGCAGAATCGGCCATTGTGTTCGTTCGTTCTTCATTGTTTACTCCCCTTCTTTTATGGAACTGCGAAACGGGGGCCGGCTCCACTCCGGACGCCCCGAACGATGCGGCGCTTCATGAAAACAAAGACCGCAATTACCCAATTTCTTCCTTCTCCACATTACCCATACCACGGACAGCCCGGACTTTCAAGGCGAAACAGCAGGAAAATCAAAAGAAAAAGTTAAGAGTTATAAACTGTTTTCACGTGTTGATGATAAAATATTTGTATGCATGCAAAAACAGAACCGTTCCGGGCCCGGCGTCCCTGTTTTCGCAGGAGCAGCCGGATGCCCGCGGTTTTTTTACGATTTTTTTTCGCGAATCGCTTGCGGAAATACAATAATATGGTATAATTAATATAAACCAACCAGAGAAAGATCGATGATGGAAAGACAGGACAAGAAACCGCTGATCCAGGTTCTTGAGCGGGCGTTCGATATCATGGAGATGCTTGCGAAATCGGAAAAGCCGGCGCGGGCGACCGACATCGCATCGGCGCTCGGCCTGGGGCTGCAGACGACAAACAACCTGCTGCGGACGATGTACCAGCGCGGCTACCTGTCGCAGGATGAAACGCGCAGCTACCGGCTCGGTCCGCAGTGCTTCTATCTCGGAAGCTTCGCGGACCGCTGGAGCGGGCTCCGCGCGAAGATCCGCGAACCGCTGCGGGAACTGGCCCGCGTAACGGGACTGTGCGGATTCGTCGGCGTAATCGAGAACGACAAGCTGCTCTGCGTCGGCATTTCCGGCCGGGACGGGAACGGGGCGGAGCAGCCGCCGCAGCTCTGGGCGGAGGAGCTGCACTCGACCGCCTGCGGACGTGTGCTGCTGGCCGCGATGCCGGAGCCGGAACGGCGGAAGCTCTACGCCCGGACCACCCGCAGAAAGATAACGGGGCGCACCGTCATCGACCCGGTGGAGCTCGAGAGGCTGCTTGCCGGAGTCGCGGCGCAGGGATATGCCGAGGTTCGCGGCGAATCGCGCCCCGGCGTTTCATCCGCCGCCATCCCGGTTCCCGGTAATGAGGGCGGCGCCTGCTGCGCGCTTGCGCTTTCCGGCAGCGATCCGCAGTGGGAAGAGCTTCCGCTGCCGGAAAAGCTTGCGCTGCTGCGGCGCGCCGCAAAAACGATCCGGGGGTGAAGCATGTGGATCGGATTCCTGCTGGCGGTCCTGACCGGCCTGAGCTGGACCGCGATCGGCATCGTATTGAGCTTCTGCGCCCGGAAAAACTTCGACGTGATCGCCTACAGCCTCGCGCAGACCCTATTCTGCACATTGCTGACGCTCGCGGTCTACCTGCATCCGGGCGCGTTCGCGTGGAAACCTTTCCTGCTCCTGGCGGCATGCATCGGAACCGGCGGTTTCCTCAACGCACTCGCGCAGCTTCTGGTCCGGCACGCGATGACGCTCGGCTGCCACGGCCCGGTCTGGGCAATTTCGCAATCGGCGCTGGTGATTCCGTTCCTCGCCGGAGTCCTGCTGTTCGGGAACGCGGGCAGCGCGGGGCAGTGGATCGGAACCGCACTCATCGCATGCGGCATCCTGATCCCGGCATGCGGAGAAATGCACGCGCCCGGGCGGTGGCTCGTCCCGACGCTCGTGACGTTCCTGCTGTTCGGGATCGTCCAGACGCTTTACCTCGTCCCCTCGCAGCTGCCCGGCTTTGATGACGCATCGGGAGTGCGCCCGGCACTGGCCTCGCTCGGCGGCTTCGCCGGCTGGTGCCTGCCCGCCGCCATCCGGAAGGAGAGGACACGATGGGACAGGCGCACGCTGCTGCCGGCATTCGGCATGGCGCTGCTTTCGCTCGCGAGCCTGAAGATTTTTTTCCTGAGCCTCGACCGCCTGAGCACCGCCGGTTTCGGGAATGCCGCCGTGCCGCTGATCGTCGGGGCGAATATCCTCGGCTTCGCAATCTACAGCCGCATCGTGCTGAAGGAACGTCCGACACGTATGGAAACACTCGGCATGGCCGCCGTCCTCAGCGGCGTATCCGCCATCGCATCATAACAGAAAGGGTTGCATCATGGAGTGTCCTCTGATTCCGATGGGGGCGGTGACGGGCCGCCCGGAGCGTCCGTTCATCCGGCAGCGCCTGGCGGAATTCCGGCGTGCGGGGATCACCCAGTATCTGATCTACCCGCGCTCCGGCTGCGAGCTGGAATACATGAGCGGCGAGTGGCTCGACACCTGCGAAACGATCGTCGAAGAAGCGGTGTCGCTCGGCTTCACCTCGCTCTGGCTCTATGACGAATACAACTGGCCGAGCGGACAGTGCGGCGGCAAAGTCCAGGCCTCCGACCCGGATTTCGCGCTGAAAACCCTCGTCGCGGCTCCCGGCGGCGAATTCCGGGTAGAAAGCAGCCCGAACTATCCGGACCTGCTGAATCCGCGCGCGGTGGAGCTCTTCCTCGAACTGACCCACGAGCGTTACGCCGCGCGGCTCGGCAGCTATTTCGGAACGGTCATCAAGGGGATCTTCACCGACGAACCGTCGCCGGGATATGCGGGCGGCTACTGCGACGAGAGCCGGAACGGCGCGCGGCTGCTGAGCTATTATCCGGGGCTGGAGGAGGAATATGAACGCGAAACCGGCGTCCCGATGCGCCGCGACCTCGGCTCCGCGCGGTTCACGGAGACTCACCACAAGCTCGTCGGCCGCCGTTTCCGCACCGTCTTCTTCGACCGCCTCCGGGCGTGGTGCGACAGCCACGGACTGCTGCTGACCGGGCACCTGATGGGCGAGCAGCCGGTTGCCGGAGCCAAGCGGTTCAGCGGCGACCCGCTGCTGGCGATCGGCGGCTTCTCCCTGCCGGGACTCGATGAAATAGGCACAAAGACCGGATCCGGCGAGATCGAATGGCTGACTTTCGGCACGGCGCGGTACGGCATCGAACAGCGCGGAAACGGAGGGCTCGCCGAACTTTTCGCGCTCGGCCCGGCCGACCTGCCGCCCGCAAAGCTGCGCCAGATGATCACACTGGCCGGGCTCTTCGGAGTCGACCGCTATGTCCTCGCCGTGAGCCAGTTGGATTTCCGCGGCAACGCCGGCAAGCCGGACTGGTTCAACCCCTGCAGCGCCGACCAGCCGTGGTTCGCATCGATGGAGCTCCTGGCGGAGGATTCGAAAACGGCGGCGGAACTTGCCCGCCGGACCCCCGCCCCGGAGCTCGCGGTGCGTTACCCGGCCGATGAAAGCGATCTTGTGCCGCTCCTGCGCACACTGGTGCGCGCGCAACGGCCGTGGCGGCTGATCGCAGCCGGCGGCGAAGCGCCGGAGGATGCGCCGGAGATCCTGCGCCCTTCGGCGCGCGGCATCCTCTTCGAACGGAGCGGGGAGTCGGTCCCCTCGCCGGAGGAGGCCGCCGCACTGCTCGACCGGCTCCTGCCGCGCCGGGTCCGGGTCGAGAACTCCGACGGCTCGCTCGCGGGCGATCTGTTGGTCAAATGTCATGCGGACGGCTCCGTCGCGGTTCTCGACCTGTCCGGCGGCGGTCCGCGCGAACTGCGGCTGCGCCGGAACGGCGGGACGTGCCCCTTCACGCTTTACGGGCGCGGGCGGGCGCTCTTTCCGGGCTGGCGGGTCGAGAGGGACCGCCCGAACATCATGCGTCCGATGCTTCAGGCAAAACAGTTCCGGTTCACAGTCGAAGAGCCGCTCGCCCATGTGACGCCGGTCCTGCGCGAATACCACGATCCGGCCGCAATCACGCTCGACGGCGTTCCGGTTGCGGCGGAGGGCCCGGCTGCAATGCTTCCGCCGGGCTTTGCGGCGCTCTACCGGAGCGGCACGCCCCTCCGGCTCGAAGCGGGAGAGCATGTATTGGAGCTGTCGCAGGGAGAGGACAACCTGCCCTACCTGCCCGCCGTATGGCTGCTCGGCGACTTCGGCTTCCTGCCGCCGGACCGGCTCATCCCGGACAGGCGCGACGGCCGCGGCCTCGCATCGTTCGCCGGCGGACTCACCCAGTGCGGGACGCTCGGCATCCCTGTTGATGCGGCCGGCTTCGATCTCGAATGCGACGGAATGGCCGCCGAGGTGTTTCTCGACGGCGAATCGCTCGGCAAACGGCTGTGGCCCCCGTTCTTCTGGAGCATACCGGAGCGCTTCCGGGGAAAGCCGGCGGAGTGGCGAATCGTCCGCCAGACCTCGATCGGCCCGGTGTTCGGGGACCTGCGCTCCGTCGATGCGCAGCGGCCCGACTGGACGAAAGGCTTCACGCCGGGCGCTTATCCGCTGCGCCATCCGGTCACGGAACCGGCGTTCCGGCTGCTGTGACGCTTCACTCCCTCGTGATGTGGCAGGCCGGCGCCTCTCTCGTATCCGGGCGGAAATGCAGTGCGCCGTCCCGCCACACCGCGTCCAGCCGCTTCTTTACGGTGCCGTCGGAATTCAGGGCGTCCACGCGCCAGTTCCCCGGCGGCAGCCGGAGCGATACGTCCGCATGTCCGACCTCCTGCAGGACCGGAGTCCTGCCGTATTGCAGCAGGAAGGTCATGTCGGGGCCTGAGAACTTCTCCGAGCTGTTCTTCACATCGGTCAGGTGCAGGAACAGCAGCGAAGAGGAGTCCGCGATCGGCAGGTCGTCGAGCGAATGGAGCGAAAAGGTCTGGAACGTGTTCCCGTTCCGGAAGGAAAGCCGTCCCGCCGACGAGCTCGCCTTCGCGGTGGAGATGCACTCGCTTTTCGGCGTCACGACCTTGAATTCCGGGGCCGGATCGAGCGAAATCTCGCCGGTCGAACTCACGATCTTCGCCCCGCTCCGGACAGGGATCCTCTTCGGAAGCAGCTTCACGTTTTCCGCTTCGGCTCCCTCCGGCAGGAAGCCGATCCGGTGTTCCAGGCCGAGCTTCGAATACTCCGGCGGCAGCGAAGAGAGCTCATACAGCGAATCGTCGATCGGCAGGGCCGTACCCTCCGGAGCCGGGCGCACGTCGCCGCGGACAAAGAGGAAGTATGTGATGTATTCCGACATGCGCATCGTGGGCGAGGAAGACATCGAGAAGTATGAAACCCAGCCGGGCTTCCGCAGAAATCCGTCCGAAAGCGCGTACTGGAAGCGCCACAGCCCGTCCCAGTCCTGAAGCGCCGGATACGCCCCCATCAGCGGACCCGCCTCCGCGATATAACGGTTCGGATGGCAGAACTGATACTCCGTGACGATGAACGGCCTGCCGAAAATCCGGGTCGGCATGAGCATGCGCGGCGTCTCCGCATAGCGGCTGATCGAGGAGAACTGCGTGAACACCGAGGGCGGGTTCCAACCGCCCTGCGGATGCGAGGGGTGATCGTGGTAGTAGTGCGAATCCACGAGCTCGAGAGTCTTGCGAGAATGTGCGAGGTAAGGCTTTTCGTCGCAGTTGATGTCCGTAATCAGGATCCGCGAGCCGATCGTATCGCGGATATGTTCCGTCATGGTCCGGATGGCCGCATTCTGCTTCTCCGCGAGAAAGCGGAGGAACGGGCCGTCGCGCCGCGCGAGGTTCTGTTCGGAACGGAGCCCGTTCCGTTCCAGGAACGCTCCGTATTCCGCGAGAATCGCCTTCTCGTCCCCGCCGCGCCAGGTCTTCACAAGCGGATTCTCGTTGACGAGGTTCAGGCAGAAGAAAACCGGGTCGTCCGCCCAGCGCATTTGCGTATACGGATTCACATGCGTCAGCAGCCGGGTCGCAAACTCCTTCCAGTTCCGCATATATGCGTCGTTGAAGCAGACGCCGACCTTGAAATCGCCGAACGGCGGCAGTTCGCCGGGACGGAGGCGGCGGCTCGCGTAGAGGTCGAAGGTCACGTAGATGCCCCGCCGCTTCAGGCAGTAGACCAGGTAATCGAGCTTATCCATCTGTTCCGGGTCGAAATCGCAGGAGGAGCCGCCCTTCCCGTTGTTGAGCCCCTCCTCGAAGTGGTGGATGCGAACCGAGTTGTAACCGGCACGCGCCATGCGGCCGGCAAACTCCTCCGCATCCTTTTTCGAGAGATAGTTCGCACCGGCGCAGATATTCACGCCGAGAAAGCGGATCCGTTTCCCGGGGGCGTTTTCAAAGACGAACTTCCCTTCCTTTGAAATGACGATGCGCCCGTCCCTGCCCGCCGGAGCTTCGACGCGCGGCGAAAGGTCCAGCACCGTCCCCGGAACGATCTCACGCACCTGTGCCGGAACCCACGCCTTGCCGGGAAGGATGTAGATGTCGCTGTTGACCTTATAACTCTCCGCCTTCCGGTCGGTCAGCGTCGCCGCGACGATCATCCAGACCGGATATTCGCCTTTCCGGAACGTGATTTCGATCGGGTCTCCGCGCCTCAGCTCGAAGCCGGTCATGTAGAGTCCGACAACCGATTTCGCATTCGTGCCCTTCCAGACGACGGGAGCGTTCCCGTGGTCGACGCCGCCCCACCAGTTGCCGACGTCAACCCGGTTCCGCACCGTGATCTCCTGCGTGGAGCCGTCCGCAAACTTCACGTCGATGAATCCGGCGTCTTTATATTTTCCGGTAAAAGCGTTCGCATGAAGCAGATAGAGGAATTTCCCCTTCTGTGCGCTTTTGACCGAAGCAGCGTCGAGAAAGCAATCCCGGTTCGCCCCGTTCAGGACGATGCATGCCCTGCCGCCGTTCTCCGCAGGATCGACGACCTGGAACTCCACGCCGAAAAAGCGGTGACGGCCCGGCTTGAACATGCGCAGATCGTTCTCCGGCCCCTGGTCGTTCCAGCCGCCCCTGCCGTCGCCGGCCACATCGTCGCGAAAATCCCGGTTGGCCGCCGGCGACAGGTCGAGCACCTCCGACGCGATCCCCCGGAACGCGAAGCGATAGCGGAACGACGCCCCGGTGCACGCCCCTTCCCCGCCCTCCTGCGGATAAAGCCGCAGCGAATAGCTGCCGGGCGCGCTCTTTCCCCCCTTCGGCGCAAATGTCCGGTTGTCCTGCAGCAGTGCGCGGAACGGAGCACCGGAGATCACGAGCGTCCCCTCCGGCATCTCCACGGCGACCTGCTTCACCGCCTTGAAGAAGCGGTTGTTCTTCTTTGAAGGCTCCTCCGCATAGCGGATCACCTCCCCGTCAACCGTGATGCTCTTCTCCGCGAGGACCGCGAGCGGCAGCCGGATATTCAGCGCGACCTCGGCGGTCTCAACGGGTTCATCCGATTTCAGCGCCGCCGCATATTCGAGTTCGCCGCCGGAGAGCTCCCGGACCGTCTCGTCGAGCCGGAAGCTTTGTCTGCCGATCAGCCATTCGCCCGACAGGCGGTACGCCCCTTCCGTCCGCTCGAAAGCACCCTTCACGCTCTTCGGCGTCTGTCCGCGCCCGTGCCATTTCCTGTCGAAGTGCAGCAGAGCGCCGTCGAGCTGTTCGATGCGGAACGAGCCGTCCTTTTCATGGAGATCGAACCACAGCGGGAAGCCCTGTACCATGGCCGCGCAGAAACAGGCGGCCGGAATCATCATGCGTTTCATATCGGATCATTGCTCCTGTGTTGTACTATTCACGGTAGAGGAATGCGAGCTTCGTGTCGATCTCCCACGCCTTGTCTTTCACGAATTCAGGGTCGAGCCTGTGGCGGAGGCTGCCGAAATCGAGGGTTGCGGCGGAGCCGTCGAACATGCCGACGTTCGCCCGGCGGCCATGCCGCAGGTCGATCGCGGTCGTAAGGTAGGTTCCGAACGACATGGTCTGCGATTTCCCCGCGAGGCCGGAATCGGCATAGGCGCCCCAGGCAACCGAGTCCGCGATGAACGGAAGCTTCGAAGGCATCTTGTAGACGCCTCCCCGTTCGACGGACCTCACGTTGACGCAGGACCAGTTCGTGCAGGCGCTCCGCAATGCCGAATTGATGCCGTAGGTCGCGTACCAGTTGCCGTCCGTGTCGAGCGCATCCGGCGCATGTCCGCGGTTCGTGTCGCGAAAAATCTTCTTCGGGCCGGCGTATTTCAGTTTGAAGAGCAGCTTGTTCCACATGGCGTAGTCGAAAGCGGGATTTGCATCCCAGCGCCCGGTCCAGCCCTTGTAGTCGCCCGCGTACATGAGCTCCGCGGCGGCAAGCTGCTTGATCCGCGAAAGGCAGTCCGCAGTCCGCGCCCGCTCCCGCGCCTGGTTCAGCGCCGGGAGCAGCATCGAGGCGAGAATCGCGATGATCGCAATCACGACAAGAAGCTCGATCAATGTGAAGCACGTCTTTCTCATAATCTCTCCTGTCTGATAATAAGTGGTATGTGATACAGACGCAAGCACCGCTGCCGGCAAGAAAGTGCGG
>JABLYX010000116.1 GCA_018265615.1 Lentisphaeria bacterium
TGCGGAACGGCAGCTCCTCGATCTCGCGCTCCAGCCGCTCGAAGTCGAGCATGAAGTCCTGCAGATAGAGGCAGAAACGCTTGCCGACCGTGGTCAGCTGCGCGGGCTGGTAGTGTGTGAAGCCGAGCGTGGGGAGCGCCCGGTTCTTCCCGCAGAAATCGGCCATCTGGGCCATGAGCTTCAGGAGTTTGCCGCGCAGGATCTTCATCCCCTCGCGCATCTGGATCAGCTCGGTGTTGTCGGTCACGAAGCAGCTCGTCGCGCCGAGGTGGATGATCGGCATCGCCTCGGGACACGATTCGCCGAAGACGTGGATGTGGCTCATGACGTCGTGGCGGAGCTCCTTCTCCTTCTCCGCGACACGGTCGAAATCGATGTCCTCAAGGTGCTCGGACATCTGCCGGATCTGCGTATCGGTGATTTCCAGCCCGAGCTTCTGCTCGCATTTCGCAAGCTCAAGCCAGAGCCGCCGCCAGGTGGAATGCTTGAACTGCGGCGACCAGACATAGCTCATCTCTGCTCCGGCATAACGGTCGGTCAGCGGACTGGAATAGGTGTTGTGACTCACGGAAAATCTCCCTTTATTCGGATTCAATCTGTAATTTTACGCTTATTTGCAAAACCGGAGTTGACTTCGCGAAAAACAAAGCTATATATAATTTAAGTCACAAATGCCGATTTGGCAAGGAGGGCCGGTTCCAAAAGCACTTTTTTATGACGTCCGGGGAGAGTTTCCGGGCGCCCGGCTTGAAAAAGGGCGGAGTCCGGTCCGGAAAAAAATGGTAAGTTATCTATGAATGCAGCACGTTTCGGCCTGATCCTCAAGGTGAACGACCTTGACAACTGCCGAATCTTCTACCGCGATCTGTTCGGGCTCGGAGAGCCGATATTCGACAGCACCTTCGCCGTCATCTTTCCCCTTTCGGAGAACCTCACGCTGACTCTTGAGAAGAGCGCCGCGCAATACCTGGAGCACGCCTCCGGCGCCGCGAGCCTCTCCATTGCGGTTCCGGATCTCGAGCTTTTCGCGCAGAAGCTGGATGACTGCGGCTATCCCCTCGAGCCCGGCTCCATCCGGATCGGCATCATCGAATTCCGGCGGGGCTCCGACCCCGAAGGCAACCCCTTCCTCGTCTGCCGGGAATAATCCCCGAGAACGGGGAAAGAGGCGTTTCATCCTCCTCCCGGCCCGGAAAACCCGGCATCATTCACCGGCGACGCGCAGAATGGCGGCGTCATTCAGCATGCCGCCGTCTCCGAGCAGCAGCTCCGCCTTCAGGATGAAGTGCCGCTCCTTTCCCTGCCTGCCCGGAATCCGCAGGGTGAAAGTGCGGGTTTCCATGCCGCCCGGAGGAATCACGACATCGGACTCCGCCGGGGAAAACGGCCAGTACGGCGGCGTCATCCACTCCTCATGCGGAACCAGCCGCGCGCGGCCGCGAAGCGGCGCATCCGTGTGGTTGTAGAAGCGGACCCGGATCAGGCTCTCCGCGCCGGGCTTCCCATCCAGCACGACTCCGGGCAGCATGAATTTGGCGGAAAGGCGGTTGTCCGACGGCGGCAGGATCTTGACGAGCCCTTTCCGCTTCACGCTGCGGCGCGGATCGACGTCGAGATTCAGCCATTCGCGTTCGGTTTTCAGGTTCAGCCGTCCGCGGACATACACGGCGGTTTCACTCACCGGGACCTCCACCCTGCCGTTCTGCGCCTTCAGCGTCCGGACCGCGCCCATAAGGTCGACGAGCTCAACCGACGGGGCGGAGGTCCTGAGCACGACCGTTTCCGGCGGACGCAGGAACTCATTCACCTTTTCATGATACCGCACGGAATACCGGTCCGTGCGCCACAGGACGGCCACATCGCGCTTCCGGCCGTCCCGGAACGCAAACGCCTGAATTTCCTGATCCGCGCTCTTTTCGAGCCCTATCTTCCCGACGAAGTCCGCATCGCCGAGCATCCGCACCGCGGCCCGGTAGCTTGAAAACGCGGGCTTCGGCAGACCGTTCCGGTCGAGAATGCCGAATTCCGCCTCCAGATGGGAGGTCGGCGTATCGCGGTAGTTGTAATAGATGACCCGCTCCACGCCGGCGGCGACCGCCCCGGCCAGTGCGCGCGGGACATGCATCGCCTGATAGCGGCGCGACGCTTCGAGCGAAACGGCGGGGATCAGGTTCTCCGCCGAATAGGTACAGATATTCGTCTCGGTCAGCCAGAGCTTCCGCCCGGAGATGCCGTGACGCTTCATAGCGTTCCGCAAAAGCGCAATATTCCCCTTCAGACACCAGTGTTCCCCGGTGAAGTAACCGTAAATATGCGTGGCGACCGAATCGCAGAAGCTGCCGCCGTTGTTCGCGAACAGCTTTTCGTACAGCGTATTCGCGTCGCCCATCATGACCTCGCAGGAGGGATCGGCCTCCTTCGCGGCGATCCACCCGGCGCGCAGGAACTGCACATAATCTTCGGCCGCGATATTCCAGAAAGTCGGTTCGTTCGCCATCTCCCAATAATGGCCGGAATCCCCGGCCGCTGTCACAAGGTTCCGGACATTCTCGGAAAACATGCGGAACTCGGGAGGAATGTTCCGCTTCTCCCATCTCCGCGAAACCGCCTCCGGTGTATTCCCGGCATTGTGTTCGAGCACCCTGTAGTCATATGCGCCGAACTCCCCCCAGTGGGAGATGATCGGCAGCGGCGTGAATCCCATCTGCTTCACGAGCCGGATGCGTTCCGCATCGCGCTCACCGAACCCGACGTCCCACCGCACGATGGAGGCTCCGGTCGCCCTGAGCCGTTCCAGCGCCTCCTCCGCCGGTTCGTTCGTGTACCCCTCTTCCCATTTGCCGATGTGGGCGCACAGTCCGAACCGCCCGCCGGGACCGGGGGCGGCCGGCTCCCGCGCCACGGCAAGGGGGATCACGATGCGGCTGTCCCGAAACTCCGGCGCATCCGGCCGGACATGCAGCTCGTAATATCCGTCCGAAGCGGGCGGATCGAATTCAAAGGTCCCGACGCCGGGAGCGGCGGAGAACTCCCGTTCCCACAACACGCCGCCCCGGTAATCCCGGAGGCGGCAGCGGATCCGGACCGGGCCGGAAAGCCCGCTGCGGAACTTGAGCGCCGCTTTTTCCGCATCCTTCCGGAACAGGTTCCGGCTGCCGTTCAGCAGCGTGCCGAAATGCAGCGGCGCCGTCGCGGCAACCCGGAACCCGAGCCCGGCTTCGGAGTGAGTCCCGGAAACCAGCGTGAACAGCCTCCCCTTCTCCCGCCCCCCGGCGACGACGGCGTCCCGCCGGCTCCTGCCGCGGCGCTCTTCGAGCCACTCCTTCCCCGGCCCGGGAGCCGAATCGTCGCGCCAGCTCCCGGCCGCCGGGTCGAAATACATCCCCTTGTACCATTCATCGATGTCCGGCAGAAAGCAGATGACAAGCGCATCGGGGGCCGTCAGGTCGCGAGGGCCGGAAATCATGTCGGCGCTTTCGCCGCCTGAGAGCCGCATGTGCCGGATGGTATAAGCGCCCGTTTCCGTATCCCCGCCGCCTCTCCCGTTGGTCAGCCAGTTGCAGAACCGGGCCGCGTTCGTCCGGGTCACGAATCCGACCGGAAGCGGCCCGGCCCCTGCCGCCGGAGCATAGCTCCAGCTCCCTTTCGCGCCGCTCCGCACGATCCGCATGCGGGGGTCGAACAGCCCCCGGGCGTCATCCGCGGCCCTGCAGTTGAGAAATTCGCAATATTCCGCATTGCTGACCGGCGCGGAGGCGAGCCGGTACGGCTGCGCCACACTGCCGGGCCGGTACCAGTTCGCCCGGTCCTCAATCCGCACGGGAGCCGGTTCATTGCCGGGCATACCGATGAAAACGAGCTCCGACGCGGAAACCGACGCCGCGCGGAGGAGCGCCGCAAACAGAAACAGATTCCCTTTCAACTCCATGACTCCTCCACTCAATATCTGATTCCGCCGCCGTCGCCGTAATAGCATGCGATCTCGGCGGTGGCCTGCTCCATCACATCGCGGACCGCCCGGGCGTATTCATGCGGAGAGACGGCCGCGACATGCGCATCTCCCCAGAGGATGTTCGCAAATCCGTTGTGCCGGATGTGCACCATGTTGCCGGACATATACTGCTCGAAAGAGCTCGCCTGCCTGCCGGATTTATTCAGGGTGTCGGCAATCAGCGGGTAACGGGAAGGCCGGGCGATGCGCTTGAAATTGTGCCCGATCGTGGTTTTGCCGTCCACTACCTCCTTGACGCCGCCCCACCGCCCGTTACGTGGAGTGTTCCAGATTCCGTAGATGTTGAAGGCGTTGTTCCAGTAATCGTCCTGCGTCCACCTGCCGGGCAGCGCGGAGGGGCAGCGCATGATTCCCTTACAGCGGAACAGGTCCTTCTTCCCCCCGGCCAGCAGGTCCGGCCAGTAGCTGTCGTCCGCTTCGCGGTACACGAGGACGTACATATTGTATGAGTCCTGGTACATGGCGCTCATCGTGCCGATCTGCTTCAGGTTGTTCGTACACTCCGTTTTGCGGGCGCTCTCCCGCGCTTTGCTCAGCGCAGGCAGCAGCATCGCCGCGAGGATCGCGATGATCGCAATCACGATCAGAAGCTCGATCAGTGTGAAGTGAAAAACTCCGTCCCTCCGCATAATGCGAAGTATGTGAAACAGCAGAAAACGTTGCCGCCCGGCAAAAAAGCGCGGATACAGGC
>JABLYX010000056.1 GCA_018265615.1 Lentisphaeria bacterium
CTGCGCGGCGACGTGCAGCCGTCGAAAGCGATCTACCCGATCCTGCTTCCGGCCGGCCATCTCGACCGCAGCGCGTCCGACAGCTACCCGGTCGCACTGCAGCGGCTCGTGCTGCTCGGCAAAACCGGTACACAGATCACCGGGGGAGAGGGCGCCCCCCTTCCCGCCGGAACCCGCGCCGCCGTCGACCTGGGCGGAAAATCCTCCCGGGGAACAATTCCGGTCTACACGCCCGACGAGGCCCGGAAGGAGCTGAAGCTCGAGCGCACCGACTTCACCAACGATACCGGAGAGCTCACACTCGACACGAAAGCCGGAACGTTCCTCGTGCGCACGCCGAAGAGCGAAGGCTTCGTCCTGCGCCCGGGGCAGACGCTCGCCGGAAACTTCGCGACGGTCCGCAACGGCGGGGCGTTCGCCGCGCTGCTCGTCGCCGCGATGGACGGACGGACGCTCGCAGAGAGCGGCCGCTGCCTGCTGCTGCACCTCACAGGGAGCCACAACAGCGGCATCCGTTTCCGCGATCAGGCGATGACCATCGTCGAGGATTGGGGCAAGCTGCCGCTGCTGCTGCGGAAAAATGAGGTGGGAATCACATTGAACCGGGATTTCACCGGCTTCACGCTCCATGCGGTCGATTTCAACGGCGAACGCCTGTTCCCGGTGGAGTTCAGGGTTTCGGACGGCAAAACGAGCTTCACGGCGGAGAACGCCGTAAACGGCAAAGCCGTGGCGGCTTACGAACTGACCCGGTAGAAACCGCGCCGCCCTGCGGCGTCCGGCGGCGCACGGCCTGCCGCCGGACGCTTTTTCTCTTCAGATGTCCCCCGGTTCCTTCCCGGACGCAATGTGACTTGACAAACTCCGCGCTTCTTGCTATATTATTGTCGGAGTGGATCATTGCGGTCCCTCCGGAGTAAAAACAATGAGGAAGGAAGAGGTGGAGAAATGAAAATCACGAAACTCGGTATTGTGAGTGCCGCAATCGGCGCGATCGCGTTCATCGGCGGCTGCGCGTCGGACGCTCCGCTCAAGGAGACGGTGTGGACCCCGGTCAAGATTGAAAACCAGGGCAGCGTCGGCCTCGTCCAGCAGCAGCCGGTCTGGTTCTCGATCAGTGAAGAGGACAAGGTATCCGGCAACGCCGGAGTTAACCTCATCATGGGGTCCGTCTCCGCCGCGGATGAGGGAAAGCTCGTGTTCAACCCGTTGGCGACCACCCGCATGGCCGGCCCGAACCTGCCGTATGAGAGTATTTTCCTCGAAGCGCTGCGGGACTCCCGCACCTATAAGATCATGGATGAAACGCTTCAGGTCTACGACGGCAACGGCAAGCTGCTCGCGACTTTCACCGTCGGGCCGGAGAGCCTGAAGAAAGTGGAAAAGAAATAGATCCCTTCCTCACATCAGGAAGACGGAGGCGATCGCAGGACGGGAACGGATTGCGGTCGCTTTTTGTGACAGAACATGACAAGATCAAGAAATGAGGTGGCAAAAATGAAACTCAGGAAATCCGGTATTTTTCTGGCGGCGCTCTGTGCGGCCGGCCTGATCGGCGGCTGCGCCGCTCCGCTTAAAAATACGGTGTGGGTCCCCGAGAAACTGGAAAACCAGGGCTCCGTGAAGCTGGTCGAGCCCGTTCCCGTCTGGTTTGAGATCAACGAAACCAACATGGTGTACGGCAACAGCGGCGCGAACCGTTTCTCGACGGTGGCCGACGTCGACCAGGAAAAGGGTGCGCTCTCCTTCCGCCCGGGAGCCGCCACGCTGATGGCCGGCCCGAATCTCGGCTACGAGACGAAGTTCAACGAGACGATGAAGGCGGTCCGCAGCTATTCGATCTGCGGGGACACGCTCACCGTCTACGATGAAAATGGCAGGGAGCTCGGCACCTTCAAAGCCGGCTCGCCCGAGCTGAAGAAGCAGAAATGAGGATCGGCTCCCGGCTGAACGGCTTTATCCGGCACCTGCGCGGCGAACGCAACGCCAGCGAGCATACCATCGATGCGTATGCTCACGACATCATCGAGTTCGCCCGGCTGGTGCGCGATTCGGATGAGAGCTTCAACAACTGGAAGAGCGTCGACTTCGAACAGGCGCGGACGTTCCAGATGAAGCTGTTCGAGGTGGGGGACTGCAAACGGTCGCAGCGGCGGAAGCTCTCCGCCATGCGGTCGTTTTTCCGTTACCTGCAGAAAACGGGGCAGCTCGATTCGAATCCGTTCAACCGGATGCCGCCGCTGAAGGTCGAGCGGCCGCTCCCGACGGTGATGAACCTCGGCCAGATCGACCAGCTGCTGGCCGCGATCCCCTCCTACTGGAAAAAAGCGGTGCTCGCCGGTATTGCAAAGACGGAAGAGGGGGCGGAATTCGCCGCCGCACGGGACCGGGCGCTGGTCGAGGCGATCTATTCCGGCGGACTCCGGATCAGCGAAGCGATCGGGCTCAATCACGAGGACCTCGACCTGCTTTCCGGAGTGGCCAAGGTGCGCGGCAAGGGCAAGAAAGAGCGCTTCGCCATGATGGGAAGCTATGCATCGGCGGCGCTGAAGGAGTATTTCGCCCTCTGCCGCGAACGCGGCTGGGGGACAAAGCCGGAGAACCCGGTATTCCTGAACCGGTTCGGGGAAAGACTGACCGCGCGCTCATTCCAGCGCAATCTGAAGAGCTACCTGATCGAAGGCGGCCTGCCGCCCGACTTCACGCCCCACAAGCTGCGCCACTCGTTTGCGACCCACCTTCTGGACAACGGCGCCGACCTGCGGAGCGTGCAGGAGCTGCTCGGGCACGAGAACCTCAGCACGACGCAGATCTACACGCACGTCAGCGCGGAGCGGATGCGGAACGTCTACGACAAAGCGCATCCCCGCGCCAAGAAATAGTCCCGTACAAGGCCCTGTGATAAGCACTTATTCGAAGAAATCGATCGTGGTATGCGAATCGTGCGTATCCTCCATCATCATATTATGCGAGGAGAACGGAATCAGGAAGATGATCCAGTTGTTGTAAGTCGCGCTGGAGTTGAGTCCGGCAAAGGTTTCGATCGGCTTGCGGTCTTTGGCGTCGAATATGTTGATTGCAAACCGCCCGTAGGCGTTGCGGGTGTATTTGCTGAAAAGCGGGATTTCAGGAATCGCGAACGACACCCCTGTGTCCGGAACCGGAATCGGCAGCTGCGGAGTGCCGATGAAGAATTTACTGTAATCGGTGCCGAGCACGCCGCAAAGCGGCTGGATGATGATTTCGGCTTCCTCAAGCTTGCGCGTAATGACGATATCGGATTTGGAAACCTGCATCTCCAGGATTCCCTGCGCATAAGGCTTGTCGACCTGCGGCGCAAAATAGTCATAATCGAAAAACACCTTCCTGCCGGAATACTTGCCGAAGTCCAGCCCGCCGATCGCATGCTCGATGGTGGTGGCGACCAGATATTGTTCAATGGCAGAGCGCGGCGTATTCGTCACCCACGGCGTCGTACAGGCGCAGAACTGGAACATGACACCGGTGCCGAAAGCAGCCAACAACAGACGATTCATTGAAATTACTCCTGAAATTTCCAACCGGGCCGGATAATAAATAACGCATAATCCTCTCTCCTTTTACCATAATCCCGGAATGCGTAAAATTCAACCGTTCCGATCTGGAAATCCCGCTGAAAACAGGAAAGATTATCGACGCATTTTTCAGTGAAGAAAAAATCAAAAATCTTGTATTCTGAGCTTGCATTCCAACAGAGACGAACTATATTAGAAAATGTGATGCGGGAAAACCGCGTTGCATGTAATGCAGCCCCGTGGTGTAATGGTAGCACAAGTGATTCTGGTTCATTTAGTTGAGGTTCGAATCCTTGCGGGGCTGCCATTTTTTTTGCCGAACTCCGTCTGCGATCCCCGTCCGCCTGATCCTGCATACGTCCGTCCTGCCCGGCAAAGCCGTGAAATGAAAACGGCAGCCGCCGGCTGCCGGGAAGAAGCTCGGAGAGGGTGAGCCCCCCCCTCCGCAGTATGACGGTTCACTTTTCGATGGCGTAGACCATCGTGCCGCCGAATTTCGCGGTGTCGACGGTGAAATGCAGCACACCTGCTTCGAATTTCGCGGGGAGCTCACCTTTCGGGAGGCCGTCGAGCCCGATCGCACGGACCTTGTAATCCCCCGGAGCAAGCTTCAGCTGCACGTCGGCGGAGGCGCGGCGGATCAGCGGCGCTTTCTTGCCCCAGTGTTCAACCGCATTCATCGATTCGGAGCTGTAGCGGATATGACGGTTGGTCACGTCACTCTGGTGAAAGAGCAGGATCTTCCCGCTCCGGGCGAGCGGGCGGCCGTCCATGCTGCTCGCGGTCACGACCTGGAAAACCGGCGTTCCGCCGGAGACCTTCAGCACGTCGCCGGAGAGTGCGCCGCTGAAGAAGCTCAGGCTCTCGGTCAGAGGAGCAACGACCCGCAGCGATCCCTTCGGAATGTCATAGGCGATCTCGCCGGTTTCGCTGACCTTGACCGGTTCCCTGACCGCTTTCTGCTCGACGGCGGAGAGCTCCTTCATAAACTCCTTCGGCGTTTTGATGAGCTTCACGCCGGGAAAACTTCCGTTCTCGCGCAGGCTGCCGATTTTGCAGTAGAACCCGAGCATGCTGAAGTCGACGGGGAAGTTCGTTTCGGCGATGGAATTCATTTCCCGGAAGGTCGACTCTCCGAACGGCCATGCGATTCCGGAGCCCGCGGGCTTCACGTCGCCGCGGACGAACATGAGGTTCGTGACCCGTTCCGCAATCTGCGAAAGGCTGTCCTCCGCGATATCGAAGCGGTTGATCGGCGACTCGTGGCGCACGCCTTTGTCGTCGTGCGACCAGGCGAACCGGTAGAGCCCGTCCCAATCCTGCAGCGAGGCGTAGGCTCCGAGCAACGGCCCGGATTCGGCGCGGTGGCGGTTCGGGAATACGAAGTTGATCTCGGTCACCGTGAACGGCTTGCCGAAGATGCGCGACGGCATCAGCGTGCGCGGATTCCACCCGGCGGCCTTGAGCGCGCTCATCTGGTTGTGCAGGAACGGGAAGCTCCACGAACGGCCGGGCAGCGAGTTCGGATGGTCCCAGTAGTTGTGGTTGTCGACGAACGCAAGCGTGTCGCGAACTTCGGAAATCGCGGCGTTCTGTTTGAAATTGATTTCGGTGATGAGCCCCTTATACCCGAGCTCATTGTGGACAAAGCCGCTCAGATCACGGATCATTTCGATGTTCAAATCGGCCAGATAACGGTAAAAGAGGCCGCCGCGGTTCTCGAGGTTCTCCTTTGTGGCGATGCCGCGCTTCTCGAGATACGCCTTGTAGCCGTCGAGATAGAGCTGCTTCGCCTTGCCGCTCCAGTTGCCGAAGGTCAGATTCTCATTCGAAAGTGAAACGGCGAAGAGCGCCGGGTCGCCGCCCCAGGTCAGGCCGGTGTAGGGATTGCGGTGCGTCAACAGATTCCGGACGAATTTCTTCCAGTTCTCCCGCGCCGGCGGATAGACGCTGAGCAGCTGCTTCATCGCATAGCCGTCCCGCACGGGGGCATCCGCAAGCTCTCCGCTGCGGAACCGGCGGCTGCAGTAGAGGTCGAGCGTGATGTAGATGCCCCGCTCCTTGAGGCAGTAGAACAGATAGTCGAGCCGGTCGAGCTTCTCCGGCAGAAGTTCGGTCGAATCGTTCCCCTTCGGGTCGGAGAGCGCATTGTCGTAGTGGTGAAACCGCACCGAAGTGAATCCGAGACGCGCCATCTCGTCAGCGAGCTTTTCGGCATCGGCCTTGTCGAGGTATTGGGCGGAAAAGCAGAAGTTCGGGCCGAAGAACCGGAACCGCTTCCCCTGCGCCTTCTCCGCGGTGAAGTGCCCTGCCCTGTCCGTCGTGATCCAGCCGTATTTTCCGGCCGGGGCGTCGAGCATGCCGGAGAAGTCGAGGATGGAGCCCTTCACGACCGGCTTCACAGCCTCCATCGGCGCCCACTCCTTCCCCTCGGAGATGTAGTGGATGCTTTCGACCGACGCGGGCGGGGTCACGCCTTCGGCCAATGTCGCCGCCGCGACGACCCAGTTTCCGGCGCCGGAATTCTCGAATTCCAATGCCTCGAGTTCCCCGGCGGAAAGCGTGAAATGCGTAAAATAAAGTCCGTCAAAGCTGACGTTGTCCGATGTGGAAAGCGCGCCGTTCGGAAGCCGTCCGAGCGGCTTCGCGGTGCTGAACTCACGCCCTTCCGCCAGGTCAAGCCGCTTCCTGCCGCCGTCCGCATAAACTGCGGTGACGGCCGGCTTCGCGGCGCTCTCCGTCGCGTTCTGGAGCAGATAGAGCTCGCGCCCGCTGCCGGAGACCGGAATAATGGAGCGTTCCCCGGCGCCGAGTTTCAGGAGGGAGCCGGATTTCCTTTTCACATCGCCGAGGGCGAATTTCACACTGCCGACGGTGATCTCCCCGCCGTTCGTGCCGTGATTTTTCAGCAACTTCGCCATGGGCTCCCCGGTCATTCTGCCGGCGGAGGCTTTGTCCAGCGAAAGCGGCGTGACGGCAAGCGGCGTCACCGTGACGGAGAAATCGAGCTTCGAATCCCTGACCAGTCCGGAGGATTGGGAGAAAAGCAGCCGGATCGAAAAACTCTGCACCGAATAGTTGCGGTGATCCTGAATCACCATCGGGAAATCCCCTTTGACCGTGATCCGTTTGTCTCCGTTCACGATTTCGAGCGTCTTCACATGGTAGATCGGCTGCGCCATATTCTTGACGGGCACCGTTTTGCCGTTCACAGTCAGCTCTCTGCCCTCGAACCGGTGCGAAGGCAGGCTGATCGCGAGGGCGACCGTCTGGCAGCGGATCCCCTCCTCGTTCTTCAGGGACATGGAGTAGGTCGCGGTATCCGCGGAGAGCTCCCGGACCCACTCCTGAATCGTGAACCCATCCGTATTCGGAACCCTGAGGGTCCCTTTGAGCTCGTAGACCTTCTCCGACGGAACCGGATAACTCGGTTCCGGGACGACATTCGACTTGTTCTGGATGCTCAGGTTCCAGCTTTTGTCGTAGACATTGACCGCGGCGGAGAGCCCGCCGAGCTTCAGCGCGCCGTTCTCATCGACGGAGATACCGGGCGGAAGGGCGGCGGCGGAGAGGGCCGCGGCCGCCGCGAACAGCATGGAGGCGGATTTCAGCATATCAATTCCCTTTCGGTGTCGTTTATTTTTTGGTCCGGTTGCGGTCAAGCTCGCGCCAGAGGTCGCGCATCTCCCACCAGAGGTAGCCGCACTGCGTCGAAGTAATGCGGTTGCGCACACTGCCGTCCTGATAGCTGACGTTCACGCTGATCGGAGAATGGCGGCGGTTCTTGAACTGCAGATCGTCGGTGATGAGCGGCAGGTTCGGCTTGTTGAGGCGGTAGGAGACGCTCGAGTAGTTCTTGTCGTCCGGGAAGCCGGATTTATAGGTGAGGTCATGGTCGTACGGCACGGCGTAATAACCGGAAATCAGGAACTTGCTGCCGAGGTTGTCGTTGATTTTGGAGGTGTCGTAGAAGTTGCCGTAATTGGCGACGCCGGCCAGGTCGGCCTTGCCGATGTACAGATCCACGACGAGCGGGCAACCGAAAATTTTCCCGCTGGAGACGTACTTCAACTGATAAAGCCGCCCCATCCCGTAATAGAGGTTCCATGCCTTCAGCCGGTTGGCGCGGAGAACGACGTTCTCCGGCGTGATGCTCTGAGGGGCGCTCGGGACATTGTCGGCCCAGTACGGATTCGTGAGTCCGTTGTAATCGTTGGTGTAGGTGATTGTGGCGAATCCGAGCTGCTTGAGATTGTTGACGCAGCTCGCGCTTCTGGCGCGGTCGCGCGCCTGGTTCAGCGCCGGCAGCAGCAGCGACGCGAGGATTGCGATAATCGCAATCACAACGAGCAGTTCGATCAATGTAAACTTGCGTGTTTTCATGCCTGCCTCCCTTATTCTATGTGGTTTCACGGATCATGAGCATCGGCTGGATCAACTGGATGGTCCGGGTTGCGCCGGGGCGGTCGAGCTGGCGCAGCAGGATCTGCAGCGCGCAGCGGATCTGTTCGGTAAACGGCTGCCGGACGGCGGTGACGGCGAGCTTCAGCATGCGCTGCACCCCGGCGTAATCGTCGTACATGACCAATGCAACATCCTTCGGAATGCGCACATTGCGTTCACGCAGCACGTTCACCGCGCCGAAGGTCGCCCAGTCGCCGTGAATCAGGAGGGCGTCGAACTTCTGGTCCTCCTCCAGCAGCCGGCGGATGACGGCGGCGCCGGACTCCTCCTGGTGCGGAACCATTTCGTAATGTCTTCTCCTGAGGGCGGAGCTGCATCCGAACTCATTCAGGGCGAAGAAGAATCCTTCGACCTTCTCCCGGTTGATCCGCTCATCGAGGCTGCCGTGCAGAAAGACGATATCGCGCCTTCCGCGTTCGAGCAGATGGCGCGTCGCCATATATGCGCCGTTGAAGTTGTCGATGGTGATATAGGAGATCTCCTCGTCCCCGGCGGGAGACTGCAGGGCGACGAACTTGCGGCGCTGCCCCTCAAGCACGGCGATCTCCTCTCCGGAAAGCTGTTTGGCGAAAACCAGCCCGTCGTAGTCCGAGATATTGATCGACTGGCGCTCAAAGGATTCCAGAAAGCTGTGCTCCTCCGCCCGCTGAACGATGAAGTTCGCGGAGAAATCCAGCGTGTTCCCATGCTGGAACAGCCCCATCATGAGCTGACTGAAATACGGATCCACCTCACTGGCTCCGGAGTGCACCTCAGAAGCGATGACCGCAATGTTGCGGCGGCTTGAAAAGCGGACCCCTTCCGTATTCACATAGGTTCCGTTCCCGCGGACGCGGCGGATGAGCTTCAGCTCTTCAAGCTGCCGCAGGCCCGTGCGCACGGTGATGCGGGAACAGCCGTACTGGCCGGCAAGCTCAAGCTCAGTGGCCAATCGCGCGCCGTTCGGAATTTCACCGTTCCGGATCGAACGGTAGAGGTCCTGGAACAGCTGTTCATTTTTGTTCAGTGGCTTTTGAATCATGGTGGCCGAAACCCTCCCTTCAGAAATTATTATACTGAAGACCGGTGTCGAAAACAACCCCTTTTCCGGGAAAATATGATTTTTGCAGACATGATAATACAATTTCATAACAATTACACCCAATCACATACTGTTTCGATAATCAGAAGGCTGAAACCGCTTGCCACCGGCATGGCAGCGCCTATCCGCAGACAGCGGCGGACTCCGGCATCGAAACCGGCTGAAAACAGGAAATTTCAAATTTATTGACTTCTGCTCTTGACATTACAGGTCAACTCTGGTATAATATTGTCAACCGGTTTGATTATTTCAGTTTTATAGTGCAATAATATGTCAATCGATTGACAAGAGACGGATATTCATGAGAAAAGCTACGATT
The DNA here is from genome assembly GCA_018265615.1 of Lentisphaeria bacterium. Classification (GTDB taxonomy): domain Bacteria; phylum Verrucomicrobiota; class Lentisphaeria; order Victivallales; family Victivallaceae; genus Victivallis. The sequence goes on from JABLYX010000056.1 coordinate 9,419, forward strand.
CAGGATGTCGCGGATTATCTGAAGGTCTCCAAGAGCGCGGTTTCGCACGCGCTCTCGGGGCGGCGGCGGATCAGCCCGGAGCTGTCGAAGCGGGTGCAGGCGGCGGTCGCCGAACTCGGATACAAACCGAATTTCGCGGCTAAAGTGTTGAAGCTGCATTCGACCGGGCTGATCGGCGCGGCGGTGAATGAGCTTGACAACCCGCACACGGTCGCGCTGATCAACGAGCTTTCGCGGGAGCTGAACAAATCAGGCTATTCCCTGACCCTCTGCCTCTGCGAATCCCGGAAGCCCGAGGAGTGCGGCCAATTCATCGGCCGCATCTCGAACGGCATGGTGGACGCCATCATCAACATGCTCCCCCAGCTCCCGGACGAGGATGCGCAGGAGGCGGCCAACGGGACTCCGCTCCTGACCTACCGCCGCCACAGGCACTCCCCGATCACGCTCGACTACGAACACGGAGTAGTCCAGGCGCTCGATCATCTGCGCGAACTCGGCCATGAGCGCATCGGCGTCATCTCGGTCTCGCAGCTCTGCTACGGCGAACCCGATCCCCGCGTGGTCGCCTACCGGAAATACATGAACGCCGCGAAGCTCTTCGACCCCGCGCTCGTCTTTCCGGGGGCGGGAAGCGCCGCAAGCGGATACGAGGGCGCAGGCAAACTTCTCGCGCTCCCGCAAAGGCCGACCGCCATCCTCGCGGGGAACGACCTCATGGCCTCCGGCGTCCTGCAGTGGGCGCACGAACGCGAACTGAAGCTGCCCGCGGAGCTCAGCGTGATCGGCTTCGACAACAGCTCGCTCGCCGCCGCGACCTATCCGATGCTGAGCAGCGTGGACACTTTCGTTCCGCTGGCCGCCGCGCATACGGCCAAAGTACTGCTCGCCATGATCGGCGGGACGACAGACGACCTGCCGCCGATCGTCGTGAAAACCGAACTGGTCATCCGGAAATCATGTTCCGCCTGTCAAAAATAACAGAGGGTTCCGCCTAATGAGAAAAACATTTACCTTGATCGAGCTTCTTGTCGTGATCGCCATCATCGCCATTCTCGCCTCCATGCTGCTCCCCGCCCTGAACAAGGCGCGCGAAAAAGCGGTCATGACGAAGTGCAAAAGCAACCTCAAGCAGATCGCCACCGGCATCCACGCGTATGCCGGAGACTATCGCGGCTACATGCCGGCCGTCCGGCCCACGCTCACGGTGACGCCGCCGAACAGCCGCTATACCCGCCTCGGCAATTCGAGCGGAAAGATCGTCTACAGCAGCCTCGGGCTGCTGATCGAGGGCTACCTGAACGAAGCCGTGCTCTACTGCCCCGGTCAGAAGGTCCGCACCTACAACGCCTACCGGGATCTGCCGGCTACCTCCAACCGCACCGCCGGATATGACAGTCTGCCGGTCTGGCACAACTCGAAGTGGCAATCCCGCCCGCAGCTCAACTTCATGCAGCAGAACAAGCTCGCGATCGTTTACGACATCGCCACGGAAGCCAAGAGCGTCATTGAGGCAAACCTCCCCCACGAGCAGCAATGGAACGTCGCCTTCGCCGACGGCCATATCGCCGTTTACCGGAACGGAATGCGCAGCGACATCGGCGGCACCACCCTCGGGACCGTGTTCAACATGATCATGAACGGCCAGAACAGCTCGTTCCCCAATGCAACGACGATCCTGCAGCGCTTCTCCGCCTGCGGGTACTGAACCTCCTCAAATCACAAAGGGATCCCCATGCTGTCACACCGCCATCTCCGCAGTGCGCTTGCCGCCGCTGTGTCCCTGTGCGCCGCCGGCTTTGCCGCCGCGGCGGGCCTGACCGTCGAAACGAAGTATCCGCCGGAGGCGAAATACCTGCGCGGCACACGCATCTACCCTGAGTTCCTGCTCGATATGAGCCGCGCCGCCGACTGGGCGCGGATCGGCAGTACCGGAGGTCACAAACTGACGGTTTCCGAAGCCGACTGTCCGGAGCGGCCGGGAAAACGCGGGCTGATGTTCTCCGCGAAAATCGACAAAAAAAACCCGAAGGCGCCGGGCTGGGTCGCATGGCAGGCCGCGCTTTCCCCGGAACTGAACCTCGCGGGCGTGGACGAAATCGAGTTTGAAATTTATCCGCTCCAGAAGTTCCCCTTCGGCGTCGTCGCCCGCTTCGGCAGCACGAAGGGGTTCGGACAATTGCCCTGCACCTGGTCGGATGTCGTGAAGGGACTCGAGCCGAAGCGCTGGCACACCGTGCGCATTCCGGTGAAGAAGAGCCGCCTCTCCGTGGATACGCTCCGGTTCGACTTCAACGCCCGCGGCGACGCGGTCCCCCACCAACAGGAGCTGTCGATGATCATCGCGGCAATCCGCCTCCTGCCCGCACCGCATCCCGCCACGGCGGTCTATTCGTCCGGAATGAAGACGGCCGGGCCCGTGACCAACGGCTTCCTCATCAACCCGGAACCGTTGGAAATGGCCGGAGGAACCGACCTGAAATACAGCGTCGAGCTCACCGTCGCCCGGGAACAGGAGGCGCTCCTTCAGGTCGAATGCGGCGGCAAGAGCTTCTCACGGCCCGTTCTCCTGAAAGCTCCCTGCACGGTGCTCGATATCCGCCTGCCCCGCCCGGCGGAGCTCTGGGAGCCCGGAAACCACTCCCTGAAAACGACCGTTTCGACTCCCGCCGGAGAAGTCGTCGCAAAGAGCGCCGAAGCGATGCCGCTCTCGCTCTTCTCCACCGCCGCCATGAATGAAAAGCGCATGCAGCTGAATGCCCGCCTCTCCGCGCTGGAACAGCGCCGGAAAGCCCTTGAAGAGGGCGGCACGGCGGCCGCCATGCCCGGAATCACATCGACCGCGGCGGAGCTCTTCCTCGGGCACTTCATCCCGGACGACTTCAACCGCCAGAAGAAGTACCGGATCGCCATGAGCGAACTGGACGACATCGAAACGATGCTGGACGGGCTCGAAACCGAACTTGCCGCCTACGAAGCGGGAAAAAAGCGCGAACTCCCGGTGACGCCCTACGACCCGGAACGCGAACTGACCGTCGAAAACGGGGTCATCTGCCAGAACGGGCAGCCGATCCTGCTGCTCGGTCCGCTGGCCGGAATGCCTGCCATCAGCTGGAGCCGGTACGCCACCCGGCTCGGCTTCAACTCCCTGGTCGTCGAGACGGATATGAATCACTGGCTGAACTTCGAGAAGGGCAGCCGGCAGGCCATCCGGAAGTATCCGGACCTCGTGCGCGGGCCGGCGGAACTGTACACAGGTGAAAACGCGGTCGTCGCGGATTATCTCGAGCGCTGCCGCGCGAACGGGCTCGCGGCGAACCTGCTGCTCTCCTCGCACTACTGCAGGGAGCTGCCCGGCGACCTGAAAAACGCCCGCAGCCGCTCCGCCGGGCACAACAACTTCGACTGGAACGTTCTGGCCCCCGAAGCAAAAGAGGCGTTCCGGCGCATGTACGGCAACCTCGTTCCGTACCTGAAAGAGAAGCCGTTCCTCGTGAGCCTCGGCACCGCCAATGAGCCCGGCTATGCCGTCAAAGCCGACTCCGCGGAGTTCCGGGCCGGCTTCGTCGCTCACCTGAAGCGGAAGTACGGCTCCGCCGCCGCGCTGAACCGCGCCTGGGGGAGCCGGTATCAGACGCCGGACGAGGTCGCGCTCCGCGACGCCATGTCGCCGCAGGCCCCCTCCGCCGCGAAGGTCGACTGGGCGGAATACCTGAGCGCCGAGGTCAGCTTGTTCTACGGTTTCCTCAGGGACCGGCTCCTCGAATCGCTCCCGGGCAAACAAATATGGGTCAAGCTCATGGGCGACATCGGCTATGAGATGCTCGACGAGGAGGACAATATCGCGCTCGGCCAGAATGTCGCCGGCTCGGATTCCGCGTGGGAGTTCTGGCTCGACCATCTGCGCAGCCTGTTCCCCGCTTATCCCGTCACCAACCACGAGTGGCATTTCGTCAAGGGGGCCCATGTCTCCAATCCGGATTATCTGGCCATGCGGATGTACCAGGGCGTCACGCGCGGTCTCCAGTCGGGAAACATCTGGCGCGGCATGCGGGCGGATTGGGAGAGCAAAGGACACGGACACGTCGAATCGTTCTCCCGCTACCCGCTCGGCCTGAACGCGATTGGACGGACCGCATACAGGCTGCGGATGCACTACCCGCTCCTGCTGCGGATGCAGCAATTCGGCGGCGGGCGAATCCGCATCTGCTACGACAAAAGAAACCATCTGCTGCTCGGGAAGCCCTATATCGACAGCATCCACACCGCATACGACCGGCTGCGGATCAATCCGGAGGGGGTGCGCTTCACCTACCCGGCCAACGCGGCCCGCGGTGAACTCCGGGGCCTCCGCCTGATTGCCGCCGGCACGCTGCGCCACCTCCCGCAGGAAGCCGCCGGAGCCCTTGCGGAATGGGTGAAGGAGGGCGGAACCCTGTGGCTGGACGGTCCGGCGGAATGGAGCGATTATTCCGGGCGGAAGCTCCGGTTGCCGGATGCATTCGCAACTGCATTGAAACACGCCGGAGTCAGCCGGTTCGGCAGAGGCGCCGTCGTCACGGATCCCGCCTGGCAGGGATACACGGACCACATGACCGGTGTGACCGCATGGAGCGGCGGCCGCCCGAACGCCGGCGTCGAATGCCGGGTCCTGCGGGGAGAGGGCGGAAAGATGGAATATCTCTCCGTCGTCAATCTGGAAGATAAGGAGCAGACGGTCCGCTTCATGGACGGGAGCCGCCCTGTCCGCATCACCGGCAGTGATGTCTGGAACGACGGCGCCCCCGCCGGCGGACAGGAGACGATGTCCCTGCCGCCCTTCGCAATCCGGCTGTTCCGCATCAGCCTCTGACCGGAACCCGTCTTCCGCTCCATGTGCGTGTCCATCCCGGACACGCTTTTTTATTGTCCGTCCGGGTTGAAATGATATATGCGTCATTCATTGCTTTCCCTTGCAAAACAGCAATTAATAAACTGTAAGATCAGCTGAAAATCCGATTTCAGCAATCATCGTCTCAAGATATCAATATTTAATTAATGAATTTTATTTCAATAATGATTCTAATATTAATTGATTATAGATCATAAAAGATAAAATAGCATATTTTTAATATTTCGTTTAAAATATTTTATTTCCGCTTGATTTTTTCAAAAATTCCACCATTATATAGTAAGTGCACTCCGGAGGATGCGAAAGCTGAATCGGCGGCAGGTTGAGGCGGAGCAGGAAGAGCGTGCCTGCTCCGTTCATGCGAATACCCGAAAAAAGAACTGACTGTGATACCTCATGACGAATGCTGACAGGATTTCCGGAGAAACGGACAAATGCTGTTCCGAAGCCATTGAACTGACCCGCCGGTTCATCCACAAGCTCGAAGGACGCCTTTACCTCACCTACGAAGATGAAATCGTTTTCTTCGGGGAAAAATCCCTGTACAGCTACTGCCTCCTGCTGCAGGCGGGGTATGTCGACGAATTCGGCGCCTGGCTCAGGGAGCCGCCGGAGCACTCTCTGCTCTGCCGGCTGATCCGCAGATTCCGCCGGTCGATCCTCATGCGGCCCTGCCATCAGGAGCAGTTCTTCTGCGGCCCGCCGGGGCTGCGTTCCGGCACGGAGAAGCTTGTGGAAGCGGCCTCGTTCCTGAATATCGCCTATATGCAGGCGAATTTCTCCGAAGATGAGTGCAAAGCGCGAACCGTCATCCTCAAGTACCGCCTCGCCCAAAAAGTATTCGATTTCCCGGTTTTCGTGAACGGGATTTCATTGGCGAGGCTGCTCGGCTTCCGCCGGACGCCGACAGGGCGGATCGAGATTCCGCCGCCGCTCATGGCGGAGCTCCTGAAATCCATGCAAAACACAAGAGCGAAAAAAAACGCCCGGTGAGTGCCCCGGCCGTTCCTTTCCGCATCCGGTCACTCTTCAAACACGACGAGCGGATAGAGGCCGGGGGAGCGGTTGGCGGCGATCCCCTCCGCGATCCGGATCCAGCCGTCCCGGCCATGCCCGTCGTTGTCGTTGACCAGGACGTTGAAGCGGATTCCCCGCCTCAGCAGCTCCGGCGTCAGGCCGACGGAACCGAAGGGGATGGTCAGTTCATAGCGGGTCGTCTTTTCCTGCCGCACGGCGTCAAGCCGCCACGAAGCGTCGCTCCGCTCCGCCGGAAAACCGTTGGGAGCCTCCCAGATCCACGTCTCGGGCGGCCCGTCGGCCGGAAGCGCCGCCCCGGCTACCCAGAGTCCCTTCCGGCCGGGAAGTTCGAATGCGAACTGAACACCGTCTCCCTCCCAGATCCGGGAGCCGCGATACGGTTGGACATGCCTGTCGTCAGTCACTTCGCAAACCAGCTTCAATGCCGCCTCCTCCGCCTTCAGCCGGATGCGGGCGGAAAGGTCCTCCGGTCCCGTCCACAGCCGGTGCACATTGCCGGGATCGGCCTCGAAGAGCGATTTGACCTGCTCGCGGCGGTCGAGGACAAAATCCCATTCGTCCGCCGCATGCTGCCGGGGAATGAGAACAGCGCGGCGAAGCGGAATATCGATTCCGGTCGCACCGCCGGACCAGACCGCGCGTACCTTGAAAACCGGATCGCTCCCCGATCCGGTTCCGGCAGCGGCGGCTTCCGCCCGAACGCTTTTCCGTTCTCCCGGAGCAAGCCTCACCGTGGCGGAAGCGGGATGGACGGCAAGGGCGCCGCCGTCGAGCGTCAGTTCGAACGTTGCGGGGTGCGGAAACGGGTTGAAGCAGGAAACCGTCACATCGACCGGCTTTCCGGGCAGCAGTGGAGCCGCCGCCTTCCCGTTCAGGAGACCTCCGAGATATTCCAGTTTCCGGCAGTCGCGGAAAAGAAGGGTTTCAGGCGAGGCGGAAACCCGGCGCACCAGCACCCCCCCCTCCAGTTTGAGCCGGGCCCGGTTCCCCATGAGATCCACGGCCTCGATTCCGGAGGCGTCGGCGCGGAAGACGGCCGACTCCTCCGCACTCTCTCCCGGCGCTTCGTGCCAGGCGGACACCAGACGGTCCCCGCCGCCTTCGAATTCAAGCAGCCGCTGCGGTCCGGATGCACCGAGGCGCGAAACAAAGCGTCTGCCGCGATACAGCGTCGCAAGCGTATTGTAGGCGACATAGGCCGCTTTGGGATAAAAATCGCACGTCACCAATCCGTAGTTGTGCTCCGGGTTGGCGGAGTCGAAGCCGTTGTTGCGCAAGTTATACCAGTTGTATCCGATCGCCCCTTCGGACCAGGAGAAGAGAAATTTTTTGAACAAAGTCTCCGCCTGCCTCATTTCGCCGATGCCGAGCGCGGAAACCGCGGTCTCGTTCGCGTACCACGGAGCCGAAACGCCGAACCGTTCACGCATCGGCAGCAGACGCTCCTCAATCTCCACAAGATAGTTGCGATAGCTGCCGTGGCCATGAAAGGCGTGAACGTCGAAGTACTCCTTCGCATTCGCAAGAACATACTCCTGAAACCTGTTCTTGATGGGGGAGGCGGAGGCGAATCCACCGGACAGGAGGCGGCTTTCGGGGGCGCGGCGGCGCTGTTCCCCGCGGGCGATCTGCTGCAGCCGGACATAGTCGGCGGCGCCGAAATCGGCGAAGCTGGTCAGATCCGGCTCGTTCCAGATCTCCCAGAAGCGGATGCGCCCTTTGAAGCGGTCGAACATCCGCCCCGTGTAATCGCGCCACGCCGTGAGATCGGGAGTGCTGTTCGGACCACCGGCACGCGACCAGGCGGGCGGGTTCGAGAGGATGGGCATAACCTCGATCCCGTGCTTCGCGTAAGTGTCCAGCAACTTGTCCTGGATGCTGAAGTCCCACCTGCCCGGCTTGCGCTCCATGTCGCGCCAGCGGAAGTTCGCCCGGAGCGCCGTTGCCCCGCACAGCGCCGCCGTCTCCGCCTCCTGTCCGAACACCTCCGGGCGGCCGATGCCCGGCACGCAGACGCCGAACACGAAGCCGTCTTTCGCCGCCGTCCCGGCGGCGGGACCGGCGGGAACCATATAGGCGAAGCTGCGGAGATGCTCCGCATAGCCGCCGCCGTCAGGCTTTTCCAGCCGGAGCGTCACGTACCAGATTCCGAAGCAGGACGGTTTGAGTTCCGGAGCGAGCCTGAGCTCTCCTGCCGCGGGAAGCACGATCCGCCTCTTTTTACCTTCGACGGAACGGCCGAAGCCGTCCCGCAGCGTCAGCGTCGCATCGCAGGCGACCTCGCCGCCCGGGTTCCGCAGCAGCAGCGTCAGGGCCGCTTCATCACCGGGGCGCAATACGCGCGAAGCATTGCCGGTTTCCAGTTCGAACCCGACGTCGCTCAATTCCGTTTTAAGGGTCGACTCATATTCGATTCTTTTCAGCGTCAGCAACACTTCGCCGCTCCCTTTCGGGGCGCTGGTCGAGCAGGAGAAGAAGCGGATGGGGAAATCGATCTTTCCGTCCGCGTTTCCGGAGAAGGAGACGAAGAAGTTCGTGGGTGTCATCGGAATTTTCAGCTTGAAGGAGCCGCCGCCCGGCCGGATCGGCGTACGCCACTGGAATACCTCATTCTTCGCATCGATGAACCGCACATTGAAGTTGTTGACCGGTGAACCGGACGGCAGCTCCAGCTCCACCCGGCAGGTCGCCTCGTCGAACCGGGCGAGCGGCAGCGCCTTCCCGCGCGGAAAGCCGAAGATGCAGATGTTGTTCACGGCGATATCCCAGCTCACCCGAAGGCCGTCGGGCCGGTACTCCGCCTTCTGTTCCGGCTTCCAGGCCGTAACCGGCAATTGCGCGGCGGGATCGAAGAGCACGGCTCCGTACAGAGGAAGCATGCCGGCCGGCAACAGGAGCCACAGGAGCATTGTTATCAGTTTCATCACAACCTCTGCCTGATCTGATTGATGACTGCCTGGTTCGCTCCGAGCTCTTTCAGCTCCTGCCTGGAGAGATTCTCGCCGTGACCGTCGAAAAACACCGCATTGGCGCGCTCAAGATGATTCAGCGATGGCAATTCATTCGTGGTGGCGTATCCCCGCAGCGCAAGCATCCAGGAGCCGGTGTAATCCGGTTGCATTTTCATGTCGATCGTATCGCCGAAATGAATCATCCGCGAAGCCTTCTTCAATCGGGAAAGCGTGATTATAACGCCATACTCTGCATAAGGAAGCGTGAAATTGCCGAAGCCCTCCTCTTCCCAGTAGTTCTTCTCCTCGTCATAGCGGACATAGAGACTGCCGTAGGTCCTGTATTGATAGTTGGACTCAGTTTCTGGCGGACGGCGCAGAGAAGGACAGTAAAGAAAAGGTTCGCCCTTGCTTTTCAAATGCCCGGATCGTTCATAACAGGTCGCCCAGGGGCTCGTCGCCTTATTCATCGTGATGACGAAGTTGTGGTTGTCCATCGCATAAAACGCCCCCACCATGCCGCACTGCTTCAGGTTGTTCAGGCAGCTGGTGCTTCTGGCGCTCTCGCGGGAGCGGTTCAGTGCAGGCAACAGCATCGAAGCCAGAATCGCGATGATCGCAATCACAACCAGAAGTTCAATCAATGTGAATGACGGACGGGCCGTCCGGCGAAAGGACATAAGCGTTACCATACTGCAATCTCCTGTTGTTCTGTTTGGAAGAAGGTGACTATTGCTGTTCGGGAATCACCAGGCGCGGCGCCTGTGTGATGACGGCTCCGGGGGCGTCCGGATTCTCCAGCCGCCACAGAAGCCCGTCCACCGCGCGGCGCGCCAGCATCGGAAAATCGAGGTCGATGGTCGCGGGGTGCGGCCAGAAATTCCGCAGCAGCGCGTCATTGTCGCACACCAGCACGTGGCGCGGCGCGTACTTCTGCCACATCTGGATCCCCTCCAGCGCATAGCCGAGCATCAGCCCGCAGACCGCGGTGAAGGCGAAGAATCCGGCCTGCCCCCCGTCTTCGGCGAGATAGGCCTGCAGGCGGCTGACGAAATTGCTCTCCTGCCTCGAAAAACACAGCGGGGCCGCCGGAATCCCGATCAGCTTGAGCTCTTCGGCCAGCCGGGTGATGCGCGGATGGTTCCCGCAGTAGTCGAGCATGTCGTCGCGCCAGACGATCGCGAGGCGCTTCACGCCGGAATTGCGGAAAAACTCCGCGGCGATCCGGGCGATCTCAAAATCGTCCACGGTGATCCGGTCCTGCCGCGGACGCATCGGCGTCCAGCCGAAAATCTGCATGACCGGCATGTCGCCCGGAATATCCACCTCCTGGTCGTTGTAATAGAGGACCCCGGCGAACTCCCGGACCATCCCCGGATTGCCGCGCAGTTCGGAGACATCGACGTAGGAGTATTCGACGCCGTAACGGTTCAATTGCTGAAACGCCTCCGGCATCGTGAGATCGCGCGCCGGATTCGGCTCATGGTAGAAATCATTGTGCAGAATCAGCAACGGCCCCAGGTGGGAATAGCGTTTCCGGTTCTCCGCGCCCTTCTCCGCTTTTCTCCGGTTGTAGTTGCGGGGCGAGAAATTGTTCTCGCGGGCAAACGCCTTAATCCTCTCCCGGAGCGCCTCCGGCAGCTGCGGGGAGTCGCGCAGTGCCATCGACACCGTCATGGCCGTACAATCGAAATGTTTCGCCAGATCATTCAGATTCCGTATTTTTCCGCCGGGCGTCATAAGTGCTCCTCGTTTGGTGGTTCGGCATTAATTATACCATATCCGGAGAATGATGTCAATAGCTTTACAATTTATTTTACAAAATAAATATAAAGTAATTTAAAGAAAAAAAAGAGCGGCGCACCGCAGTCGCCGCCGTACGGAGTTACGGGCGTTCCCGGCTGAATTCAGCTTCGGGATAGCGCTCTTTAAGCTCATCGGTGTATCTGGGGTTGCCGGGGAAGCGTCGGCACGCTTCAAGCAGCAGTCGTTTCGCCTCTCCACGGTTGCCGCGCAGCCGTTCGATCCGCGAAAGCCGCTCGTAGGTGGAGGGGCGCGCCATCGTGCGCTTCTGGGCCTCCCGGAAACAGCGCTCCGCGGAACGGTAATCGCGCATCCCAAGGTAAAAATCCCCGGCGCTCTCCCACGGGAACGGCGAGTAAGGGCGCAAATCAACGGCCAGCTTCAACTGCCGCTCGACTCCGGCCGGAGTCGGCCGCAGCTTCAGATCGTCCGCCGACTGCGGCTGGATCAGCTTCATGAGGCCGTCGTAGGCGAGTTCCGAGCGCATGATGTACCAACTCCCCCCGAACGACGCAATGCAGAGCAGCAGCCCCGGCAGCAGCCAGAGCAGCCGGAGCCGGGAACCCGGAAGGCCCGCATTTTCCTCCGGATCCGGGCGGATCAACACCGCGATCAGCAGCCCTCCCGCAATCGCCATATTGGCCGGGATCTGCAGATCCACATCCATCAGCGCGTGCAGCAGAAACGCCGCTTCCCCCCAGAAAACCGCCTGCTCGAATCCGTCCGCCCGGCGCCGGAACACGCGCCTGCCGAGCTCCCACATCGGCCAGCCCAGAATCAGGACAATCAGGATTCCGGCGGGGATTCCGGCCTGCGTCGCAAACGATGCGACGATGTTGTGCGGGTCATGCGCCGCCTCGTCGGTGTCGGTGGTCTTGAGCTGCATATGGCGATAGAAGAACCCGCCCCAGCCATGTCCGGCGAGCGGTTTCTCCGCAATCATCCGCGCGGAGGTCTTCAGGTAATCGACCCGTTCCTCCATCGAACCGAAGCCGCGTCCGGCATAGTGCACGAAGAGCGCGCCGCCCGCGATCACAGCGACCGCCGCAAAAATCAGCCCCGCCCGCCAGAGTTTCCGCATCGGCAGCGTCAGCACGAAGCCGCCCGCCGCGAGCACCGCCGCGAGCACCGCTCCGCGGCCGCGCGTGAGGAACAGCACCGCCGCTAGCAGAATGATCCCGATTCCGGCCAGCAGCGGTTTCGAAACCGTCGCGGGCTCGAACCGTTCCCCCGCGATCCAGAGCCGCCAGCCGACCAGGGGCAGCAGCAGAACCAGATAGCCCGCCAGAACGTTGCAGGAGGCGAAGGAGCCGAAAACACGGTCGTCTTCAAGCTTGCTCTGCATAACCTCGCCGAGCTGGATCCCCGCCTCATACTGTTGCAGAGCGAACTCCCTCATCTCGGCGAACCCGATGAAATACTGCCGGAGCCCGGCGTAGACGGCATAAGCCGCCCCCGCAATCAGGAGCCAGACATAGATCCTCCGCCACTCAGGGCGGCAGGAAAGGATCAGGAACAGCGCCCAGAGGTACGCTCCGATCCCGGCGAGGTGAAAGAGCTCCCAGATTCCGTAATCGGGCGTGTCACAGTTGATCAGCCCCGGCAGAGCCGCGAGCGGCAGCCCGAACGCCCAGAGCAGAGCGCAGCGCCCCGCCGCGGAGCGCTGCGGCTGCGGCGCGCGGAACCCGCAGGCGGAGAGCGCCAGCAGCAGCGCGAATCCGGAAAGCAGCCCGAAGCTGTGCGCCGGCCACGTAATGTCGATGTAGGCGGACCAGTAATCCGGAAAAAAGCTCGTCGCCTCCGGCATGACCGCAAGCCCGGCGAATTTCGCCGGCAGCAGCAGCGTCAGGAGCCCGAGAAAGCCCGCGGCCGCATATTCCAGAGCCCCGGCCCTGTTCTGTTCCGCCGGCTTTTTCATGAGAAGACGATGGTCCGGCGGCCGGAGACGATCACGCGGTGTTCCAGATGGGCGCGGACCGCCCGGGTCAGCACCCGCCGCTCGATGTCCTTGCCGATCTGCTTCAGATCCTCCGGCATATCCATATGGCTGATGCGCTCGACATCCTGCTCGATGATCGGCCCCTCGTCGAGGTCGGCGGTCGCATAGTGGGCGGTCGCACCGATCATCTTGACGCCGCGCTCCCAGGCGCGCTCATACGGGTTCCCGCCCTGGAACGCAGGCAGGAACGCATGATGGATGTTGATGATCCGCTGCGGATAGTGCGCGATGAAGTCGTCCGACAGGATCTGCATGTAGCGCGCCATGACCACGAGGTCGATGCGGTGGCTCTTCAGCAGATCGAGCACCTTCGCCTCCTGCTCCGCTTTCTTCCCCTTCTCCATCGGGCAGCAGAAGTACGGCACGTTGAAACGGTCGGCGACATACTCGAGATCCGGATGATTGCTGATGATGAGCGGGATATTGCAGTCGAGGTCGCCCTCGTCGGCATGCATGAGCAGGTCGTAGAGGCAGTGCGAGGTCTTCGACACCATCAGCGCCACGTTCTGCTTCGTCTCGACATGGTGGACCGAATATTCGAGGCCGAGCTCCGCGGCGAACTTCGCAAATGCCTCTTCGAGCTCCCGCCGCGTGATTCCGGCGTGCAGTTCAAGCTCGATCCGCATGAAGTAGCGCCCCGCGCGGATATCTGAAAACTGGCGGCATTGCAGAATATTGAAACCGTTATTGTAAAAGAAACTCGAGATTTCAGCCAACAGCCCCTTCCGGTCGGCCGTCTGAATCAGGAACACCACCTGTCGCATAACTGTCATTTCCCTCGTGCTGTTGAGGTTGCTTTTGATTACCGTTTATAAAAATAGCACACGCACCGCCGTTTTACCAGCTGAAGCGCCGGAAAAGCGGCGGCGCGGTCAGATGAGTTCGTCCTGTGTGGCTTCGTCCGGAACCGGATAGGCAACCTCCGCCTCTTCGGTGAACTTCATTTTCGCCTTCCCGATGATGAGCCGCACGAGCGTCGGAACCGGCAGCGTGGTCACGATCGACAGGATGATGATCGCATTGAAAAAATTGTTGTCGAGCATGCCGAGGTTCTTGCCGATCGCCGCCGCCGCGAGCGTCGCGGAAAGCTGCGGAACCGTCATCAGACCGGCGCACAGCCCCTGCGCGTTGGAAAATCCGGAGACGCGCATTGCGAGCCACCCGGAGAAAATCTTGCTGCATACGAGCCCGAGCACCGTGAAGAGGATGATCGTGAGGTTCCCCGCCTCGCCGAACGCCCGGAAGTCGGTCTCCATACCGATCGAGATGAAGAGAAACGGGATCAGCAGCCCGTAGCCGATGCTCTCGAACCGCTCCATGAGCGGGCCGCTCGGGCCGCGGTTCTCCTTCACGAGCCGCGAGAGCGCGAGCCCCGCGATGAACGCCCCCACCACGAGGTTCACGCCGAGAAATTCACCGAACAGCACAGTCGCGAGAATCACAAGCAGGAGGATCGTGATGAGTGTGTCTTCCCCGGGCTTGAAGATGCGCAGCAGCAGCTTGCCGATCCGGTAGACCAGATAGACCGCAATTCCGAGATAGGCGAGCACGATGAGCAGGAAAAGCGGCGTGAACCAACTGCCGAACATCGCAGGGTCGACATAGTCGAAAAGCGAAAGCGAACGGCTGCCGTTCAGCGCTTCCGGACCGAGGCTCTGGCGCTTCATCTGGACGCTGACCGCCAGCAGGATGATGCTCGCGATATCCGTGATGACGGTAGAAATCAGGACCGAGGCGCCGAACCGGGTTTTCGTCAGCTTCAGCTCGCGGATCACTGGAAAGACGATGCCGACCGAGTGCGACGCGAAGAGGCTCGCGTACAGCAGCTTGCCGGGAAAGTCATCCGGCCGGAAGTACTCATAGACAAAATACCCCGCGACCGCGGGGACGAAAAAGGTCAGGATGCTCAGCGCGACCACTGGTTTCCGTGCCGAACGGATCAGCTTGAAATCCGCCTCCATCCCGGCCAGCGCCATGAGGAAGACCAGCCCGAGCGAGCCGAACGAGCTGATGAGCGAATCGAAATGGGAAACGACCGTCTCGGTCCTGCCGCCGAGAAAGCTGAATGCGTCGGCCATCACGCGGACGAGGTCCAGGCAGTTCGGCCCGATCAGCATGCCCGCGATCAGGAGCGCGATGACCCCCGGGATCTGGAAACGCCGCAGCACAAGCGGCCAGAGGGTGATGACGGCGATGAAAACGATGAACAGGACGAGGAACGTATCACTTCTCAAGAAAACACCTCCGGCGGTAATAGGGAACCCGAACGAGGTAAACTATCCCCGGAGGCGGCTGTTTTCAAGTAAGCGAACCCTTTTTTTGCCGGAAAAAGCGGAGTCCCGCCCCGGTTCACCGGCGGAGGAACGCCGCGGCGCTATCGCCGGTTGCGACTCATGCAGCGGATCAGGAGCTCTTTGCGCGGCGTATTCTCATGCCGCTTCATATCGGCGGGATCGGCGGAGTGCTCCGCGCTCCAGCCGTGCCATTCGCGGTAAGCATGATAGGTCCAGTCCCACCCGTACTCCTCAAAGATGTCGATGAGATCCGCGAGGTACTGTTCGCCGCCCGGCGCCCAGCGCGCCGTGCCGAACTCCCCGACCAGAATCGGCACGTTGTACTGCTTCTGGAAACGGACCACCGGCTCAAGCGCCCGGCGCAGAAGCGCCTTGTCCCACACCCGGCCGTCGCTGCTGACGCCGGGATATGCGCCGATCATCCGGGAACCGTTGACTCCCTGATGCGTGTAGTTGTGCGGCAGATAGAAGTGCACCGTGTAGATCGTATTCGGCACGTCGATCGGGCGCAGACCCGCAAAGCCGACCGGATTGCCTCCGACCGCGCACGGGACGATGATCGGCGTATCGGGGTCGATTTCGCGGATGGCTTTCGCGATCCGTTCCGCAAAGCGGTTCCAATCGAGCGCGCCGCCCTCGCGGTAAACATAAGCCGGCTCAAGCGGCTCGTTCAGGATGTCATAGCCGTAGATGTTCGGGTTGCCTTTGTAACGGCGGGCAATCCCGCGCCAGAGGTCAACGATCATATCCTGCGCATCAACGCTCCAGACGCCGACGTTCTGCAGGATTTCATTCATCGTCGCCGGGCCGGAATGGAGGTCGATCACGACTTTGACGCCGTACTTTTCGAAAAAGGGGAGCTTGCGGTCGAGCGTCTCCATCTGGCGTCGACCCCAGGCGCGGTATTTCTCCGGTGTGTTCTCCCTGCCTCCGCCGCCAAACTGGTAACGCACGAGATTGCCGTGCCACACTTCAGCGAATTCACGGATCGAATTCTCCTCGTCGCCGCTGAGGCTGCCGATCATCGCCCCCCGGTATTTCGGAGATTTCTGAAGCGACGCACCGCTGCGGCGGGAAAGCGGGGCGGGCAGCGGCGAAAGCGAGAGCTTCACATCGGCGTAAAACACATCCCCGCCCTTTCCCGCATGGTTGAACCGGAGCTTCAGCCTGCCGGCGTCGTCCGGGATCCGGACCGAGTACCCGAATTTCCGCCAATCGAAGCTCCCCCTGTCGGCGCGGAGCGCGGGGTAATACTCTCCCGGCCCCGGCATCGAAGCGGGGGAGATCATAAGCGTACCGCCCTTCAGCTCTTCGCCTTTGATCATCGCTTCGACAGTGACGATGCGGCCGCGCAGCAGATTCGCATCGAGCTCCAACTCCCCTGTCGTGCCGGAGAGCTTCACGCAGTTCATTCCGTCCGGCCCGCCGCCCGGGATGAATTCGGCCCCGAGCTTCTCCGCGGCTTCGGCGGAGGCAAACGGCTCCCGCCACACCACGCCGTAGAGCGAATCCGGGGGACATTTCGCCTCTTCCGGCTGCTCCGCCGCCGGAGCGATGGTGATCCGCTTCACTTCAGCGCGCCCCTTCTCCGCGTTGACCTGCACGCAGAGGATCAGTTTGCCGCTCCCGGCGGGCGTTTTGAACGTGACGGAGCCGGAACGGAAGTTTTTACCCGGCAGCGGCAGCTGCGCTACCGTCTTCTCCCAGTTCGCCAACAGTTTGACGACCGTTTCTCCACGGCCCACGGCGGAAAGCTCGTAGGCCGTATCCGGCCGCAGGTCAATGCTGCGGTAGGCCTTGCTGTCCCAATGCGTGCCATCGACGAACAGCGCCCCGTCCGCGACCGCCGACTCCGTGCCGCGCGTCCGGCTCCACTTTCCGGAGTCTCTCTGCGAAAAATCGATTGTCACGGGCCCGGCGGCAAAGAGGGCGGCCGAGAACAGAAATGCGATCACCGAAAAAAATCGTTTCATTTGAAATTGACCTTCCAATATTGCTCCGCCGGATGCTTGACTCCGCCGGTTTCACCGCCCACCTGAAGCACCGCGGCATGGCCGTCGACAAAAGCGTAGTTCGAGGACATCGTACCGTGCTGCACCTGCCCCTTGATCCCGTTGACCCTGCAGGCTTTGAAATGGCGTGTACTCCAGTAAGTCGCGTAACGGACGCCGCGCTGGTAGTGGCTGAGGTTGTTCTCCGTTTCCGGCAGCGCCTTGCAGAGAAAGAGCATCAGCGTCGAAGCGTTCCGGATCGAAGTCAGCTTCTTTCCGGCCGGCGCGACACTGGTCTGGCAGTTGACCACCTCCGCCGCCGTCATGCCGCATTCCGTGTTGTTCCCCCAGCCGTTGATCCAGTAGGAGCGGGGCGTGGCGCCGTAATAAAGCCCGTTCGGGTCGAGCGGACATTTGAAGAGCGGCTGCTTCTTGACCGACGGCGTTCCGCTCAGGTAACGCGCGAGGGCGGTATCCCACAGCTTGTCCGTGAACACCTCCTGGCAGACGTATCCCGGAACGACGATGTAATCCGCGTTGTCGTTCGAATAGAAGTTCGAGGCTCCTCCGAGCTGCTTGAGATTGCTCAGGCAATTCGTCCCCTTCGCCCTGTCGCGCGCCTTGCCGAGCGCCGGCAGCAGCATCGAGGCCAGAATCGCGATGATCGCAATTACAACCAGAAGCTCGATCAATGTGAAATGCCGTTTCATCCTCATGATGCTCCTTTCATTCGGGAATATAACAATAGCGTTCACGCAGATACAGTTCGGTCACCGGCTCCGATTCCGGCACAGCGAGCCTGCGCTGCAGGAGCCTCATGCCGGCGGCCGCGAGCATGTCGTAATCGTGCCGGAGCATGCGGCAGGGAACCACTGCCGGGCGGTCGTCCGCCATAACGAGGCGGCAGCGCGAAACGAAGTCGTCCCGGCGGGCGCGGAACTCGCTCCAGAGCCGGACCGGGCCGCCGCCGATGTCGTAAATCGCCTCCGGCATTCCATTGCATTCGAAGAATGCGCGGAACTGTTCGAGGATATCCCGGTGATGGTCGAGAACCATCCCGTCATCAAAGGGCAGCCCGCGCTCCCTGAAGGCGCGGCGGATCCCCGCGAACTGCCGGTTGGGATGACTCAGATTGGCCAGGACAAGCAGCCTGCGCCTCCCCTCCTCAAGCAGCTCCGAGACAACCTCGTACCCCTCCCGCTCAAGATCGTAGTCGACGGAATCGAACCCCGCGACCACCCCGGCCACGACCGCGCGGGGAACGGCCAGCGAACGAAAAAACTCATCCGCCCGCTCCGCCGCCGTCATCTCCGGAGCAACCCAGATCAGCCCGCAGCTCTGCCCGCCGAGATCGGCCGCCGCACCCCGGTTGCTCTGAAAGAGGTCGACGTGATGCAGAAAGTAGCCGGCCCCGGTGATCGCGGCGGCCGCCGCACCGCTCATGCGGCAGAGGTAGTTCTCGAAATAGATCTGCTTGCCGTCCGCTGACAGGAGCTCAACGACCTGCGGCCGCTCCTCGCGCCAGCCGCGCTGGGGATTCGTAAACATGCCGACGCCGACCTTCGCGGTCAGGAGCCCGTCCGCCACAAGATCCTTCAGCGCTTTCTGGACGGTCGTGCAGCCGACGCCGAATTCGACCGCCAGCTCCCGCATGGAGGCTAGCCGCTGCGGCTTGCGGTCGCCGTGGATGATCGTGTCGATCACATGCTTCCGGATCCGGACATAGCCGGCGACGGAAATCTCTCCAGCGATATGTCCCGGCTTTCTTTTCATCGTTATTTTCCAAGAAGTTATGATTAAAAGCGAACACGAGTAAACACTAATATTATAGCAAACTCCCCCGCCGTTGTCAAGAGTCCCGGGAAAAATATTCCTGAAATTTACCGCCGGGCGGATCCGCCCCGGGCCGGAAAGCGGCACCGGCGGCAGCCTTACCGGCCGGCCACCTTGTGCAGGATATCGCGCGCATGCGTCTCGGCCGGCTTCCCGCCGCCGAGCATCCGGCCGATCTCCTTCACACGCTCTCCCGCGTTCAATTCGCGGCACACGGAGAAGGTCCGCCCCTCCTCCGTATGTTTCTCCACACGGAAATGACGGTCCGCCCGCGCCGCGACCTGCGCAAGGTGCGAGATGCAGAGAATCTGGCGGTTCCGGCCGAGGTTGTGCAGTTCCTCGCCCACCCGATTCGCAGTTTCGCCGCCGATGTTCACGTCGATCTCGTCGAACACGACCACCGGGATCGAATCCGCGTCCGCGAGGACCGTCTTCAGCGCGAGCATCAGGCGCGACAGCTCACCGCTCGACGCGATCTTCCGCAGCGGATGCACGCTCTCGCCGGCGTTCGCACTGAACAGCAGCTCGATACGGTCCATGCCGTTCGGCCCCGGCTCCACCTCCGTAAACGCGACTTCCAGCACGCACTTCGCAAACCCGATCGCACCGAGCTTCGAACGCACCTGTTCCGCGAAATCCGCTGCGCACCGCTTCCGCTGCTTCGACAGCTTCTCAGCCGCCGCGCGCAGCTCTTCCGCCAGCGCCTTTCTCCGACGTTCGAATTCCGCGCGCCGCGCCGCCGTATTGCGGAAGAGCTCGAGGCGGCGGAACGCCTCCCCTCGCACCGCCAGCACCTGTTCGAGCGTCGGCCCGTAACGGCGCTTGATCGTAAACAGTTCTCCGAGACGGCTCTCGATCGCCGCGAGCGCCTCCGGGTCGAGGTCGACCTTATCGGCCAACTCGGCGATCCGGGCCGAAAGGGCGCCGACCCCCTCCTGCAGCCGGTCGCACTCCTCAAGCAATCCGCCGGCGAGCGTTTCGTCGATGCGCGACAGCTCCAGAAGCTTGCGGTATACGCTCCCGAGCCGGTCCGCGAGCGACCCTTCCCCCTCGGTCAGCGCTTCCGTCAGCTGCCCCGCCGTTTCAAGCACCTGCCGGGAGTTCCCGGCGATCTTGAACCGCGCGGAGAGCTCCTCGTCTTCGCCGGGAGCGGGATTCACCTTGTCGATATCCTCCAATTGGAGTTCCAGGCGGCTGCGTTCGGCCTCATCCGGCGTCAGGCGGTCGAACTCCTCGCGCTCCTTCGCGAGCGCGTCGAGCTCCCCGGCGATCCGGCGGCACTCATTTTGCGCCGCCTCCGTCCCGGCATAGCGGTCGAGCATTTCAAGCTGGCGCGCCGGAACCGTCAGCGAAAGCTGTTCGTTCGCGCCGTGCAGATCGATCAGCTGCTCCCCCGCGGCGGCCAGCAACCGCGCGCTGACCGGCGTGTCGTTCACGAAGTTACGCACGCTCGACTGCCCGATCACGCGGCGCAGCTGGAGCGGCTCCGCCGCATCGAACGGAATCCCCGCCGGAACCAGGATCGCCTCGATCGCCGGAACCAGCCGCTCCGGAACCGAGAAGCTCCCGGTCACCGTGCAGCGGTCGCAGCCGGTCCGGATCACGCCGCGGTCGACCCGGCCGCCGAGCAGCAGCTCGACCGCTCCCATCAGGATCGACTTGCCCGCGCCGGATTCGCCGGTCACGACGTTGAAGCCGGGCCCGAACTCAAGCTCGGACTCCTCGATCAGCGCGAAATTCGTGATTTTCATGAATGTAAGCATGACAGAAAAAATACCGCCGCAAGCCCGCTTTTTCAAGCTCGAAAGAGAAAATTCACGTCCCTCACGGCGCCGGAGGTACTGAAAAAACGGGAGCGGTTCTTGACTCCGAGCAGAAGCCGCACTATATTGAGAGGGTGTATCATTCCATTTTTTGACCATATGCCATGAAAGGATGCAATTCCGATATGAACATCTGCCTATTCACCGCCTCGTTCCTGCCGAAAGTCGCCGGAATGGAGATCGTGATCGACAGGCTCGCCCGGGAATTCATCGCCATGGGGCATCGCGTCGTGGTGCTGTCAAAGACGCCGCGCAGAATGAAGCGCGCGCCCGAATTCGATTACCCGGTTTACTATTATAAACGCAGCATGTCCGAGGTGTGGTTCAATGGAGCCCCGAAGCGCATGCTTGCAAAGCTGCACCGGCAGTACCGTTTCGACGTGATCCATGCCCACCAGATCTATCCGACCGGATACCTCGGCTGGAAGATGGCCGAAAAACTCGGGATTCCGACGGTCATGACCTCGCACGTGGGCGATGTGCGCGAAGGATCGCGCCTCCGCAATAAACCGGTCACGAACCGCCGGATGATCGAGGCGATGACATGCGGCAGCGCCGTCACCGGCGTCGGCCAGGGGGTCTGCGACACGATCGACGGCATGACCGGATTCCACCGGGCGGTCTACATCGGCAACGGAGCGGATATTCCCGCCGCCGCCACCGAACCGCCGTCGCTTGCGGGAAAAGTGCCGTTTCCGCTCACGGATCGCGGCTTCGACCTGACGCTCTGCCGCCTGCATCCGAACAAGGGGCTGACACACCTCATCGACGCACTCGGG
>JABLYX010000057.1 GCA_018265615.1 Lentisphaeria bacterium
AGACCTCCCAGTAGTGCATGTCGCCGCAGGAGTCGTCGTGCCAGCCGTCGTTGAAGTTGTTCGGGCCGCCGCACGGCGAGCTCGGCCAGAACATCCGTTCGGGATCGAGTTCCCCTACCTTGCGCTTGAGCTCGCGGTTCAGCCGGTCGTAGTTCACAAGGTAGGTCGCGTATTTCTCCTTGTCGTACCAGCGCGTCGCGCCGATCACCTCGTTGTCGCCGCACCAGATCGCGAGCGAGGCGTGATGCTTCAGCCGCCGGATCTGGAAATCGAGCTCATCCATCACATTCGCCACGAATCCGTCGGTTGACGGGTAGAGGCTGCACGAGAACATCATGTCCTGCCAGACCATCAGCCCCTTGCGGTCGCAGAGCCCGTAAAAAACATCCTTCTCATACTGGCCGCCGCCCCAGACGCGCAGCATGTTCATGCCGGCGAGCCGGGCCGACTCAAGCAGATCCTCATAGGCGGCGTCGGTCTGCCGCGACGGGAACGCATCGCACGGGATCCAGTTCGCGCCTTTGCAGAAAACGTCGAAACCGTTGACCCGGAAACGCATCGACACGCCGAATTCATCCGGCTCGTTCACGACCTCGATCGTCCGCAGCCCGATTTCCTTCGTGACGGACTGCCGGACCGTCGAAACCGTAAGCAAATAGAGCGCCTGTTCTCCGAGACCGTTCGGCCACCAGAGGCGCGGCTCCACAACCTCGAATTTCATGCGCACGAGATTCCGCCCCGCGTTCAACGGGGCATTCACGCTGCGCTCCTCGCCGTTGAACCGGAAGGCGACGGGAACGCGGCACGGCTTCTCCGCGAAAATCTCCGCCACGGCCGTCACGGAAACGCGGTTTTTCACATGCTTCTGCTCGGTCCAGACCGCGTC
Source organism: Lentisphaeria bacterium (assembly GCA_018265615.1). Lineage (GTDB taxonomy): Bacteria > Verrucomicrobiota > Lentisphaeria > Victivallales > Victivallaceae > Victivallis. The sequence continues at coordinate 887 of JABLYX010000057.1, forward strand.
GATGCGGCCGCCGTCCACGCCGGTCAGCGTCAGCGGGGCGTAGACGCCGGTCACCATCAGCGTGAGGCCCCAGTCCCATCCGCCGTGGCAGTGGACCTTGCGGATCAGATTCAGGTTCGGAACCTTGCTGCAGCCGTTCATCGGAATCGGGAACGGCATTTCGGCGGCGGCCTTCTTCGCCTCAAGCTCGGCGGATTTGAACCGCAGCTCGATCGTGTTCACGCCAGGGTGCAGCAGCGACTTGACCTCGGGGCGCGCGCACGCAAACATATTCTCCATCGAAACAACCCGCCTGCCGTTGATCCGAACCGTCGCAAACGTGTCGACCATCTCGCAGTTCAGGTAGACGTACTGCCGCTCAAGGAGCTCGGAAGAAACCTCGAACTCCCGGGAAAAGCTCCACTCGTACTTCCGGAACTCCTGCACAAGATTCTCGTTCCGCCCATAGTGCGGGTCGGGGATCAGCCCGGCCGCCAGCAGCGCGGTGTAATTGTCGCCGGGAAGCGCGGCCGGAATCGTCTTCCCCCCCCACTCCGGGGTCCCGAGCCGCCACTCTCCGCTCAAATCGATCATCGAATCCATACCGTATCATCTCCTGGGTTATTGCGTGACACTCTGTTGTTTCGTCGTACAATATATTGAAAAAAGATGATTATGCAAGACATTCCAGACCGGATTATGTGAAACAAAATGTCATTTCATGCAAAAAATGTAAATTCCGGCTTGCATTTCCGCCCCGCACAGGATATTTTTTTCCGGAAGGAGCTGAAATCCATGCGTTCCACCCTGAAACAGATTGCGGAGGCGACCGGCTACTCCATCGCCACCGTGTCGCGCGCGCTGAACGGCTCGCCGAAAATCACCGCCGAAGCAAAGCGGGCCGTGCTTGCACAGGCGCGCCGCAGCGGCTACCGGACAGAGTGCCGCAACGTCGCGCTGATCGTGCCCCACTTCCAGTTCGACGGTTATTTCGGCAGCGTGCTGCGCTTCCTCGCGACGGAGCTTGCGCGCATGGGGTACTCGGTCGAAGTGATCGGCTCGGAGAATCTCGGAATCCTCGAAGAGCACACCTTCTGCGGCGCGATTTCGATCATGGCGCAGAACGGGCTCGAACGCTACTGGGGAAACCGCCACATCATGCCGCTGGTCTGCATCAACACGCTGCCGCGCCACCTCGACGGGATCTACACGGCCGCATCGAACGACGAGCAGGGGGTCCGCCTCGCGATCGAGCACCTGACCTCGCTCGGCCACCGCCGGATCGGCCGGTTCGGCGGATTTTCGAGCTTCCACGATCCGTCGAACTGGAACAGCGTGAACCGGGAACAGGCGTTCCGCAGTCTGCTCGCGGAACGCGGCCTCGAGCCGGAACTCTACGCTTCCGGCTCCGGCAGCACCTCCTCCATGCTCGAAGCGCTGAAATCCCTGCTTGAACGGAAAGTCACGGCAATCATCACCGTCAATGAGGGGCTGGAGCTCGAAACGCTGCACGCGCTCGACCTCCTTTCGGTCCGGGTGCCGGAGGAGGTTTCGGTGCTGTCGTGGACGCAGCCGAATCCGGCCGGCTGCCTGAAGCCGTCGCTCACCGGGCTCGAGCAGAACTTCCCGGAGCTCATCCGCGCCGGCTGCGAAATGTTCCGCAGCCTGCTCGCCGGCGACCCGGTTGGAGACATCCTCGTCGACTACCGCCTCACCCCGCGCGAAAGCACGGCGGCAACCGGAAGTTTGCAGAAATGAAAATAAAGTACAACTCCTTTTTCACAACCTTTCTCTATGGAGCGCTTCTCGGTACGGCCGCTTTCGTTGCGGGCTTCGGCTGGAGGGTGCTCGACCCGCAGCGGATCGGCTGGCTGCTGAACAGCGGCGACCCGACGCAGCACTTTCTCGGCTGGATGGCGTTCCGCAGTTCGCCGTGGACGTTCCCGCTCTGTCTGACCGATATGCTCTCCTATCCGTATCACGCCTCGATCGTCTTCACGGATTCGATTCCGCTTTTCGCGCTGTTCTTCAAGCTGTTCCGCGGATTCCTGCCGGAGCAGTTCCAGTATTTCGGGATCTTCGGGCTCGGCTGCTTCCTGCTGCAGGGCGGTTTCGCGGCGCTGCTGCTGCGGCGGTTCACGAACCGCCTCCTGCCGTGCCTGCTCGGAACGCTCTTCTTCCTGTTCGCGCCCGCGCTGTTTTTCCGGATGTTTTACCACACCTCCCTCGCGGCGCAGTGGACCATCCTCGCCGGCTTCGCGATCTGGCTCTATACGAAGCCGGGAACGTCCCTCCGCCGAACGCTCGCCCTGTGGTGTCTGCTCGGATGCGCCACCCTCGCGGTCCATCCATTCCTCGCCGCCATGGTCAGCGGGATCCTCCTCGGGCAGATGCTGCACCTCATGATGAGGCGCCGGAGCTGGAAACCGGCCGCCGGCCTGCTCGTCTACATCGCCGTCTCCGCCATTTTCTTTTACGTGCTCGGCGGCTTCCACGGGGTCAGTGAGGGCGAGGGTAAATTCGGTTCCTTCGGCGCGAACCTGAACACCTTCTACAACCCGATGCAGCCGGACAATCTCATAAAGAGCCAGCCGGTCCACCCCGGCCAATATGAGGGGCAGGCCTTCCTCGGCGCGGGCATGCTCGGCATGCTGCTGCTCGCGTGTTATCTCTGGCTCACCCGGAACCGTTCCGGTTTCCGGCGGCTGACGCCGGAAGGCTTCCCCCTCCCCTTCCTCCTCGTCTGTACCCTCTTCTTCCTCTATGCGCTCTCCATCAAGGTCACCTGGAACCAATGGGTGCTGTTCACCGTCCCGCTGCCGGAAGCGCTGATCTCGCTCTGCAATGTATTCCGCGCCTCCGGCAGGTTCATGTGGGTGCCGATGTACGCGCTTATGCTGTTCGCAACCGCCCTGGTGATCCGCCGGACGCCGCCGAAACGGTGCACGACAATCCTGCTGCTCCTGCTGGCCGTACAGGGCTATGGGTTATGGCCGATGGCCCGGAGTTCATTCGAACGGTTCCGGAACCCGGCCGCGGACCCCGTCCCCGATCCGGTCCGGGCGCGGCTCATGCAGTTGATGCCGGAACGTGTGCGGCTGTTCGCCTTCGTTCAGGGCTCCGAATACGATGCGCTCGAACCTGGCTACTTCGCGCTGAAAAACGGGATCCCGCTCAGTGACTTCTATTTTTCGCGCCCGGAGCCGCGGACCGAACTCCTCCGCCATGAAATTCGCAGAATGCTCGACGAAAACCGCAAGCTGCCGGACCATATCCTCTATCTGTTCCGCGCGCGCCACCTCGTCGGCCGGAGCGGGCTATACTGTTACGAATTCAGCAACGGCATGATCGCCGGCAGCACCGTCCCGGTTCCAGGCCTCACGCCGTTGCCGCCCGCCCCGGATGCAAAAAGCATCTTCATCCCCGCCGGGCGCTTCGAACCGGAGCAGCCGCGCGTTATGCTCACTCTCTCCCCCGGCGAGTCGATCGTCTCCCCGGAGATTCCGCTCGCGGCGGGAAGCAGCCGGCTCATCGTCCGCGGCGTGGCTCCGGAGCACCTGCGGGCAGAGCTCGACGGAATCCCGATTACACTCAAAGCAGACGGCTCCGGAAGAGCCTCCGGGGAGTTCAAACTGCCGGAGGAGTCCGGGTACGCCCGTCTCCTGCTCCGGGCTGAGAACGGCCCCGCCTCAATCCGCGAAGTTGAAATCTGTCCGCTGCCCCTGCAGTAACCTTTCCTTATTTTCTGGAGGCATAAAAATAGGAAGAATTATCGCTTTCACTCTTGATATATTCTAAAATCAGAATATAATGATATTAGAATATAACGACATTGGAATATAAATAGACATTCCGATGCAGGAACAGGGAGGAAGAAATTATGAACGAAAAAAGAAATTGGCTCAGGAGTGCGCTGCTCGGAACCGGACTGCTGATTATCGGGCTCGGATTTTTCACGGCGGCGCAGTTGGGTGCGGCGGAGCCCGCAGGCTCCCGGACAGAGGCGGCGGCACAGGCGGTGTGGCATGAGAACTTCAGCGAAGCATCCGCCCTGGCGCAGAAGGAGAAGAAGCCGATGCTTCTCTACTTCACCGGCTCCGACTGGTGCGGCTGGTGCAGGAAGCTCCATGCGGAGGTACTGGACCGTCCGGAATTCGCGAAGTGGGCAAATGCGAACGCCGTATTGTTCAAAGCGGACTTCCCGTCGGAAATCGAGCAGAGCGCGGCACTTCGCCGCCAGAATGAACAGCTCGCGAGACACTATGAGGTTTCCGGTTTTCCGACCGTGATCCTCGCGAATTCCGACGGCAGCGTAATCGCCCGGACCGGCTACCGGCCCGGCGGCGCGGCGGCCTACGTGAAACACCTCGACGCGCTCCGTAAATAACGCGGATTGCGCCGGCGGAAAACTTGAATCGGGAGGGAACGCGGGCTATTGTAAGCCGCGTTCCACGCATTCACGGAAAACAGAAGCGGGGGCGGGGGCATCCGGCCTTCCCCCTCCGCATAACCCATGAGGCTCAGAAATGCCGAAGCATAATGATGAAACGGAGCTCGATCTCTCCGATACCGGGCAGCAGGCGAAGGTCTGGAAAGCGTTGGCGAATCCGGTCCGGATCGAACTGCTGCGTTTTCTGCACAACGGCCCCTGCTGCGTCACACTCTCCAGTCTCAGGCTGGGAATCTCGCAGCCGAACCTGTCAAAGCACCTGCTGATCCTGAAGGAAGCGGGGCTCGTCGGCTGTCGCGGCAAGGGGACGCAGCACTGCTACTTCATCTGCCGCCCGAGCCTCATCGGCCCTCTGCTTGAGCTCACGGAGCGGAAACACGGCTACCGGCCGTGCTGCAAGCCGGAGCAACGCCAATGAGGACCGTGCTCGCCCTCGCGCTGCTGCTGACGGCGGCAGCCTGTTCGGACACCGCGGATACCGCGGCAAACCACATTCAACAGAAGGAAAACGCCATGATCCTCATTGATACACGCACCCCCGAAGAGTACGCCGAAGGCCACCTGCCGGGGGCTATTCTGATTCCATACGACCAGATCCGCGCGGAGATCGGCAGGCACGCCCCGGACCGTTCAGCGCGGATCGGGCTTTACTGCCGCAGCGGCAAGCGCGCCGGCATCGCCGGAGCCGCACTGGAAGAAATGGATTACTCCGCGGCGGAGAACCTCGGCGGCATCGCGGACGCGGCGGAGAAACTGAAGCTCGAAATCGTCCGGTAACGCCTTACAGCCCGGTCGTTTCTGGCTCTTCCGCCTCCGGCGGACGGATCTCTCCTTTCCAGAGGCCGAGCCGGTGCTTCCGGTACGTATAGTCGGCCGGAAGCAGGTTGGTCCAGATCCGGTCCGGCTGCTGCGGGAACTCGGTCCCGAGCAGGTAAACGACCTTCTCCTGCGTCGGAATCCGGATCGGTTCCTGAAGCTTGCGCACCTCGACACCGGCGTAGTAGAGTTCGCCGTACAGGTCGAGAATGTTGCTTTTATACAGAATTCCGGCGGGTTCTCCGCGGAGTTTCTTCGCGATTTCGATTCCGAACTCGCGCTTTTCGCGGTTCTGCGCCCGGTAAGGCTGAAGCACGGCCCAGAAGAAGATCCCCATCCCCATCGATGTGCAAAGCAGCATCAGCCAGACCGGCCGGCTCTTCCGGCCGCAGTGCAGATAGACCGCCAGCAGCAGCAGCAGAGCCGACACCAGCATCGCAACCAGCCGGTAATTGAATGAATCGCTGAACGCCGACGAATGGGTCAGGCTCATGAAGTTGCTCAGGAACTCCTCCGGCACGAAGCAGCCGATTCCGATCGCCGCCGCCGCGCCCACCACAAAGTACTCGCAGAGGACCAGATACTTGCGCACCCTGCCGCCGTAGCGCCGCATCGCAAGCTCATAGTTGATGCCGACCAGGACCGACAGGGGCCCGAGCACGTAGACCAGGTCGCGCGGATCGTTGTCCGGCAGCAGCCAGAGCAGCGCGAGCGTCGCGATTGCAAGCGTCCGCAGATAGCGGCTCAGGATCGGCGTCTCATCCAGCGCCTGCAGCGCCACGCAGAACGGGATCCACGCAATCAGCGTCCACGGCAGCAGCCGCATGGCGAATTCAAACGGAAAAAGCAGCAGCTTCAGCAGGTAGTCCGGCAGCGAAATGCTGCTGAACCAGAAGGAGTCCAGCGGCATGGAGTGCGAGAGGATCCAGTACGGAATCCCCCACAGCAGGATCGTGCCGGCCAGAATCGCGATGCCGACAGGGAACCCCGCCTTGCGGAACTTCGACTTGACCGACAGCGGCCGCCGGAAAAAGAACATCGGGAAAACAAACAGCAGCACCACCCAGAAACCGCCCGACAGAAATCCGAGCGACAGCAGCCCGAGCGCGCAGATCCACCCCATGCTCCAGTTTGCGCGCCGCACGCCGAACTGAAAGAAAACCAGTTGCGCCGCAAGCAGCAGAAATGCGTTCATCGTGGCGGGGTCGCCGTCCACGGCCTTCTCGAGCATCAGGTTCGTTCCGAGAAACATCGCGGCGGCCGCCAGCCCGGCGCGGGAAGAGCGCTCACTCGCCGCGGCGATGTAAACCACGGCGGCGGAGGCCGCGACCATGATCACGGAGAGCAGCCGCAACGACAGCTCCATTTCAAGCCCCAACCCCCGGTTCAGCAGCGCCGTGAGCGCCGGATAAAGCGGATAGGCGTTCCGGATCGCGACCCCGTGCGCCGTCACGATCGAAGAGGTCGCGGAAAACTCCGCGGCCTGCACCGCATAAAACCCCTCCAGCCGGAACAGCTCGCGCAGCCCGAGGAACCACGGCTCGAACAGAACCAGAAACGCCAGCGCCAGAACGAGGATTCCGGCCCAGCGCGGGATGTTGTTTTCCTGATAGATGCCCATCGGTCCCTTCCGTTACCGCATCTTCACTTCAGCGGCCACCGCTTCAAACTCCGCCTCAAGCTCCGGATTGCGCCGCTTCACCAGTGCGCTCACAATGCAGATCACGGCGATATTCGCGACGAAACCCGGTACGATTTCATACATGTAACGGTTCCATTCGAGGGATTTCCACGCCAGCAGCACCACAAGCCCGGCGACCATGCCGCAGAAGACCGGCAGCCAGGTCATGCGCTTCGAGTAGAGCGCGAAAAGCACGGCCGGCCCGAAAATCGCGCCGAATCCGCCCCACGCGAAGGTCACGAGGTCGAAGATCGAGCTGTCGCGGTCGAATGCGAGGGCGCACGCCACGACCGTGATGATGATGACCGATGCGCGGCTGACCCACAGCTCCTCTTTTTCGCCGCATTTCGGGCGGAGCAGATGCTTGTAGACGTCGTCGGTCAGGCTTGAGGAGGAGACCAGCAGCTGCGAGTCGATCGTCGACATGATCGCCGCGAGGATCGCCGCAAGCAGGATCCCCCCGGGAAGCGGATGGAACAGATTGCCGATCATATAGATGAAAACGTTTTCGGAGTTTGTCTTGTCGAGCCCCGGGAACATCGGGGCGGCCAGCGCGCCGATCCAGACCGCTCCGGCCAGCGAAATCACGACCCATATCATCGCAATGGTCGTCGCGCGCGGAAAAAGCCTGACCGAACGGATCCCCATGAACCGCACGAGAATGTGCGGCTGGCCGAAATATCCGAGCCCCCACGCCGCAAGCGAAATCACCGCCAGCAGCGCCGCACCGGTCGAAGCCGCTTCGGGAAGCAGCGTGAACGTGATGCCGCGCGCAGTGAACGCCTGCTCAATGCTGCCGGGCTCGAGCGTCGTCGCGGCGTAAACCGGCAGCGCGACGATCGCGAGGAACATCAGGACCCCCTGAAAAAGATCGGTCCAGCAGACCGCGAGAAAGCCGCCGAGCAGGGTGTAGAAAATCATCACGCCCGCCCCGATCAGCACGGCTGCGACATAGTCGATCCCGAACATCGTCTCAAACAGCTTGCCCGCGCTCACGAGCCCCGCCGCCGCGTAGACCGTGAAAAAGAAGAGCGTGAAAACCGCCCCCGCGATACGGATCAGGTTTTTCGGCGCCCGGAAGCGGCGGTCGAGAAAGCTGTTCAGCGTCAGGGAATCCAGCATCCCGGTGTAGACCCGGAGCCGCGGTGCGACGATGAGCCAGTTGAGCAGGGTGCCGAAGAGCAGCCCGACCGCGATCCAGACCTGGTTGACGCCGTAAAAATAGACGGCGCCGGGAAGCCCCATCAGGAGCCAGCCGGACATATCGCTGGCCTGTGCCGAAAGCGCGGTGACCCAGCTGCCGAGCCCGCGTCCGCCGAGCAGATACTCCTCCACATTGTTGTTCGCGCGCCAGCAGAAAAAAAGTCCAGTTCCGACCATCAGGAGCAGATAGAATCCGAAAGTAAGGTAGGTCTGCCAGGTCATCTGGTAGGATGTCATCACGGCGGCGAACGTGTTCAAAACCGGGTCTCCTGTATATTGATTTGAAGCATAAGGGAATAATGTACCATCGCAAGCGCCTTTTGTCAATCGCTTTCGCGCGTGAAATTGCCGGAAGAGCCGCATCCGCTCCTCCGGGCAACGCGGCTTTACAGAAGCCGGAGGGCGGTGTATATTATGCAGATACTTGTGAAAGGGCGGGATCATGAAAAAAGCAGTGGTGCTTCTGAGCGGCGGACTGGACTCCGCCACGGTTCTGGCGATGGCGAAAGCGGAGGGATTCGCGTGTTATGCGCTCTCCTTCGATTACGGCCAGCGCCATTTATGCGAGCTTGAGGCGGCCGGACGGGTCGCGGAACAGATCGGGGCGGAGCTTCACAACACGGTGCAGATCGACCTGCGGCTGTGGGGCGGCTCGGCGCTGACCGACGACGCGATCGCGGTTCCGGACGCCGAGGAGTCGAAGGGGGTCCCGGTCACCTATGTTCCGGCCCGGAACCTGATCTTCCTTTCGTTCGCGACGGCGTGGGCCGAGGTGCTCGGCGCGCGCGACATCTTCATCGGCGTGAACAGCGTGGATTACTCCGGCTATCCGGACTGCCGCCCCGCCTTCATCGAGTCGTTCCGCGAGACGGCCCGGCTCGGAACCTGCGCGGTGGACGAGGGGTGGAGCTACCGGATCAACGCGCCGCTCCAGACCATGAGCAAGGCGGAAATCATCCGGACCGGAACCCGGCTCGGCGTCGATTACGGCCTCACGACCAGCTGCTACAACCCGGATCCCGAGGGGCGCAGCTGCGGAAGGTGCGACTCCTGCGCGTTGCGGATCGCGGGCTTCCGCGAAGCCGGCGTGCCCGATCCGACCCGCTACTCCGGGCGCTGACGCCGCCGTTCACCTCGGCTTGACCGAACGCAGCGTCGGGTCCGCCGAAGCAGGGTCGTCGGGCCAGAGGTGCTTCGGATAGCGCGATTTCATCTCCTTCTGCACGAGCGGCCAGTTGCCGCGCCAGAAGCCCGGCAGGTCGGTCGTGACCTGCACCGGGCGCTGAGCGGGAGAAAGCAGTTCGACCCGCAGCGGGATGCGCTTCCGCCCGACCGCCGGATGCGTTTTGACGCCGTAGAACTCCTGAACCTTCGCCGAAAGCGTCGGCTGTTCGTTGTCGTAATCGATGCGGTGTCCCGCCCCGGCGGGCGTCGTGAACGCCTCGGGATAGTTCGCGTCGAGCTCGCGCAGCAGGGGGTAGCCGAGCAGATTGCGCAGCAGTTCGAGCCAGTCGAGCTTCCGCAGCTCCGCGAAGGAGCGGACGCTCCCGAGGAACGGCGCCGCTTTTTCCGCGAATCCCCCGCTCCAGTCCGGATACGCCTCCGGCTCCTGCCTGTGCGCGAAACCGACGCGGTTGAAAAGCTGCCGGGCCGCCTTCGCCTCCGTTGGCGGCAGCTCCATGCCGCGCCCGAGCGCCGCGGCGACAACCGCCGCCGCCAGCGCTTCCCCGGGCGGATTTTCGAGCGGCTTCGAACGCAGCACGATCGCGCCGAACCGGCTCTCGCGGCGCGCGAACACCCGCTCCCGCTCCAGATCGAATTCAACAGTATCCGTCTCACCGAGCCGGTCGCCGAGCGCATCGAACAGAAGTTCAGGGTCAACCGGGGCCGCGAGCTGGATCGCGGGCTCGCGGCCGCCGCCCGACAACCGCGCGACCGAGAGAAATTCATAACCGCAGAGGTCGTCCCCCTCCGCCAGCGCCGCGCCGGAGCCGCCGCTCAGCAGGTAACTGCGGCCGTGACGGCTCCGCGCCCTGCCGACCCAGTCGGGGAACGCGAACGCAGTCAGCAGACCGGTCATTTCGACATCGCACGCGCGCTCCTTTTCACGCATAAGCTCGAGCAGTTGCCGCCGGATGACAAGCTGCTGGCGGAACGCGCCGGGATTCGACCGCATCCGGCGGATCCGCTCGCGCAGATCCGCGTGACCGAAACTGCGGAACGCATCGCGCTCCTCGAGGATCGCCGCCAGCTCACAGCCGAGCGGCACGAGACCGTGCCCGCGCGCGGCCAGCAGCATCGCGCCGAGGCGCGGATGCACAGGCAGCTCCGCAAGCTCGCGTCCGCGCTTCGTAATCCTGCCGTCATCATCCAACGCGCCGAGCCCCGCGAGCAGCCGCCGCGCCGCCGCCAGCGATGCGGCCGGGGGCGGATCGAGCCAGCGGAGCTCCTCCGCGCGAGTGCCCCACGCAGCCGTTTCAAGCGCGAGGCCGCAGAGGTCCGCGTCAAGAATCTCCGGCTGTGTGCGCTCGCTGCGCGAACGCTCTTCAACCGCGTTCCAGAGCCGCACGGCGACGCCGGGGCGCGTCCGCCCGGCGCGCCCGCTGCGCTGCGCCGCCGAGGCCTTCGAGACGGGCATGACTTCAAGGAACGAAAATCCCGCCGCCGGATCGAAGCGGAGCCGCCGTTCGAGCCCGGAATCCACCACCCCGGTCACGCCGTCGATCGTGATGCTGCTCTCCGCCACGTTCGTCGCCAGAACGACCTTCCGGCGTCCCGCCGGGGCCGGGGCGAGCGCCCGGTCCTGTTCAGCCGCGTCGAGCGAACCGTGCAGCTTCAGCAGCAGCGCTTCGCCGGGCAGCGATCGTTCCAGTATTTCGGCACACGCGTCGATCTCCCGCATGCCGGGCAGGAAGACGAGCAGATCGCCGGAGGTTTCGCGGAAGAGTGCCGTGGCCGCACGCGCGACCTCCGGGGCGGGGCGGTAGCGGTCGGGGCTCTCCCCGCAGTAACGGATCTCGACCGGAAACTGCCGCCCCGGAGCCTCGATGACCGGGACTCCGCCGAGCAGGGCAGAGACGCGCCCGGTTTCGAGTGTGGCGGACATGACCAGCAGCTTCAGGTCCGGCCGCAGATTCTCCTGCACGTCGAGCGTGAACGCGAGCCCGAGATCCGCGTCGAGGCTGCGCTCGTGAAACTCGTCGAAAATAATGACGGAGATCCCGTCAAGCTCCGGCTCCTGCCGCAAACGGCGCAGCAGCACCCCTTCGGTCATGACCGTGAGCCGGGTTTCCGGTCCGGTACGGCTCTCGCCGCGCACGATGCAGCCGACGCGCCCCCCGACCGGCTCCCCGAACAGCGAGGCGATCCGCCGCGCCGCCGCGCGCGCCGCAACCCGGCGCGGCTCCAGCAGGATGATTCCGCCGTCAAACGCATCGAGCAGCGCCGGCGGAACCAGCGTGGTCTTGCCCGCGCCCGGAGCGGCGGCCAGTACGGCGCCGGAGTTCTCCTTCAACGCGGCGGCCAACTCCGGCAGCACGGCCCTGACCGGCAGATCGATGTGATTCAAGTGATTCATCCCATTAATATAGCAGTCCGCAGTTTCCATTTCCACCCCCCTTGCCGGAGAAACCGGCTGATGTGGAAAAATCACCGCCGGTACTTGTATTCAGCCTTTCCGCGTAGTATTGTAAATATCGTGGTTATACGAATCAGCAGAAACAAATATAAGGTAATTTGAATCATGTACGCTTATCCGCTGTATCCGAACCGGAGTGTCCGTTCGCTTGACGGGATCTGGGAGTTCGCCTTTCTCGGAACCGATGCGCCGAAGCTCGAGGAGCTCGCGCCGCAGGGAATCGCGTTCCATGAACTGATGGCGGTTCCGGGCTGCTTCGACGCGGCGCCGAAATACGCCGGCGTACGCGGCGTCGGCGCCTACCGCCGCACGGTCGAGGCCCCCGCGAATGCGAAGCTCCGGCTCAGGATCGGCGCCCTCGGGCTGCGCGGCCGCATCTTCTGGGACGGCCGGGCCGTCGCGTTGAACGAGCTTCCCTACTCGCAGCAGACTTACGAAATCGAAGCGGGCGGAGCCGGTGCGCATGAGCTAATCATCCTCATCGACAACCGGCTGAATCCGGTCGACACGCCGCTTTTCCACCACTTTTACGACTTCTACGGCTACGGCGGCATCTACCGTTCGGTCGAGCTTGAAACGCTGCCGGAGGGCGTGCGCTTCGAACGCGCGCGGGTCGAGACGCCGGACCTCTCCGGCAGGCTGCTCGTTTCGGGGCGGCTCACCGGCGGCCCGGCGGAGCTCTCCGCCGGTTTCGACGGGGCGGAGCCGGAAACGGTCAACGCACGGTTTGACGGCGAAAATTTCTCGTTTGAAGCGCAGCTCCCCTCCCCCGCGCCCTGGAGTCCCGAATCCCCGAACCTTCACACGGTTACGCTGAAAGCCGGGAACGATGTCATCGTCGAACGCTTCGGCGTCCGGACCATCGGGTGCCGCGGGGGCGAGCTGCTGCTGAACGGCGAACCGGTCCGGCTCGCGGGCTACAACCGCCACGACGCGCATCCGCAGTTCGGCCCCGCAATGACGGACGAACTCTGGATCGAGGACCTCCAGATCCTGCGCGACCTCGGCTGCAACTTCATCCGCGGCTGCCACTATCCGCAGAGTCAGCGGTTCCTCGACCTCTGTGACCAGCTCGGCTTCCTCGTCTGGGAAGAATCGCTCGGCTGGGGCGACGACGTCAACGTGCAGGCCGACCCGAAATTCCGCCGGCTCCAGGTCGAGCAGACGGTCAACATGGTCGAATGCAGCATCAACCACCCGTCGATCATCCTGTGGGGCTTCATGAACGAGGCGGGCGACGACAAGGAGGTCGGGGCGTCGCTGCTGCGCGAGCTCGCCGGGGCGGTCCGTGCAACCGACCGGACCCGCCCGGTCACGAACGCCTCGATGCACATCCGCGAATCGCTCGTGCTCGATGCGTTCGACGTCATCAGCTTCAACATCTATCCCGGCTGGTACGAGCACGGCAACACCGCCGACCCGCGCCCGCTCGAACGCATTCCCGTCGTGCTCGACGAGATCCTCGGGCGGCTCGACACGGAGGAGCTGCGCGGCAAGCCGGTCATCATCAGTGAAATCGGCGCCGGAGCAATCTACGGCTGGCGCGACCGCGTCCGCGGCATCTGGAGCGAAGAGTACCAGGCCGACTATCTCGCCGTGGTCTGCGACTACTTCAGAAAGAACAAACGCGTGAACGGCCTCGCGCTGTGGCAGTTCACCGACGGGCGCACCTATGCGGCCGGCAACGTGCTCGGCCGCCCGCGCGCCTTCAACAACAAAGGCACGCTCGATGAATACCGCCGCCCGAAGCTCGCATACGACGTCGTCAAAAAGCAGTTCGAAAGGCTTGAATCATGAGAATCGCTTCCGCGCTGCTCCTGCTGTTCGCGGCGGCGCTCCTGCAGGGAGCCGAGCTGCGTATCGCCGACGCGGTCCCGGCCGGAGACACGCCGGTGCGCCAGCTGGCGCTGCGCCGGGCGCTCTCCGGAAAGCAGCCGGTCAGATACGGGCATAAAAGTGCGGCGGCGGCTTTCGCCGGGCTCGCGGCCGGCGACGTCGATCTCGTCGTCGCGGAGCTTCCGGAGCAGCCGAAGGAGTTCAAGGGCAAATGCAGGATCTACGCCGTCGATTCGCTGGTCTTCTACGTGAACGTCGCCAATACGCTTGAGGCGGCGAAATCCTCCCAGCTGCGCGACATCTTCACGACGAAGCAGCCGAGCTGGCAGGATTACAGCTTCCTTTCGACCGACATCCGGCGGTACGGCGTCAAATCCGGCAAGCCCGGCGCCGCGCGCATGGGGGAGTTCCTCATCCGGGGCTCGCGGCTCGCCGATGCGGCTCAGCTCTTCAACTCGACCGCCGAGGTCCTCGCGATGACCGGCGCAAATCCGGACGCGATCGGCTTCGGCGTCTATGTCTCAAGCGCCCCGGCCCAGGTCAAGCTGCTGGCCGTCGACGGCATCGAACCGACTCTGAAAAGCGTCTCGGAGGCGACTTACCCGCTCGCCGTGAAGCGGGCGGTGTTCACCGCCGCCGAGCCGTCGGAAGAGGTGAAGCATTTTCTGGCTGAATTGGACAAGGCAGACTTCCGCGATCTCGTCCAGGAGGCGGGGCTGCTGTCCGTGGAGAAATAGGAGCAAACGCTCCGGAGGAGGAGAATTATGCCTGAAGTCAACTACTACCGCGGTAATTTCTGTGTGGAGATCCACCCCGCTCCGGGTTCGCTGGTCATTTTCGGCGCGTCCGGCGACCTTGCGAAGAGGAAACTGTTCCCCGCGCTCTACCACCTGTTCCGCCGGAACCTCCTGCACGAGGATTCCCGGATCGTCGGCTGCGCGCGTACCGGATACAGCGACGACGCGTTCCGCGACCATCTGCGCCCGTTCCTCACGGACGGCACCGACGAACAGCGCAACGCATTCCTCGCCAAGATCCACTATGTCGACGGCGACTATTCGGACCCCGGCTTCTATCACCGGCTCGACCGGTTCCTCGACAAGCTCGAAGCGAAAAGCGATCTGCCCGCGAACCGCACATTCTACCTCGCAATGCCCGCGTCGCTCTATCCGGCGATCATCGACAAGCTCCATGAAGCCGGAATGCTCGAAGAGAGCGGCGAACCCGATACCCCGTGGCGGCATGTGGTCCTCGAAAAACCGTTCGGCCGCGACTTCGAATCCGCCGAAGCGCTCGACCGCGACCTGCACTCCCACATGAAAGAGGACCAGATCTACCGCATCGACCACTATCTCGGCAAGGATACGGTTCAGAACATCCTCATGCTGCGCTTCGCGAACCTGATCTTCGAACCGGTCTGGAACAGCCAGTACATCGATCATGTGCAGCTCACCGTCTCCGAAACGCTCGGTGTTGAAAAACGGGCCGGGTATTATGAACAGGCGGGGCTGCTGCGCGACATGTTCCAGAACCACATGCTCGAAATGCTCTCGCTCGCCGCGATGGAGATGCCCGCCAGCTTCTCCCCCGACGATGTACGCGATGAAAAGGTCAAGCTCATCAAATCGATCCGCCCGTTCAACCTGGAAGAGCTCGGCAAAACCGTCGTCCGCGGCCAGTATGACGGCTACCGCTCGGAACCGGGCGTCGCGCCGGAGTCCGAAATCGAAACCTTCGTCGCCGCAAAGCTTGAAATCGCCAACTGGCGGTGGGCCGGGGTCCCGTTCTATCTGCGTTCCGGCAAAAAGCTCGGCGCGCGCAAGAGCGAAATCGCCATCGTATTCAAGTCGATCCCGCACTCGATCTTCACCCCCATCCGCGCCCGCGACATGCAGCCCGACACCCTCGTGCTCAAGGTCCAGCCCGATGAGGGCATGGAGCTGACCATCCAGGCCAAACAGCCCGGGCCGAAGCTCTGTATGGGGGGACTCTCTCTGAGCTTCCGCTACAGCGACCTCCCCGGCGGCGAAAGCTTCGACGCTTATGAACGTCTCCTGCTCGACGCCATGCTCGGCGACCAGACGCTCTTTATCCGCAGCGACAGCATCGCCGAAAGCTGGCGGCTCTTCACCCCGCTCCTCGAGAACTGGAACCGCATCCCCCTCGAGTCGTACGCCCCCGGCTCCGACGGCCCCGAAAGCGCCAACCGCCTCCTCTTCGCCGACAACCGCGAATGGCGCCCACTCTAGAGAACGGGGGACTTGGAGGATGACAAGGCGTCGTACGTGAGGTCCGCGGCCTTGAATCAGCAAATGGTCATATCAGTCATGAGAGACGGCATGTGTCCGGTTGCCGACACACAGGCCGTCCCAGCATACCTGATAGGCGTCATCCTGCTCTTCGAGAAGCGGATCCGCTGACGGTGCGGCTCCGACGGGCAGGATTTCGACGCCGCCTCCGACGATTGTGCAGACCGAGCTGTCGAAGACGAGACGCTTTTCGGAACCGTCATGAAGAACGGCTTCGATCCAGACCCGGTCCGCGTCGCGTCCGCTCTCCCACCGGACCGGATTGCCGTCGAAGAAGCCCGGCAGCCCGTGGATCACGACTTTGAATGCGCCGGAAGCCATCGTGCGGCCGTCCGGCAGCGCCGCGTCGGCGGCGGAGAGCTCGAACCGCAGCGCGAGCTTCGAAAAAGTGAAGCTCCCGTCGGCCGGCTTTCCGAGCCCGATGTGCCAGTCGCCGCGATCGGTCAGCATTGAAAGCGCGAACACCGCCCGATTCTTCGACTGGGCGATCCGGACGCCGGCGGAGGAAAAATCCCGCCCGTCTTTGAAAAAGCGCATCCGGAACATCGCCGGACGCCCCTCCCCCGCCGGCCAGTAGCCGAGCATCGGGCGGCGCTGCGTCCAGAAGCATTCGCGGTTGATCGAGCCGAAAATCAGTTCAGGCGTGATGTATGTGGTTCCCTCGAACGCCATCTCCGGCACGGCACGCTTCACATAACGCTGCCGGATCTCCTGTTCCGGCTGCCGGAGCCCGGCGAACCGCTCCCGGAGTTCCTCCGGGCAAGGCAGATGGCGGATCCCGCTGTAGGAGAAGAGGAGCAGCCCCGCCTCCTTCGATTTCGGAACCGCCTCGGCCAGCGGAATCCCGGTCGCTTCGCGCAGGAAAGCGACGGTCCCCTCCGCAAGATACTCCGCATACGCGCGCGACTGCGCCCCGCCGAGCTGGCCGGTCGCGGGGTGGTACATCTTCGCAATCTCGCCCCAGATGAACGCATGCAGCTTCCGGGCCGAGCCGATCAGTTCGCGGTTCGTCCTGACGAGCTGGAGGATCCGTTCCGTCTCATGCAGCGCGACGAAGGTGTAGGTCGGGCTGTTGTATTCATTGAGCCCGCCCTGCTCCTCCGTATAACGCAGGAAGGCCGCAAGCCGGCTCGCCGCGTACTCCGACAGGAGCGGGTTGCCCAGAATCTCCCCCGCGCACCCCGTGACCATCGCCCCCATGATCGCGATGTTCGTATAGCCCGGCCGGATGTTGCGGCGGAAGATCGACCACGCTGCCCGTTCGAGCGCCGCCGTCACCTCCGTTGCGAGCTCCCCGCCGAGCTTTTCGCGCTGTTCCCTGAGCATGTGGCAGAGCGCCGCGCCGATGAAATCGGCCCAGTTCCAGTCCGGCGGGGCCATCATCGGGACCGGCTCCTCGCAGAGCCACGGCCAGATGCCGTAGGCCGGGTCGTACGGATCGGTCACCTGCAGCTTCAGCACCTCGCGCGTCACGGCGGCGGCACGCGCGCATTCGCGTTCGCCGCCGAGTTCGAAAAGCGCCAGCGCATAGTAAATGTTGGTCCGGGTCGAAGCGGCCCGGGTGCCGTCCGGAACGCGGGTGTGGTATCCGGGGGAGTAGAAAATCTCCTCAAGCAAATTCCGCCCGGCATTGAAGTTCGCCTCCTGGGCTTCGACCATTTCACGCAGACTCATTTTACCGCAAGCCTTCTGTTGTGCCGGGCGCCCCGCCGCCTTACCGATAGGAGGCGGGGTCAAGCCCGAGCTTTCTGATCTTGTAATGGATGATCCTGACAGTCAGGTTCAGTGCGCGCGCCGCCGCCGCCGCGTTGCCGCGGTGCGCCTTCAGCGCCTCGTCGATCATTTCCCGCTCAAACGCCTCGACCCGGGCCGTAAAGTCGCCGGGCAGCGGGCCGCCCGTCCCGGAGGGCTCGGCCCGCTGCAATGCAGCAGGCAGGCAGTAGGTGTGGATCGTGTCGTCCGTCGCGGAAAGCACCGCCCGTTCGATACAGTTCTCAAGCTCGCGGATGTTTCCCGGCCAGGAGTAGTCGACCATGAGATTCATCGCGGGAGCCGAAATCCGCCGCACCCGCCGGTGATGCAGTTTGCTGAACTTCTCGCGGAAGTGTTCCGCGAGAAGCGGAATGTCCGACCGCCGCTCCGCAAGATCCGGCAGCACGATCGGAAAAACGTTGAGCCGGTAGTACAGGTCCTCGCGGAACAGCCCCTCCGCCATAAGCTTTTCGAGGTTCCGGCTGGTTGCGGCAATGATGCGCACGTCGGAGCGGAGCTCCTCGTTGCCGCCGACCCGCTGGAAAGTCCGCTCCTGCAAAAACCGCAGCAGCTTCACCTGAACCTGCGGCCCGATATCTCCGATTTCATCGAGAAACAGCGTGCCGGAGTCAGCTGCTTCGACGCGCCCGATCCGCCGGTTCACGGCCCCCGTGAACGCGCCCTTTTCGTGCCCGAACAGCTCGCTTTCAATGAGGTTCTCCGGCAGCGCGGCCGAGTTGACCACGACGAACGGCTTTTCGCTCCGGTCGCCGGAGCGCTGCAGCGCCCGCGCCAGCAGCTCCTTGCCGGTCCCAGAGGCCCCCCGGATCAGCACCGTCGCGCTGCTCGCGGCCACCTGCCGGATCATCGCATACACCTTCAGCATCGCCTGGCAGTTCCCGATGATTTCGGAGGGCCCGGAGATCTGGTCGAGCTGCTGCCTGAGCCGCGTGTTCTCCTCGATCAGCCGGGAGCGCTCCTCATGCTCGGAGAGCCCGAGCGAAATCGCCTCGGCGGTCAGGTTCGCGACGATCTCAAGCAGATTGAAATCGCGTTCGAGGTCCGCATCCCCCACCATTTCGCGGTCGATGCTCATGGTGCCGATGACCTCCTCCATGTGGATGATCGGCACACAGATGAATGCGACGTGCGAGTCGCGCCCGCGCGCGCCGGTGCGGTCGAGGAATTCCGGCTCCAGCGAGACATCGGGGATGATCCGCGGACGGCCGGAGAGCGCCACCTGCCCGGTGATTCCCTCCCCCAGCCGGTAGCGGCCGCGCCTCTTCGCCGCTTCGGAGAGCCCGTGCGACGCCTCGATGAAGAGCAGATCACCGCGCCGGAGCGTGACCGTCCCGCGCAACAGCCCCATCTCGCGATAGAGAATCTCCAACACCCAGCGCAGCAGCGCCGAGACATCCTTCTCGCGCAGCACCGCCTGGCTGATCTGGTTCAGGACCGCGATTTCGAGATTCTTGCCGCGATTCATGCCGCAAACTCCATCCCCGGTGAACCGGCCCGGCTCACTTCAGCTTTTTCACCGCGTTTTTGATGCTCTGCCGCGCTCCTTCGATCACCTTCGTGCCGACGCAGAACGCAAAGCGCACATATCCCGGGCAGCCGAAGCCGCGCCCCGGAACCGCGAGAACCCGCTCCTCGACCAGCGCCTGAATGAACGCCGACTCGTCCGCGACCGGAGACTTCGGGAAGAAGTAGAATGCGCCGCGCGGCATCGAGAACTCGATCCCCGCATCGGAAAGCACATCCGCCATCGCGTCGCGCCGCTCGCGGTAGATGTCGAGGTCAACCTGCGACTCCATGCACTCCGACAGGATCTGCTGCGCGAGCGCCGGGGCGTTCACGAAACCGAGGATGCGGTTGCAGAGAATCAGCCCCGCAATCAGCTCGCCCGCCTGTTCGATCTTCGGGGAGACCGCGATATAACCGAGCCGTTCCCCGGCCAGCGAAAGGTTCTTCGAATAGGAGCCGATCACGACGCTGTGCGGAAACACCTCGAGCGCCCCCGGCAGTTCGACGCCGTCGAAATTCAGAAAACGGTACGGTTCGTCGGAAATGACGTAGATCACTCGCCCGAATTTCTTCTCGGCCGCCGCGATGATCTCCGCCAGACGGACCAGCTCCCCGCGGCTGTAGATCTGTCCGGTCGGGTTGTTCGGCGTGTTGATGATGACCGCGCGGGTCTTCGGGGTAAACGCCTTTTCGATCGCGTCGAGGTCGAGTTCAAAGGTAAAATCCTTCGACTTGACCGGAACCAGCCTGCCGCCGGAATTCGCCGCGTAGAAGCCGTATTCGACGAAATACGGTGCCGGGCAGATCACCTCGTCGCCGGCGGAGAGCACCGCGCGGAAAAAGACGTTGATCCCGCCCGCCGCGCCGCAGGTCATGATGACATTCGAACCCGGCAGCTCGACATTCTGTTCGCGCGAAAGATGAGCGGCGAGTTTTCCGCGCAGATCCGGATACCCCGCATTCGGCATGTATCCGATCGCGAACGGCAGGCCGGCGCGCTCCGTGATTTTTCCGAGCGCCGCCTTGACGGCCGGAGGCGGCGGCAGGTCGGGGTTGCCGATGCTGAAGTCATAGACATTGTCGTCGCCGTACTGTTTTTTGAGTTCAAGCCCGGCCTCGAACATCTTCCGGATCCAGGAAGCGTTGGAGAGGTATCCTTTGATTTCGTCGGTAATCAGCTGCATGATGAAATATGCTCCTTATGGTAAAAACTTTCTCATAATTTACCACGGCAGAGCCTTTCCTGCAAGGCGGGGTTGACAAAATTGTCACAATTGACGGTTCACCGCAACAAGACAAGGAGGTTGAAGATGGCGGAACGAAAATTTGCAAATCCGGACGAGCGTCCGGTCGACGCAGTGGAAAAGGCGCTGCTGAAACGCGCGCTCGGCTTCACACATCAGGAGGTTCAGACGGAGGAAGTATTCGACAAGGAGACGGGGGAACTTCTCGCGACCGGCAAGCGGCGCGTCGTTTCAAAGGAGGTGCTGCCGGACGTGCGGGCGCTGCTTTTCTGGCTCAAGAACCGGCGGCCCGCCCGCTGGCGCGAACGCATCGAGCAGCAGGAGGCCGCGCCGGAGTTCGAATTCGACGAGGATGACGAGCGACTCTGAAGCACAGACAAAAAAGGGAGAATCGGGGAAAGCGCATCCCGATTCTCCGGATCCGATCCTCGGGAGCCTTGCGGCACCCGGGCGCTCCTCGGTCTCCGTTCGTTTTCAATCACCCGTGCATCTCGCCGGCAGCGGCTCCGTCCCGGGGGGAGGAAGCGGAGTCCGTATTGCCGTCAGCATCGACCGCAGAGTCTTCCCGGGGGGTAACCGCCGTTGCGAACAAGGCGGCGAGGGTTGCTGCGGCAAGGATCAGAAACGAACATTTCATGATAATGGTTTATTTTTCTTTGCGGACAACCGCCACCGGTTCGACCGAGTATCCGCAGGAGACGGACGCGGCGGCCAACAGCATTGACATGACGGTATTCGACTTATTCGACTTCTTTTCCATATTTCCAATCAACCTTGATTATGCACGGGTTTTGGGTTAAGGTTTGCTCTTCCCGTGCTGTTTATGATATAAAGTACACCTGTGAAATTACCGGAGTATTGCCGAAAGATTACAATCCGGCAATATAGCAATGAAAAGCTTTTTCCCGGAATAATTCGGATTTTTGAGCGGAAATCATCAAATCGCACTTGAATTCTTCGCAATCCGGGTATAATTTATATCTCCATGACGGGAATCAAGCGTCATAGACGTGCACCCATAGCTCAATTGGATAGAGCGTCTGGCTACGGACCAGAAGGTTAGGGGTTCAAGTCCCTTTGGGTGTACCATTTCTACCTCAGATTCCTCGAAAAAGTGCCGTTCGGTGCCGTTTCAGCCTTTCAATCCTCGAAATCAGTGGTATTTTAGCTCACGAGGATAGTTATGAGGAATCAGGACAATGGCGAGGAAAGTCATGAAGCAGGAAGTCGGCACCATCTACCAGAAACCAAGCGGAACTTACTATTACCGTTACCAGATTGACGGTGAACGCAAAGCAATCAGTCTGAAGACCAAGAATCAGGACGAAGCAAAGCGGAAGGTCAAAGAACTGTTGCCGGTTCTCAAGGCGACCAGCATGGAAGTGGTTTCCGCGCATGTCGCCCACGCGCGTAATCTGATCAAACCGGCCAATATCCTGCCACTCTCCGAGGTATGGAGTACGTATTCCAAGCACCCGAACCGTGCCACCCCTGCGACCGTAAACGAACGACTCAATTATGAAGCCGATTTGCGGACTTTTCTGGAATCTCTGCCGGAAAGCTGCCGCTATCTCCACGAAGTAACGCCGGAACTGGCCGATGTCTACGCTCAGAAACTCAGGAAGGAACAACTCGCGGTCGATACCCACAACCGCAAGCTGAAACGGCTCAGGAAAATCTTCTCCACTCTCGCCGATTATTGTCCTGACGGCAATCCCTTTGACTCTCCAGCCCTCTGGCGTAAAGACCGCGAGGAGCAGGAACATAACACACGCCGTCTCGCCTTCACCCGTGAGCAGGAACAGGCGCTGTTGGACGTACTGGCCGACTCCACTCACAAGGTTATGAACAAACCGGAAATCCGGGTCATTTACCATCTGGGAATGTTCACCGGACAGCGTTTGAAAGACTGCGTTCTGCTGCAATGGCATAAAGTCGATCTCGGCAGACGGCGAATCTGGGTCACACAGTTTAAGACTGGCAAGGAGGTAACAATTCCGATTGCCGATCAACTGTTGGCGGTACTGCTGGAGGCCCAGGCTTGGAAGCGTGACGAATACGTCTGTCCCAACTGCGCGGCTCGTTACAAGAAGGTCGATGCCACCGGAAAGAACGTTGGTAGCAATCAAGTCGGGTTGGATGTTCTCCGGGTGATCCGTTGGATCGGGCTGGAGCCATCCGTGGAGGTGCCGGGGCGAAAGAAGAAAACAACGGTTTACGGCTTCCATTCTTTGCGGCACAGCTTTGCCAGTCATTGTGCCGAGGCGGGCGTCCCCAAAGCTGTATTGCTCTCCATTCTCGGCACCGATTCAGACATCGCCGATAAATATTACACCCACATCGGCGACGAAGCACAGGAGAAAGCCATTGCCGCCGTCGCCAATATCACGACGGTCAAATCCGACCGTCAGCGGATCGATGAAGTATTGGAATTGCTCGACACATCAGAAGTTCCGGCAGAAGAAATTCTGAAGCGTGTTCGGCGTATTCTAAAAGAATAATAACTTATTTATAGTAGCTTTTATAATGAGACCAAGCTCCACGGAAATGAAACCGGTGGAGCTTTTTTTGAGACGCTATACCTTTGAAATGAGTCTGTAAACAGGCAAATTGAGACTCGAAATTTGAAACTCTGAGCGTAAAGTCTCAGTCTCATTGCTGATTATCATATTTACCGCCCCCCTCTTTGATCCATAGAGAATGTGTGAAATGTTATTGATGATCAGTCTGGAAACAAATAAATTAATATAGATAAAATTAATATTCATTACGTCAAAATAAATTTATTCAGAGGAAAATCCCACAACTCTTGAGGCGTTATAATGAATGTTCTTTTTGATTACTTCGCCAAGCTGACGTATAAAGTTTGGTGATAAATGATAATATGGCCGAAAGTGAAAACTAGATTTCCCCCAGGATCCCACGTACCATAAATGGAATTATCAGGTTTTATCTCCTGTTCGACAAGGCTGTATTCGTTTGCATCAATCTGGTATAAATAGCGCCTGTGACGACATGAGTTTCATGCTTCATATTTCACATTTCAAGGAGGGGTAATAGCACTACCTTAGTAGGTAAAAAATACATTCAACATGAATGAATAATTTCAGCAAAAATAGCCAAAAGCAGAATAGGAATGAGCCTTGGTCACGGCAGTTGCCGTGACCAAGGCTTTGTTACCTAATAGACCGCCGTTAAATTCCCATTCGGTTCATTTCCCGCTGATTCGTTCATCATAAAGTGAACAAGATCAGTATTGCGATAACGTACCGAGGTTCCTACCATTTTCCGCTTGAAGGGGAAATAGCCTTCGCGTTCGAGCCGCTTGAAGTTGGCCAGACTGATGCCAAGCATCTCGGCGGCGGCAGTCTGATCGATCAGTCGGGGAACCACGACCGGCAGCGGCGTCCCCTTTTCGGCCAGATGCTTGAGCTGCGCCATGATCTCGCGGTATTCCGGCACGGATATCAAGTTGGATTCCGTGAGCGGATGGATTAGTTTGGAAATAAGTTTTACTGTTTGATGGCGAACAAGTTGATTCATGCATACGCCCTCCTTTTGGCGTATGCGATGGCCGCCGGAAGTAATTAATAAAAGCCCGTCTGTTCACCTGAATTATTTTTCATTATTCCATCTATAATATGTACCTAAGTCGGAAAAGACGTAATCTTATTTTTATGAGGCAGTGCGATGAAATGGATTCTTCCGCGTTTGTCGGTGCAGGAATTGCGTTGGCAGGTTTTTATAAAGAGCTAAGCTAATATAAGCTAATAGCTAATATAAGCTAATATAAAAGCTAAGATATAAGAGACAATAGATAAGCTGGATAAGCAGGATCATAATGAATTATAAGGGGTAAAATATGGGCAGGAGCAAAGAGGTTTACTCTTCGGAGTTCAATGGTTATTCGG
The DNA here is from genome assembly GCA_018265615.1 of Lentisphaeria bacterium. Classification (GTDB taxonomy): domain Bacteria; phylum Verrucomicrobiota; class Lentisphaeria; order Victivallales; family Victivallaceae; genus Victivallis. The sequence continues at coordinate 25,232 of JABLYX010000057.1, forward strand.
TTCAGGCCAATGCTGAACAAGGGATCAATGGGACGATTCAGGAGGGCTTGCAGAAGAGGTTGGAATATATGCTTGAGCACCGTTCCAAGGTGACGGTCGTCTGCATGACGGTTTCCATGCCGGAGGGGGCGGATAAGAATGATTGCGGCAAAATTATCGGAGAAAGTTTGAATGCTTTGCGCAAAACTCAGAGCAATCGCGGGATTCTTACCCAGGGAGGATGGGTAAGGGAGACAGCTCCAGGAAATAAACAGAAACAGGACCACGCGCATTTGGTTGTTATTGCGGATGGACAACGTGTTCAAAACGGCTTTGGGATTGCCGACAAATTGAACAAGTTAATCACAGGTAGATTAGGCGTAGATTTTAATTCCAGATATGTACATTGTGATATTCCTGAGGCCGAAAGATATGACAGGCAGGACCAGCGTCCATTGAGGTCCTTATCGGCAATCACGATCCGAAAGAACAAATCAGGAGCAAAAGAACAAGTGGAAAATGCACTGAACTGGATCAGCTATCGGACCAAACTAAATACCAAATCTGAGGGAGTCCGAAGTTATGGCCTCAGCCGTATTCCGCTTTGCGGAGATCATGTTTAAACAAGAGAGATGAGCGTCATTTACAGAGAATATTTCCTTGTTTTATGTAAAATTTATATTTACTCTTAAGCACAATGACAAATATGATGGAAAACGATGAAAAAAGATCAATTCTACAGCCTGCTTGAAGCTGAAAAATCAGCAAATTCGATAAACCAAGGTTCTATTTCATTCCTCTTGGAATGCAAACAATCTTCCAGACCGATTCTTAACCGTATGCTCCCGTGGATGGAAGGGATTATAGACGAAATCTGCCGAAAAAAACGAACCAGAGAACTATGTAAAAGCGATGACCTCCGGGAATATGATATCCCCTGGCAGGAATTTGATGAATGTGAGCTCTGGTTCCTATTGAAAGCCAGACCTGATTTCGCTTGGAACTGCCCAAGAAAAATTCTTTGCGAGTTGTCTTCGGAAATCTGGTTGAGCCTGCTGCTTGGTTGCCCATTTCTGGCGGCACTATGCCCGTATATTCATCAATTTTCGGACGATGACTGGCGAGTGATTGTCGGCAAGCATCCTCAACTTTCGCATCGCCGTCCTCATCCGGATCGATGGTGAAAATAAAACAGATACTGCGTTTCCCTGTTGAGAAAACCGCAGTATCTCACTGATGTTTGATTTGTTCTATCGGCTCCCAAGAATCTGTCTCAGGTGTTCGATTCGCCGTTCACAAGACGGATGCGTTGAGAAAATATCACACCAGCCGGGAGGCGCGGAAATCATCATCGCCGCAGCCGGATCATCGGAGCGAATTGGATTTTCAGCGGCTTCCCCGGCTTCCAATTGACGCAGTACGCTGATCATGGAATCAATACCGGTCAATCGGGCCGCAACCTCATCCGCTTCAAATTCCCGATGACGCGAAAACCAGAGCAATACCAAGTTTCCGCCGAGCATCAGCACGTTGACGATGGCGAAGCGGACAACGGCGGATAACCAGCCGATACGCTCCTCCAATTCCTCGTACCAATCGCTCAAACTGATCGTGAAATCGACGAGAATTACGGCTGCATTCACCAGACCTTCCAACAAAGTCATGGTCAGCATATCCCCATTGGCAATGTGGGCGGTCTCATGGGCGGCGACTGCGGCAACTTCCGCTTCCTTCATTTTCTCCAGCAGGCCGGAGCTGAAGGCGATCAGGGCGTTGCTTCGTGACGGGCCGGTCGCAAAAGCATTGACTTCAGAGCTCTCAAAAATCCCGACCTCTGGAACAACTGGCAAACCGGCACGATCCGCCAGAGCAGCAACCAACACCAACAGGGATTTCTCCTGATCGGTATTGTTTACGTCATCCGGTTTGAGGATTTTCATCGGCGTTTGCCATTGCGCGATCTGCTTTGAAAAAAGCAGCAGCACAAATGGCACCGTACTTCCGAGGAGCAGTACGCCCAATCCGGCCAACATGCCGAGCTCAGGTGCGAGAAAAGCGCCAAGCAGAATCAGAAAGAGAACGGCGGCGAGGTTAGCTCCGAAGAAAATCCCAATGGATTTTCCGAAGCCGCCGCCGAACTGTAATCGTCTGCTTCTCTTGATTCTTTCCAGAATTGATGAGGTGGATACACTCTGCTGTTGCTTACAATAACGGCAGAGTTTATCCTCATCTTGAATCTGTTCATCGCAAAAGATGCAGTATTTCATTTTAGCAGACGTTTTGAATTTTCCTAGTTTTCTCTTAAAACAAAGAATAACTCTTCCTTGTTTTCACTTCCGCAAACTTAGTAGTCTTTCCAATGCTGAGGTTTCCAATAAGTCAAAACAAATCCTTCCGTGCTCTTGCCCGCCCCTTCATAGAGTAAATTAAGGAACTCCATGCCGCTGAAGCATCCATTTGTAGACGCTTCCATGGTTTTATCTTCATTTTGCTTTACTTTTCCATGATCGTCTTGAAGTTCTCCATGGGAAAACGCAAAGCTGCCATCAACATTGACGATAAGTTGAACCAGAATGCGATCCCCGTCCATCGGAATATTGTAGGTATAATCCTTTTCCGCAGCCAGACGAGCCTCATTTCGAGTTATATCTTCCGAAACGCTTGTTGTTGCAGCTTCAATGCTTCTCTTAAGGCCGTTTTCAAGATCCTTTTTCGTCCATTCATCATTCATCGCATATTCGCGTTTAAACGATTGCTTATGAGCCTTTTCCACCTTTGCTGGCAACTCTTTAAGCTTTTCTTTTTCCTGAATGATTTCCTGAGCTGCTTTTGCTTTGGCTTTTTCTATGTTCTGCCGGTTCTCTTTGCTTTTCCATACGCCTACGGCTTCAACAACCGTTTGATTATTTTCGGTTGTGAATTTCTTCCAGCGTATGTTTTTCAAATTGGCGGAAAATGCCTGCTCGATTGTCCTGCTGTTGTCTATGCCAAGATATCCATTCTTGACCGCCTCCAGCTGACTGTCTCCACACCCGGTCAGAATTGTTGCAGCAGTTACTGCTCCGACAAGCGAAATTAGAATCTTCTTCATCTTCTACCCTTTCTTTTATTTTTATCTACCTAAATACCCGGAAAATAAAAAAGCTTCACGATAAACGATCATCGTGAAGCAATCCGAGGTACAATTTTTAAAGGCGGACGCTTCCAGATGTACACTCGAAGGTCCCGCCAAGAACCTGCCTTGCAAGCATGAGGAAGCGCCCGGTAAGATGTGAAGACACAATCCTACCGGTATTTCCAGAATCTTTGCAAGGGCAAAATAACAAGGTTCACTTGGCGGGTTTACGAGTGTATTTTGCTGAAAATATACGGTTTTAAATCAACCGGCTTCAGAAAGCCGTGCTCGTAACATAACCTCCTTTCATTCTGTTGTCAAGGTTACAGTATCAAATGGTTGTGAAAAAAGACCGCGCGGAGGTTGTCCGCACGGCTTGCCGTCTTTGCCTTGCGGCCCCAGACGACACGGGATTCAGGCAGGTCCGAAAAAGTGGAAGCCTTTTCGTTGGCGGGGCCTGAAAATCAAGACAACCGGAACTCTTTCAGGCACTTCGGGCACCGATACAGCCTGACGGCTTGCTCATCAATCAGCTTGCCGACCCGAGAGCCGGTGAGCCCGCCGAAAGACGCACTTCCCAATACGCTCAAGATGACGACAGCGGAACGTTCAATCGGGCCGCAACCGTCTGTTTCACGTAATGCAGCGATAAAACCGGCAACTCCTCCGGTTACAATGCCAAGCACCGAAGCCGCCTCCTGCGTCCGGGTGACTGGCCGGGCGGATGCGCCACAATGCGGGCAAGAGATTTTCATTCTCTCATCTCCACAAGGTCGGTGGCTGGCCGTCGAGACCGAAGAGCCGGGTCAGTCCGCGATAGCATTGATCAGCACGGGCCGGGCTGTATTTCTTGGCGTTTTCGGTGAACGCATTCAGCAGGCTCCAGCGGGTCGGTTCGGCGAACTCTTCATGGCGGGGCTCTTTGAACTCCCGAAAGATCGGGACAATATCGCAGGAGTTTACTGCACCCGCTTCCGCCGCTTTGACGATGGCCGCTCGCACGTGATCGTCGCGAACGTATTGCAGCTTCAGGTCTTCCGCAATGGTTTCAAGCGTCAGGAAATCATCTTCCAGCGCATCAATGGCCTCCACTACCAACCCGTTTAATTCGATTCGGCTCGTGTGCCGCCGTTTAAGAACCGTGCTGCCGCCAAACATGAGATTCGCGCAGACCTGAACGTTCAGCCCCGCAGCCAATCCGACCGCAATCGTCCGGTCATGGCTGTTACGGATTCCGATGCAGCGGCTCCACTCCATGCTTGAACTGCGGTTGATCCGAATCACGCCGAACATCCGCTGTCCGTCGCGGGCCAAGCCGTACTGCTCATCGAGAATCTGCCAGTGATGCGCTTTGACCACATCGGTTACAGCGTCGATCACCTCCACATGCGGAATTGGTTTCCAACTGGCAGTCGCTTTCGGAGTCGGAACCAGCACGATTTCGTCGCGTCCGACGAACTTGCCTTCACTCATCATCAATCCCATGATTTTACCTCCATTTTTTTTAATGCCACTGCCTGCAACGATCCCGATACGGACACTCGTTACAGGCAAAACTCGTTTCATTCGGCAGGAACACGCCTTTATTAATCGCGTACTGCGCCCGATTCGCCAGCGCCTCGAAGCGCCGGAAGTCGTGAAAGTTCCGGCTGGTATAGTGGCTCTCGCAACTCGGATTCTTCGTTTTGGTGATCACATCGAAGCGGAAGAGCGGAATCGTGCCGTTCTGCTTCTCATAAGCGTAGCTGAACACAGTTGCCTGAAGACTGCGATCGGCTTTTCCTGTAGTAGGCCAACGACTGGCAGATGTTTTCCAGTCCGAAATACAGGTATCACGCCCATCCTGAACCACCATGTCGTATTCACCGATCAGCGGCTTATCCAGACCGGGGACATCGACAGCAAATGCTTGCGCCGCACCTGTCACGGTAAAAATATCCGACCAGCTCGCCAACGCCACATCCAGCATCTTTGCCGCCAGTTCGATCATGGTGTCGACGTTTTCGCCCTCCTTGTAGATCAGGTTTGGTGTCGCTTCGGTTTCGATCCTGAATGCCTCTTCAAACCGGTCAACAAGTTCATCGCGGGTCAGCGAG
>JABLYX010000058.1 GCA_018265615.1 Lentisphaeria bacterium
AGGTTCCCCGCCGTGTCGAACTCGTGGATCGTACTGGTGGTCGTGCATCCGGCGGCGGCGAGCAGCGCGGCGGCGGCGATTGTTGCGGTTGCGATTGTACGTCTCATTGACTGTCTCCTCTGTTGAGTTTGCATGGGCATTCGGCGCGCCGCTGGTCGCAGACTTTGTAGCTCACCTTGTGCTTGTCGATCTTGTTGATTTTCCGGAGCATCCGGCTCTGCCCCCCTTCGATGCGTTTCTGCACCCACAACAGCCCGAGCAGGATCGGGCCGACGATTGCGATGATTTTCCCGATGGCTTCAAAATGCTCCATTACACCTGCCCTTTCCGGTAGTGGCTTTTGCCGCCGATGCGGACGCCGATCCAGACGGCCCGCGCTTTCCATGCCGGATAACCGTCACCGATCAGCATGGCCCGGTAGAGCCGGTCCGCTTCGGCGCGGCTCACGATCCCCGTGCCGTACAGATAATCATGGACAACCGAGGCGCGGAGCGTCCGGCCGTCCACCGGCGGAGACAGGAGCCGCCAGAAAAAGCGCGGAACACTCATGCCGTCGCTCACGAATCCGGCCGGGACCTCGTGCTCTTCACCGCCGCACTCGAAGCGCAGCGGCTCCAACAGCCGCAGGCAGGTCGTCACTCCATCGTCGCAAATGTCAACCTTTACGCTCACAATGTCGCCACCTCCCACTGATGTACGCCGTCCGTTCCGGGCGGCCAGACGCAGGCCGGCATGTCGGCGGCCGCGCGGTAGAGCTTGCCGTCGTATGAGTAGTATTTGCCGGACTCCACATCCATCCCGTCGAGATACGGGATCGGATCCTCCGGCGTTCCGGCGTGATCCGGCGAAAGCGGGCGGTAGACCGCGAGCATCCCCTCCGACTCCGGCGGCTGATGCTCCTGCGCATCCACGGCGAGGGTCACCCGGTACGGCCGCCCCTCGCGGTTCACGATGTCGCCCGCTTCGTACCGCGCCCCCGCCTCCCACTCCGGACAGAGCGGCGAAAGCGTCAGCGCCGAAGCGTCGTCGCCGAGCGGAATCATCCGCGCCGCGGCCGGGGCCTGGAGGCTCATCAGCATCGCGGCGGCCGGAGAAGTTGCCATGTTGCCGGTAATCGTCCCGGTTACGCGCAGATTTGCGCGAATTTCGAGTGTTCCCGCCGTCGTTTCGATGATCCGGCTCGTGTAATCCGCCGCGCTGCCCGCGAAGTGGAAATCGATGAACGGAGAGGTGTCGCCGCTGATCTCAATTCCACTCAGGAATGTCGGACCTTTTTTTGTCACGTAGGTGCTCGCGATGTTGTTGCCGTTCCCGTCCGCGACCGCTTTCTGCGCCGTGCCGGAGATATCGCATACGCCGGTGGACAGCGAAATCGAAAACGGCCGGAGGCTGTTGTAATTGCCGGTCGGATTCCCCCGGTCAGTCAGCAGCCAGTAAAGGGATCTGCCGTCCGAACGCAGGATCACGCCGTACTCACTGCCGACGAGCCGCAGCGCGTTTATCGTGGCGGACCGCAGTTCCCCGGTCATGGTTCCGCCGGAGAGCGGCAGAAGATCCGGCTTGCCGGTGATACCGTCCCATGCTGCCGGATACGTATTCGGCTTGCCCGTAATCCCGGCCCATGCTGTCGGATACGTATTCGGCTTGCCGGTGATACCGTCCCATGCTGCCGGATACGTATTCGGCTTGCCGGTGATGTCCGCCCATTCGGGCGGCTCCCCCTGAACCGTGCCGGTCGAACCGGCCTCGTCTTTGTACCGGAGCTTGACCGCTTCGCCGTCTTTTTCGGCCCACAGCAGGAGCCGCTCCGTTTTTACGATTGATGCGGCATAGTCCACCGCCGTTTTGAATTTTGTCATCCAACTCATGATTACCTCCTGAATTCCGTAGCGAGAGTTGCAATTTCTGAAGCGGAAAGTGCGCGGTTGTAGATGCGCACACCCGCGATATAGCCGGTGAGCTGCCCATAGTCATCCCGGTATCCGATATATCCCCGATTGAGTTCCGTGTTGAACGAGAAAGGACTGGATTTGATCGCCTGCCCATTGTAGTAGAGCGTTGCGGTCGAGCCGTCAAAAGTTGCGGCGATTAGGCTCCACTCTTCCAGATTGGCGCTTTGGGCATCGGAGATCACAGTTGCATCGCGCCGGCCGACCTCGATTCGCTGTGAATTGGGATACGCGAATAGGTTGCACAGATGCCCCTCTTCATTGGTTCCGTATTCCACGCAGATCATGTTGTCCGGTGCGCCGGTAATCGTACGGTAGTGGCACGCCAGAGTTCTCGGGGCATTCCCCGCGGGAAGTCCCGCATCGGGAAATCCGATCTTGCTCCAGTCTCCGCCGAATCTTGCACACGGCACTCCATTTTTCATCGTATAGTATACATTACCTTCCTGGGTCAGCGTCTGCCCGGTTTCCGCAGTATTTGCAGGACCGGCGAGAGATGCGTGAAAGACCAGCCCCTCGGTCGGCATGCCGGATGTATGGGAAAGCGGGAGAAACAAATTGCCGAACAGTACCCCCCGTGTTCCGGTCGCCGGAGCCGTGGAACTCGGTACAAGCAGAATGGGAGAAAGTACGGCAGGGGCAGATGGCGGCGTTGCCGTGGCGATCAGCGTCTCGTGGATTCCTGTAATTTCCGAGGCGTTCAGCGTTCGATTGTAGATCATGGCGTGACAGGCGAGCCCGTTGTAATAGTAGCCCGGATAAATCCAGCTGCCGATGGCGACCGTCCCGCTGGAAAAATCGAACGGACTGCCGGTATATATCATCTGAACCTGTTGGCCGTCCACATACATCGTCAGCGTAATGCCGCTGACCGTCGCGGCGCACAGATGCCACGCTCCGTCAGCGACGGCGGCTGTGCTGTGAAATGCTCCGGAGCCGCGTTCGATAGCGAAATTACTCCCGAAAAAACTGATGGCCGCGGCGTGTAATTCGCCGTCGCTGCCGAAGCTGAAAGCGTCTTTTTCGGAATTGTTCGCGGTTGTCCGCAGCATCAGCAGAATGCTGAAATCTCCATCGGGAACCTCCGTCATTTCGAACGCGGCGCGGCTCGCACCGTTGAATACCGCAACTTGCCCGAATTGACTGTCCGGTACGAATTTGATTCCGCTGTTTTCGGCGGTGCGGCCGGAGACCTGATCGAAGAGATCGCCGTTCATCGGAAAATGTGCAATAAGTCCATCCATTGGAATATCAGTCATTTGGAGTCCTCCAGGTGTAAAATGCGGTCATTGTTTCTCCGGCCCACGAAGAGGAGCCGTCTGGATTGATTGCAACGGGGCGGACCTGTACGGTTCCGACCGCCGGGTCCGGATTGCTCACGGTAACGGCCGGGACTCCGCCCGAGCCGCCGATGTCAGTGACGGAGCCTCCGGAAATCATGAGCCGCCACGTGCCGGAAACGGCGGAGACGCCACGCCGTGCGAGGACGCCGGAAAGATCGACCGTAGCAGACGCAGCGGAGTAAGTCACGTCCTCGTCGTCGAGTGTCCACGCCTTGCCGTTCTCGTCGATGACGCCGATGATGTTAGTCGAAGCCGCGGCGGTCAGCACGCCGTCCGAGAGATCGGATGCTGTGAATTCAAGGCGTGCGCCAGGTCCGCAAAGCCAGGAGAGGAAATCTTCCTCCGTACCGGCATTGCCTGCGTCGAGCCAGATCTGGTATGCGGATTTACCGGTTTCTCCGGCCGGACCGGGATCCCCTTTGTCCCCTTTCGGCCCCTGAGGTCCCCCGGGTTCGCCGGGATTTCCCTTTTCGCCTTGAGGACCCGGTTCACCGGGATCGCCCTTTTCACCCTGTGGGCCCGGTTCACCGGGATCGCCCTTTTCACCCTGCGGGCCGGTTTCCCCCCTGGGTCCCTCCACTCCCGGCAGCAGTGCAACGGGATCGCTCCATTCTCCGGTGAAACCGCGCAGGCGGTAACGGAACAGCCGGGAACTTTCATTTTGTATGGAAGCCCATATTTCGCCGTCAGCGGAGAATTCCATTTCATATCCGGCCGAGATAAGGGCGGTCACCCATGCGCGGTCGGCAAGCAGCTCAGGCGCTTCCGGCAGATCGGTTGTGCGTTCCGGATCAATCGACATGCAGGCCAGGATCGGAATACGGCAGCAGGCTGAACGCTCTCCTTCAAGGTTGTATCCGCTGAGTTCCAGATAGGCCGGCTGAGATTCCACGCCGTTGCAGACGTCGTGAAACCGCTGCGTCAGGGTATCGAGCCGGACCGTAAGAATGCCTTCAGAGAGTCGGGCCATGTCGATCCCCTCCGGCAGAGTACGGCACATCGGTTCGGTTTCCGGATTGAAATCAATGTCGATAGCAGCCCGGAAAGTCAGGCCATTTTCGAATTCAACCGGAGCTCCGGATGAGTCGTGCAAATGGAGTTCCCACTTTGTGGTCTCTCCATAGGTGAGCTGTGGCGGCAGGCTGAGCGGGCTGTCGTCGGCGTCGACGACCTGCATGGATGGGTAGTTGACGTAAATGGTTTTCATCGTTTGTTCCTTGTTTGGTTATCTGGGTATGAAAAGGGCCGGAGAGCCATTGAAAATTATGCTTGGGCAGCGATGAGCGGCATCGGGTCGCTCCACCGGCCGCCGGGGGCGGTGCTGCGGAACCGCCAGCGGCAGTAGCGGCTTTCTGCATCCGGTGACGCCGTCCAGTGGTCGTCGGCCGCATCGATCGTGGCGGCGAACTGAAGCTCCGGGCCGGAGGAGAGCAATGCGAGCACCCATGCGCGATCCGCCGTCAGTCCCGGTGCCGTCGGCACATCGGTGGTGGTTTCCGGATCGAGCACCATGCAGGCTTCAACAGGGACGATGCAGGAGAACACCCGGGCCCCATTCGTATCAAGTCCGGTAAGTTCAAACCGTACCTGCGTCGTCTCCGCTCCGGAGCAAACTTCAAGGAAACGGCCGGTCAATGCATCGATTCGGACACGGAGAATGCCCTCGGCGATTCGGGAGGCGTCGATGTTTTCCGGAAGAGTACGGCACATAACCTCGGTGGAGCTGTCGAAATCGGCATCGACCGCCGCCCGGAAAGCGACTGCTTCGGAGAGGTTCATCGGTTCGTTTCCGGCATTGAAGAAATGCAGTTCCCATACCGCCTTTTCTCCATAGGAGATTTTCGGCATATCGCTGAGCGGTGATCCGTCCGCATCTACAAATTGCCGATTGTTGTAATTGATGTAAAACTTGTTCATCGTTTTGTCCCTTTGAGTTTACTGGTTATGGTATTGGGAAAATCTGAAAATTATTCGAGATCTCCCATCCGTTCTGTCGTACGTATTTCACGGAAATGTTCGACGACCATGCTGGCCCTGTAAGCTTCTCCTTCTGACAGATCATCTTTGGAATAGTAATCACCCATGGCGCTTTTTTCCATTTCTCATATGGAAGTTCATCGGGGTCAGAATACCACTTGTCTTCATCAATCAAAATCGTGGGAGGGGTTCCGAAACTGTTATTTCCCCATTTGTTCTCATGGATTTTATAATGGGTCCAACTTTGATTGATCAATCCGGGAATTTCGACTTTACTTTCATAAATGGAATATTTCCGTGAGTCTCATCATATTCAGTTCTGGTTGTACCGTATGTGTCGCTGGTGATGGCGGAGAGGCCGGTACTCAGATTCAGGTGTACACGCGGTGCTGCGAAAAAGATCGGTAATTCGATGTTGACCTCCTGCTCTGAACTCATAGAAACTTTTTGTCAAGTGAGGAAAGTCAGTACCGAGTACAACGGCGCGGAATGTGAATTTCTCCTCCGCCGGCTCCAGACCCTTCTTTTTGTCTCCGGCGGTTCTGACGGTTACGGTAAATATTGCATTCCCGGCTGCCTCACGGGTTCGTGCCACGGCGGTGAATGTTTTGCCGGACACGCCCGCCTTCGACTCCCTCCGGCGCATTCGTCGCGGAAAAGATGATGATCGAACTATTGTCCGGAATCGGTAAATCAAGCATACGTAAACCTTAATGGTTGATGGCATATTGGCCGGTTTTCAGTTATTCAGCAGTTTGGATTTGAAGCCTTTGCTTGCGGATATCCGGGCGGTTTCAAATCAGCTTCCGCTATGCTGGAGCTCTGCTATCGCGTACTGCTTCCGCGGTACGCGTATTGCCCGTTCACCCGATCCTCATAGTTGTGATTTCCCAATGCTCATCCATGGAGGTCTGCCGTGCTTCTGTGATCGCTTGGAGCGACGGCGCTTCAGTTCCCACATAAAAATCCTCGATGGGCTGACCATAAGTATGCTGGATCGTCTTGAAATACTCTCCTCGCGGATCATTGATCCACTCTTCCTCTACCAGCGTTTCCTTGCCGGTTTCTTCGGTGGTCTTTCTGATACATGTCTTTCCACGGTCGACTAATCCGGGTGGTACGTTTCCGCTGTAGCAGGTGTGTTCATGGGTCGCTGTAAACGTGATATGTTTGCCCGTTATCTCTCTTTTTGTCTCGTAAGGATCGGTGCTTATGATGATAGTACGATCAATTGTAACCCCCTCCTTATTGTACCCTTGTACGGCGCTGTCCCAATGTGTGCCGGTGGAGGCATTGACGATTTCAACAGTGTAACCGCCAATCTCCGGTACTCCCAGAGCAGAATGGGCCACTGCCGGTGATACCATGCCGATGTTAAAACCGATGCTTCCGGTGTCCACTTCCTGATTTTCCCATTTGTCGTCATTCCTGATCACCTCTCCATCTTCGTCCCAATACATATCATAAGAGCACCCGGATTCCAGTTCGATATATGTCAAATTGGCGGCTCCGGCTTCGACTGCCGCGGCTGTATAGCCGCAGACGGTGTTGTCGCCGCTATCGCGTCCGCTGCCGAAAACAGCATGTACGATACCGTGTTGCGTACCGGGATCGACAACACGATGTTTCAGGGACCGGTCATTTTTATAATTGCCTCCGTAGGGAGAACCCTCGATGGGATACCTGATCCATCCCCAATGATGTACGCTCTCGTTTTCGTATTTATACTCGGGAGCCGCTGCAACTCCTGTGATCGAACCGATGAGTCCGGACAGCAAATTCGGCTCGGAACGGGTCCAGGCATCAGCGGGCAGAGTTCCGGAGAAGCGGTATAATGTTTCACGTCTTTCTTTTTTCTCGGACCAATTATCGTCTCCTCCCCGGATACTCCAATCTCCACGATAACAGTTGCGTTCGACACTCTTATGATAATGGGTCATTTTTTCGGAGACCTTTTTCTCATACGAAAACGGCACACTGTAAGAAATATCGGCATTGTTCGGTGGAACAGCCTGTCGCAGAAACGTATAATGCGGTTGGACTGCGGCCGGATGTAACCAGCTCCGGAGCGTCAGGGGCCCGGCGAGATGCGCGTTGATCGGAATTCTGTCCGCGCCGCAGAGCGCCACATCCCTGTACGGAGTTTTCCCGGTTGCCTCGAAGGTCGGCGGCATATACGGCACGACGGCGGCCTCGATTGTGCGCGGCTCCACCGGATTGCCGCCGAAGTCCAGCGGCTCGGCGGTGATGTACCACTTCTCATCCGGAGCCGGAGCAAGGTAGAGGCCGGTATGGTGCTGCAGTCTGGGCGGGTTGGTCCAGCCCGCATACTGTTCTGAGATGACCGGCTGCTGCTCGTAGACCGGGCCTCGGAATGGATCGGCGTCCTCGCTTTCAATCGGGAGCTCGCGTTCCCCCTTGAAGTCGAAGAAGCCGCTTTCCGCGACGAACTGCGCTCCATCTCCGGCGCAGAGCACACCGCCGGTCCAACCGGTATTCGGCGGAATTTCACCGAATCGCTCCGACGCCGTCGCCAGCGGGGAATATTCCGGGATGCTCTCGTCCGACAGATAATTGCGGCCGGAAAGCGTCCAGATATTCTGTTCGACGTCATGTTCGATTCGATACTCCCAGACATCCGAAACCTGCTGATTAATCGTCTCGCGGACCGTGCGGATCCAGACTTCGCCGGAGCGGGTGAACTCTCCCTCGAGCCGGGCCACGACATATGCATCTCCGAGTCCATGGTCGATAACCCGCAGGTAATCCGGATTCGAAGTGTATGCATACGGTACCTTGATCATCGGTGTTTCCCGGTCGTCGTAAATGTTGATGATGAGCATCGCATATCCGGTCGCGCCGGGGAATGCGTATGGTCCGCCATAGCGATCGAAGCTGGAAATCTCAAATTTATAGTAATAGATTCCGGGGCGGCTGGCGATGCCGGTCAGAGTGGCGCCGCGTACTTCGTTTTCCGAGTCGAGTACGGGGGCGATTGCGATACCGGACGGTTCGCCTTCCCAGGTTCTGTGTACAATGCCGTGTTCATCGGTTTCGCTGCCCTCCCGGCCGCAGGTTTGCGAGGTAATCGGCGTGTACGATTTTGCAATATTGAGGTGTGCCTGCTGAGCCGCGAACCAGACCGGCAGTGACGTGGAGACGGTTTCTCCGACACGGAACTCGAAAAAGTTCTGCGTCAGATGCGGCAGATCGGTTCCGAGCACGAGTACGCGGAATGTGAATTTTTCCTCTGCTGGCTCCAGACCCTTTTGGGAGTCTCCGGCGGTTCTGACGGTTACGGTAAATATTGCATTCCCGGCTGCCTCACGGGTTCGTGCCACGGCGGTGAATGTATTGCCGGACGGTTCGATGCGGCAGAAATCGTTGACAATGCCGCCGGAGATGGTCAGCGGCGTCTGTGCGGAAAATGTGATGTTCTGCCGGACACGCCCGCCTTCGACTCCCTCCGGCGCATTCGTCGCGGAAAAGATGATGATCGAACTATTGTCCGGAATCGGTAAATCAAGCATAAATAAACCTCTCAAATGTCAATGACGGATGTGCCCGGCCGGAACCGGTTATTTCAGGAGCGGAACGGTGACAGGGACCTCGTCTCCGGTAACCGTCCACGTTCCGTTCGAATTGACGGTGATCTGCTGCCAGCTCGCGGGACCGTAGCCGTTCGGCGGGCCGGAAGTCAGAACGCCGAGATTGGTGGTTCCGCCGCCGCTGCCCAGATATGCCAGGCCGGAATGGAAGTCCTGCTTGATGCAGAGGGTCTTGATTTTGACTTTTTCCATTTCCTTCCCGCCATTCTTTTCCGCCTTTTTTTCTATTTCCACCTCTTTGATTTTTACTTCGCCAAGCTGAAAGTGAAGGTAGGAAGGTGTATCCTTGACTTGCTCCTTCGAGTAGAAGATATCGCATTGGTCCTGATTGCCGTTGTAACGCAGGTAGACAATCTGATCCTCATTGATCTCTTCACTGACGAAATTGGGAACAGTGTAACGTTTGCTGTTCAGGTAGATGATGCTTTCTTCGCCGCCGTTTCCGTCGATAACCGAAAATTTCAATACAGGCTGTTCTTCGGGAGTATCTTCCTTTTCCCCTTTGTTCTTCTCGGTAAACTCGTTTATATTGACCAGAGTAAAATAACCTGAGTATCCCGGATCATGGCACAGATGAGGAAGCCCGCCCAGGAATTCCTGGCGGAAGGTCATTGTTTTGGTTGTCGGCGTCGTTGTGACGACAGCCGCGCCAAGGCGATAATATCCATAATCGCTGTCGCTGTTCAATTCATTCGGATCCAGGAAAATGTCGCATCTGTCCAGTGCCCGGATATAGCGCAGATAGATATATTGCGTAACATCAATTTCGCTGCTCTTATAATTCGGAACGGTATAGCGATATCCGTTGATGTAAGCAATATTTACCTTGCTGCCGCCCCCGTCTACCACCGCGATTTTGGGAATCCAGGCATTCGGAGAACCGGGCGGAGCAAGTTCGCAGGCGTATTCAATCTTGAAGTAACCCTGATACTCCTCATCAGTCGTTGGCAGCAGAACCTGAACTCCTGCGTTGCCGACAGAGGCGGACGGATTGAGGATATATGGCGAAATCTGAATGTCGAGTTTCCCACTGTTTCCCCACAGCAGCTTCCACCAGTCATATTGAGTGATTTCATGGTCAAATCCGTTGCTGCGGATGTAATTGGCCCACTCTGCAGCAGAAATATCACTGAGGCCGGGAATATTTTTCATATATTCCTGCCATTCGTCTTTTGTCATAATTAGTTACCTGAAATTAATTGCGATACTTATTCCATCTCATCCGGGTCCACCTTGTTGCCTTTCGGAGAAGGCACCACCCTCGAGATTTTGACCAGCTCTTCCTGGAGATTCTGTTTATAAGTCACGATGATGTCCGTATATCCGTTCCCGTCATCGGTGAACTTGTAACTGACCAGTTGGAAGTCTCCGGACGGAATGGAGCTGCGATCATTGCCGGGAATGGCGAGGGCTTCCACATCGACATAACCCGGTTTCATGCACTTTTCCATCTGCGTGGCCTGGAAGGTTTCGGTTCGGCAGCGCAGTTTACCGGTGATGGTGATTGTTCCGGTGCGAACCTTGAAGCAGGCAGCGAATCTTTTCCATTTGGGATAAGTTCTGACAAAGCATGTTTTGGATTGGGCATACTCAGTCGCATAGGTATAACCGTATTCTTCGGTGAAGTCGGATGGTTGCGGGTCCTTTTCCGTGAACTCCACCGAACCGCCGGTGCGGATGAATTTTCGGGAGCTGAATTTTGCATTGGTTGCCATGATGGATCACTTTCGTCTTTTATCGCGGGTTGATCGGGCGGGTCTGTTCCGGCGTCTCGACACTCTCCGGCGTGGGCGGAAAGCCGCGCATCAGCGCGCTGTCGTTCCGGGTGGCGGTGACGGTGATTGTGAATTTTTGCGCTGTGTAATCGAATTCTTTTACCAGTTTGGTGATGGTCCCTGTCCAGTTTTCATGCGTGACAAATGTTCCCATTTCTGGAATTACGCTCTCGTTATTGACCGTAATAGTGAATGCGCGTGAATCGGTCTTCGTATAGATTTTCTGTTCGATGGTTCTTCCGTCGGCGTTTTTAACGCTGGTCGTGGTGGATGTATCTTCCTCTTTCAGTTTGTCGATTACACCATAATGCGTGGTGGTTCCATAGAAAAGCTTGCGTTCGTTCGGGATTTCCGTCTCTTGCGGTTCTGCCATTTTTTTGGTCTTTCTTTGCGGTAGGGTGGTTAAAGCGGTTCGGCAGGCTCTCCGGTGCCTTCACTTATTACCCTGTTTGTTCCGCTTTTTCCGGTTGATTCTGCAGATAAAGTCGGAGTAGCGGAGCAGCAGGCCGAGTTCCCGGTTCTGCTTCTGTGCCCGGTGGACGAAGCGTTCGACGGTCGCTGTGCCGATTTCGAGCTCCGAAGCGATGGAGCGATAGCTGCGGCCGCGGGAGCGCAGCAGCAGGATGCGCCAGTCTCGGCGGTCGCGCACGAGTTCGAACAACTGCTCGAGCGCATTGAGGAATTCCGGTGCGGAGCGCTGCGTCAGTGTCAAGCTGGCTTCCGCCAGTTCTTCCGGTGTTTCCTCCGCTTCATCGAAGTAGATTTCCGGTTCCACTGTTTCAGCCTGCTCGATAATTTTCGGGGCAGTTATGACGGGTTTCATGGTTTCTTCTCCTTGTCTGTTTCGGGCGGCGGGGCGAGTTCGATTGCGGCGCGGAGGGCGGCGAGGGCCCCGGCCCAGTAGCTCCGGCCGTTGGCTGTTGCGCGGATTCCGCCGGCTTTCGGGTCGAATTCGATCCGGGTATTGCACACTCTGAGCGTCTCCATGTCATCTCTCCTCCGGCGGCAGCGCCCAGGCGGGCAGGAGCGGCGCTCTCCACCAGACCGTGCGTCGTTCCGGCGTCACGGCGCGGCGCCAGCCGAGGCCCGTGCGCGGTGAGAGCGAGCAGACCGCGAAGTTCTTTTCGACGCGGTAGAGGTAGCGGCCGATTCCCCACTGGACCGCCGCGCGTTTCATCGCGCAGGAGAAGCCCCCTTCGACCGCCTCGAGGCCGCGCTCAGCCGCGCCGTCCCAGCGTGTGACCCATTCGCCGTTGATCCGGCAGGAGAGCCCGCACAGCACCGAATGCTCGCCCCACTTCATGAATTCATTGCGCCAGTTGCCGGCGCCGAACACCTCGTCGAGCCGGTCCATCACGGCCCGGTTTGTGACGTAGCAGCTCACCATTGCCCACGGCCGGCTGCCGTTGATTCCGACGCTCCGGATCCGCCACGCGACTTCGTTCGCCGGGAACGGCCTCGCCAGCGCCTCGAGTTTTTCTTTGTCCGTCATCTCGCTTCTCCTTTCAGCAGTGCGCGGGAAACCCGCAGGTTTCGTCGCGGTCGGTTGCCGCCTGTTGTTTTATTTGTGTTGCATTTATGCAACTATCGAGAAACAAAAGAACATCCTCCGCCGGGAGGCCGCACCTCCAGGCGTACGATTTCAGCCGGACTCCGGCGATATACGCTTCTTCACTGTAGGAACTGAAGAGTTTACGCTCAATTTTCGCCTTTCTTTTCGCTTCGGTCCGCACCTTCTCATCGACGGGGATCAACACTTTTTTTTTCATGGGGAGTTCCTTTCCTTCTCGGGTTTCACACGATAAATATAGTGTCTCGAATGCAACTATTCAAGCTTGAATGCAACTATTTTGTTCTGGTTTTTAAAATTCAAGTTGCAAATGCAAGATCGACAGTGTATTGTAATGAGAAGGAAAAACAACCGATTCGGAAACGGAAAAAAGGAGGGCGGATATGAGGATCACGCCGGAGCTCAGGAGCTGTCTGGAACGCGCGTGCGGGGAGGTCGGCGGAGCCGCGGAGCTCGCGCGGCGCGCCGATGTGAACAAGGCGAATCTGTCGCGCTATCTGAATGGGCAGTCCGACTCAATCAGCGACCGCAACTGGACTAAACTGCTGCCGGTGCTGCGGCCGTACCTGACGCCGTCCGCCCTGCGTTCGATGCTTCCGTCCGGGCTCGCGGCCACGGTGCAGGGGGCGGCCGCCGGTCCCGGCTGCCCGGAGTGCGACGCGGAGGCGGTCATGCCGAACCCGTCGAAGCTTTTTCCGATCATCAGCGACGCGGCTGCGGCCGAGGTGAATACACTCTATTATCCGCTGGCGGACTACGCCGACGCGAGCAGCGCCGAACGGCAGTATTTTCAGGACGGCCGCCCGGGGGATGTGGTGCTGCGCGTGACCGGAGAGTCGATGATGCCGTGGTATCCGCCGGGAACGCTGCTGCTGATCCGCCCGAACCAGCGGCTCGAAAACGGGCAGCGGGTCATTGCGATCATGGAGGACGGCGACGTGATTTTTAAGGTGTTCGTGCAGAAGGAGGAGCGCATCGCGCTCTTCTCGATCAACCAGTCGGACGGCAGGGACTACCTCTTTCCGCCGCATCGGCTCTCCGAGGTGCGCGGGCTCTATCAGGTGATCTCTTCGGTCCGCAACGAGCTCGAACTCGACGCGGCGATGAACCGTGCCGGAATCCACCATTTCTGGGAGTCGAAGCTCGAAAAGCTGTAAACTCCGCCCTCTCCGCTATTCTCGCCGTATCTCCCGCAGGACTTCGCATACCGGCAGCTTCTCCGGCGACGATCTGGCCTGCCGGGCAAAAAATTATAGTCTTTTTCTCTCCGGCGGCACCGGCTCCTCCTCCCGGAACGCCAGACGGCGGAAACGGCCCGGGGGGAGCCCGTGACGGCGGCGGAAAGCGGCGGTGAAGAAGGTCGTGCTGCGGTAGCCGCAGCGGAACGCGATCTCATCAACGAGGGAGTCGGTTTCACGCAGCAGCATTGCGGCGTGCTCCATGCGGATGGCGGAGAGGGTTTCGGAGAAGCTTTGCCCGCCCTGTTCCATGAAGAGCCGGGAGAGATAGCCGGGATTCAGCCTGAAGAGCCGCGCAACCTGGGCGCGGCTGGTTTCCGCGCCGAAATTTTCCTCAAGGTGGAGGCGGATCTTCTCATAGGTGATCCGGGCTTTACCGGGAAGAGCGGCGCGGTCCGCCGCCAGTTCCGCGCGGACGATGCGGAAGAGGGCGCGGACAAGATCGGCGCGCGCCTCCTCCGGGGAGGACGCGAGACAGCCGGAGAGCCTGCGCAGCGTATCCGACGGCGGCAGCGCCGTGTGGAAGAAGCACGAGCAGACCGGGCGGAGTCCCGGCCGGGGCTCCGCGGCATTGACATAGGTGACGCGGATGCATTCGGGGCGCAGCACGATGCAGCAGAGCTCGTGCGGCGACTCCCAGAACGGCAGTTTCCAGGCCAGCGGTTCGCTGTAGAGGAGCTCGCCGGGCGGAAGAAGAAGCTCGCGCGTTCCGCGCCCGTCTCCGCAGAGCAGCAGCTTCTTCCCGGCGAGCGGTATGTCGAAGACCGGATAGGGATACCGTTCGGCGGAGCGGCCCTCCGGCGGAGAGGGGAGCCGCCGTCCGGCGTGGATCCGTTGCGGCGCGATCCGTTCAAGGACGAAATCGAGCAGCCGGAGAAACGCCGGACGGGAGAGGTGTTCCAATCCAAGCTGCCGTGCAACCGGTCCCATACGTTACCGTCTCCCGTAAATGAAAGGTGACAATTCAATCAGTAATATAACAGGCGGGCTCTTGTGTTTCAAGCGTTTTTCCGGTATACTATGGGAAAGCTGCGAAAATAATACAGGAGATAATTCCGATGTTCAACCGGATCAGAGGCAGTTTCATTGCGACCGCGAATATTCCCGAGGCGGCGACCGCCTATTGCGGGGAACCGCTTTCATTGCTCTTCGGCATGTGCGCCGGAGCGATGGAGTTCAACAACCGCGTCTTTCTCTACGACCGGGAGACGCTGGTCCGGGTCGACCTGAACTGGATCCGGGATTATATCCTGACACTGAAGGGGTTCCGGTATACGGAGCTGGATATCCGCACGTTCCCGGACCTGCTGCTCGAGCGCCAGCATGAGAAGGGGTTCTTCTATGAAATCGTTGCGCCGCTCTCCGACATGCACTCGGGCGCCCCATTCATGCATGAGGGCAGGGAGTACCGGATCACCTCTGAAGAGTGTGCGCTGCAGGAGCCGGGCTCCCGTTTCGGCCTCTGCCGCCTTGAGCTCGAAGCCGACGTCGAGTACCTGATGGTCGAGGGCGTTTATATGATCTGGCAGGCGACCGGCGACGACGGATGGCTCCGGCGCAACCTGCCGCGGGCCGAAAAGGGGCTTGGCTACATCATGACCGATCCGCTGCGGTGGGATGCGCGGCACGGGCTCGCGAAACGGCCGCGCACGCTTGATACGTGGGACTTCCTCGACCGGGCGGATTCGAGCTGGGACCGGGCCGTGCGTCCGGATGACCCGATGGGGATCTTTCACGGCGACAACACGGGGCTGTATAACGCGAAGCTCCTCATGGCGAAGATGTACCGCCATCTCGGGGACAAAGCCGCCGCCGCACGCCATGAGGAGGAGGCCGCCGCGCTTCGCGAACGGATCATGATGTACCTCTGGAACGGCCGCTTCTTCCGCCATTTTCTGCCGCTGGATCCGGTTGATTACGGCGTGGATGAGACGTTCCAGATGAGCCTGTCGAACGCCTACGCGCTGAACCGCGGCATCCTGGACTTCGCTGAACGGCGGAGCGTCATCGATTCATACCGCGCGATGCGGGAGAAGTACAAAGGCGAACTCGACGACTTCCGCAACCTCGAGCCCCCGTATCCGTGCTTCAAGGGGATGAAGCCGGGCGCTTATGTGAACGGCGCGATCGCTCCCTTTGTGGCCGGGCAGCTTGCGCTCGGGGCGTTCGAAACCGGCATGGAGGAGTATGGCGTCGATATCCTCAAACGCATGGGGCGCAAAATGCTCCGCGACGGGAAAATCGCGTTCCTCTACGACTGGAACGGCGGTGATATCGGCGGCGGTCCGCGCTGCTGGTGCGGTGCGGAGCTCATGCATGCCGAGTGCGCCGGCCTTGCGGGAGTCGCCGATAACGACCGGCTCTTCCGCGACGTCACGCTGTCGCCCCGCTTCGCCGCCGCGCGGGAGCCGGAGGCGCATGTCAGGCTCGAATACGCCGCTTCCGGCGCCGCTGTCGAATACCATTTTTCCGCCGATTATGAGCGGAAGCGGATCCGCTTCGAATTGCTCTCTTCGCACGACCGGGCCCTGCTGCGGCTTCACCTGCCGGGGGAGGCCGCGGCGGCGCAGAGGAACGGGGTTCCGGCGGAGTTCTGCGCGGAACGGGTCGGCGGGAGCCGTTATGCGGTTCTGGGAATCGCGGCCGGTGATGTCGTCGATGTCTCGTATCTGTAGAGCATGGCGGTAACGGATGTCTGTCCTCCACGGCGTCTCGCTTCTCGTTGCCGCCGGGCTCTGCTGGGTGCTGATTGCGCTTGTCATCAGCGTCGCGGCAAAACGGCGGCTCGATCTCGACTTCATCCAGGCCGGGGCCGCATTGCTGACGGCTTCCGCCGCCGGGATCGCGCTCCGGTTCCGCGACTTGGGCGGGGTTCCGGTTCCCGTCCAGCTTGCCGTGTTCGGCGCGGGCGTCGGCAACTATCTCATGATAAAGCTTATGAATGCCGGGATGGCGCGCGGGCACAACGGCGCGGTGTGGGGCATCACCCAGAGTGCGCTGATCTTTCCATTTGCCATGGGGATGCTTTTTTTCGGCGTCGCTCCGACCGTCTGCCGCATTGCCGGGCTGCTGCTGATCCTCGCGGCGATTGCGCTTTTCAGTATGGCGAAGGAGAGGAAAGGCGGCGCGGGGGGCAATTGGCTCCGGCCGACATCCGGGGCGTTCCTCTTCGCGGGGCTCTCGCAGTGCTGCGCGAATCTGCCCTCCTACCTCGGAAGTTATGAAATGTCGAGTGTCCATCGGGCGTTTCTTGTCCAGGCTGGCGTACTTGCGTCATTCGGAGTGAATGCCGCGCTGACCCGTGCGCCGCTGCGCCCGAAGGGGGCGTGGCTCCCGCTCGCGGTACTCGGGGGCGTGAACATCGTTTCGCTCTTTTTCTTCTTCTATCGCGGACTCAATATTCTGGCGGCGCTCGGCTGCGGTTCGATCGGCTACCCCGTCGCGATGGGCTCGTGCATCGCGGGATTCCTGCTCTGCAGCCGCTTCGTCCTGCGCGAAAGGATGGGTGTCCCCGCCTGCGCCGCGCTGCTTGCCGTGCTCTCCGGCATCACAGTCATTTCACTTTGACATCAGCTTTGCGGGCGGAGGGCGCCATTCACCTGCTCCGCGTAGAATTCGTCCGGGTGCCGTTTTACGACGAAGCGGTGCGGGCCCTCCGGCTGCTTCTCGAAGAAATTCGCTCCGGTCTGCGGATCCGCCGAGGCGCGTCCC
The DNA here is from genome assembly GCA_018265615.1 of Lentisphaeria bacterium. Classification (GTDB taxonomy): domain Bacteria; phylum Verrucomicrobiota; class Lentisphaeria; order Victivallales; family Victivallaceae; genus Victivallis. The sequence continues at coordinate 17,172 of JABLYX010000058.1, forward strand.
CGCACGGAGCCGTATCCGGCCGCCTCGGGGGAGCCCGCGAGCGCGAGCAGGATCAGCATCGGATCCCAGGAGGAGCGCCCGCCCCCGGAGCCGTGGTCGATCATCGCCTGTTTCAGTACATCGCTTTCCGGCAGGAATCCGCCGGCAACGACGGTTGCGCCGACCTCCCAGCCGAGGAAAGTGATGCGGCCCGGCCAGAGGCGGCAGAGGAGCGCGGCCGCTTCGGAGGCGCGCCGGTTGCGCGCGAAATTGTTCTCCCGCCCGCCGTCCGGCTCGTCCCACTTTCCGGCCATGATCCAGAGTTCGCCGGCCTTGCGCCGGACGAGGGAAACCCCGTCAAGCGGCGAAAACCGGTCCGGTCCGCTCTGCAGCAGTGCGGCCAGCACCTGCGGGTAACCGATTTCGATCAGGTCGACCGGCTCCGCCGCTTCCGCCAGGATCCGGCGGTACAGCCCGACCGGATGTTCCGCATCCTCATTGCCGGTGCGGTCCGACGGCAGCACGGCGAGCCGCTTCTGATAGGGAGGATTTCCGCCGAAATCAGTTGCTTCGGGGTCGAGGCCGATCGGGACGCCCGGTACGGATTCGCTCTTCAGGAATGCGTCGAGCGACACGACCGAGTGCTCCATGCAGGCGTTCAGGATGCAGCCGAGCAGCTTCGCCCGCCCCTCGCGGTGCGCCCGGGCGAGAATGCGGACGGCCATCACGTCGTCACAGTCGGTCCACCAGTCGGTGCCGAGCAGAAAAGATTTTGCCATACCGGGTTCCTCCGTTTTTTCACGGGAGTGAATAGACCACGCCGGGATGGCATTTTCAAGCGTCCGCTCCGTTTTCTTCCGGGATTTTCTGTCTCATACGCTTTCCATCATGAAAAATCACAAATGCTGCATTTCCGCTTCATTCGCGCGGCCTTGTGCGCGTCTGGTTAACTCTGTCAGCCAGACACTTACAAAACCACGCGACTTTTGCGAAAATTTCGCATTTATGATTTCTCATTCAGGAAATCGTATCAGTGGACCGGAACCGGATCCGATTCTGCGCCGTACCAGTCGACCGTCGCCGCATAAAGCTGTTTTCCCGCCGGGACGGTGACGGCCAGCGGCTCCTCTCCGCTCGCCGCCGGAAGCTGCTTCGGCGGCTGCCGGAACACCTTGTCGTACATATAGCCGCGCGACGGGAAAGCGCGCGGGCCCCAGTTGTTCCGCGCCGCCTCCGCCATGCGGCGGGTAGCGAGGATCGGGTCGAGCTCGGTGATTTTTTCGCTGCCGCGGCTGATGATGCCGCACAGCCGGCTGTTGGAGGGCGTTTCGCCCTCCGCGAGCGCATAGAGCCGGATCGAATTCTGCCGCTCCGGCCAACTGCGGCATACGAGGCTCCCGTCACCGTTCCGCGTGAGCTGCGGTGCGGGTAGCGTGGCGTCGCGCCGCGGTTCGAGATAGCGGGAGTATTCGATGATATTCGGCCAGTAGGCGGCGCGGGTCGGAACCGCGTCGACGTCCTGCTGCTTATAGACGCCGTCCGGCATGATGACGGTCGCAAGGGCGTAGCGGAACGCGGCTTCCACGGAGCGGTCGATCTCCTGCTGCAGCTCCGGCGGGACGAACCGGCGGCAGATCCGCAGCAGCCGGATCGCGTTCATCGTGCTGCCGAGCTGGCAGCCGGACCTTCCGGCATCGGGATTCTCTGTGAAATTGTAGGAGGCGGCCGGCCAGGCGGCGAGTTTTCCGTCCTTCTTCGATTGGAGCTTGAGCGTGGTCCGGACCATCGCCTCCGCGTGCGGCATGGATTCCGCGAGGCAGCGGCGCGGATCGGGCTGCGCCTCCGCATCGTAACGTTCGACTCCGAACGAGAAGAGCATGTCCGTGTAGTGGAAGGTGACGCTCATGCTTTTCGGGATCGCTCTGGTCCCCCAGTAGCCGGTCGCCGGGTCCTGGTCGGCGAGGATCAGCCGCCCGAGTTCCTCGAGCCACCCTTCCGCCATCGGCGGCAGCGCGTTTGCCTCCTTCGCCTGATGGTAGCGCATCGGGAAGTACATGACGCCATGGTTCATCTGGTCGAGATCGGTCTTCACGCTCTCCTCGAAGTAACGGCGCAGCCCGTCGATCGTGGTCAGGTCATACGGCTGCCCGGTCATGCCCGCGGCGGGGCCGCGCAGGAAGTTCCACACGTGCTTTGTTCCGAACGGCTTCGCGAAGAAGTGGAAGTTGATCGGCTCGTACCACGGGAAGGCCGCGACGCTGCCGGTGTCGGGATCCTGCCGTTCATTGCCCGTGTAGGTGTTCTCCGGGCCGACCGGTTCGTAGCTGAAGCGGGCGAATTCGGCTCGCCCGCCGTTCCGGTTTTCAATCTGAAGCCGCGCCCGCGAGGCGGTGGGCGGGATGAAGACATCCCGGTAATAGCAGTGCCACGGGTAGGTCCCGACCGCGCCGTTGTGCGAGATGTTCTTGCTGAGCGTACGGTCTTTTCCGTCCTTGATTACCACATAGAATTGCGGGGCGTCGTGGTAGCTGTTGACGACCGGCTTCGCGCCGGTGTCGAAGCCGCGCATCCAGTAGAAGAAGCGCACGGTCCTGCCGCGGAATTTCTCCAGGTTCAGCACGGTCGCCGAGAGAAAGCTCTTCCCCTTCGGGACCTCGAACGCCTCGGTGTCGCAGGTCAGGTACGGGGTTTCGATCTTCGCAGGGAGTTTCGCCGCCTTCTGGAAACGCGGGGAGAGCGGGGTCGCGAAGGTGTCCACGACGCCGTGCATGTAGGTCCGCCACAGATCGACGGGCCGGTTCTCCCTGCGGTTCTCCGGCTGCGGACGATAGGGTTCGGCGGCGGCCAGCGCGACGCCGGCGAGAAGGGTGAGCAGCAGATATGGTTTCATGATCTCTTTCCGGATTATTTTTTGAACAGCCACGCCGCCTGATATTCTTCGGTGCCGCCGTCGACGAGCTTGAGCGGCAGCTTGGTCGTGTCGGCGTGCAGGTCGACGTAAAGCATGTTTCCTCCGCCCGGGTGGACCGTGACGTCCGGTACGCGCGAGTTTGCATTGGTTGAAGAGAGCGGCCACGGGAAGAAACGCCACGACCAGCGGGATACATCGTTGTTGACATTCGAATCTCCGGTCAGATAAGTGCGCGAGGGCTGCTTGATGTTTGCATAATACCGCACATATTCCGGGGACGCGACTCCGGCTTCGGTGATGCTTCCGGAATTTTTATTCATCGCGTAGCTTTTCTCATGCTTTTTGGCCGGGCAGATCAGCATGTTCGCTTTCCCTTTGCCGGATACCTGCTGCGTCCGGAGAGAGGCTCGGATTTTCCATGGCCACCAGCTCACATCCGCTCCGCTGTTGCCGTAATAGGCGGGACAGTACGCGCGATAGCTGTCCTCGTAAAACGCGAGCCCGAGCCCGACCTGCTTGAAGTTGTTCAGGCAGGTTGCCTGGACTCCGCGGCTGCGCGCCTGATTCAGCGCGGGCAGCAGCATGGCGGCAAGGATCGCGATGATTGCAATCACGACCAGAAGCTCAATCAGTGTGAAATGTCTTTTCATGGTGCTCTCCGTTTTATCTGGATCCGTTTGTCACGAGTTTCATGCCGCGGGGCAGGGCGCAACTGGAGCGCATGACCAGTTGGGGGGTGAGCAGATGCGGTTCTCCGGGCCGGATCTCTCCCGCGGAAAGCTGCTTCAGCAGCTCGACGGCATGTTCGCCGATGGCGAACCGGGATTCGGTCAGCGTGCTGAATTTCGCATCGCTCTTGAGATTGTAATGATCGCTTTCCCCCCACTGGATGACGGAGAGATCGCCCGGAATGCTCCGGCGGGACTCTTCCGCAAAGCGGAGGAATTCGTCCATGTGGGTGTGCGAGACGATTGCCGCGGTGACTCCGGGGCGGCGGCGGAACCGCTCTGCGATGGCGATCCAGCTGTCGTGCGGCGGGTATTCCAGGCAGAGCAGGTACTCCTCCGGATCCTCGACGCCGTCGAAACGGAGCTGGTCGAGAAACTCCTTCCGGCGGTTCACGAATACCGGAGAGTTCCGGGCGATGTCGATCAGCATGATTTCGCGATGGCCGGTGCCGCGCAGGAAACGCATCGCCTGCCGGACAGCCTCACAATAGTCGCAGCTCAGCGGCACGCTCCCGGCGGCCTGCCGGTTGATGCAGACCTGCGGAACCTGAAGTTTGCCGAGCTCTTCGATGACCGGAAAACAGTCGGCGGGCGGGCGGTCCCAGATGATGCCGAGGTACTCGCCCTTGCGGTAACGGAGCTTGAGTTTGTCGCTCTCCCCGGCGCAGTCGGAGAGCTTCAGTTCCCAGTTCCGCAGGTAGGCGCTGTTCGCCGCCCCGAGGATCAGGTTGCGGTTGAAGTACTTTTCCCGGAGCGGGTTGCCGTTGTAGTCCTCCAGCCGCAGGAGCACGGTGCGCGGCTTGCTTTCGTCCGGATTCATGACGAAGGTTCCGCTGCGGGGGAGCCGCGCGATGAGGCCGTCCGCCTCCAGCCGGGCAAGGGCGTTGCGCAGCGTCAGGAGCGCCACGCCCTGCTGCTGCGCGAAGACGCTCTCGCGCGGCAGCTTCGTGCCGGCCGGGTAAGCGCCGGAACGGATCCGGCTGCTCAGCTCTTCGTAAATCAGATCGCTTTTGCTTTTCAGTTGTTCAGCTTCCATCCGGGAACCTGCGTCATATAAAATTCATTTTGATTTACTTCTGATTAATTATGACACAAAATCGTGCCGATGTCAAGAGGCGGGAGAAGAAAATCGCGGGAATTCCCATGTCCGGCATGAAACCGCATCGGAATTCCGTTCCCGATTCGGAAAAACGCAAAAAAAGAGGATTTTCCGTCAGGAGAACACAATAAGGAAAGCGGACCGCGCGTTAACTCTAGCGAGTCCGGACTCTCTTTGTGGAAACGTGAACCAACTCAAATGCAAGGAATCAGGCAATGAAACAGACGACACTTCTGCTCGGAGCACTTGCGTCCACGCTCGTCCTCTTCTCTGTGGCCGCAGCCGACGAAACTCCGAATCCCGCTCCGTCCGAGCGCCGTCAGGGCGGCGATATGCAGCAGGGCGGCCGCCGCGGCCGCCAGAGCGGCTGGAACCGCGAGGGCCGCCGCCCGATGGGCCCCGAAGCCAATCCGCGGGCCGAAGCCGAGGCGAAGATCAAGGAGAAGTTCCCCGGGGAGTACGCCGCCGTCGAGAAGATGCGCGCCGACGCCGAGGCAAAGCTTCAGGAATTGGCGAAAAAAGCCGGCGTCGAAATCCCGAAGACCATGACAGAGCAGTTTGCCGAGCTCAAGGCGAAGTATCCGAAGGAAATGGCCGAAATCGAGGAGCTCCGCAAGACCGATATGCGCGCGGCGTTCCAGAAGACCCGCGAGCTTGCGGAAAAGGCCGGCATCAAGCTTGAGATGGGCCGCATGGGCAGCCGTCCCGCCGCGGGGCGCGGGGATGGGGCGGACGAAGTGCCGCCTCCGCCGCGCATGAATCCGATGCAGCAGCTCCGGCAGCTCCGGGAAAAGTTCCCGAAGGAGATGGCCGAAATCGATGAACTCCGTCGCAGCGACTCCGCCGCGGCGCGGACGAAGATGCAGGAACTCGTGAAGAAACTCGAAGCGGAAAAGCCGGCCGAACAGCCGTAAACAAGCAGGATTGCAGAGCGAAAGAATGATCAGGAGCAGCCACTTCAGGGAATTCGCGATACTCGCGTTCGACGCCGGATCGGTGCGCGGATGCGTGTTCCGCCGCCGGGGGCCGCAATATGCGGTCGAACGCAGTTCCATTGAAAAAGTCGACCCGGCTGACCCGGCACTGGCGTGGAAGCGCCTGCTCCGGCAGCTCGGCCGGGGGAAAGAGTGTCCGCTCTTCCTCTCCGGGGCGCTGCCGGGGGGAATATTTTTCCGTTTCGATTCGATCGAATTGACGCCGCGCGCCCGGCGGGAGGCGCTCGAGATGGAGCTTCCGCAGAGGATGCTGGCCGTTCCCGAGGATCACCGCTTTCAGTTTTACGCCGGAACTCCCGATGAAGAGGGGAATGTTCCGGTGAACGTCTACGTCGTGCCGGGCAGCTCGCTTGAGCACCCTGCCGCGATGCTGACCCAGGCCGGCGGCCGTGCGGACGAATTTCTGTATCCGCTGCTGTCGCTGCGGGAAGACGATCCGCCGGTCGACCTGCCGCGGCTGGACCCCGATTTCGGGTTCGCCGACAGCGAATGGCGCCCGCGCCCGCAGAACCCGGATAATTCGCCGTGGGCCGCACTGTTCAACGGCGAGTTCAAGCTTCCGGCCGACGGCAGCTTCCGGGTCGATGACTACTTCGAGTGCCTGCTCGCTGCCCGGCTCGCCGTGCAGCCCGCTTTCGGGCAGGCCGAGCGCGGGCTGCGGCTCCTGCCGGTCGAACTGCATCCGCGCCGTTACCGCAATCAGCTCAGGATCACGGCGCTGCTCGCCGTATTGCTCGTTGTGAACTACGCCTGGTCGGCCGCCGGGAGCTATCGCGAAAACTATCTGGCCCACAAAACGGCCGTCGAGGAGCGCGATCAGATCAAATATGAGAATACCGCGTTGTTGGTGAAGCTCAAGGGAATGGAAAAGGAGCAGCGCGAGCTGGCCCGCGTCGTGAACCTGAAAGCCGGCGAACCGGAGGTTGTCGAAAAGCTTGCGGTCCTGACCGAGCTCCTGCCGTCGAACGCCATGGTTTCGAGCCTGCGCTGGAGCGAGTCGAGCGTCGACCTCGTGATCCAGAGCGAAGCCGAGAATCTCGATCTGCCTTCGCTGCTGCGCCGGGTCCCGTACTGGAAGATCGGCCAGCTGCAGCAGCGCCGCATGGGGGATACCGTCACGATGATCACATTGAAACTGCTCCCGAACGAGGAGGCCGCCAAATGAAAACTCCGTTCAGGGAATTCGTTAAAACCGGAAAGGGCAAGTTGACCGTCGCGCTCGGTGTCCTTCTCTGCAGCTGGATCTTTCTGCTCTGGCAGTTCAGCGGCTCGCTCGGCAACCTGATGCCGGGAGAAGGCCAGATCAGCAACATCGAACGCGAAATCAAGCAGATGAAGCAGCAGAATGTGACGCTCCGCGCCCGCAGGAAAGCCGCCGACGACCTGAAAGCGCGCTATCGGGCGCAGCAGGAGAGCTACTGGCGCGAGGAGCGCGACGGCGTGGTCGACACGGAACTGCGCAACAAGATCCAGCAGGCCGCGCGCGAGGTTGAGCTGAAGCTCAACAGCCTCGGCTCGGTGCGAACGACGCGGATCAACAATGACCTCTATTATGCGGAGATTGACCTTTCGACCTCCGGGCAGCTCGAGACGCTCGTGCGTTTTCTCGGCAAGGTCCAGGGGATCAAGCCGGCTCTTTCGTGGCGGCGCCTCGACATGCGTCCGGAGGGGATGCGCAATGCGGATGTCGCCGGCAGCCTGATGTTCAACGGCGCGATCCGCGTCATCGGCTTCGACGGAGACGAGGCGGGGCAGAAGGGAGGCGCGAAATGAGGGCGGCTCTGATTCTGGTCAACGTGCTTCTGGCCATCTGGCTCCTCGCCGCAATCGCGGGGCATATGACCGGCGGCCCGAAGGCGGAGGAACTTTCCGTCAAGAAGGGCGGCGGTAAAAAGGGGGCGGCTTCCGCCGCGGCTTCGGCGGCGAAGAACACCGCCCCGCCGTCGCTCGATTCCCGCATGGCGACGGTCATCGACAACAATATTTTCAACAGCGACCGTTGTCCGAACGCGACGTTCGGCCGCGGCCGTTCGAACCGGATCGAGCTGACGCTGGTCGGAACATTCGAAATCGACGGCGTCAAGGGCGCGATCATCAAGCAGAAGGGCGCGACGGCGAACACCCGCAATAACTTCATGGGGATGGGCGGCATGGGCGGAATGCCCGGCGCCGGGCGCTGGGGCGGCCGGAACAACACCGGTTCGAATGCCAATACCCGGAGCGCGGTCCGCGTGCAGCTCGTCGATGGCGTCTGGCGGAATTTCGGCGGAACCGACGCCGTGACGCAACAGCAGCAACAGCAGCAGGCCGTCACGCTGCGGCAGTATGTCCGTGTGGGCGAAACGCTCAGCAACGGGTACACGCTTGCCGAAGTCAGCCGGGCCGGCGCGGTGCTGACCCGCGGCAGCGACAAGATGGAGCTGGAACTGCAGGATCCGTCGCAGGGACTCGCGACGGCTTCCACCAATACACAGCGCCGCACGAATGTCTTCCAGCAGATGCAGCAGATGCAGCAGATGCAGATGCAGCAGAACTTCCAGATGATGCGCATGATGCAGCGGACGCTGCAGAACCAGAATCAGGGCGGAAACACCGGCAACCGCGGTGGTACAGGAGGAGGCGGAGGTGGCGGCATGGGCGGCCCCGGCGGCCCGCCGCCCGGACGATGAGCATGGAATCGGAATTCTGGATGAACAATAAGCATATAAACCCGGTAAAAGAATGATGAAAATGACAAAAATTTCGCTTCAGCCGTCCCGCGCCGCGACTGTGACTGCAATCGGCCTGGCCGCGGTCCTGCTCTCTTCCTGTTCGATCCTGCGCCCCGAAGAGGATGGAGATTCGCTCAGGAAAGACCGGTTCGAGTTCCTCCGCAGCGAGCAGAAAGAGCGGATTCCGGGGAAAACGGAGTCGATCAACGAGGAGCAGGTCCTGCCCGATAAGACGGTTGAGACGGAAAACGACCGGAAAAAGTTCGAACAGCTGAATTCCGCCGGCAAGCCCGCCGAAGCGGGGGCGATTCCGAAAGTGAAGGAGACCCCGCGGTTCTATGATGATTTCGTCCTGATGAACGGCGACGAGGAGATTTCGGTTTCATTGGTTTTCAACAGCGCGCCGCTGCTCGACGTGCTGCCGGCATTCGCCGATGTGCTCGGTTTCAACTTCGTCGCGGACAACGACCTCAAGGGGACCGTGACGCTGAACCTGAATTCGAAGATGACCCGGAAGGAGCTCTGGAACACGTTCGACCGGATGCTCTATCTCTCCGGCGCCGGCGTCACCGTCGAGGATTCGTTGCTGAAGATCATGGCGCTGCCGAAGCTCGCGCAGCAGCCCGGCGCGCGGGTCGGCGGCGAGGTGTTCTACTATCCGCTGAAGAATTCGACTGCGAAGGACGTCGTGGCGCAGGTCAAGCCGTTTCTCGGCAAAGACAGCGTCTGCGTCGAGCTCGCGCGGCCGAACGCTATCCTGATCTGCGACGACTCCGCGAACATCGCGAAGCTCCGCCAGATTCTCGAGACGATCGACCAGAATGCGCGCCGCAACTGGCCGCGGGTGGCGGTTCCGTGCCGCAATATCCTGCCGACCAAGGTGGTCGAGGAGCTGCAGAATGTTCTGCCGGTTCTCGGTTTCACCGTCACGCAGACGACGGACAAGACCGAGTTGCCGGGGGCGATCCAGCTGGTCGGCGTCGACCGGCTCCAGATGATCGTGGTTTCCGCCGCGACGCAGGATGCGATCGACGAGATCCGCAAATGGGTGGATATTTTCGACAGCGCCGACTCGATCGACCAGGAGCGCGTCTTCGTCTACAAGGTCGGACACAACCGGGCGAACCAGCTCGCGCAGGCACTTTCGATCATCTATAACACGCAGGGCGCGAGCCTGACCATCGATACCACGACCGGAAACAGCCGGACCGATTCCCTGAACTCGACGGCGACGAACCGGACGACCACGACGACCCAGGCGAACAACAACCGCACCGGCACTTCCCTGACCAACAGCACCCAGACCGACCAGAGCTCGAGTTTGTTCGATACGCCGGTCCGGATCTTTGCGGACGGCGTGCTGAACCGCCTTGTGATCCGCACGACGCCGCGCACCTACGCGAGCATCAAGGCGCTGCTCGACCGGCTCGATGTGGTTCCGGCGCAGGTACTTCTGCAGGTGCTGGTCGTCGAAGTGACCCTGACCGAGTCGACGCAGTTCGGCCTCGAATTCTCGGCCAAGGGCTCCGGCAGCGGGATCAACTCCATGCTCGGTACGAATTACGAGAACCTCACGCCGTTCGGCGAGACGAAGCAGGACGGGTTCACGTTCCTGCTGAACGACCCGAACAATCCGGAGAACAAATTCGGCTACATCCGGGCGCTGGCCGGGAACAACACGATCAAGGTCATTTCGAGCCCGCAGCTGCTCGTTTCGAGCCACACCGAAGCGAAGATCCAGGTCGGCAGCGAGGTTCCGATCATCACCGGCGGAATCACGAACTCCTCGTCGGAAAGCAACGTGACCCAGACCTACGAATACAAGGACGTCGGCATCATTCTGACGCTTACTCCGCAGGTTACGAGCACCGACCTCATCTCCCTCGACATCGTGCAGACGCTGTCGAGCGCGATTAAAAACACGACCAGTGCGACGATCGATTCCCCGGAGATCACGAAGCGCGAGATCGAAACCTCCATGACCGTTGCGCACGGACGCACGATGATCATCGGCGGGCTGATTCAGGAGAAGCGCAACGACGATCTGCAGTCGGTCCCGTTCGTGAACGACATCCCGTTCCTGCGCCGTCTTTTCGGCAGCACCGAGGCAAAGATCGAGCGTTCGGAAATCCTGGTCCTCATCACCGGCTACATCGTAAATGAGAAAAGCGAGGTCGAGGAGCTGATCAAACGCTACAACGAGGCGCTGACCACGCTTAACGAGTTCGACGAGACGCTGGGCGACAAGGCGAAACCGCGCAAGGGCGCGAATAAACTCAACAGTTCGGAGTTCTGGCGATGAGCGGCGGCGCATATGACTTCACCGCCGCGCGCAAGCGGCTGCAGATCCTCCTGGCGGAGAGGAACCCGGAGTACCCGGCTTCCCCCTCCCGCGAGGAGGCGCGCGCCGCCGACCGCGCCATGGTGCAGGCCGGAACGCTGACAGAGGCGCAGCTCGCCTCGCTCTATTCGGAGGCCTACGGCAGCGAGCCGGTGGACGAAGAGGAGTTCAAGACGCCGGAGCCGTTCCCGGATGCCCCGTATGACTTTTTCAACGCGAACGGCTGCCTGCCGGAGGAATGGGACGAGGAGGCGATTACCTTTCTCGTGATCGACCCGTACGACCTCGAGCAGCTGACCTTCATGGTGCGGCGCACCTGGAAGACCGGTGCGCGTTTCCGCTTCGTCCGCCGCACGTTTCTCGAACGGCTGCTGAGCAAGCTCCAGAGCGTCGAGGCGGAGAATGAGCTTATGGAGGTCGAAGACGAGAACATGCTCCGCTCGATGGCGGGCGAGGCGAAGATCGTCCGGCTGGTCAACGATATTTTCACGCGCGCCATCGAACTCGGCGCGTCGGACATCCATATCGAACCGGGCGAAGAGAGCGTCGCGGTGCGCTGCCGCGTGGACGGCGTGCTGACCGAGATCATCAGCACGCCCCTGTCGCAGTTCCCCGCGATCGCATCGCGCATCAAACTGCTCGGCGGGCTCAATATCGCCGAGAGCCGCCTGCCGCAGGACGGCCGCACGAACATCCAGCTCGGGCGGCAGGAGCTCGACATGCGTATCTCGACGATCCCGATCCTGACCGGAGAGAGCATCGTGTTGCGGCTGCTGAACCAGGAGGCGATTTCGTTCGACCTCGGCATCCTCGGCATGTCGCCGATCCATCTCGCGCAGTTCAAAAAGCTGATTCAGATTCCGCACGGGATCATCCTCGTGGTCGGTCCGACCGGCAGCGGCAAGACGACTACGCTCTACAGCGTCATTAACCAGCTGAACGACAACAGGAAGAAGATCATCACGGTCGAGGACCCGGTCGAATACAAGATGGCCGGGCTCTGCCAGATGCAGGTCAATGCGAAGATCGGCGTGACCTTCGCGACGGGGCTGCGCAGCATCGTGCGCCAGGACCCGGACATCATCCTCGTCGGCGAGATCCGCGACCGCGAAACCGCGGATATCGCGATCAACGCGGCGTTGACCGGCCACCTCGTGCTTTCGACGCTGCACACGAACGACGCGGTCGGCGCCGTGACCCGGCTGCTCGACATGGGAGTCGAGAACTTCCTTGTCTCGTCCGCGCTTTTCGGCGTGCTTTCGCAGCGGCTGGTCCGGAAGATCTGCCCGGTCTGCCACGGCAAAACCACGGATGCGGCCGGGAACAGATGCCGCAGGTGCAACGGCTCCGGCTACAAGGGGCGGTGCGGCATTTTCGAGCTCCTGACGGTCAGCGACGAGCTGCGCACGGCGATCAACCGCAGCGCGTCGAGTTCCGAACTCGAGGCGATCGCGGTAAAGGAGGGCATGGTGACTTTGCAGGAAGACGGGCTTGCGAAGGTCAGGGCCGGTGTGACCACTCCCGAAGAGCTGAACCGTTCCACGGCGGAGTTGTAAACAATGGGACTCTACAAATACCTTGCAGCCGCGAAAGGCGAAGCGCCGCATGAGATCCTGATCGAGGCCGACAGCATCGCGGAGGCGCAAAGCAAACTGCGCAGCCGGAAGATCGTTCCCGTGCGTTACTGCGGGGAGGCGACCGTTTCCGGCGGCAAGTTCACGTTGCGCCGCAGCAAGGTGAACACCTACGAATTCACGCGGCAGCTTGCGCCGCTGCTGGATTCGCACATCCCGCTCGAACGCGCGCTCGCGATCATCGCGGACAGCTCGGTCGATGACGAGCAGCGCGACTTCGTGAACGCGCTGCGCCAGGGGCTGCATGAGGGCAAG
>JABLYX010000059.1 GCA_018265615.1 Lentisphaeria bacterium
GGTAGAGGATCGACATGACCCGGTGCCAGATCTTCTGGACTTCGCTGATCGTCTGCGGGGACTGCTTTCTCATGATGATACCGCCGGGCTCCTTTATTTTCGCCAACTATCGGCCAACTTTATTTAATTATACCGGATTCCAATTGAAATGTCAAGAGGAAGTTCCGTTTTTTTTCGCATTTCCCGGAAAACCAGCAGCAATAATGTGGAAAAGACGGAATCAGTGCGATGTTCTCCGGCCATATACCGGCGGACCGTCATCCTGATTGCGGCAGAACGCCGCAGGATGGAACGGCCGGTCAGTACCCGATCACCAGCTTCAGGGAAACCCGAAGCACCAGCACGAGGAAGAGGTTCGACAGCAGAGCGGCATACAGCAGCCCGCGGCTGCAGCCCGCCCGCAAAAACACATTGAGCGACATCAGCGCCGCCGTCAGGCAACAGGGAACGAAAAACTGAAATAGCCGCCCCATCTCTCCGCGCGAAAAGGGCGATATCAGCAAAAGCAGCGCGATCCCCGCGGAAAATGTGATGAAAAGATTGCGCGGAGACGGCCGGAAAATCCACCGTTTCCCCGAACGGCGCGGCAGATGCACCCCGCCCAGCATGAAAAAGACAACCGCCGGACCGGCAAACAGAAGCACATCCAGCAGATTGCAGGGCCACCAGGCCATGACGGAGCGGCCGGTCTCCCGGAAGAAGGCGGCGTTGTTCCGGGAAGCGTACCAGACGCATTCAAACAGATTGACATTGAAAAACAGCCACAGGACACCGACAAACAGCAGCCCTCCGGCGGCGAATACGGCGACCGGAAGAATGTTTTTACGAAAATGCCATCCGTCCGCCCAGAGACACAGGCCCACCAGGAGAACCGTCGCGGCAAAGGCAAGCGTGCAGGAAACGGCGGCCGCCAGCACCACCCCGGCGGCAAACGCCCAAAGCAGCCGCAATCCGGCGCTCCGCGCCGTCAGGGCCAGCGCAGCCGAGAGAGATGCAAGCGCTCCCCAGAAAAACATGAATGTATCAAAATGCCCGGCAAACAGGACGGGTCCGCCGCAGGCATAGACCGCAAAAAAAGCCCCGAGAACCATTCCGGCAGGAGAAAAACGGCGCCGCATCAGCACAACAGCCGCCAGCAGCGAGCAGAGAAGGCCGAGGAAAATCGCGAGGTTCGAAAGCGCCAACAGAAGGGCGGCGGCGGAGAAAATCGCCGAAGTCTCCGCAGGCAAACCGCGGAACGCATGCAGCCGGCTCAATTCCGCCAGCTCTGCCCGGAGGTCGTCCGGCATCCAGAAGCGCTCCAACCCGGCAAGCGCGGGTACATTACGGACCGATTGCAGGACGGCCCACGCCGCAAATACATTCCCCGGCGGGTGAACGTCGAGGTGGTTCCCGGGATCCTCATCGGCGGCCATCCGGGCCGCAAATCCGGCAAAGGAACGGCCCGGCTGCCCGATGTGTGCAGCCTCCGTCAGGTACCCGCCGGTAAAGGCATCGAGAAAAGCCATGATGTTCTCCCCGCGCCCGCCCGGACCGGCATCCCAGATTTCCACATTGAAAACCATCCCTCCGGCGAGAATCGCCATTGCGGCAGACAGGGCGAGCACCCTCTTTCCGCGCCAGAGCTTGCCGGCGGCCCACCACGCGATGCCGCCCAGCACAAGGAAGAGCGGGAGCAGACAGAAATACAGAACACAGATCCCATCAAGCCGGATCTCCCGCCTCGGCCAGACCCATTCGCCCGGAATCCCCAGCGGAACCCGGGTACAGCAGACCAGAGCCGCAAGAATCAACGCGGCCGCGGTCGCCGCCATGCAGAGAAGATTTCCCCGCCTGCGCAAATTTTCTCCAAACACAGCAGCCCGCCTTTCACACGGTTGATTGACATGGAGAAACAATAGCACTTTCCGAGCATTCTGTCAATGCCGGGCGGAGAACGAATTCCCGCAAATATTCCGGAACGCCTTGACTCCGGGAGGAAGCACGGTTATCTTAAGAAATCGGCAAATCGAACGGAGAACGAGCGTGGGAAAATTATACGTCATTACCGGCGACGATGAATTCGCAGTCAAGGAGCGTTCGCGGGCGCTCGCGGGCGAGCTCGGTGGCGGGGAGCTTGAGGACAATCCGGCAGTTGAAATCATCCCCGGGGACAGCAACACGCTCAAGCCGGACGAAATCGCGCGGCGCTTCCTCGAGGCGATGCGCACCCCGCCGTTCCTCTGCGCGTCGAAATTCGTCTGGCTGCGCCACTTCCTGAACTTCGACGTGTTCAACGCGAAGGACCCGGCCCCGGTCTACACCGAGGTTCAGTCGATGCTGACTTCGCCGCTCTCGGATGAAGTGACCGTCCTGGCCGACGGATTCAACCTCGACATGCGCAGGCAGTTCGGCAAGACGCTGAAATCCGCGAAGGCCGAAATCGAGGTGCTGAACCTGCCGAAGACAGGCGACCGCCGTTACGCGGAGGACCGCCGTATGAGCATCCGCGCCATCTGCCAGGGGCTCGGCAAGGGGATCGAGGGGAACGCCGCCGCCTATCTCTCCGAAACGCTCTCGGGCGACTCGGGGCTGCTGCGCAACGAGCTCGAAAAGCTCGCGTGCTATGTCGGCGACGCGCCGTGCATCGCGCTGGCGGACTGCCAGGCCGTCTGCAGCCGGACGCCCGAGACGGTCAGCTGGGAATTCACCGGCGCGATCACGGCACGCAACGTCCCCGGCGCAATGCGGCTGCTCGACGTGCTGCTTTCGCAGGGCGAGCCCGAAATGCGGCTCATGGCCGCGCTGTCGGGGGAGTTCCAGAAGCAGATTCAGACGAAGCTTGCAATGCAGCAGCTGGAACTCACGCGGGTCAATGCGCGCACATTCGATTCCCTGCCGCAGGAGCTGCGCGACCGGTATCCGGAGAATCCGCTGCTTAAGATGCATCCGTTCCGCGCATTCAAGGTGTGCGAGGGGGCCGCGAACTTCACCGACGCCGAACTCGTCCGCAACCTCGAACTCGTCCGCAACGCGAACCGGAGCCTCGTCTCCGGAGGCGGCGACCGCCGGATCGTGCTCGAACAGCTGATCCTGAAGCTTACTGCCCGGAGTCGGTGACGATCTCGAGGATCGCCCCGGCGACGGCGCGCTTCGTATCGGGCCCGATGCCGTAGCGCCGCCCGTCGCGCCCCATCAGCGTGACGCAGTTCTCATCGCTGCCGAAGCCGATGTCGGAACGGCTCACGTCGTTCGCGCAGATCCAGTCGAGGTTCTTTTTTTCAAGCTTTCCGGCGGCGTTCGCGAGGAGGTCATCGGTTTCCGCGGCGAAGCCCACGAGGATCTGCCCGGAGGGCTTTGCCGCGCCGAGCGACGCGAGGATATCCTCGGTCCGCTCGAGCTCAAGCACGAGATCGCCCTCCTTCTTCTTCATCTTCCCGGCGACAACCTGCTTCGGGCGGTAATCCGCGACCGCCGCGCACATGACGACGAGCTCCATCCGCGGCGCGCGCTCCTTCACGGCCTCGGCCATCTCCGCCGCCGATTCGACCGGGACCAGCGTGATTCCGTGCGGCACCGGCAGCGCGACCGGCCCCGAAACCAGAGTGACCGCGTGCCCCGCATCGCGCGCGGCTTCCGCGAGCGCGTAACCCATCTTCCCGGTCGACCGGTTCGTCAGAAACCGGACCGCGTCGATCCTCTCGCGCGTCGGCCCGGCGGTAATCAATACTTTCATCAGTGGGGTTCCCTTCTCTTTCGTCCGTCATAAGGTAGCACCCGAATCGCCTGAAATCAACCGAAAAGTCCCCGTGCGCCATTGACAAAATGCGGCACGTCCATTACATTAAATAGAGTAATCATCAACCCCTTAAGCTGAAAAGAACATGAAATACGAAGCAGTCATCGGCATTGAAATACACGTCCAGGTCCGCACCGAGAGCAAAATGTTCTGTTCCTGCGCGAACAGATACGGCGCGGAGCCGAATACGCTGACCTGCCCGGTCTGTCTCGGCTACCCCGGCACGCTGCCGGTGCCGAACCATGAGGCGATCCTCAAGGCCGTGCGGGCCGGGCTCCTGACCGGGTGCGAAATCGCGAAGTTCAGCAAATTCGACCGCAAGAGCTACTTCTATCCGGACCTCGTCAAAAACTACCAGATCAGCCAGTACGACCTGCCGTTCTGCAAAAACGGCAGACTCCGGATCGGCGGGACCGGCTTCTCCGGCGAAGCGCTGCCGGAAAAGGTCATCGGCATCACGCGCATCCACCTCGAAGAGGATCCGGCCAAGCTGAACCATATGGGCAGCGCCTCCGGCGCGGACTACAACCGCTCCGGCGTTCCGCTGCTCGAGGTCGTCAGCGAACCCGACATGAGAAGCGCCGATGAAGCCTACGCCTATCTCGCCGGGATCAAGGAGATCATGCAGTACGGCGGCATCAGCGACTGCGACATGGAAAAGGGGCAGATGCGCTGCGACGTGAACATCTCGCTGCGCCCCGTCGGCCAGAAGGAGTTCGGCACGAAGATCGAGCTCAAAAACATGAACAGCTTCCGCGCCGCCCACCGCGCCGTCGAATATGAGACCTGGCGGCAGGCCGAGCTGCTCGACCGCGGCGAAACGCTGCGGCAGGAGACGCGCGGCTGGAACGACGACTCCGGTGAAAGCTACCTCATGCGCACAAAGGAAGAGGCGCACGATTACCGCTATTTCCCCGACCCGGACCTCATGCCGGTCACGTTCACGGATGCCGAAATCGAGGCGGTCCGCGCAAGTTTGCCGGAGCTCCCGGCCGCGATGCGCGAACGCTTTCTGCGCGACTACGGCCTCACGGAGTACGATGCCGGCGTCATGACGCAGGACCGCGCGCTCGCCGCCTGGTTCGACCGCGCCGCCCAAGCGTCGAAATCCCCGAAGCTCGTCGCAAACTGGATCGGCAGCGAGCTCCTGCGGATGCTCGGTGAAACGAAGTGTCCGATCGGCGAGTGCCGCGTCACCCCCGAGAACCTCGCCGAGCTGGTCGACCTCATCGAGCAGAAGACCATCAACGGCAAGATCGCGAAGGAGGTTTTCCCGGAGATGTTCGAAAGCGGAAAAAAGGCCTCCGAAATCGTGAAGGAGAAGGGGCTCGTGCAGGTCAGCGATTCCGGCGCTATCGCCGAGGTCGTGACGCAGGCCATCGCCGCGAATCCGGCTCAGGTCGAACAGTACCGGGGCGGCAACGCAAAGGTGCTGCAATTCCTGGTCGGGCAGGTGATGAAGCTCTCGAAGGGCAAGGCGAATCCGCAGCTCGTCGTGGCCGAACTCAAGAAACAGCTGGATTGACGCAATGATTTCCACGCAGATGATCGTGCTCGCAAAGCAGCCGTACAAGGAAAACGCGCTGCTGATCTCCGGACTCAGCCCCGACTACGGGCGGCTGAACCTGGTGGCAAACGGCGCATTGAAGCTCTCCGAGAAGAAATTCCCGGCGGCAGATCTGTTCCGCGAGCTCGACGTGGAATTCAACGAAGAGGGCGCGAGCGACCTCTTCACCGCGAAGCAGCTGGAGCTCGCGGCGGCATTCGACGCGCTGGCGGACAATCCGAAGCATTTTCAGCTCGCGGGGCGGATCGGCAGCTTCCTGCTGAAAAACGCGGTCCCGGCAGTTCCGCAGCCGCTGACTTACGACGCGCTGCGCTGCATCCTCGAACAGCTCGCGCTGCCGGACGGCGCGCCGGAACGCTGGACCATGGAGCAATGCGCGGTCGTGATCCGCGTAACCTACCTCTATGAAAACGGCCTGCTGCCGGAAGTGAAAAGCGAGAAGGAGAACGACTTTCTCGAGACTCTCGTGGCCGCGGGCGTGGAAAATTCGCCGCTGCCGGAGTGCCAGCCGGGCTACTGGCGGACGCTGAACCGCTGGCTCAGCGACCTCTGCGACTTCCACCATCTCCAGAAATAACCGCACCTTCCCGCCGGCAACTCCGCCTCCCCAAGTGACGGGCGTCACATTTTCCGATGCATCGGGGAGCCTCTTTCCGGTTGAAACGCCGTCCCGTTCCCGTTATGTTATTCCCGGCAATTCAGCCGAAAGGAGATCGACATGACGGATTTCACAAACTTCACCCGCGGCATGGGCATCGGCGGATGGCTCACGAACTACAAACGGTTCAACGTGCTGCCGGACCGGTGGCGGCTGCGCCTCTCGCCCGGCGACTTCGAGCACTTCGCGACCTACATCACCCGGCGCGACATCGACTATATCGCTTCGCTCGGCATGGACCACATCCGGCTCGGGTTCGATCAGATCGTACTCGAAAGCGAGCCCGGCATCTACCGCGAAGAGATCTGGGAGCACATCGACCATTTCTGCGACTGGTGCCGGAGCGCGGGCGTGAACATCGTGCTGAACATGCATAAGGCGCTCGGCAACTACTGCGACATTCCGTCGAAAATCACGCTGATGTCCGATGCAGAGCTTCAGGAGCGCTTCATCGCGATCTGGAACGCATTCGAAAAGCGTTATTCCGGCCGGCCGGAGATCGTCTTTGAGCTGCTGAATGAAGTGAATGAAACCTGTCCGGAGGATATCGAAAAATGGAACAGCCTCGCGGAGCGGACAGTGCGGGAGCTGCACCGGGCCAATCCGGCCCGCCGCCTCATCGTCGGCGGAACCTGCGCAAACAGCTGCGATCGGCTGGAACACCTGCCGGACTTCGGGGAAAATGTCATCTACACCTGGCACTTCTACTTCCCGTATGAGTTCACGCACCAGCAGGGTGTGCTCCAATCGGCCCCGCTCTATTACAACCGGAAAATACCGTATCCCGGCGACATCGGAATCTACCGGGATTACAGGCGCTTCGTGCACAACGACCCGAATCCGTATCCGGATTATGAGCGCATGGATCTCGCCGTCCTGCGCCGGATGACGGCTCCGGCGTTCGCGTTCCAGGCGGCACATCCCGGCAGGCCGGTCTGGTGCGGCGAATTCGGGACCATCCGCCACTGCCCGCTCGAATGGCGCGAAAACTATATGCGCGACCTCATCTCGCTGCTCGTCGAACACAATATGCCGTATTGCGTCTGGAACTATCTCTCCACCCCGAACGACGGCAACCGCTTCAGCCTCGTCGACGACGACCGCCGCGAGATCCTGAGCCCCCGCCTCGCCTCAATCATCCGGGGAGAGGTATAAAGGTCAGATAAAAAACGCCGGCTGCCCCATTGGACAGCCGGCGTTTTTCGCCGGAGACGCAACTCAGTCGGCCGCCTGGCAGACCGTGATGACGATCTGGCCGAAGACGTCGTCGGCGACGCAGCCGCGCGACAGGTCGTTCAGCGGCTTCGCAAGCCCCTGCAGAATCGGACCGTAGGCGTCCGCCTTCGCAAGGCGCTGGACGAGCTTGTAGCCGATGTTGCCGGCATTCAGATCCGGGAACACGAGGATGTTCGCTCCGCCCGCGAGCGGGCTGCCCGGCGCTTTCGCGGCGGCCACGCCCGGAACGATCGCGGCGTCGGCCTGAAGTTCGCCGTCGGCGACGATATCGAGCTTGTCGGCTTCGATCTTCTCTTTCATCATCGCGGCCGCTTCCTTGACCTTGTTCAGGATTTCATGGTCGGCGCTGCCTTTACTCGAGAACGACAGGAAGGCGACTTTCGGCTGTTTGCCGAGCAGCGACCGGTAGGTCGCGCCGGTCGCAAGCGCGATGTCGACGAGCTCCGCCGCATTCGGATTCGGATTCACGCCGCAATCCGCGAAAAGCAGCACGTCGTCGCCGGAATCGGTCGGCGTCTTCAGGTCCATCACGAAACAGCTGCTCGCAATCTTGATTCCGGGAGCGGTCCCGATGCAGTGGAACGCCGCGCGCAGCATATCCGCCGTCGAGGCGATGCTGCCCGCAACGAGCCCGTCGGCGAGGCCGCGGCGGCACATCATCGCACCGAAGTAGATCCGGCTCTTCATCGCGGCGGCGGCCTTCTCCGGGGTCATGCCCTTCTTCTCGCGCATTTTGCAGAATTCCGCGGCGAAATCCGCAAAGAGATCGCTCGTCAGGTAATCGACGGCTTCAAACTTCCGCTCGGTCACGCCGGCCTTCGCACACGCTTCGGAGATCTCCGCTTCGCTGCCGAGGACGACGGCCCTGGCCACAACCTTGTTTTCCACCGCCTTGTTCGCGGCGGCCACGACGCGCGGGTCCTGCCCTTCCGGCAGCACGATGACCTTCGGATTCTTCCGGGCGCGTTCGATGAGGGTGTTCAGAATCGACATTTCAGTAACTCCAGTTCTTCAAAATTACGGTTCGGCGAAAACGGCCCGCCGCCGGGCCGCTCCGCAGTGAGTTTATTTTTCGAGCCCGAGAGTCGCGACGGTGTCCTTCGCGATCATCAGCTCTTCGTCGGTCGGCATGACAATCATCTTCCAGGCGCTGTCGTCGGTCGAAATCACGCCGGCTTTGCCGAAGCACTCCTTGTTGCGCTCGCAATCGAGCTTCACGCCGAGCGCGCCGAGCTGGCTGGTGATCCGCTTGCGCATCGGGACCGAATACTCGCCGACGCCGCCCGTGAAAACCAGCGCGTCGATGCCGTCGAGCAGCACGAAATACGCTCCGATGTATTTAACCACGCGGCGGGCGAACATCTTCAGCGCAAGCTCGGCCTGCTCGTTGCCGCTTTCAGACGCATTGATCATGTCGCGCATATCGCCGGAGTTGATGCCGCCGACGCCGTAAAGACCGGACTTCTTGTTCAGGATCGTATCGACCTCTTTCGAGGTATGCCCCTGGTCGATGAGGCTGATCACGACCGCCGGATCGAGGTCGCCGGAGCGCGTGCCCATCATCAGACCTTCGAGCGGCGTCAGACCCATCGTCGTATCGATGACCTTGCCGTTCTTGACCGCCGCCATGCTGCAGCCGTTGCCGAGGTGGCAGGTGATCAGCGTGACCTCTTCCGGCTTTTTGCCGAGAAACTCCGCGGTCGCGAGCGTGACATAGCGGTGGCTCGTGCCGTGGAAGCCGTATTTGCGGATACCGTACTTCTTGTAATACTCATACGGAATCGCATAGAGGTACGCTTCCGGCGGCATGGTCATATGGAACTGCGTGTCGAACACGGCGACGTTCGGAACGCCCGGCATGGCTGATTCGCACGCTTCGATTCCGGCGAGGTTCGCCGGGTTGTGCAGCGGACCGAGCGGAATGTACTCGCGGATGATCTCCTTGACGCCGTCATCGACCTTGACCGGCTTCGTGATCTTCTCGCCGCCGAGCAGCACACGGTGGCCGATCGCGACGATTTCGCTGAGGTCCTTCACCACGCCGTCCGCCGGATCGACGAGCTTCGCACAGACCCGCTTCAGCGCCTCTTCGAGATTCTTCACCGGAACGATCCCCTCGAACTTCAGCCCGTCGGAGAGACGCTTGTAAATCATATTCGGCTTATCGGTGCCGAGACGCTCGAACTGCCCTTTCGCCAGAACCGTGTTGTTCGCCATCGAGAACAGCGTGAATTTCATCGAACTGCTGCCCGCATTGATGACCAGTACCTTCATTTCTTCCTTCTTTCCATGGTTTTGAGTGATATTTTCAAATAAAACGTGTGATTCGCAAAAGCGGAAAAAGGAGCCAGTCGACAGCTCCCTTTCCCGTATCTTACTTTTTGCGGAATACGATCCGGCCCTTGGTCAGATCGTAGGGTGACATCTCAAGCGTCACCGAGTCTCCGGGGAGAATACGGATGAAGTTCATCCGCATTTTGCCCGAAATATGGGCGTTGACCATGTGTCCGGTCTGGATCTCCACCTTGAACATTGTGTTGGGCAGCAGTTCCCTGACTACACCTTCCACGCGGATTACGTCGTCTTTGGCCACGTTAAAATCTCCGATTCGTTTTCTGTGATTAAAACCATATGCTCGAAATGAGCGGCGCAGGCGCCGTCACGGGTGCGTACCGTCCAGTGGTCGTGAGAATCCGTCGTGACTTTGTGCGTGCCGAGATTCAACATCGGCTCGATGCAGATCACCATCCCGGGAACCAGCAGTGCCCCATTGCCGTAACCGACGAAATTCGGAACCTCGGGCGGCTCATGCAGGCGGATGCCGCAGCCGTGCCCGACATATTCCCGCACCACCCCGAGGCGATGCCGCTTCGCGACCGTTTCGACCGCGAGGCTGATGTCGCGCACATGATTGCCGCGGCGGGCCTGCTTAATGCCGGCCATCAGCGCCTCCTTCGTGCCGGAGAGCAGCCGCTTCAGATCCGGGGTCAGCTCCCCGAAGCCGAATGTCAGCGCCGTGTCCCCGATCCCGCCGCCGATCTCGATGCCGACATCGATACTGACAATATCGGTGTCGAGCAGAATCCGGTCGGGGCTGCCGATGCCGTGCACAACCTCGTCATTGACCGATATGCAGATGTTGCCGGGATACCCGCGGTAGCCGAGGAACGCGCTCCTGCCGCCCGTGGCGCGGATCAGCTCGCCCGCCACCTGGTCGAGATCAAACGTCGTCATTCCGGGCCGGGCCTGTGCGGCGATTTCATCACGGACCTGCGCGGTAACCGCGGCGGCGTGACGGATCCGCACGATCTCCTCGGGGGTGTGAATGACCTGATCGCGGGACATGACTATTCCAACTCCGACGCCAGAATGGCGCAGATTTTGTCTTTGTCCAGCTCCGTGATCTCGAGGATCAGATTCTGCCTGCCGTAGTACTCAATGAGCGGACTGGTCTGGTTGTAGAAGACCTCGAGCCGGGACTTCGCGGTTTCGAGCGAATCGTCCGGGCGCTGGAAGAGCTCCGAGCCGCACTCGTCGCAGACATTCTCAACCTTCGGCGGCATAAAGAGCTTATTGTAAATCTTGCCGCACTTTCTGCAGTTCAGCCGCGCGGTCAGCCGCTTCAGGATCACGTCGTCGTCAACCTTGAAATAGACCACGCGGTCGAGCTTCCTGCCGAGCGAGGCGAGCGCCTCCTCGAGCAGCTCGGCCTGGCGGATCGTGCGCGGGAAGCCGTCGAGGATGAAACCGTTTTCGCAGTCCGGCTGCGCAAGGCGGGCGCGCACCATTCCGGCGATCACTTCATCCGGGACGAGCCTGCCCTCTTTCATGAGCTTCGCGGCTTCGCGGCCGAGTTCCGTGTCGCGCTTGACTTCGTCGCGCAGGATGTCGCCGGTCGAGATGTGCGCCATCGGGTGGCGCTCCAGAAGCAGCGCCGAGAACGTGCCTTTGCCCGCGCCGGGAGCGCCGACGAAGATCAGATTCTTCTGTTTGAGCATTTTGTTCTTCCTGTTCTATTTTAAATGATGTATGATGAATTAGAGGTTCCGGGCAAAACCGGTCAGATAGTCGGCCAGCTCCGAATCCTTGAGTTCAATCTGTTCGCCGTTCGCCATGGTCTTCACTGCGGCGACGCCGCGCTCAAGCTCCGAATCCCCGCGGATGACCGCCAGCAGCGCGCCGGATTTGTTCACGTTGCGCAGCTGCGCCTTGAACGAACGCTCTTCGAGCTCGAGTTCGACTGGAATCCCGGCGCGGCGGAGCTCCCCCGCCAGCTTCAGGTTCGCGATGCGCGCCGCCTCGCCGAGCCCGACCAGATAGACCGGCAGGACCGGGGCGGGCGCGCCGGCGATGCCGAGCGCATCCTGCACCATCAGCAGCCGCTCCATGCCGGCCGCAAAGCCCACGCCCGGAACCGGCTTCTTCTGCCCCGGCAGATAGAGCTCGTAACGGCCGCCGCCCGCAATCGCGGTCTGCGCGCCGAGCCCGCCGTGCGTGACCTCGAAGACGGTGTGCACATAATAATCGAGCCCGCGCACCAGCAGCGGATCGACCGTGTATTCGACCCCGAGCGCATCGAGCGCCGCCCTGACCTCGGTGAAATAGGCGCGCGACGCTTCGCTGAAACTCGCCACGTAATCCGGCGCCTCGGCGACGATCTTCCGGCACGCCTCCTGCTTGCAGTCGAGGATGCGCCAGACATTGCGGGCCAGCCGCGCTTTGCAGTCGTCGCACATGCCGTCGATATGCCGCCCGAAGTAATCGGCCAGCAGCTGTCCGGCGGGGCCGCGGTCCTCCATCACGCCGCGCGTGTTGATCGCGAGCTTCGCGTCTCCGATGCCGATCGTCTTCAGGTAATCGACGAGCATCGCGATGCACTCCGCGTCGATGAGCGGAGCGACCCGGCCGACGTTCTCGACGCCGATCTGATGGAACTGGCGGCGACGCCCGGCCGCGGGGCGCTCTCCGCGGAACATCGGGCCGTAATAGTAGACCCGCTGCTCGACGCCGTTCATGACATCGGTGCTCGAAAGCGCGCGCATCACTCCGGCGGTGCCCTCCGGCCGCAGCGTCAGGCTCCGCCCGCCGCGGTCCTCGAAGGTGTACATCTCTTTCTGGACCACTTCCGTTTCGTTGCCGAGGCCCTTCTGGAACACTTCGGTATACTCGAAGACAGGGGTCCTGAGCTCGCCGTAACCGTATCTGGAAAAGACCGCCGCAGCGGTGTTTTCCAGATTCCGCCAGCGGCGCGCCTCATCCGCAAAGATGTCCGCCGTACCCGGCGGTGGGGCGAAGGTCGCCATAATAATAAACTCCCAATATTCAGTTGCTCCGCCGGTTCCGCAAAACGCGCTTCCCGGAACCGGCAAAACAAACCACGCCCGACGAAAAGAAAAGATTCGTCAGGCGTGCATTCGACTCATAACAGACGGCCGGAATTACTTGAACTGTTTCGGATCAAGCTGTTCAACCGCTTCTTTCAGCTCCTTGCCGGCGCGGAACTTGACCACGGCGCGCTCGGGGATCACGACTTCGTTCTTCGGCTGGTTCGGGTTGCGGCCCTTGCGGCTCTTGCGGACCTTGATCTCGAAAACGCCGAAATTGCGAAGCTCAATCGTGTTGCCGGCAATCAGGTCTTCCGCGATATAATCCAGGGTCTTCTGGACCACTTCCGCAACGTCGTTCTGGATGAAGCCGGTCTCGCGGGCAATCTTAACCACCAAATCACGCTTGGTCATTTTCAATCTCCATTATTTATGTATGAAAGGTTTTTAAGTTTCTCTTCTTTTTACAGTTAGATAATATTACGCCAAAACCGTCCTTAGTCAATATCTCCGATCGAAAAAAGCCGCATTTTTATCCCCTTTTTCCGGAAAACGCGGTTTCGGCCGCCCGGATCACGGATTTCAGCGGGAGTGCTTTTTCCTCGGCGATGCGGCGGCAGTCTTCGTACTCCGGCTTGGCCGAGAGCAGTTCGCCGCGGCCGTCCCGCGCGAGCTTCATCCGGACGGGGCCATACGGCGTTTCGACCGTTTCCGACGAACGCTCCAACGTCCGCCGCCGCATCGGCGCAATGCGGACCCCGAGCGTCGGGCTCTCCCGGAAAATCAGCTCCAGCATCGCGTCGCGCATCTCCGGGCGCGCCAGCACGCAGAGCTTCACGCCGGGACGCTGTTTCTTCATCTGGATCGCCTCGGTCCAGACGTCGAGCGCACCCGCCGCAAACAACCGCTCAACCAGATAACCGGCCACTTCCCCCGTGCAGTCGTCGAGGTTGCAGGCCAGCTCTTCGACCATATCCTCCGGCTGCTCCCGCTCCGCTGCGTCGATCAGCATTGCGCGCAGCAGGTTCGGCCGGTGCAGCAGCTCCCGCTGCCCGAATGAGTTCGCAACGGCGACGACCTTCGCCCCCGCCGGAAGCGGCCGCTTCGGCCACGCCGCGAGCAGGGCGGCTCCGGTCGGCGTCAGAAGCTCGAACGGCTCGTCCGACGGTGCAATCTCGAGGCCGCGCGTCAGCAGAGCCGCCGTCGCGGGGGCCGGAACGGGCATGACGCCGTGCGCGCAGCGGACGGTCCCGCTTCCGGTCGGCAGCGGGGAGACAGAAACCGCCTCCGCTCCGAGCAGGTGGAACGCGAGGCAGCAGCCGACGATGTCGACGATCGAATCGACCGCCCCGACCTCATGGAAGGAGACCTCCTCCGGCGCTTTGCCGTGGATGCTCCCCTCAACCTCGGCCAGCAGCGAAAATACGCCGACGCTCGAACGCTTCACAGCCTCCGGCAGGGCGGAGCTTTCGATCAGCGCCCGGATCTCGCGGAACGCATGGTGGTCATGGTGGCCATGCCCGTGTTCATGTTCATGCCCATGTTCGTGTTCATGGTGATGATGATCGGCTTCGGGCAGCGACACCGTCGCGCGCACCCCGGCGATGCCGTGCGAGGAGAGCTCCTCCACGCTGAGCGTAAAGTGTCCGGGCAGCAGCCGGTCAAGCTCCCGCGCGATCGCGCCGCGGTCCGCCCCGAGGCCGATCAGCGCGCCGAGGATCATATCCCCGGAGGCGCCGCCGACACTGTCGAATCGAATGAGTTTCATCTTGTCGCACCTCTAATCGTTTATGCAAACTCTTTCCGCAGCTCTTCGAACGTACCGTTTTCAATCGACGCGCGGATCCGGCGCATGAGGTTCAGGAAGTAGTGCAGATTGTGCAGCGTGACGAGCCGCACACCGAGGATCTCCCCGACGTTGAACAAATGGCGGATATACGCCTTCGTGAAGTTCCGGCATGCATAGCAGGTACATCCGGGGTCGATCGGCGTAAAGTCTTTCGCGTAGCGCCCGGCCTTGACAGGAATCGTGCCGCCGTTCCCGACGAACGCGGAGCCGTGCCGCCCGAGCCGGGTCGGCATCACGCAGTCGAACATATCCACGCCGCGCGCGACGCTTTCGACGATCTGGCGCGGAGTTCCGACGCCCATCAGATAGCGCGGCGCCCCGTCCGGCAGGTACGGAACGGCCGCATCGACCGCAAGCATCATCTCGGGCTCGCTCTCGCCGACCGAAACGCCGCCGATCGCATAGCCGTCGAAGCCGATGTCGACGAGGCTCTCGGCCGCGCGTCTGCGCAGCTCCGGATAGACCGACCCCTGCACGATCCCGAAACGGATCTGGCCGTCGTTCAGCGGCTGTTCGCGGCTCATGCGCTCCCAGCGCGTCGTGACCGCGAGTGATTTCTCCGCCTGCTGGAACGTCGCGGGGTACGGCGTGCACTCATCGAACGCCATGACGATATCGGAGTCGAGCGTGCGCTGGATCGCCATCGATTCGCGCGGCCCGAGAAAGAAGCGCGTCCCGTCGATGTGCGACGCGAAGCGGACGCCGTCCGGCTCCATCTTGCGCAGCTTCGCGAGGCTGAACACCTGAAAGCCGCCGGAGTCGGTCAGGATCGACCGCTTCCAGTTGCTGAATTTGTGGAGCCCGCCCGCGAGCTGCATAAGCTCCATGCCGGGGCGCAGGAACAGGTGGTAGGTGTTCCCGAGGATGATCTCGGCGCCGAGCTCCTCGAGTTCGGCCGGAGACATCGCCTTTACCGTCGCGCGCGTCCCGACCGGCATGAAAACCGGGGTCTGGACGGTTCCGCGCCGCGTCGCAAGAACGCCGCGCCGCGCCGCGCCGCAGCGTGTGAGCACTTCAAACATAAATACCTCAGATAGACAGAATCAAAAAAGACAAACGGTTTAATATACACCCGTTTCCGGAAATTTCCACGCGGGGATTCCGGACGGCCGGGAGGAGCTTGATTAATAACCGGCTTCCAAATTTATCATTTTACGAACATGGCACGGTAAAGCTCATCCGTCTCCGCCCCAAGGGAAGCGGCGAGTTCCCCCGCAAAGACGAATACCGCACCGGGCCCCCTGCCGGTCACGATCCGGCCGTCGCGCACGGCCTGCTCCGAACCGCAGCGGCAGCCGGCGGGCAAATACTCGTCCAGCCCCGGATACATGGTAAAACGTTTCCCTTCAAGGAGTCCCGCTTTTGCAAGCACCATCGGCGCGGCGCAGATCGCCGAGACGATTTTCCCGGAACGCTCCATTTCCCGCACGAAATCGAGCACCGCGCCGGAATTGTACATCGCGAGCGCGCCGCCCATTCCGCCGGGCAGGAACACCGCGTCGAATTCCGCCGGGCAGCACTCGGAGAGCAGCCGCTCGGCCCTCAGGGCGAAACCGTGCGCCCCGTTCACCTCGAGCCCCGCAAGGCCCGCGACAACAACCTCGAACGAGAGGCGGCGCAGCACGTCGCCGACCGCGATGAATTCCGTCTCTTCCACGCCGTCGGCGAGAATAATCGCAATCTTCTTCATGAATCCTCCTTGACGATTTATCATTTTCAGGATAGATTATAAGCTACAACAATGATACTATAACACCACTGGCGGCTTCCGGCAATCATGTTCGAACGCGATTTCAATGAATTTCTGAGGTACCTGACCATCGAGCGCGGCCTCTCGCGCAACACTGCGGACGCATACCGCCGCGATCTCGAAGACTTCGCCGCGTGGCTGACCGAACGCGGCCTCGACTCCTTCCGCGCCGCAAAACGGGAAACCATCGTCAACTACCTGAACTTCGGTCATGAAGAGCGCGCGATGGAGCCCGCGACGATTGCGCGGCGGCTCGTCGCAATCAAAATGCTCTACCGCCATCTCGAGGAAGAGGAGCTGATCCGGGAAAATCCCGCCGCCGTGCTCGAATCTCCGAAACTCTGGCGCGTGCTGCCGGACTTCCTGACCATCGACGAAGTCGACGCGTTCCTGAACGCCTGGCCGGAAGAGGGCAGCCCGCTCGAATTGCGCAACCGGACCATGCTCGAGCTGCTGTACGCCTCCGGCCTGCGCGTGTCGGAGCTGACGAACCTGCCGCTGACCGCCCCGGATTTCGACAACCGGCTCGTGCGCGTCACAGGCAAGGGAGACAAAACCCGCATGGTCCCGGTCGGAGAAGCCGCGCTCGAACTGCTGCAGCGCTATCTCTTCGAGGCGCGCCCGTTCCTTGCGGGGAAGAATCCGGCTTCGCCGCTCGTCTTCCTCTCCCGCAACGGCCGCAGGCTCGACCGCGAGCGGGTCTGGGCGGTCGTCAAGGAGGCGGCGGTGCGCGCCGGAATCCGCAAGAACATCCACCCGCATACGCTGCGCCACTCCTTCGCGAGCCACCTGCTGGCCAACGGCGCGGACCTCCGCGTGATCCAGGAGATGCTCGGCCACGCCGATATCGCAACCACCGAAATCTATACCCACGTCGATGCGGCGAGACTGCGCGAGATCCACCGGAAATTCCACCCGCGCGGATGATTTTTTCGCGGAATTTTCGTTCCTCCTCTTGACAATCGCGACGGTGTTTGGTATAATATTTGTGTATCGAAAGACGATACACGCAATTCACCCGTTTTTTATTTGACATTTCTGTATCGGCAAACGATACACAAAACAGGGGGCTCTTGATTCCGCATGATGGAGAAGATGAGCAAAAGCGATCTGCTGTACGGCCAACTCTGCCGCCGCATCGCCGCGATGGAGAATGGCTCGCTGTTCCCGACTGTGCGCCAGCTGATGGCGGAGTACGCGGTGAGCCAGGCGACCGTGGTTCCGGCAATCGCGCAGCTGAAGGAGCGCGGATATCTCGAATCCGTGCCGCGTCAGGGAACTTTTGTGCGCCGCAGCGGAAACGGGAAGCCGAAGCTCCTGCTGCTGCAGCCGGACTGGAACAGCAGCGACCAGCGTTATATGCGCGAACTTCTCGCCGAGGCGGCGGAACGCGCCGGCTTTGACTTCGAGCTCTATTTGTTCGACTACCACAAGGATGTCTGCGACTATCTGGACGGATTCTCCGCAGATGTGATCGTGGCCGAATCAATCACGAACGACCTGTTCACGCCGGAGCAGATCATGAGCATCGTGCGTTCCCCCGTACCCGTGATCCTCTGCCGCAACGAAGTCCCGGTGAGCCAGATCCACTTCGTCAGCGGCGACAACGCCGCGAGCGGAGCGCTGGCCGCGCGCCATCTCTGCCGGTGCGGACACAGCCGGATCGGCATCCTCCACTGCGAACCGCACCTCCAGACCCCGGAGACCGTGATCCGGAATTTCCGATCGGTCGCGGACACATCGGAGTGCAGACTCACGCTGCTCGACTGCCGGATGAAGTCCGGCGACACGCCGGATGAGAAGATCCGGGAATTCGCGAAACGCTACGCGCAGGGAGAATACGACTTTTCCGCGCTCTTCGCGGTTTCGGACCACGGCGCGCTGATCGCGCTGCGGGAGTTCGAAGCGCTCGGCATTGCGGTTCCCGGTGAACTCAGCATCCTCGGCTTCGGCAACATCCGGGAGCCCGGCATCGAGCGGCTGACCACAATCGACACGCCGCGCAGCAGCATCGCCGACGCAGTCATGCGGATGGCTTCCTCCCTGCTCTCCCGCAACGGCGAAATCGAACCGCAAATCAATATCATGCCGGAGCTGGTCGAACGCGAAACGGTAAGGCAACTCCCGGTCCAGCAGGCAATCTGACCAACCTTCAACCCAGGAGAAGATATGAAGAAGCATTTCACACTGATCGAACTCCTCGTCGTGATTGCCGTCATCGCAATTCTGGCCGCCATGCTGCTGCCCGCGCTCACAAAGGCACGCGACCGCGCCCGCGGCGCATCCTGTGTGAACAACCTCAAGCAATGCATTGCCGCCGAAGCGGTCTATGGGACTGACAGCAAGTCCTGGTACTTTGTCCGTGATCTGGTCAGGGCCAACAATGAAAACGGCCGCTGGGCGCTGTTCCTCACAAACCAGAGATACATTGTCTCCCGGACAAAAACCACAATCTGCCCGGCAACGCTGAATGGCCGGGCGATGGACGCCCAGACCGCGTGGCTCGGTTACGGCGCATCACTGTGCGACAACGACGGATACGCAAAATCGATGGATCAGCAGCGCTCCTACGCAGCGAATCCCGGCGAGCCGGGGCGAGTCGACAAAGCCGCCTACTGCAATGTCGGCAAGCTCAAACATCCGGCCCGGTTCGGATTCTTCGCCGATTCCCTCAACGTCAACGGGAACACACTTGACTGCCTGTTCTATCATCACAATCTGAGCGGGAACGCGTTTTCTGCACCGACGCCGCTCCATTCAGGCCGAACGAATGTCGCGTTCGCCGACGGCCACGTGAAAACCCTCACGCCCGGGCAGCTCATCAAAACCGGAATCTGCTACCGCCTCGAAAACAATACCGGCGCAAGCCCGA
Source organism: Lentisphaeria bacterium (assembly GCA_018265615.1). Lineage (GTDB taxonomy): Bacteria > Verrucomicrobiota > Lentisphaeria > Victivallales > Victivallaceae > Victivallis. The sequence continues at coordinate 19,035 of JABLYX010000059.1, forward strand.
TCCGCAAAATCGACTGGTTCTGCGTCCGCGATGGTGTAAGCGACTGATTTTCCGGAAAAAACCCGCAGGGGACTTGACATTCAAGCGATTTTATATAATAATATTAATTAGATAAATAAGGAGATTTTAATGAAACGAACACTTCTCTTCCTTCTTTCCTCCGTACTGGCGGCCGCCGCATGGACGGCTCCGGTCGCCATCACGGCGACCGGGCCGGACCGGCCGACAGCCTCCCCCGGCGCCGGAACCAAAGCCCTGAAGGTCAAACTAGACGGCGAGTTCAGCGGAACGACGATCCACGGTGAAATCCGCAAATGGGGCGACCGCAAACTCGTCGGGCGCATCGCGCCGGCGAAGGCGAAGGCGGAAAACGAGCTTGCGTTCCGGCTCCCGGCCCTCGGCATCTACGACATCACCGTGATCGTCGAACGCGGAAAGGAGCGGGTCGCATCAACGGAGTGTACCTACTCCGCCGTGCCGCAGCCGCTCCCAGCCGGCGACCGGCCGCAGGAGATGGGGGCCTGCACCCACTTCGCGCAGGGCAAGGGGAATTATCCCGCGACCTTCGAACTCCTGAAGCTCGCAGGCTTCACGCGGGTCCGCGACGACCTCGCCTGGAACGACATCGAGTGGAAGCCGGGCGAATACCGCATCCGTCCGGAGATGGACCGCTTCGTCAACACCGCGAACCAATACGGCCTGAAGCCGCTGCTCGTGACCGGCTACAACAACGATCGCGCCTATCCCGGCAAGTTCAAAAAGGCGTTTCCGACCGCGCCGGAGATGTACGAGGCGTACGGCAACGCGGTCGTATTCGCGGTGAAGCACTTCGGCAGCCGGGTCAACGAGTGGGAGCTGTGGAACGAGCCGAACTCCGCGCATCCGGTCAACGACTATCTGCCGATGCTGAAGACGGTCTATCCGAAAATCAAGGCGGCCAGGCCGGACGCCACCGTGATCTCCTGCGGCGGAGGCGGGGCGGGCGGCGGCCCCGGAGGCGGCATGATTATGCCGATCGCGGGAGCGGGCGGGATCGAATTTCAGGACGGCTTTTCGATCCACCCGTACATGGCTCCGCACGAGCCGGATTTCGGCTACAATGCGAGCGGCGGCCCGATCCCGGCGGTCAGCATACCGGTTTTCACGAAGCACCTGCGGAACTTCGTCGACCGGCATCCGAAAAAGGATGGCCGGAAACTCAAATTCTACATCACCGAGCTCGGCTGGCCGGTCGAATTCTACTCGTACCGCAATGTCCCGGTCACCCTGATGAGCCAGGCGGCGTTCTTCGCCCGGACGATCCTGCTGAACCGCGCAAACGGCTGTCAGCCGCTCTACTGGTACGACTTCCAGAACGACGGCACCGACCCGCGCTTCTCCGAACACAACTTCGGGCTCATCAACGTCGATTTCTCGCCCAAGCCGGCCTATCAGGCGGCGGCCGTCGTCGCGTCGATGCTGCGCAACAAACCGTTCAGCGGACCGGTCACTGATGCAAAAGTCACCGCGGGGAGCAGGGACGCGGTCGAAAAAGGCGTCTGCAAGCTCTACGCCTACGGCAGGGAGAATGACCGCGTAATCGCTCTCTGGTGCGCGGAACAGTCGCTGCGCTCATACCGGGTGGAGTTCCCGCTGCCGTTCCCCTATGAGCAGACGAAGCTCATCGACTGGCAGGGTGCGGAGCAGCCGCTGCCGAAAAAACTCGACGGGAACCGGATCGAACTGCAGCTCACGGCATTGCCGCAATATATCGTGAAAAAATAAACGGAGGTGAAGATGAAAAACACACGTTTTACATTGATCGAGCTCCTGGTTGTCATTGCCATCATCGCGATTCTGGCGGCCATGCTGCTGCCCGCGCTCCAGTCGGCCCGCGAGCGGGGCAAACAGGCGAGCTGCACAAGCAACTTCAAGCAGATCGGCATGGCGAACCTGCAGTATGCGAACGACTACAACGATTACTGGATCATCATGCGCAGCGCCTCCACCGACCGCTGGCCGCAGCTCCTGAGCGAGGTCCTCGGCCGCTACCTGCCGCGGTCGATCTGCACCTGCCCGTCGACGGGCTACAAGCTCACCGGGCTCCGGGACTACTACAAGGGATACGGCATCCGCTGGTATGCGAACACCACCTCGGTCGTCGACGACGAGCAGGACCAGCCCGGAATCGTGAACCTCGGCTGGTGCCGGTGGTACATCAAGCTCGGCAGCGTGAAAAACGCTTCCTCCTATCTCATCATGGCGGATGCCGCCAAGCAGAGCAACCTGATGGCGAACGGGCCGGAATTCTACCGGAACGCGAACGGCGAATATTTCGTCACTCTGCGCCATTCCGGCAGAACCAACGCGCTCCATCTCGACGGACATACGGACTCCCCGAACTCCAATCAACTGAAAGAGAAGGGATTCTGGCACCTGAACCAATATGCGGCACTCGTTAAATAATACAAACAAAGAGGGATTCATGAAACTGCCGAATTTACTTTGCACGCTGCTTCTCCTTGCCGCTTTCACCCTCCCGGCCGCGGCCAAACGCATCCCGTCCGAAATCGGGGAGGTGAAGTTTTCACTGCTCCGCGACAGCCGCGACTTTACGAAAACCCCGAAGCTGAAAGCGGAGAACAAAGGGGGCGCTCCGGCGGAGTTCCGTGTCAGAACCACGCTCACCGACCGGTCCGGCAAGGTCGAATCAATCAGTGAAAGCAAGCTCGCCGTTCCGGCCGGAGGTTCGGCGGAAATCGATCCGTTCGGCGGAAAAGCCGGCCGTATCGCAGGGGATGTGAAACTGTACCGCTCGGAAATCTCCGGCAACGGCGGCGCCGCGGCCGTCTCCGGCATCTTCGGTGAAGCGAAGCCGGTCCCGCCCGGAGCCGGGGATCTCTTCGGCATGAACGTGCACCTCGGCTGGTATGACCCGGATGTGCAGTGGGAGCTGCTGCGGAAGCTGGCCGCCGCCGGAATCACACAGGTCCGCTGCGACTTCTCGTTCCGCGACCTGCGGGAGAAAGAGGCGATCGAACGCGGCTTTGCGGAGCTGAAGGAGACGATCCTCGGGCTCGAGGCGTTCGGAATCCGCCCGCTGGTCCTGCTCGGCTATTTTCCGAAATCCTTCTACAACAGCCCGGACAAGCTCAAAATGGCGCACGACTGGGCCGAGCTCGCCGGACGCGAGCTCAAAGGGCGGTGCGACTACAACTACGGCAACGAAACGAACTCCGGCTGGGCGGGGTTCGGCGAAGCCGCCGCGATGGCAACGCTGAACAACGCATTCGCGCTCGGAACCGCAAAGAGCGACCCCCAGGCGGGCAAGGCGAGCTTCGGCATCGCGGAGGGGCTGGAAAATTATGTGATCGAATTCATCCGGGCCAACGGCCTTGAATACCTCGACGCGCTCTGCATCCACCCGTATTGCGGCACGCCGGAGGCCGGAATCGCGAAAAGCGCCGCGTCGAAAGCGCTCATCCGCGCCGCCGGCGGCGACCGGCAGCTCTGGCTGACCGAAATCGGCTTCCAGGTCGACGAAGAGGGTAAATTCAACGAGCTGACCGGTGAACTGACCGGTGTGGCGGGCTTCTCGCCGCGCCATCAGGCGGAGTTCCTTCCACGGCTCTACATCCTCGCGAGCTCGCACGGCATCGACCGGGTCTACTGGTATAATTTCTTCGGCCGCGACGACGGTGAAACCTTCTGGCTGCTGGACCGGAATTTCAACCCGCGCCCCGCCTATCATTCACTGGTCGAGTGCGTGAAACAGCTGAAAGGGGCCGCGCCGCTCGGCGGTTCGCCGTTCGGCGACCTGATCCAGCGCCACGGCTTCCGGCGCGCGGACGGTTCGACGCTGCTCGCCGCCTGGGCGCTCAAAGACAACGTTCCGGCCGACTTCCTGCTGCCCGCCGGAACGAAGGTGGCCGACTGCGCCGGCAAACCGGTCGCCCTCCCCGCAGACGGGCGGCTCGTGCTCGGGCACGGCCCCGTCTATATCGAAAATCCGCCCGAAGCGCTGCTGTACGATAGATCGGCCGCCGCTTCCCCGATGGACAAGCGCAACTTCAGCCGCCCGCTGTTCCGCTTTTCGGTCAAGCCGGGTGAAAGCGTCGAGATTCCGCTCGCCGTCTACAACGGTTCCGATAAAGCGAAGAGGGCCGCCGGACGCGTGACCGGGACGAATCCCGGCTGGAAAACCGCGATCCCGGCGGAGCTCGAAGTTCCGGCGGGAAAAACCGCAACCGCCGCATTCAGGCTCACGGCCCCTGCCGACGCGGTGCCGGGCGTCGAATACGAATTCACCTTCGACGCCGTGATCGACGACATGCAGCGCACACTGCCGTACACGGTACGGGTGAAGACGGAGGGAACGTTCCCGTACCGCGCGATCCGCGACGCCGCGAAATCCGGCAGCTACCCGATGTGGGACCCGATGGACGAAACGAAGGCCGGAACCGGCAATCCGGAACTGACCGCCTCATACGGCACAGCGAAAATCGACGGCGACCTGGCGGAATGGAAGCCGGAGGAGTTCTTCCCGATCGACCAGCGCTTTCAGTGGATCCTGCGTGACGCGGGCATTCCTTCGACCGAAGACTGGAGCGGGCGGGCCGCGTTCCGCTGGGACGGGAAAAAACTCTACGCCGCGTTCCTCATCGAGGACGACGAGCTGAACTTCGCAGATTTTGTGAGCCGCGACTGGCGCGACAGCGACAACATCCGGCTCTTCGTGAGCAGCGTCTCCGATCCGGCGAAACGGGCGAAAAAGATCACTGCCGACGACCTGCTGCTCATCATGACGCCGACCGGAATCACGAAGAGCGAAGGGCCGCTGCTGAACGCCGCGTCGCTCGGCGGCCTGGTTCGCACCGGCGTCGAAAAAGAGGTCGAGATGAAGAGCCGGGTCTGGAAAAACGGCTATGTCCTCGAGGTCGCCGTCCCCTTCTGCCTCTTCAACGCGGAGCCGGAGGCCGGGAGCGTGCTCGGGCTGAACGTCATGGCCGACGACATCGACCGCGGCTTCCGCCAGCACGTCGGAATGACCTTCTACCGGAATGCGAATTACTGGAACAGCCCGGCCTCTCTCGGCGGCCTGAAGCTCGTGAAATAATCCCGCGGCCGGAGCCTGAAACCGCGTCAGGCTCCGGTCCTGCGGAATAATCTCGTTCCTATAAATCGCAAATTATTTCGGAAAACATTTGAAAACAGGGGCAGTGTGGTCTATTTTAATTAGCGGGAAGGTATTTTTACCGTTTTACTTAATTGATATCGCAAATTTGAATTGTAGCGCCGTATGCTGAAGAAGATCTGGACGCACTCGCTCGTCGAGGAGCATATTTTATCGCGGGTGGGCAAAGAGCCGCTGAATGCCTATTATTACGCCACGAATTATCCGAGGGTTTACGCGGCCGCCGAACGGCTGTTCGGCTCCTGGCGCGAGGCAATCACCTCCTGCGGGCTGAATTATGCCGAAATCCGCAAATACAAGGCATGGAGCAAGTCCCGGATCCAGGCGCAGATCAAGAAGATGGCGGCGGCGAATGAGCCGCTCTCGAGCCTGCAGGTCCAGCACAGCGACAAGCCGCTTTACATGGCGGCCGTGCACCACTTCAAAAGCTGGGGCAAAGCGGTTCAGAGCGCGGGAATCTCTTACAAGAAAGTGCGCCAACGCCGCAGCATGACTCCCGACGAAGCGAAAGAGGAAATTCTCACGCTTTTCCGCAAGGGAGAGGATCTGGCTTATCCGAATATGCGGAAGAACCACCAGTACCTTCTCGCCTGCGGCATGAAAAAGCTCGGGAACGGCAGTTGGGTGGCCGCGCGTTACGCCTGCGGCATCCGGATCAACTACCGCCTCTCCCCCGCCAGGCGCAGGGAAGAGGAAGAGGGCGCCACGGCCTGAGCCTTTTGCCCCTATCCGAACCGCACACTTCCCCCCCTGCAACCCCGATGGGAGCGCCCGAACGGGTTCCCTCTTCCGCTGACGTCAGCGGAGCTTTGCCGGAACGTATTCCGGCAGATCGGTATCCGCAATCATGCCGGAGAGCGCCGAGAGCGGGCCGATGCCGAAGAGGCCGGACTTGCCGAACTTATCCGATGTCAGCAGCAGATAGGAGTCATCCGCGATTTCAAGTACGCGGCGCAGAAAGTATGAATGGTTTTCGTGGCGCGAGAAAAATCCGTCCGGAGCCGCACCGAGCGCCGACAGGAACGCCTTGCCGATCTTCAGCCGGTCGAGATCCGCAAGCGTCGCCGCCCCGAGGAACGCGTTCAGCTGCACATCGTAATTGCCGCCGAGCGCCACGAGAAAGTATCCGGTCGGGAACAGCGGGAACTCCCGGATCACCAACAGTGAATTCGTAATGATGGTCAGGTTCGAAAAATTCGTGTTCTGCAGCTCTTTCGCAAGGTAATAGACCGTGGTCGAAGAGTCGAGGAAGATGATGTCGCCGTCCTCAATGCGCCCGACCGCCTTTTTCGCAACGGCGGCTTTCGCCTCCCGGTTCCGGTCGAGCCGGTCCTGATAGCGCGAATAGATCGTGCGTTCGGCGCTCGGCGCCTCCTCCGCCGGCATTGCGGCCACGCCGCCGCGCACGCGCCGGATCTCCCCCTGTTCAACCAGTGACGCGATATCGCGATGGATCGTCGCGTGCGAGACCTTGAACGCCTCTTTCAGCTCCGCGATGGTACAGCTGCCGCGTTCCCTGATATAATTTGAGAGCTGTATTGAACGTAAATTTGTCATGATACGGTTACTATATCGCGTTTCCGCGAAAAAAGCAAATGATATTTGTATCAATTCGTATCATATAATTTCAAAAATATCTCATTTTTTATCATTCAGACTCTTGACAAAGGGGAAATGGCTGGTTATATTGAACAGTGAAATTCCAAAACAATGGAGAGAGCGAACCGCCATGAAGACCCCTGAATTTGTCGCCCTGGGCTACTGCAGCAACGACCACCTGTGCCGGATTCCGGAGATTCCGGTCGACGGCAAAATCGAGATGACCGAGCACCGGATCCAGGGGGGCGGCCCCGCCGGGGACGCCGCGGTCGGCGCGGCCCGGCTCGGGCTCTCCGCCGCGTTCGTCACGAGCATCGGCGACGATATGGACGGCAGGCTGATCCTTTCGGATTTTGCGGCGGAGAAGGTCGACACTTCCGCGATCCGGGTCCGCAAGGGCGGCAGCAGCCCGGTCGCCTACTGCTGGATCACGCCGGACGGCAGACGCAGCGTCGCGTGGACCAGGAACAACCTCGAACTCCTGAAAGAGGACGAAATCCCGCTTGAGATGATCCGCAATGCGAAAATGCTGCATCTCGACGGGCATCACCCCGATGCGGCCGTCGCCGCGGCGCGCGCCGCGAAAAAGGCGGGCGTACCCGTCAACCTCGACGCCGGGACCTTCACACCGCGCATCGATGAGCTGCTGGAGCTGGCCGACATCCTCATCACCTCCGAATTCTTCGCGCGCAAATGGAGCGGCGAGAACGACCTTGAAAAAGCGCTCACCAGGCTTAAGACGCTCGGGGCCGAAGTGACCGGCGTGACGGCCGGCAGCGAGGGCTCGATGCTGATCGCGGATGACGGGACGATCCTCCGGTGCCCCGCCTTCAACGGGCTGCCGGTGGTCGATTCGACCGGCGCCGGTGATGCGTATCACTGCGGCTTCGGGGTCCGCTACCTCGAATGCGGCGACCTGCGCGAATGCATGCGCTTCGCATCGGCGTTCGCCGGGCTGAAATGCGGAAAACTCGGCGCGCGGGCAGGACTCCCGACCCGCAAAGCCGTCGATGAGTTTCTCAGGAATCATTGAGTTTCGGAAAAGGCAGGAAAACAAAAAATGGCAAAACAGTTCAAAATCGGCTACCTCCCCCTGACCAAGGCAAACTGGACCAACGAAACGCTCGAAGCGGCCCGCAAAAACGCGAAGGAGTATCTGCAAAGCCTCCCCGGCGTCGAAGTCGTCGGCGGCGACCGCATGATCGACCTCGAGGACAAGGCGATCCGGGAGCTCGACTTTTTCGAACAGGAGCGCCCCGACCTCATCGTGGCGCATTTCATGACCTTCTCGCTCGGCGTGATCGTCCCGATGTTCGCGCAGCGCCTGAAGGTTCCGGTCGTCCTCTGGTCGATGAAGGAGCCGGATCCGAAGGGCGGCCGGCTGCAGAACAACTCGTTCTGCGCGGCGAACATGAACTCCCACTTCATGTACCGCATGCACGTCCCCTACTTCCACATCCACGCGGAGGTCGGCTCCGAATCCGCGAAGCAGGGGCTCGAAAAGGCGATCCGCGTGACGCAGACCGTCAATACGCTCGCCCGGATGCGCATCGGCCTGATCGGCGGGCGCGTCCCCGGATTCTTCACCTCGAGCTGCGACGAGATGCTGCTGCGCACGAAAATCGGCCCGGAGGTCAAGTTCATCACTGAGCATGAAGTCATTGAAGCCGCGCGCAACCTGAAGCCGGAAGAGCTCGACTCCGCCATGAAAACCATCCTTTCGGATGCGAAGGTGCATCCGACCGACGGCCCGGACGGCGAACAGCTCCGCAAATCCGCCGCGCTCTTCGCCGCGGTCGGCAAGATGAAGGGGAAGTTCCTCGTCGACACTTTCGCAATGCGCTGCTGGCCGGAATTCATCGCGGACGACCTCTACGGCATCGCGGTCTGCTCCACAATCGGCCACCTGACCAATCACGGCTTCCTGACCGCCTGCGAGGGCGACGTCTACGGCGCGGTCATGATGCGTATGGCGCAGGAGCTGAGCGGAGATCTGCCGTTCTTCTGCGACATGATCGTCATGGAGGGCGACTACGGCGTGGCGTGGCACTGCGGCGCGGCCCCGTGCGGGCTCTGCAAACCCGGCTGCCAGCCGCAGCTCTGCCACAGTGCGACCATTGAAGGCGGCGGCGTGAAGGGCGTCACCGATGAATTCCCGCTGAAGCCCGGCCGCGTCACGCTGGCGCGCCTCGGGGAGAAGCGCGACGGCGACGGCTTCCGCATGCTGATCGCCACGGGCGACGCGCTCGACACGGAGCTCTTCGTCCGCGGCAACCCGGTGAAAATCCGGTTCGACGCGGGGTGCGACAAGCTCCGCGAAGTCGTCATCAGCCAGGGCTGGGAGCACCACTACGCCCTGAGCTACGGCGATATCGTCCCGGAACTGCTCGACGTCTGCCGCATCCTCGGCGTCGAGCCCACGGTCGTTCAATAAGCGGAAAGGGGAGCAACCATGAACAGCGAAACACTTCTTATCCATCTCGATCCGAAGCAGGGATACAACAAGGTGTTCGACCTCGGCGAACACAATATGGCACTGACCGCGTTCGGCGTGATTCAGCTTGCGGCGGGAACCTCGTACCGGGCCTCGACCGGGGAGTTCGAGGTTGCGCTCGTGCTGCTCGGCGGCAGGTGCGCGGTCCGGGGCGAAGCGTTCGATTTCGCGGAGGTCGGCGGGCGCAGGAATGTTTTCGAAGGCAGGCCGCACACGGTCTACCTGCCGCGCCGCACCGCGTATGAGATCACAGCGATCACCGGTGCGGATATCGCGTACAACGCCTCACCGGCGACGCGCGACACCGCGAAGCCGTGCGTGATCACGCCGGAGATGACCCGCGAACTCACGCTCGGACGCGACAATTTCACACGCAAAGCCACGATCATGATCGACGAGACCTTCGATTCCGGGCACTTCTATATCGGAGAGGGGCTGATTCCCTCCGGCAACTGGTCCGGCTACCCGCCGCACCGCCATGACGTCGACAATCCGCCGGAGGAGATCGATATGGAGGAGACCTACTTCTACCGCTTCAATCCCCCGCAGGGCTTCGGCATCCAGAAGGTCTACACCCCCGACGGCCGCATCGACGAAACCTACACCGTCAAAAACAACGACACCGTCGCGATCGCGGAAGGGTACCATCCGCTCTGCGGCGCGCCCGGCTACGAGATGTATTACCTCTGGACGATGGCCGGCAGGGCCAACCGCGGACTGATCTCCTCGAAGGATCCGCAGCACGGCTGGGTGAAGTAAGATGGCGCAGCCGGACACCGTACTCCTCGGAATCGATTTCGGTTCCGGCGGCTGCAAGGTCACCGCGATCGACGGCTCCGGGCGGCTGCTCGGCGAGGCGTCGCGGGAGTACACGACTTACTACGAACATCCCGGTTGGTCCGAGCAGGAGCCGGCCGACTGGTACCGCGCGATGTGCGAAGCGCTCGCGCAGGTGCGCGCTTCCGGCGTCGATTTTACCCGGATTAGCGCGGCGGCGTTCGACGGCTCGACCCACAACGCGGTACTGCTCGACGGCGCGATGCGCCCGCTCCGCCGCACGATCATGTGGACCGACCAGCGCAGCGTCGAAGAGTGCGCGTTCCTGAAGGAGAAGCACGGGGAACGCATTTTCGAAGTCGCCTTCCAGATGCCGACGCCGACCTGGACGCTGCCGCAGCTGCTCTGGCTGAAGCGGCACGAGCCGGAGGTCGCGGCGAAGACGAAGCATATCCTCTTCGTGAAGGATTTCGTCCGTTTCCTCGTCTCGGGCGTCGCGGCGACCGACCGCATCGAAGCGCAGGGGACGCTCTTCTATGACATGAAAGCGCGCACCTGGTCACGGGAGCTCTTCGAGCTGACCGGCTTCGACTTCGCGGCGCTGCCGGAGCTCGTCGAGCCGACCTCGCGACTCGGAAGCGTGACGCCGCAGGCCGCGGCCGACACCGGGATTCCGGCCGGAACCCCGGTGATCTGCGGCACGTCGGACTCCGCCGTCGAGGATTACGGCGCGGGGGCCGTCGA
>JABLYX010000060.1 GCA_018265615.1 Lentisphaeria bacterium
AAGGAATTGCATCATGACAGACAGGAACCGTAAACTTCACATACTTCGTATTATGCGGCATCAGTGAATATTATTTTACGTAAAATAATTCTTGATATAATTATACCGGAAAAAATCGTGTTTGTCAACCCCGGAACCGTTATTTTACGCAAAATAATTTTGAAAAAACGGGAAGACGTATTATCTTATAAGGAAAAGGACAGGAGGACAGATGGCGCGGAAGCCCGGGAAAATCAGTGTTTCGAGCCTGGCGGCTGAGCTCGGCGTGTCGGTTGCGACGATCTCCCGGGTCATCAACAACCGGACCGGAGTGGATGAAGAGAAGCGGCGGGAGATTCTCGCACATCTGCAGAGACGCAGCTTCCGGGTCAACTATCCGCGCCAGCGCGGTGTGAAGATCGCGCTCGTGACCGAGCATGCCGGTTTGTCCAGCTACGTGACAATGGTGCTTGAGGGGATCTACCGTTACAGCCGCGGCACCGAGCTCCAGGTCAATCTGCTGATTTATGAGAAGCATATCCGGGAGTCGCTGCTCTCGATCCTGCGCGACCAGCAGTATGCGGGTGCGATTCTGCCGTCGCCGATCTGGCTCTGCCCGCAGATGGAGGAGCTGGCCGCCTCCGGATTGCCGGCGGTGCTGATCGACAAGACGATGGCGATTGACGGCATCGGCTGCATCGACCATGATTCATATGGGGCGTCCCGGCTCGCGGTTGATTATCTTATCTCCCTTGGACACAGTAAGATCGGTTATGCAGGAGACCGCCGTATCGACCAGCAGAAGCAGCGCTTCCGGGGATATCTCGATGCGATGCGTTCGCATGGGATCGAGCCTGAACCGGCATGGTGCATTCTGCGCGAGGGCAACAGCAACTATTTTGCTTTCGGGCACGATGCATTCGACCGCCTGGCCGGGCGCGCGCCGGAGCTGACCGCCGTTGCGGCGCTCGATGACGATACGGCGATCGGTATGCTCAGTCGCGCCGGCGAACGGGGAATACGGATTCCGGAGGAGCTTTCCGTCATCGGCTTCAAGGACACGCTCGCGTCGCGCTATGCCAATCCGCCGCTTACGACAGTACACTATCCGATGATGCAGGCCGGTGAAATCGCGGTTCGCTCGATTCATGAATTCCTGGAAAGCAGCGGGAATGCGCCGCTGCCGCGCATGGTGCTGCCAGGTTCGCTTGTCCCTCGCGGGTCGACCGCGCCGCCGCGCGAAAAGGAGTTTCTTTCATAGAAACAGGTTGCATCCTTTCGCGGTTCATGGTATATTAGATGATTTACCAAAGGATCACTGTGACTATGGATCAACCTCAGAATACGGTAATCGCGATTATAGGGCTCGGCTTGCTCGGCGCTTCGCTCGGCATGGCGCTGCGCGGCGGGGAGTTCCGCCGGACCGGGTGGACGCGCCGTGAAAGCATCCGGCGCTGGGCCGTCGATTGCGACGTGCTCGATGAGTGCGGCGATTCGCTCGAGGAGGTGCTCGGCAAAGCCGACCTCACGCTCTTCGCGCTGCCGCTCCCTGAAATCGAACGTTATGTGAAGGAATACGCGCACTGCTTCCGCCCTGGCTCGGTCGTCAGCGACCTCGGCAGCTGCAAATCCGGCGTGATGAAGGCGGCGGAGTGCCTGAAGCCGTTCGGCGTACACTTCGTAGGCGGACACCCGATGGCGGGAACGGAGAAATCCGGCCCTGAATCGGCGTTCCCGACGCTCTACCGCAACGCCGACGTCTTTGTCTGCCCCTGTGAGGATTCGCCGGAGGAGGCGGTCGCGCTTGTCGAACGGCTCTGGCGGTCTGTGGGGACCCGGACTTCGCGGATCTCCGCCGCGCGCCACGACGACCTTGTGGCCCATACGAGCCATGTGCTGCATATCCTCGCCTCGGCGCTTGCGCTTTCGATCCTCGAAGCGCCGGACGGGCAGACGAAGCTCGAACGGTTCCGCGGCTGCGCGACCGGGTTCCGCGACACATCGCGCATCGCCTCGAGTTCGCCCCTGATGTGGCGGGAGATCATCGAGAACAACCGCGAGAGCGTGCTTGTCGCAATGCGGGACTTCGACCGCAGGTACGAGGAGTTCCGCCGGATGATCGAATCCGGCGACTTCGACGCTTTTGAACGGGAATTTGCACGCGGCAAGCTGCTGCGCGACAGCTGGCTGGAATATAAGAGCAGGGAACGGGAATGAAAAAGGAACTCGCAATTGACATCCGGAACGCGAACGTCTATCTCGGCGGCCGCGAAATCATCCATGACATGCACTGGCAGGTCGAAAAAGGCGGCCGCTGCTTCATCCTCGGCGCGAACGGCGCCGGCAAGACCACGCTGGTGAAGACCCTGATGGGGTATGCGTGGCCGAAGTTCGGCGCGAAGGTCGAAGTGCTCGGCAACCGCTTCGGACAGACGAACCTTGTTGAGCTGCGCAAGAGAATCGCATGGGTCAGCCCGTTCATGAGCCAGTTCACGAACACCGAGAGCACGGGGCTCGAGATGGTGCTCTCGGGCTTCGACGGCACGCTCGGGCTTACGCGGAAGGCGACGCCGGAGGAGGTTGACACGGCGAAGGCGCTCATGGAGCGGTTCCGCTGCGCGCACCTGACCGATCAGGAGATCTTCACGATGTCGAGCGGCGAGCAGGTCAAGATCATGATCGCGCGCGCGCTGCTGACGAAGCCGGAGCTTGTCATTCTCGACGAGCCGAGCGTCTACCTCGATATGGCCGGGCGCGAATTCCTGCTTGAAGAAATCCGCCAGATCGCGGAGAAACTGCCGGAGGTCACGATCATCTTCATCACACAGCGGATCGAGGACATCCTGCCGGTTTTCAGCGAAGGCATGATCCTCGCGAAGGGGCGGATCGTCGAAAACGGCGCGCGCGACAAGGTTCTGCGCGAAGAGGTGCTGAGCGCCGCCTACGGTCTGCCGATCAAGCTTGTGAAGAACAAATCCGGCCGCTTCTGGGCGATGCTGGAGTAGGGGCGCGCCTTTCGTGACTCAGCAGGACTGCCACACACATCCGTTTCAGGCGAAACGCAGTATTGAAGGTATGCGCGATTATGCGGAAACCGCGTTGCGGAAGGGGCTGAAGAGGATCGTCTTTACGGAGCATGCGCCTCTGCGGCCGGGGCTTTATTCGTCCGGGCATTTCCTTACGGAACGGGAGTTTGAGCTCTATTTCGACTGCTTCCGGCAGGTGTGCGGGGAGTACGCCGGGAGGCTCGAGATCATATTCGGGGCGGAGATGGATTTTCATCCGGACAACCTTCCGATGGTCCGGCGCCTTGTGGAGCGCTACCCTGTCGCATACCGGCTCGGTTCGCTGCATATGCACCTGCCGTTCTGGAGGGCGCGCTGGGAGGGAAAGAGCCGGGAGTATGCACTCGGCCTCGCATTGGCGGAGACGGAAAAGCTGATCCGCAGCGGTCTTTTCGATACACTCGCGCATTTCGATTTTTTCCGGTTCCGCATGGAGTGGTACGAGCCGTCGATGATTTTCGATAAGGTTCGCCCTGTTTTCAAGGCGTTGGCGGAAACCGGCGTTGCGCTCGAAATCAACACGAGCGGGCTGCGCAAACCATTTGCGAGCACCCTGCCGGGCCGCGAGCTTCTGGAGCTCACCCGTCCGTATGGATTGAATTACCGGCTCGGCTCCGATGCACATGCGGCGGAGTTCATCGCGGATGCGTTCGACGAGCCTTATTTCCGGACACTCTGACTTTCTCAGAACAGCATGTATTCAAGCATGCCGAGGTATTCGTAGACCGCTCGTTCGCACGCATAGAGATTCTCTGCGGACGGGACGAAGGAGAGTGCTCCGCCGAATCCGCCGCAGCCGATCCGTGTGGCGGGGGCGGGGATCGCATCGAGCTCATACTGCTTCGACAGCGCCATCAGCCGCGGCATATGGTATGACCCGGAGATGAGAATTTTCCTGCCCGGCTCCTTTTTGAAGGCCAACACCTCCTGCCGGGAATTCAGGGCGTCGTCGATGAATGAAATCTTCTCCGCCGGGACGCCGTAGTGGCCGAGGAACGCTTCGAGCGCTTCGCGTTTCGCCGATGCGCTCTTCCTGCCGGCGATGGAGGCGACGAGCCTGTACGGGATCTGCCGTTGCTCAAGCGTCCGGGCGACGCGGGCCGCCTCGTGCAGCCGGAGCTGCATTTCGTCGTCGAACCAGCGTTCGGGCGGCACTCCCTGTTCGGCATGGAATCCGTGCCCGGCCACGACCAGCGTATAGTTTTCCGCCGGAAGTCCGTCCGGATCCAGCGGCAGGTAGACTTTCGTCAATGTGTGCAGCCAGTGCTGTCCGAGCACGGACCCGATGAAGAGCAGGACGATTCCCGAGAGCAGCAGCGCCCGCCCCGCCGCCCGGCAGCGCGGCCCGAGCTTCGGCCACATCATGAGAAACGCGCCCGCCGTGAAGGTCAGCAGCAGGAACGGCACAGGGAACAGCAGCCGCGCAATGAGTTTTTTCAGGAGCAGCAGAACCATGACACCTCCTGACGCTTTCTTCGGATGATCGCTTCTGCGACGGCGGCATTTTCCGGCACGAGACCGAATTCCGCGCCGAATGCGACCGCGTCGTCCGTGTTGCCCCAGACGTCGGCGGGCCGGTGCGCGTCCGCGCCGACGACCATGCGGACCCCGTACTCGGCCATGACCTCCCAGAAGCATCTCCACGGATACTGCGGGCGCATCCCCTCCGGCGTTTCCATCCACGGCTTGCGCAGACCGTAAGCGTTGATTTCGAACGGGACGTCGAATGCTTTCGAGGCTTCGGCCAGCTCGATTGCGAACGCGCGGAGCTCCGGCGTCCAGCGCGGATAGCGGGCCGTGAACATATCCGGGTGCGCGACGTAATCGAAGAGCCCGGTCGCCATCGCTTCCGTCATCAGTTCCGTATAGCTTCGCGCATGCTCCATCGAAAGGGGCGGCGCATCGCAGTGCGGAGGGTCGGTGAAGTGCGGCCCGAGGATCCGGTAGTCGAACCCGTTTTCCGCCGAGCAGACCTCGTCGTAGAACGCCCGCCCGAGCGAGGGGACGAAATCGACCTCGGCCCCGGCGAGGATGACGAGGCCGGGAAACATGCGGCGCATGCGCGACAGATCTGCCAGGTATTCCGGCAGCTCCGAAAAATCCATGCGGGAGTCGCTGAAGCGCCCGTCCGGGAACGGGGCGTGGTCCGAAAAGCCGAGCACGGAAATCCCCTGTTTCACCGCCTCGCGGCAGTACTCCTCCAAGGCGCCCTCCGCGTGTCCGCAGCGTACCGTGTGGGTGTGGAGATTCACCCTTTCTCCGAATCTCATGGCAGGAATCCTCAAAAAAATGGCGGCGGCCTCTTTCCGTGCCGTCGAACACGTGCAATTCTGTAAAATAGCATCTTTTCCGCCGTTTGCAAAGCGGGGCGGAAAATTATGATTTTTTTCGTTTTCACCGCCTCGCGGGGGTTGTATTTTCAAAATGATGATGCTAGTATTAAAGCAGCCTGAGGGAAACCCGGGCGAGAAGTTCTTCCACAATTGCCTTTCGGGATTCAAATCCAAAAATAAGGGGGGAATCTATGACCAAAGCAACCGAGTGCAGAAACTTCGTCGTCGCCGGCCACTCCGGCTGCGGAAAAACCACGCTCTGCGAATTGATGCTCTTCAAGGGCGGGGCGATTCCGCGGCCGGGCAGCGTGGAGGCGAAAAATACCGTTTCCGACTTTATGGCGGATGAACAGGAGAAAGGTTCGAGCATCTACTCTTCCGTGATGAACTGCAGGTGGAAGGGCGACGAATTCTTCTTTATCGATACCCCCGGATATGCCGAATTCATCGGTGAATACGTCTCCGCCGTGCGCGAAGCCGACGCCGCGCTCGTGGTGGTCGATGCGGTGGACGGCCCCCAGATCGGGACCGCCCGCGCCTGGAAGCTCTCGAAGCAGCGCGGCATACCGCGTTTCGGCATTGTGAACCGCCTCGACCGCGAACGCGCGGATTTCAGGGCGACGCTCGAGCAGATGCGCCGCAACCACGGCAGGAACGTCATCATCCCGCTCTACTGGCCGGTCGGCAGTGAAGCGAACTTCAGCCGGGTCGTGAACGTGCTGTTCGACAAGGAGATACCCGCTGAGATCGCGGATGATGTGGCCGAGTGCCGTGCGCTCTGGCTCGACGCCATCGCAGAAACCGACGATGAGCTCATGATGCGCTACCTCGACGGCGAAGAGCTGACCGACGAGGAGATCCATACCGGGCTGCTGAAGACCATCAAGAGCGGGCGCACGATTCCGGTCTTTGCGGGCAGCTCGGTAAAGGATATCGGCATCACCGAGCTCATGGATGCGATCGTCGAACTCTTCCCCTCATCGCTGAATTACGTCACGGTCGATGGCGCGAAGCGCAAGATCGGTGAAGAGTGTCCGCCGATCGGCATCGTCTTCAAGAGCCTGAACGACCCGTTCAGCGGGCAGCTTACTTTTATCCGGACGGTCTCGGGCGTGTTCAAGGCGGATTCCGACGTCTACAACCTGTCGCGTTCCGGCGTGAAGGAGCGATTCGGCTCGCTGCTTTTCATGAACGGCAAGAGCCAGACTCCGGTCAGGGAGGCCGGTCCGGGGGCGATTTTCGCGGTTGCGAAGCTCAAGGATACGCATGTCGGAGACACGATTTCGGCGGTTCAGACCGAGACCCCGCTGCCCGGCATCGAATATCCGGCGGCGGTCATGTCCTACGCGGTAACCGCCGCGAAGTCCGGCGACGATGAGAAGATTTCGTCGGGGCTCGCGAAAATCCGCGAGTGCGATCCGACCGTCCGGCTCCGCCGCGACGAGATCACACACGAGTTCCTGCTCTCCGGCATGGGCGACCAGCACCTCGCGATCGTCGCGAAGCGGCTGAAGGACCAGTTCAAGGTCGAGGCCGTGCTCGATACGCCGAAAGTTCCGTACCGCGAGACGATTACGGCTCCGGGAGAGGGGCACTACCGGCATAAGAAGCAGACCGGCGGGGCGGGCCAGTTCGCGGAGGTCTATCTTCGCATCGCCCCGAATGAAGCGGGCTATGAGTTTGTGAACGAAGTTGTGGGCGGGACGATTCCGAAGAACTTCATTCCTGCCGTCGAAAAAGGAGTCGCGGAAACCCTTGAAAGCGGCCCGTTGGTCGGCTGCACGGTTGAAAAGGTCCGCGTCGCCGTTTACGACGGCAAGTACCATCCGGTCGATTCGAACGAAATGGCGTTCAAGATCGCGGGGCGCATGGCCTTCAAGGAGGCGATGGCGCAGGCGAAGCCGGTCCTGCTCGAACCGGTCATGCATGTCGATGTGCATATTCCTGACGCATACATGGGCGACATCACGGGCGACCTGAACCATAAGCGCGGCCGCATCCTCGGCATGAGCGTGGAGGAGGGGATGGAGGTCGTTGCCGCCGAGGTCCCGTACGCCGAGATGCGCAAGTATGCGACCGAACTGCGCAGCATGACGCAGGGGCGCGGCTCGTTTGAGATGAGCTTCATCCGCTACGAGCAGGTCCCGCCGAACGTCGCAGGCGAAATCATCGCCAGGCATCAGGCGGAGGTCGAGGCGGAATAAGCATAAAAAAACAGGGAGGTGGAAACGCCTCCCTGTTTTCTACGGTTCTCCGGCTGTCAGCGATAGTAGTCCGTATGGGCTTTCTTGCACCCTTTGACGAACGTACCCTCTTCGATTTCGCGGAACGCCAGGTCGAGTTCCTCGTCGGTGTTCATGACGATCGGGCCGGCCCAGGCAATCGGTTCACCGAGCGGCCTGGCCGACAGGAAGAGGAAGCGCGCCCCCTCTTTTCCCGCGGTGACGGCGAGCGAATCCCCCTTGTCGAAAAGGATCGCGCGTTTGCTGTCATAGTGCGTTCCTCCGATCTCAAGCGAGCCGAGGACGATATAGAGGAACACGGTATTCTCCTCCGGCGCGGCGATCCGCCATTCACAGCCTGGCTCAAGAGCGACGTCGAGATAGGTCGTTTTTACGAAATTGCCCTGCATTGAGGCTCGGCGCCCGGCGTATTCGCCGGAGACGATGGCGACTTCGGCGCCCTCTTCCTTCACTTTGACGACGGCTTCCGCTTTGATGTCGTTGTAGGCCGGGGCGGTCATCTTGTCCTTTTGCGGCAGGTTGATCCAGAGCTGGGCGCCGAGCATGTGCTTCGACGGCTGCGGCATCTCCTGGTGCATGATCCCTCCGCCGGCGGTCATCCACTGGCAGCTGCCGTCGGTGATGCGCCCTTTGTTGCCGATGCTGTCGCCGTGTTCGATGTCGCCTTCGATCAGGTAGGTGACGGTTTCGATGCCGCGGTGCGGATGCCACGGAAATCCGGCGATATAATCCTCTGGATTGCGGGAATCGAAAGCGTCGAGCATCAGGAACGGATCGAAATCCTTTACGTTTTCCTGCCCGAGAACGCGGGTCAACTTGACACCCGCGCCGTCCCACGTGTGAATGCCGGTGACGACCTGGGATACACTTCTGTTCTTCATAACACTTCCTCCTCTGTGTTTCAGGTGCATATGAAATCACCTCTCCCCGAAGAAAAACAATAGCACGTGAAAATGGAATTTCAAGGAAGCTCGGGGATATTTCACGCTTTTGTCATCGGCTGCGGCAAATTCCGAGGGAAAGATGAGTTGTCCGTTTCGTCCATATTTTTGTCCCTCTTCTCCATTGCTTTCCGGCGCGGTTTCCGGTATAATGAAAGAAGAAAACAACAGGGAGGTGCTGTCATGGAGATCAATGCTTTTTACCAGAACCGGCAGGGCGGATGGAGCTTCGCCGGCGCGCTTGAAGTTGAAACCGGGCTCTCGTATGCCGACGGGAATCTGAAGCTCGAGGTTTCCTGTCGCGCGATTGCGGCGGGGGTGACGGATTTTGAACTGGAGTTTTCCTCGGTGTACCCGACCCGCATCCGGCTCGAGGGCAGGCTCGCGGGCGGCGGCCGGCACCTGATTCCATGCTGCATACACGGCGACAACAACCTCAGACATGCCCGTCCGGGCCAGTATCCGAACCTGACGACGGAGTATCCCGGCGAGAAATATTCATCGCCGTACTGGGAGTTCCGCGCGGATCGCGCCTCGCATCCCGTTTCGCTGCTGTGCGGTCCCGAAGGCGTCGGGGCGGTTTCGATCGACCCGTACTGCCGGGCCGAGGCGGACAACGAGCTGATCCGCAACGGGGTGTTCGCTGAACTGCCGGACCGGTTCGGAGTGACCATCGGCTATGCGAATCTGCCGTTCACGTTCATGAACAAATTTTGCGACCATGACGACGGGACGCGTCCGTCGACGACACAGCCGTTCTGCGGCGGGAAGACCCGGGGCCGGATCTTCTTCTTTCCGGGGGAGGGCCCCCGGGCGGTCCGGCAGGTTATTGAATCGCTCTATTTCCGCTACCGGGAGCGGCCGGTGTACACGCGCAGCTTCCGCACGGCTGCGTGCGCGGTCGTCACGGCATTCGTCGAACGGAACTACTCCGGAGAGTTCGATCACTATACGAACCGGGAGGCGCATCCGCCGAAGCAGACGGAGCTGAAGCCGTGGCGTGCCCTGCTTGAAATCGGCTGGACCGGCGGATCGATTCTCGCCTATCCGTTCATCACGGCCGAAACGGTACTGGGATTGCCGGAGGATTTCTTCCGCAAAGCGAAGTCCGGATACCGGCTGTTTGATGAGATCATCGATTGTTACAATCCGGCTTCCGGCATGTTCTACGACCTTGTACGCGAGCTCTCCGGCAGCCGGGTCAACGGCTGGTGGGATTTTCTGCGGACCACGCACGACTGCCATTCCGCTTATACGAACGGCCACGCCGTCTACTATCTCTTCAAGACAATGAAGTTTCTGCGCGACAGGAATTTGCCGGTTCCGGAGAGATGGGAGAAAACGGCCGTTGCGGTCGCAGACACCTTCGCTTCGCTGCAGCGTGCGGACGGTTGCTGCGGCTATGCCTTTGCGACCGACCGCCGGGCCGTGGCCGACTTCGACGGTTTCGCCGGGTGCTGGGTCGGCGCGGCGCTCGCGGCGGCGCACCTTTATACCGGCGGCGCGCACTATCTGGCCGGCGCGCGGAAAGCCGCGGAATTTTACCACACCGCCGTGGAGGAACTGAACTGCTGCGGCACGCCGATGGATACGTGGAAAGCGCCGGACCAGGAGGGGAACCTCGCCTTCATGAAGCTCGTGCGCATGCTGCACGAAGCGACCGGCGGGGAGGAGTTTCTTGCCATGCTTGAAGACGGCGCGCACTATGAATACCTGTGGCGGTACGGGTTCCGGGCGGTTCCTGAGCTGCTTCCGCTCAAGGGCAGCGGCTGGAACTCCTGCGGCGGCTCCGTCACGTCGGTGTCGAATCCGCATATCCACCCGATGGGCGTGCTGGTCACGCCGGAGCTCTGCTATCTTGCGGAGAAGGGCCGCGGCCCGTATCATCGCGACCGCGCGCTCGACGGCATGGCGTGGGCGATGAACTGCCTTGAACTCTATCCGGAAGTGACCGGAATCGGCTGTTACGGCGTGACCACTGAGCGTTTCTGTCCGAGCGACGGCCTGACCGACTGCCGTTACTCGGACGGGCGGAACAGCTCGATCTGGTTCAGCTACAATGGCTGGGCCGCCGCGAATATGCTTGAGGCCCTGCTGTGGAGCGCAGAGCATCTGGAAGGATAAAATTATTTTCCAATGTTACATAGCTCCTCTTGCAATCCGGCGGAAAAGGAGCTATACTCCTGCCGGACAGGACGGGAGGAGATTTCATGTCAATCAAGGATATAGCCCGGATGGCGGGTGTGAGCGTGAGCTCGGTGTCGAACTATTTCAACCGTCCGGAGCGGGTCGGCGCGGCGACGGCGGCACGGATCCGGGCAGCCGTCGCTCGAACGGACTACAAGCCGGATGCACGCCGCCCGGGGCCGAAGACCGGCGACCGCGTCGGGGTGCACACAGGGAACGTCGCCTTTTTTTCTCTTTACCGTGAGCCGCCCGCACAGTTTCTGATGCGTCCGGGAATCCCGCAGCTGCTTGGCGGCGTCCGGCAGGCGCTCGATGCGCGCGGGCTCAATCTGCTGCTCGCCGGAACCGGGGAGCAGGGAGAACTGCCGGGGGGCCTTGACGCGCGGAGCTGCGACGGCGTGATCGTCTTCGGCGGCGCGTCCTTAAAACCGCTCGCACACCTGCGCGCCGTGCTCGGGGAGCTCCCGGCGGTCCGCTGCTTCTATCCGGCAGGCGAGGGGAGCCCGGAGTGGGAGGGGGTCGCATACGACAACCGGAGGGCAGGGGAGATCGCGGCGGAGTTCCTGTTCCGGCAGGGGCACCGGCGGGTTGCGGTATTCAATTCCGATGATGCGGATGCGGTGTTCCGCAGGCGGTTGGCGAGCTTCCGCAGGGTGGTGCGCTCCTACCGGATGGAGGTGGCGGAATTCACTGTTCCGGCGGCTTCTTCTCTGCCGCGGGCGCTGCGCTGCCGGAATCTGGCCGAGCAGTTCCGCCGCAGCCCGGCGGCGCCGACCGGGATGTTTTTCTGTTCCGACGATACGCTGGCCGGAGTCTGCCGTGAACTGCGCGGCGGAACGCGGGAGCTGGAGCTGCGTCACGTGGTCGGCTGCAACGCGGATGAGATGGTGCTCGATACCTTCGCTCCGCGTCCCGCGACGGTCGACCTCCGGTTTGCGGAGATCGGCCGCCTCGCGGTCGAGAGGCTGATCGCCCGGCTGCGCGGCATGGAACCGGACGGGCCGGAGACGGTTGTGCGGCCCATGCTCGCGCCGGGTCAGTTCGGAGATCCGGCGCGATATTGATTCTCAGGGTGCTTCAAAAAGCCAGGTCGAGAGATAGCGTTCGCCGGAATCCGGCAGCAGCACGACGATGGTTTTGCCTCTCCACTCCGGCTGTCTGCTCATCTCGAGTGCGACGGAGAGCGCCGCGCCGGACGAAATGCCGATCAGGATTCCCTCGGTTCGCGCGCAGGCGCGAGCGGTGCGCCCCGCCGCTTCCGCGCTGACGGCGACGACCTCATCGATGACGGAGCGGTCGAGCACGGCCGGAACGAATCCCGCGCCGATGCCCTGGATCTTGTGCGGCCCGGCCGGTTTGCCGGAGAGTACGGCGGAGGCATCCGGCTCCACCGCGATGATCTTCGTATCCGGATTGTGCTCCTTCAGGTAAGTCCCGACGCCGGTGACGGTTCCGCCGGTTCCGACCCCCGCGATGAATGCGTCGACCCGGCCGTCGGTGTCGGCCCAGATTTCCGGGCCGGTCGTCGCCTTGTGGATTGCGGGGTTGGCCGGATTCGCGAACTGCTGCGGAATGAAGCTGCCGGGATTCGCGTCGCGGATCTCCTCCGCCTTGGCGATCGCGCCTTTCATGCCGAGTGCGCCGTCGGTCAGCACGACCTCCGCGCCGTAGGCGGCGAGCAGCTTGCGGCGCTCGATGCTCATGGTTTCCGGCATGGTCAGGATCAGCCGGTAGCCTTTCACGGCGGCGGAGAGTGCGAGGCCGATTCCGGTGTTCCCGCTCGTGGGTTCGACGATGAGCGCGCCGGGGCGGAGCAATCCGCGTTTTTCGGCGTCTTCGATCATTGCGAGCCCGATCCGGTCCTTCACGCTTCCGCCGGGATTGGCGGATTCGAGTTTTACGAGAATTTCCGCATTTCCGTCATTGAGCCGGTTGAGCCGGACCAGCGGCGTGCGTCCGATCAGCTCGGCGACATTATCGGCGATATGTCCCATCTTCATCCTCCTGCATTGGGTTTGGTATGGAATAATATAACGCAAACGCCGCTGTTTTGCAATCCTCTGCCGCCGGG
This sequence comes from Lentisphaeria bacterium, assembly GCA_018265615.1. Lineage (GTDB taxonomy): Bacteria > Verrucomicrobiota > Lentisphaeria > Victivallales > Victivallaceae > Victivallis. The sequence continues at coordinate 12,820 of JABLYX010000060.1, forward strand.
TCCGCCCGGGATGGGTGAAAAATAAACAATTCCTCTCGCGGATGCGATTGCATTTCCGTTTTGCCGATGTACATTACTGAAAATGCAATCGGTTGCATTGCCCGTTGTCACAATGTTGAAAGGATAAGAAATGCGACAGGAAGAGATGAAATTGTACCTGGACCGCTGTCGGCGCTTTCTGCGGCGCTGCGAGCCGGATCTTTTGTCTGAAACAATCATTCCGGCGGCGGAGTTCGCGCACAGCAGAGAGCCGGTCCGCTGGGCCGACCGGCTGAAGCTTGAATACAGGCCGGTCAAGCCCGGGGACGACTGGGGCGAGGCGTGGGACAGCGCGTGGTTCCATCTCACCGCGGCCCTCCCGGAAGCGTGGGCGGGCAAGCCGGTGGCGATGCAGTTGAACCTCTCCGGCGAGAGCCTGATCTTCGACGCCGACGGCGTTCCCGCCTTTGCGCTTACCGGCAACAGCGTCATCAACGCCCACTACACGAAGGAGTACTGCCAGTTCCCGCCGAAATTCCTGAAGGGCGGGAAGCTCGACCTCTATGTCGAAGCCGCGGCGAATTCGCTTTTCGGCGTCTTCATGGACGAAGAGCCGCACCGGCTCATCGAGAAGCCGGAAGGCTGCTTCCCCGGCAAAGTCAAGGCGATGCGGATCGGGCTTTTCAACACCGAGCTCTGGCACATGCGCATCGAGCTTGAGTTGCTGCTGAATTATTACGAAACGCTCCCGGAGGACGATTACCGCAGGCGCAAGCTGCTGGCCGCCATGAATGAGACGGTCAATATCTACGCCGATAACCCGGCCAATGCCGCTGCCGCGCGCAAGCCGCTCGCGAAGATGCTCGCGCTCCCGGCGCTCGGTTCCGCCCTGAAGGCGAGCCTCGTCGGCCATGCGCACATCGATACCGGCTGGCTCTGGCCGGTGAGCGAGACGATCCGCAAGTGCGCGCGCACGTTCGCGAACCAGCTCGATATGATCGAGAAATATCCGGGCTACGTTTTCGGCGCTTCACAGCCGCAGCACTATGCGTTTGTCAAGGAGCACTATCCCGAGCTCTACGAAAAAATCAGACAGCGCGTCGCGGACGGCAGCTGGGAGCTCCAGGGGGGCATGTGGGTCGAGGCGGACTGCAATCTCATTTCCGGCGAGTCGATGGTCCGCCAGTTCCTGCACGGCAAGAATTTCTACATGGATGAATTCGGGTTCGACGTGAAGAATCTCTGGATTCCGGATGTGTTCGGGTATTCGGCGGCGCTGCCGCAGATCATCCGGAAATCCGGCTGCGACTTCTTCCTGACGCAGAAGATCTCATGGAACCAGTTCAACCGCTTTCCGCACAATACGTTTTTCTGGGAGGGCATCGACGGCTCCGAAGTGCTGACCCATTTCCCGCCGGAGGACACCTACAACGCATTCGTCATGCCGACCGAGCTCTGTGGCGCGCAGAACCGCTTCAAGGAGTCCGACCAGCTCGATGAGTTCATCAGCCTCTTCGGCATCGGCGACGGCGGCGGCGGTCCGAAGGAGGAGCATATCGAACGCGCGCTCCTGCTCGGCAACATGGAGGGCATGCCGAAGGCGAAATTCGGCCGCGCCGACAAGTTTTTCGAGCGCCTTGCCGAAAGCGACGCGGTGAAGAATCACAAGCTCTGCCGCTGGGTGGGCGAGCTTTATCTCGAAATGCACCGCGGCACGCTGACCACGCAGGCGCGGACCAAACGCAACAACCGCAAGCTCGAGCAGCTGCTGGCCGCGACGGAGTTCCTCTGCTCGATGGCGCCGCTTGGCGAGTATCCGGCGGCCGAGCTGGACAGGGCGTGGAAAACGCTTCTCATCAATCAGTTCCATGACATCATCCCCGGTTCTTCGATCGGCAGGGTCTACGAAGTGACCGAGAAGCAGCACGCGGAGCTTTTTGAGGTGTGCGCAAAGCTCATTGCGCGTGCGGCGGAATCCGTCACGGTTGCCGATGCCGACGCGCTGACGCTGGTCAATACGGTCTCCACACCGTACACGAATGTGATCGAGCTGCCGGAGGACTGGACGGATTGCGAGGTCTCCGACTCCAACGGAAACGCCGTCGAGGTGCAGGGGCGCCGGGCAATCGGCACGGTTCCGGCCTCCGGCACGGCGGTCTGGAAGCGCGGCGCAAAGTGCGCCTCCGCCGTCTCCGAAAGCGCAAGTCTCGTGCTCGAAAACCTGCTGATCCGCTATGAATTCGATGCGCGCGGCGAACTCGTCCGCGCCTTCGACAAGGAAACCGGGCGCGAAACGCTCCGCCCGGGTGAAAACGGCAACGTGTTCAGCCTCTATGTCGACCGCCCGAACACGTATGAGGCGTGGGATGTTGATCTGTTCTATGAGCAGGAGGAGCGGACCGGCACGGAGCTGGTCTCCCATTCGAAGCAGACCACCGGCTCCGTCGAATCCGTGATGTCGTTCGAGTGGAAGGTCGGCGCCGCGTCGCTGATCCGGCAGACCGTCCGGCTGGCCGCGAATTCGAAGCGGCTCGACTTCGAAACCGAGGTCGACTGGCACGAGTGCCGTCGCATGCTGCGCGTGAATTTCCCCGTCGCGGTGCAGACCTCCGAGGCCGCGTTCGAAATCCAGTACGGCTATGCGAAGCGCCCGACCCATTCGAACACGAGCTGGGATATGGCGAAGTTCGAGGTCGTCGGCCACCGTTACGTCGATTTCTCATCGGCGAACTACGGCGTTGCGATGCTGACCGACTGCAAGTACGGTTACCGCACGAACCAGGGGAACCTCGACCTCTGCCTGCTGCGTTCCCCGAAGTATCCGGACTGGAATGCGGACCAGGGCCGTCAGGTTTTCACCTACGCCTATCTGCCGCATACCGGCAGCCTGACCGAATCGAATGTCTGGAGCGAAGCGGTCCAGCTGAACCGCGCGCCGCTCCAGTTCGCCGGCCGCCGCGCGACAGTCGCAGCCCCGTTTTCGGTTTGCGGCGGATCGGTTTCGCTCGAAGTCGTGAAGAAGGCCGAGAAGAGCGGCGAGTTGGTCATCCGTCTCGTTGAAACTGCCGGAGCCGCTTCGCGTGCAACGCTTTCTACTACCCTCGAAGGGGTGAAGCTCGTTGAAACGAACCTCGTTGAGTGGGAGGAGCTCGGCAGCTGCGAATTCCGCAACGGCTCCGTCTCTCTCGACTTCCGTCCGTTCGACATCCGCACCTTCAAGGTGCGTTCCGTCCGCTGACGGCAACGCCTGAGACCGCCTCCCGGAGCATATTCCGCGGGGGCGTTTTTTTTCTGCGGAAATCCGTTACAGCGCGGCTGCGCGCAGGTTCAGGCCGCGTTTCGGCTCCGGCTTCGGCAGCGGAAAGCTCTGCTCCAGTTTCAGCACGAAGAGGCAGTAGCGTTTGTGCTCCCTGAAATTCTGTGCGTTCCGCGAGCCGCTGAAGTATTTGTAGTCGAGCTTGTCAAGCCTGCGGCGGAAGAAGAGGTTGCCGAGCCATCTGCCCGGCAGCCACGCCCAGCGGTGGCGGGTGGAGAGCTCGTCTATGACAAGATCCCGGATCGGAACGGCGACCTGCTGCAGCGCCTCGTCGACGAGTTGCAGATTCGGCGCGGTGTTCTCCGTGACGTCCTGCTCCTTCTGCAGGGAGAAGCCGGAGGATGCGAGCTTGTCGCGGAACCGGCTGAGCCGGTGCCCGCCGCCCATCGCGCTTGAACCCTCACCCGGAATCCGGAAGAAATCGGAGATGATCACGTATCCGCCGGGATTCAGGAATTCCGGCATGCGCGAGAATACCGTGTCAAGGTCGATGTACTGAAAACTTTCGCTGAACAGCAGGCAGTCGTATTTCCGGCCCGCCGGAAGATTCTCGAAGATGCACTCATAGAGCGAGCCGCGGTTTCTGATCTTCTCCCGCGTGATGCCGGAGAGATACGGACTCGGGGAGACGCAGTCGACGCTGTATCCGTTCGCGAGCAGCACTTCGGCATTGTGCCCGGTTCCGCAGCCGATGTCGAGAATGCTCGATACGCCGTCGGGAATGTTGTTTCTGAGGAATTCGGTGTAGAGGTCCTGCGCCTGCGGCAGGTTTTCGAGCGTGACCGGCAGGCCGTCGGGCCAGAAGCCGTAGTGCAGGTGTTCGGTTTTCAGGAAATAGCGCCCGAAGATATTGGCGATGCGCAATCCCAGCTCCTGAGAGTTCGGATTCCTGCGCCGCTTTCCGGCTGTGTATTGAAAAGACATGGTAAAACTTCTTTCATTAAAATCGATCAGGAACGAATGGTCGAGGTAAAGAGCCGCCTGCGGCGGTTCTGCAGTGAGAGAAAAGTACATCGGGAAAGATCAGCAGCGGCGGACCGGGGGCGCAGTGATGAATGCGCACACGCGGCCGGCCACGGGGGAGGCGGCACGGTGAACCGTCCGGAATGCCGGCCGTTCGAAACGGAACGGTTCCGGCGGTTCGACGGACGGAATGAAGTCGTAAAACGGCTTCGGGATGACGGCGTCGTCGAACTCGTCCTCCTGCAGCACAGCGTCCGGGGCATCCCCGTCGCCGCTTCCGGCGCATTCGCCATGCAGCGCCGGCATCCCGGTGGAAGTGAAGCCGCCGGAGTCTGTGTGACCGGCGGCAGTTGCGAGGAGCAGCAGAAGAAAAACTGCCGGCAGCAGAAGGAGCCTGCTTCCGGCTTCGGCAAAAGATCTGATCAGAGAAATATTCATGCGTGTTAATATAGCATGGATTTCCTGATATTACAAATATTGCCGAATCTGTAAAAAAATGTTCGTTTCCGCACAATAAAGGGTTGCGGCATTACGTTTACCGGATATAAAAATCAAGAAATCCGAATAAACGTGATTTCGCATATCGGAAGAACAGGAGTTGGAACGGGTATGAAAAAGTTGTTGCGCTGGTTTTTGACATTGGTGATTCTCGCCGTGCTTGTAGTGGGCGGGACCTGGGGGTACCGGCGCTGGTTCGGGCAGAAGACGCAGACGGTCTTCAAGACGGAGGCGGTCGAACGGGCCGACCTCGCAAGCACGATCAGCGCGACCGGAACCGTGGAGCCGGAGGAGCTCGTGAACGTCGGCGCGCAGGTGAGCGGGAAAATCGCCGTGTTCGGTACCGATGTGAACGAAAAATCGGTCGATTACGGCTCCCAGGTCAGGCAGGGGATGGTCCTTGCACGTATCGACGACGCCGTCTACGGGGCGGAGATGCGGGCGGCCGAGGCGAGCAAGCTGCAGGGTGAAGCGAACATCAAGCAGTCCAGAGCGAATATCGACCTGGCGAAGGCGCAGCTCCAGCTTGCCGAGAGCAACTGGAAGCGTGCCCAGGAGCTCCGGGCGAAGGACGCGATGTCGAAAAGCGACTATGACAGCTACAAGGCGGAATACGACTCCGCCGTCGCGACAGTCGCGGTCCGGGAGGCGAATCTCTCCCAGGCCGAAGCGGAGCTCGCGAGCGCCCAGGCTTCGTACGACAAGGCGAAGCAGAATTACGACTACTGCATCATCAGCTCCCCGGTGGACGGCGTTATCATCGACCGCCGGGTCAGTGTCGGGCAGACTGTTGTGTCGAGTATGAGCGCATCGAGTATCTTCCTGATTGCGAAGGATTTGACCCGGATGCAGGTTTGGGTCTCCGTGAACGAGGCCGATATCGGCCAGATCAAGCCGGGCATGCCGGTCGCCTTCACGGTCGATGCGTTCCCGAATGAGTCGTTCGTCGGAAAAGTGCACCGGATCCGCCTGAATGCCACGATGTCGCAGAACGTCGTGACCTATGTCGTCGAGGTCAGCACCGACAACTCGAGCGGGCGGCTGCTGCCGTACCTGACCGCGAACGTGAAGTTCATCCTCGCGGAACGGAAGGGGGTGCTTGCGGTGTCGAACGCCGCGCTGCGCTATATTCCGGATGATGCGCTTGTCGCGCCGGAATTCCGTGAAATGGCCGCCGAGGCCGCGGCGGTGAAGCGCAGCAGCGCCGACCGTTTCATCTGGGTGCTGGAGAATGGCCGGATCCGTCCGATGAAGGTGACGACCGGGCTCAACGACGGCGTTTCCACCGAAATTGTCTCCGGCGATCTCAAAGAGGGCATGCAGGTCGTGACCGGCGCCACGCAGGTCGCCGTCACCGAGGCGGCGGACGCGCAGGCGAACGCCGGCAGCCCGTTCCTGCCGAAGCCGCCGAAACGCCGGTAAAAGTGCGGGGTGTTCCATGAAACTCATTGAATTGGAAAATATCACGAAAACCTACTTTCTCGGGGAGATCGACGTGCCGGTCCTGAAGGGGATCACGCTGGCGATCGAGAAGGGGGAGTACGTGGCGCTGATGGGGGCCTCCGGCTCCGGCAAGAGTACGCTGATGAACATCCTCGGCTGCCTCGACCGCCCCACCTCGGGCGAGTACCTGCTGGACGGCGAGGAGGTCGGCCGCGCTTCCGGCGACAGGCGCGCCCTGGTGCGGAACAAGAAGATCGGCTTTGTGTTTCAGAGCTTCAATCTGCTGCCGCGGACGAGTGCGCTCGACAACGTCATCATGCCGCTTTCGTATACGGCGGGCGGCCTCTCGCGGCGCGAGTGCCGCAGCCGTGGAATCGAAATGCTCGAACGGGTCGGGCTCGCGGACCGGATGCACCACTATCCGTCCCAGCTCTCCGGCGGCCAGCAGCAGCGCGTTGCGATTGCGCGGGCGCTCATCAACCGTCCGCCGGTGCTGTTCGCGGACGAGCCGACCGGCAACCTCGACTCCAAAACCAGCGAGGAGGTCATGCAGATGTTCGGGCGGTTGAACGAGGAGGGGATTTCCGTGATTCTCGTAACCCACTCGGCTGACCTGGCCGGCTGTGCAAAGCGCCAGATCCATGTGCAGGACGGCCAGATCGTCGCGGGCACATATGCAGGAAAGGCGGTGCAGCCATGAATGTCACCAGTACGATTATCGTTGCATTGAAAGCGCTTCTGCGCAATCCGACCCGGGCGCTGCTGACCACGCTCGGCATTGTGATCGGCATCGCGGCCGTCATCACGATGATGGAGATCGGCACCGGGTCGTCGCAATCGATCCGCAGCTCGATCGAGAAGATGGGGGCGAACACGGTCCTCGTTCTGCCGGGCGCGTCGCGCCGCGGCGGCGTGAACCAGGGGTCGGGCAGCCAGATGTCGCTGACGCCGGAGGATTGCGAGGCGATCCTCCGCGAGTGCGTGGCGGTCGGGACCGCGGTTCCGGTTGTGAGCGCCCGCGGATACCAGGTCATTTCCGGCAACGTGAACTATGCGCCGGCACAGATTACCGGCACGGCGCCGGAGTTCCTGACCATCCGCAACTGGGAGATCGAAGAGGGACGGAATTTCACGACGCGCGAAGTGAATTCCCGTGCGACGGTCTGCCTGGTCGGCTCGACCATCGTGCGCGAGGTATTCGGCGGCAACTCTCCGATCGACAGCGAGCTGCGCATCAAGGATACGGCGTTCAAGGTCGTCGGCGTGCTGAAGAGCAAGGGCGCGAACATGATGGGGTCGGACGAGGACGATGTGATCATCCTGCCGTGGACCACGGCACGGCTCCGGCTGACGGGGCTCAAGACCGGAACCGCATCGAATACCACGAGTACGGCGGCGACGAGTCCGAGCGCGCTCTATCCGGGCGAGGGAGTCGCGTTCTATCCGGAGCCGGACAGCAATCTTGAAACCGATACGCTGCTGATGCCGAAGTTCATCCATATCGACATGATTCAGTTGATCGCGACTTCGCCGGCGAAGGTCGATGAAGCGATCGACGAGGTGACTGCGCTGCTGCGTGAACGACACCGGATCAAGCCCGGAATGCCGGATGACTTCCATATCCGCAACTCGGCGGAGTTCATGCAGATGCTGACCGGCACCACGACGGTCATGACGAACCTGCTGCTCGGCGTGGCGTTGATTTCGCTCATCGTCGGCGGCGTCGGCATCATGAACATCATGCTCGTCTCAGTGACAGAGCGGACGCGTGAAATCGGGCTGCGCATGGCGGTCGGCGCGCGGTCGCGCGATATCCTGCAGCAGTTCCTGATCGAATCGATGGTGCTCTGCCTCGTCGGCGGCATTGTCGGGATCCTGCTCGGCCACGGCGCGGCGCTGCTGGTCGAGAAGTACCTCGCGTGGCCGATCGCGTCGAGCCCCGAGGCGGTGCTCGCGGCGGTTGCGGTGTCGGCGGCGGTCGGGCTGGTCTTCGGATTCTACCCCGCCTGGAAAGCGTCGAAGCTCGACCCGATCGAGGCGCTGCGTTACGAATAGGAATTGAAAAAGCGGCGTGTCGGCTGTATGTTATCGGGATAACCGTAATGGAGTATGTCTTGAGCATCAGTTTATCGGTCACGCCGGGCGGAAACATCCGCATTGAGGGAGATGCGGCGCTGGCGGAGGCATTTGCCTCCGGCCGCGGCGCGGGGCTCCTTGCGATGCTGAAAGGGACGGTTCCGGCGGATGCGCCGGGATCGTTCCATTTTTTTCGCCGCCTTGCGCGCGAATATGCCGCGCGGCTCTGCCGCATGCCGGAGGCGGATCCGGATGCGATGTTCGAAGCGGCCCGCCCGGATCCGGAAGCCGTGCAGGAGCTGCTTTTCGACCGTCCGCCGATGAGCGGCGGCGAATATCTGACTGCCGGGCTCATCGGGACGCTGTTCCTGGAGCTCGAAGGAGCGATGCGCGCCGGGCTTGCGGCATCGGGAGGCTCCCCCTCGGAATATCTGCGAACGCTCTCCCCGGCCTGGGAGAGCGTCGGCAAAGTGAGCTTCCACCTCGCGGCGAACGGGAAGAATGAGGACGGGCAGCACCCGTTCGCGTTCCTCGCGACTTTCATTCACCGCCTGAGCGAAAACGACCAGCCGCGTCATCTGCCGCTCGCGACGGCGCTCAAGACCTTCGCCGCCGACCGCAAAGCGCTGCTGGCGCTTCTGCTGCCGGTCCGGCAGGCGGCGGAGAAGAGCGAGCTGGTCGCGCGCATGCTGGCGGACGGCTCCGTCTACCACCCGTGCGTCTGGACCCCGGCGGAAGCGCATGCATTTGTCCGGGATATCCCGGCATTTGAGGAAGCGGATATCGTCGTGCGGTTCGCGAATCTCTGGAAAAAGCGCCCGCCGAAGCTGCAGGCGCAGCTGTCGCTCGATGTCGGCAAACGGCCGAGCCGGCTGAATTCGGAGCTGCTGCTGAAATTCACAATCCAGGCGGTGATCGGCGATGAAAAGCTGTCGGAAGCCGAGCTTGAGGAACTGCTGAATTCCGGCGGCGGGCTCGTGCGCATCAAAGGCGAATGGGTGGACGCTGATCCGGAAAATGTGCGCAAGCTCCTGAAACAGTGGGGCGCGCTGCCGCGTGAGACGCTGACGCTTGCGGAGGGGGCGCGGATTCTCGCCGGGGCCGCTGCGGAATTTCCGCAGATCGATTCGGAGCTGCTCCGGGTCGAGGCGACGGCGGAGCTTGAGGCGATGCTCTCCGGCGACGCGCTGCCGGAGGAGCTCAGGCGTCCGCCGCTGCCCGCCGGGCTGGATGCGACTCTGCGCCCGTACCAGAAGGGCGGCGTTGATTTTCTCTGGCGCACGACCGCGCTCGGCACGGGTGCGTGTCTCGCGGACGACATGGGGCTCGGCAAGACGGTTCAGGTATTGACCTGGCTCGAGCTCCTGCGGATCCGGGGGGAACTTGCGGAAGTCCCGGCGCTGCTGGTCCTGCCCGCATCGCTGTTGGCGAACTGGCGCGACGAGGCCGCGAAGTTCACGCCGCAGCTGCGGCTGAAGCTGCTGCACGGCTCCGCTCTCGCGCCGGGCGAGCTTGAGCGGTTTGAAGCGGATCCGGCCGGATTCCTCTCCGGCTGCGACCTTGCGGTTACGACCTACGCGATGGCGGTGCGGCTATCGGGGCTGCATAAACTGGAATTTCCCGCGGTGATTGCGGATGAGGCACAGGCGCTGAAGAATCCGAATTCGAACCAGAGCCGCGCGGTCCGGAGTTTGCGGAGCCGCCGCCGGGTCGCATTGTCGGGAACCCCGGTCGAAAACCGCCTGACCGACCTCTGGAGCATTTTCGATTTCCTCTCGCCGGGGCTGCTCGGGACGCTCCCGCGTTTTCAGGAGAGCGTGAAGCAGATGGAGGAGAGTGAACGCGGTTATGCTCCGCTTCGCCGCCTTACGGCGCCGTATATCCTGCGGCGGCTCAAAAGCGATAAGTCGATCATCCGCGATTTGCCGGACAAGAGCGAAGTGAATGTATTCTGCACGCTGACCAGGGAGCAGGCGCTGCTTTACCGCCGTGTGCTCGACTCCATGAAGCACGATCTCGAGCTCGCGGGTGAGGAAGGGCGCGCCGGGGTCGTGCTGGGCGCGCTGACCCACTTCAAGCAGATCTGCAACCATCCGGCCCAATTCCTCGGGGGAGGGGATTTCCGCCCGGAGACGAGCGGAAAGTTCCGCCGCCTCGCGGAGTTGGCCGAACCGATCGCGTCAAGGCAGGAGAAAGTGCTGGTGTTCACGCAGTTTCGCGAGATGTGCGAACCGCTGCACGAGCACCTTGCACACTCGTTCGGCCGTCCCGGGCTGGTGCTGCACGGCGGGACGCCCGTGTCGCGCCGCCCGGAACTTGTACGGGAGTTCCAGCGGGAGGACGGGCCGCCGTTTTTCGTGCTTTCGCTGAAGGCCGCCGGAACCGGGCTGAACCTGACCGCCGCGAGCCATGTGATCCACTTCGACCGCTGGTGGAACCCTGCCGTCGAGAATCAGGCGACCGACCGCGCCTACCGGATCGGGCAGCACCGCAATGTGCTCGTGCACAAGTTTATCTGCGTCGGGACGATCGAACAGCGCATCGACTCGATGATCCGCGACAAGCGGAAGCTCGCCGACTCGCTGCTCGAGTGCGGCGTCGAATCGCAGCTGATGAAAATGAGTCCGGCCGAGCTCCTGAAATTCGCAAAGCTGGACCTGAACAGTATGGAGGGGGCCGGAGATGACATATTATGACGACGACGAGCGGCCGAAGTCGGTCGCGGAACTGAAGTCGTTCGCCGGAGAGGTCGCGAAGGAGTTGGAGGCGGAGGGACGGAAGCTCTCTCCCGTCAGTTCCGCCGGCCGCTCCGTCGCGAAGAGCTTCTGGGGCAAGGCGTGGTGCCGCAACATCGAGTCGTATCAGGATTATGAGAGCCGCCTTCCGCGCGGCCGCAGCTATCTGAAGAACGGCACGGTCATCGATCTCGGAATCGAGCCGGGCAAAGTCACGGCGCTTGTGGTCGGCAGCGAGCTCTATCGCGTTTCCATCGTGATCGATCCGGTACGGCCTGAGCGTTGGGAGGAGCTGAAGCGCAAATGCGCGGGGCGGATCGATTCTCTGGTCGATCTTATTGAAGGGAGACTCTCCGAACCGGTCATCGCGCTTCTGTGCGACCCCGGCACGGGCCTCTTTCCCGCGCCGGAGGAGATTCATATGAGCTGCGACTGCCCCGACTGGGCCGGCCTCTGCAAGCATCTCGCGGCGGTGCTCTACGGGATCGGGACGAAGCTCGACGCGGATCCGGGGCTCTTTTTTGTGCTGCGCGGCGTGGATCAGTCCGAACTCTTCATGGGAGATCTCTCCGTGATCGCGCCGGAGACCGGGGCGGAGTTCGATGATCTCGCGGACACGTTCGGGATCGAGCTGGACTGAACAAAACAGGCCGGATGCATTGCATTTTGCGGTTCTTATGGTATCTTATACCATTTCAATTGCAACAGGAGTTTTAAAATGGATTTTTCCCGCTATTTCCGTGATTATCCCACCCCGGACGGCCGGTTCGGGCCCTACGGCGGCTGTTATCTTCCGCCGGAACTCGAGCAGGCGTTCCGGGAGATCAACGCCGCTTATCAGTCGATCGCGCGTTCGGCTTACTTCATCAACGAGCTGCGCCGGATCCGGCGTGAATTCCAGGGGCGCCCGACGCCGGTTTACCATTGTGACCGCCTGTCGCGCAAGCTCGGCAACTGCCAGATCTACCTGAAGCGCGAAGACCTGAACCACACCGGTGCGCACAAGTTGAACCACTGCATGGGCGAGGGGCTGCTCGCGAAGGTCATGGGCAAGAAGCGGCTCATCGCCGAGACCGGCGCCGGGCAGCACGGCGTGGCGCTCGCGACTGCGGCTGCTTATTTCGGGCTCGAGTGCGAGATCCACATGGGGGAGGTCGATATCGCGAAGCAGGCGCCGAACGTGACGCGCATGAAGATTCTCGGCGCGAAGATCGTGCCGGTCGGCTTCGGGCTTAAAACGCTGAAGGAGGCGGTCGATTCGGCGTTCGAGTCATACGCGAAGAACTACAGGGATTCGATCTACTGCATCGGCTCCGCGCTCGGCCCGCATCCGTTCCCGCTCATGGTGCGCGATTTCCAGTACTGCATCGGCGAGGAGTCGCGCGAGCAGTTCAAGGCGATGACCGGCCAGCTTCCGGACGCGGTCTGCGCCTGCGTCGGCGGCGGCAGCAACTCGGCCGGTTCGTTTGCGGCTTTTCTGAACGACCCGGTCGATATCTACGGTGTCGAGCCGATGGGCAGGAGTTCGAACCTCGGAGACCACGCCGCGACGCTGACCTACGGCACGCCGGGCAATATGCACGGCTTCGACAGCTATGTGCTGAAGGATGAGAAGGGCGGCCCCGCGCCGGTCTACTCGATCGCCTCCGGGCTCGATTATCCGTCGGTCGGCCCCGAGCATGCGTTCTGGAAGGATCTCGGGCGGGTGAACTATGTGAGCTGTACCGACGAGGAGGCCGTCGACGCGTTCTTCAAGCTTTCGCGCTATGAGGGGATTATCCCCGCGCTGGAGAGCTCGCATGCGATCGCGTATGCGATGAAGTGGGCCAAGAGCCATCCGTACGGTTCGATTCTCGCAACCTGTTCCGGCCGTGGAGACAAAGATGTCGACTATGTGGTCGAACACTATGGCTACGGCGACAACTGCAGGTTTGACGATGACAAGTGAAACGATTGTCGTCGAAGGAGTTGCGTTTTGCGGTACGCGACTTGCCACCGAGCACGCCGCGATCCTGCTGATCCAGGGAAAAAGAGCGAATCTCGGCTGCGGCTATTTTTCGCTCGCGCCGGCGGAGAAGCTCGGTGATCGCTTCGCGATCGTGACCGGCGTGAAATGCTTCAGCGACATGCTCGATGCGGCCGTCGTCGCGGCGAGCCCGGCGGCTGCGGCCCTCGGCGTTGCTGCGGGAATGAGCGGCCGGGAGGCGCTGCTCCGGATGGAGAAGTGATTTTCCGGAGAGTTAAGCCCTCCCGCTTTTGCGGAGAGGGCTTTTTGCGTGTCCTGATCCTGCGGTTTTCCTGTTCCTCCGGCTCCCGCGACGTATGCGGAAGGTGCTATCGGAGGACAAGGAGTTGGAAGAGCGTATCGGATTTTTCCGGTGCTATGCCGAGTCCCCAGTTCAGGAATCCGGCCCGTCCGCTGCCGGGATCGCTGTTGACGATCAGCGAGGAGCCGATAACCGAACCCGGTTCGAGGTCGAGTCCGAGCTCTTCTCCGTTCAGGCGAATCTCATAGAGATACCAGTTTCCGCCGACCGGGCGGAAGTCGAGCTTCGATTTGCCGAGCTTCCCCTCCGGCGTACCGATATGGGCGTAGAGGGTTTGCCCGTCGCCGCATTTGGCGGCGGTGATTTCATGATACTGCTTGCGGCCGAGCGGGAGCCTGTCCGCCTTTCGTTGCTGGAGAGCCAGCTGCACGGAGTCGCCGCGCCACGACTCGAACGCGCTGTTTGCATTCACATGCCGGTCATCCCTGACCAGCACCTGAAAGACGAGTTCCTGCGGCGTGTAGAAGCCGCGAAGGCGCGCTTCGATGTCCGGGACCGTCTTGTCGCCCTCCCACGGACTCCAGTTCGCGGGGCCGCTGAAGTCGTTCCAGCCGCCGAGCGCTTCGAGCTCGGCCAGTGTCGCCGGGCTCTTCGTTCCGGCCGGCAGTGCCTCGAGCGCGAGCTCCTGCCGCAGAAACGGGGCGAGCGAAAAGGCGATCGGTGTGGCGTTGCCGTTGCGGTCGCCGACGCGGAGTGTTTGGAAATCCGTCTTCTTCAGACCCGGCGCGAGCGTTGCGCGGAACGCGGTTTCCGCTGTTCCGCCGGCCGGAACGGTCACCGTTCCGGGCTGTGTCAGCAGTTTGGCTTCCGGTGGCAATTCGACCTCCGGCACGAATTCGAGCGGCGTTTTGCCGAAGTTGTTGATGCGGAGCTTCAGCTCGAGACCGTCTGACTCCGGCACATGGAAGCCGAGGTTGGAGACGATGAGCTTCGAGAGATCCGTCACCGGCTGGAGGACGAGCGGCTTTGCGGCGCGCGGCCGGGGCCGGTAGGATTTCGCCAGCCGGTAAAGCTCCATGGCCCGGGTGCCGGGATCGGTGAAGTCCCGCTTCGCGGCTTTGTCGAGATAGACGTAGGTGATGCCGTCCCCGTTCGGCACTTTGCCGTTGCTGACTTCGAGCGGACGGCCGTCTATGCCGGTCGCGCGCAGTACGTTGAGTCCTGCCGGCAGCGATACGGAGAACTTCCTGTTCTTCCGTGTTCCGTTGTAGAGCACGGCGACGAGGTCGTCTTTCCCTTCGAACACCCGGGCGCGGAGCGCGTCGCACCCTTTGAGGTCGCCGATGTAGTCACGGTGGGAGAGGACGCGGACGGAGTGCAGATAGGCGGCCATGCCGCGCATCGGCGTGCGGTTCACATCCATCTGCCCGAAGTTGTTCGCGTTTTCCTGGCGGAATTTGTACTCGAAGGCGAAATAGCGTTCGAGTCCGAGCGCCCGCAGCTCGGCCGCTTTGCCGGTGATTTCGGCCGCGCTGTACAGATCCGGTTCGACGGGGCCGCGGCTGGCGCCGGTCCAGGGGCGCGGCTTGCCGCATTCGGTGATCCAGTACGGGATTCCGGCGCGCGGACTCCTGCTGTCGAGTTCGACCTTGCGCAGCGCGGCGACCTGCGGCTCCATTTCCGGCACTTCGGCATAGGAGTGATAGCTGACGACATCGGAGTCGTCGAGCAGCCCGTTGTCGACGTAGGTGCGGTAGAAGTTCGTACCGGGGCGGGTTGACGCGAAGACGCCGCCGACCACCAGCGCGTCGATGCCGTTGTCGGCGAAGCTGCGCGATACGGCCTTCGTGAAGGCCGTGACATATTCGGCCGGGAAATTGTTGCCGAAACTGATGTCGGGCTCGTTCCAGACTTCGAGCGCCTTCAACGCGCCCCAGTGCCTGACGATCGCGCTCCAGCTTTCTCCGGCGGCGAGCAGGTCGTCCGGATAGAGGTTCAGACGGGAATCCGCTTTGCGGAAGTTGGTCGAGTGCCCGCAGTTCCACGACGGCGTGGCGTGGAAGGTGTCGAGCGCCTTGATGCCCTCTTCTGCCGCGATCCGGCGGTAGAGCCCGAAGCGGCCGCCGAAGTTGAATTTGCCGCGCTCCCCTTCAACGGCCGGCCAGTTGAGCCGGTCGCGGTTCCACTGGATGCCGTTCTTTTTCAGAATCCGCATGAAGTCCCGGATGCCCTTCTCATCGTCGGGCGGCGGTCCCCAGCTCAGCGAACTGTCCTGCGCGAAGTATTCGTCGGCTTCGGCCGGCGGCGGATCGTCGACCGCGAGGCCGAGGCGGATCCCGAGCTCCGGGTAATAGAGTTCGAAAAATCCGCGTCCGGGCGGGGGAGGGGTCGAGAGTGTGCGGCCGGCGGCGTCATAAGCCGCGGTTCCGGCGGCGACTTCGGCTCCGGCATAGTTGCGGTAGCTGTACCGGAGCCGTTCCGGCTCCGGCGGCTCCGGGAAGCGGGCCTGAAGCTGAACGGGGGAGGTGTCGCCGGTGCGGCGGAACAGCGCGGCGGGGTCGGCCGCCTCCCAGGCCGGGAGGCCCGCGGCGGGATAGTCGGTTTCGACCGAGAGATTCCGGAATTCGGTTTCCCCTTTTTTCTCCGGTCCGTAGAATTTGCCGCAGACGACCAGCTGGATTCCGGCGAGCGGTCCGTGGAAAACACCGTCGTTCCCGCCGTTCCAGTGATGCCCGGAGCCGGCGACGT
>JABLYX010000061.1 GCA_018265615.1 Lentisphaeria bacterium
ACATCACATACTGCGCATTATGCGTATGCGTTTCACCCTGATAGAGCTGCTGGTTGTGGTTGCGATTATCGCGATTATGGCGTCGATCCTGCTGCCGGCGCTGAATCAGGCGCGTGAATCGGCGCGGACCACGAAATGCATTTCGAACCAGAAGCAGATCGGGCTGGCCATGGCGCAGTATCGCGGCGACAACAACGATTTCTTCGTTCCGTTCGCGGACAACTCCACCTATGCGAATACGTGGAACGCGGAGCCGACCCGGGGGCGCTGGCAGCACCATGTGGAAAAGTATACCGGGACCTTCGAAATGCTGAACTGCCCGTCGATCATAAAGAACTGGCCCTACGGCGAGAAGGTCATGGTCCTGAACCGCGACGAGGGGGCGCACAAGCGCGGCTCCTCGCGTGTTGACAACGCGACCTGCACATATGCGTTTAATCGCCACAATTTCACCGCGGCGAATGCGTATGATGCCGTGAACCTGCTGCGGATCAGGCGGCTGCTCGAAAGCGTCACCGGGGACAGGCACCCCGGCGTGAATTCCGTCGTCGTGACCATGTGCGGCAATTTCGTCCTGACCGGATCGGGGCAGTCGGCGCAGTTCTATCCGCAGTGGCCGAACTCGTTCCCGCACCGCAACCGGACGGTCTGCAGCCATCCGGACGGCGGAGTGTCGGCCGCCACGCTGGCGCAGATGGGCGAATGCGGCGCTGCGCTGCGTTCGAGCTACCCGAAGTACATCATCTACAATCCGGGGCGTTGAGTGATGCGGATTCTCCTGTGGCTGCTGTGCCTCCTTTTCGTGCCGGTGCTCCGGGCGGGGGACGGCTGTGAGTTTTTTCCGGATCGCATTCGGATTTCGGACGGAACGTTTGCACTGTCGATGAATTATCTCCAGATCTTCTGCCGGGGGAAGCATGTGTTTCCGGAAGAGGTCAGGAGTTCCGGGGATGGGGTGGCGCTGCTTTATCCGGACGGCGTGACGGCTGCGGTTTCCGGTGCGCCGGAAGGAGTCGTTTACCGTTTCGGGAAGGCCGGAAAGGTCGATGCCGTGAAGCTTTTCGCCAGGCTCCCGGTCGGGCTGGTTCGCGACGGATCGTTCGAAGCCGGCGGCCAGAGGGGCAATTTTCCCTCCGGCAGTGCGGAGAAGAAGCCGCTCTATCAGGGGAATGCCGCTTCTCTCGCAATTTTTCCCGCCGGCGGCGGGGAGATCGGGCTGGCGCTCGACGCGGGGGAGGGGGGACATACCTCGGCCATGCTGCCCGGCTGGCGTTCCTTCACCTGGTGGAGCTACTGTTCCGTGAAGCCGTCGGAGAAGCTGACGGTCACGGTGCGGATTCCGTTCCGGCAGCCGGAGAAAACGGTCGCCCTTGTGGACCGCTTCGGCCAGCCCGCCGCGAAGGCGTTTCCCGGCAAGGTCACGAACGAGGCGGAGCTGAAAGCCGACCTCGAAGCGGACCGCGCCTACTACGGTTCGTTCCGGCCGCCTCAGCGGAGCGCCTATGGCGGGCTGCCCGGCAGCCGGGAGCGGTACGACCTTGAGGCAACCGGCTTCTTCCGCACGGCAAAGGCCGCCGGGCGCGACTTCCTCGTGACGCCGGAGGGCGACCTCTTCTATCAGCTCGGCGTCTGTGCGGTCGGCCCCTGCGACGACTACACCTGTGTCGAGGGGAGGCGCGGCCTCTACGAGTGGCTTCCGCCGACGGATGGGGAGTTTGCAACCGCCTATATGGGCAGGCGGAAGCAGAACTTCTCATTCTACCTCGCGAACGTGATCCGCAAGACCGGAAAGCCGTTCGACTCCGATGTGTGGAAGGGCGAACAGGCCGACCGGCTCCGGCAGCTCGGATTCAACAGCATGGGCGCGTTTGTGGAGCCGGGCAGGTCGATGCGCGCAAAGAAGCTGCCGTATACGCCGATGCTTCCGGTTTCGGAGGTTCCGGAGCTGATCCCCGGCATCTTCGATCCGTATGAACACGAATCGGCTCGCAGGCTCGACGCCGCGTTCGCCGCGAAGGTCGCGCCGCGCGCCGGGGATCCGCTCATCATCGGCTGGTTCATCGCGAACGAGCAGCGTTATACGGATCTGCTGCGCCGTGTGCCGCTCCTGGGCGCGGAAAAGGCCGCGAAACGCGAGCTCGCGAAATTTCTGCGGGGCCGCTACCCGGACGCCGGGGCGTTCAACCGCGCCTGGAAAACGGAACTTTCGAGCCTCGATGAAATTGCGGCGGCTCCGCTTGCAGTGAAGAGCGAGGCCGCGCAGGCGGATATGGCCGCGTTCGCCGGGGAGTTCCTGGAGGCGTATTTCAAGCTGATCCACGACACGTTCCGCAGACACGACCCGAACCACCTGCTGATCGGGGCGCGGTTCCTGCCGCCCGTGAGCCGCGAGCTCGAAGCCGCCGTCGCCGCATCCGGCCGTTACACGGATGTCTTCAGCGTGAACTACTACACGCGGGACCTCGATTTCGACTATCTTGAGCGCCTGCACGAGCTTGCCGGGAAGCCGCTGCTGCTCAGCGAGTGGAGCTTCGGCACGGCGGAACAGGGGCTGGCAGGCGGCTGCGTCGATGTGAAGGATCAGAAGGAGCGGGGGCTCGCGTACCGCAACTACGTCGAACGGACCGCGGTGCTTCCGTATGTGGTCGGCAGCCAGTACTTCGCGTATCTCGACCAGGCGTTGACCGGGCGTTGGTTCCAGAAGTACAACGGCGAAAGCATGAACGTCGGGCTCGTGAATGTCGCGGACCGGCCGTTCCGCGATTTCAACGCCGAGTTGGTGAAGAGCAACTACGCGATTTACGACATTGCGCTCGGAAAGCGGGAGCCCTTCCGGCTTGCGCCGCTGCCGGCGGACAAGCCGCGCGAACCGAAGACGACGCAGATTCCGCGCGCGCTGCCCGGCATGGCCGTGGACGGCGAATACCGCTCATGGCCGAACCGCCCGTCGATCCGGCTCGGCGAAGCGGACCTGACCGCGGGAACGATACGCGGGAAGTTCAGCGCGGATGTGAACCTCGCGTGGGACGACGGATTCCTCTACTTTTTCGCTGTGGTCAGGGAGCCGGCTCCCGGCGTGAACACCGCGAAGGAGGGCGGGCTCTGGTATGGCGACGCGATCGAACTCTTCATCGGCGTCGAAAGCCCGGAGAAAGACGGCCCGCTGCTCTTCTCCGACCGGCAGGTCATCATCGGGGCCGTTCCGGAGACTCCGCACTGGTGGTATTTTTCGCCGGAGCAGCCTCCGGTCAGGGTCGACTACCGGCGTCATCCGGACCGGGGCGGCTGGACGATGGAGGGGGCGATTCCGTGGAACGCAATGGGCTTCCGCCCGGAGAGCGGCGCGCGTATCCGCTTCGACTTCGGCTTCGACGACGCCGAGGTTCCGCGGAAACGGCTGCGCCAGTTCATGTGGAGCGGCACCGAGCAGAACAGCAAAGTCCGTACGCAGTGGGGAACGGCGGTTCTCGTCGACTGACATTGCGGGCGGCCGGTTGTGGTTTTCCGGTACTGCGGCGAGGGCTTGCCGTACTTCCGGAGAAATACGCCGCAGAAATATTCGGTATGCTCAAAGTTCAGCGGGGAGGCGGCAAGCCTCCCCGGGGTTCAAATCCGGCACGTACCGGGTTGGTGTGGCCTGAAAACGGCTGCAGCGGCAGCGGAAGAAGGAACTGCGCGACGGGCCGTTTTCGGCGGCGCCTTCTCCGGACGGAAAACGGCCGGTGCGGAAAAGTCAACCGCGGAGGATCCTTATATTCCGGTTTTGATATGTTTGAAAGCCGTGTCCGTGAACAGGTCCGGTGTTGCCGTTTCGTTTCGCGGGCGTCCGCGCCGCCGGACGCCCGGAGTTTATCTCGCGTCTTCCCGCAGGCGGTACTCGTACATTTTTTGCCCGATATCGCGCGTGGCGTCAACCATTTCGGGATACGGCGTATCGGTGATGTCCACCATGCCGATATTCATGTTTTCCCCGTCTTTCGGCCGGCCGGTGGCCATGCTGTCGCCCAACTGAAAATAATGGGTTCCGACGATGGCGGGATGGCGCAGGGCGTCTTCCACATAGCGGCGGTAGGCTTTGCCGCGCTCCACGGCATCGGCGGTTTCCAGGATGGCTCCCGGCGGGCTGCTGCGCAGGGAACCGAAATGGAATTCCCCGATCATGACAGGCATATCCACCCCGTCCGGCAACTGGAATTGCGCGGGCGAGAAACTGTAGATGTTGAACGACAGCACGTCGACATACTCTGCCGCGATCCGAAGATTTCGCTGTGTATACCAGTTGTAGCGGCAGCCGAGAAAAAGTTTTCCCGGAGCATGGCGGTCGAGTGTTTGGCGGATGACGGAGAAATACTGCCGGATGATGCGGTCGTTGAACTCGATCATATCCGGCCTGGCTTCCGGCGTATCGTTGGGTTCACACTGCTTGAGAAAGTCGTCGAACGAAATGAAACTGCTTCTCCACGCCGCATTCAGCTTTTCCACCGAACCGTATTTCTCCCGCAGAAATGCGGCGAACGCAAGTTTTGCCGGTTGAGCCGGTTTGCTGCGAAGTACGCTGTCGGCCAGTTTCCATTCATGGCCCCAGCTCAGTTCATTGCCGACGAAGTATCCGATACAGAAGGGATCTTTGAGGGTGGAAGCCAGCTGGCCAGTCAGCCTGCGTTCCAGGCTTTCCGCAAAACCGGGTGAAAAAACATCGAAGAAATCGACCCAGTGCCCTGTGTCCCCGCTCAGGACGGGTGGTTGCAGCGGGTCAAGATTAATGGCATAGGGAAACTTTTTATCCCGGTAATTTTCCGGAAAGCTCCAATTCCCCATGGTATTGAATCCCCAGTGGCGGAGGCGGCGCGGCATCAGGTCCGCATAGATCCGCTTCCCGTCCGGGCCATATTTGCGCAGAATATTGGCCAGGCAGAAGTTATAGGTGACGACGCTCTTTTTGCCGATGGCGCGATACCAGGAATGCCGGGGGACGGCGCTGCCGTAACAGACGGAGAATACCGGATCGTCCGCCGGCGGCAAGCCTTCAAAGTAATTTTCCCGGTTCTCCACTCCGGTCGGCAGCAGCGTATTGATACTTCCGAGGCCATGTGACCAGAACAGCCTGCCGCTGGGATCGACGAGAAACCATTTCCCCTGATATTTCGTCGTATGGAAATGCCCGGTCGCCTTGAATTCGGGACCGGAGCTCCAGCCGCCGAATTCATTCCGGTCCGGGATCGCCGGCGAGGATGCGAGCTCTTTTTCCTCCTGCCCGCGACGAACGGCGAAATCGCTCTCCCTTCGGATTTTGAGCGGCCAGTCGTCGTGCTTGTACTGGCCGAAGCGGTCGATAAACGGATAGAAGCCGTTCTCGGTGTCGGGAACGGGAGGCTTGTTTGCAGCCGGATCCTCAAAAAAGATCCGGCTGACTTCAAATTCCTGAACCATCGTTCTGAAAATTTTCCCTCGGTCGACCTTATTCACTTCCGGAGAAAAAACGATCCGGTAAGGCAGATCGGTCCGGACATGGAATTTGCGGTCCTGAAAACCGTCGAACTGAAACATCATTCCTTTTGGGATCCAGGTGCGGGGCGTTCCGGAACTGTGGAAGTAGCGGACTTTGAGGAGGCCGGATTCCTGCGGGCGGAGTGCAATGCCGCTGCTGCTGCCGCATACGGCCTTTCCGGTCCGGGGATCGTAACTCTCTATCGCCATTCGCAGCGAAGCCGAAAACGGAGAACAGTTTTTCACTTCCGCAGTCAGAACGCACCAGCTCGCCGCGTCCGGCGCCTTCCCGGGGGAAACGCGGACGCTGTTGCCCGGCCGGTTCACGAGAGAGAGGCGGAGACTGCCGCCCTTCTGTTCATAACGGGATTCTCCTGTCGCCCCGATCTTTTTCGCCTGACCCATTTCTATTGTGGCCGGGGATGTGCCCTGAGTTGCCGAAGCCGCCAGCATCATCAGCGGCAGCAGAAATCTTTTTATCATGATTTTTCCTCCTGTGATTCAATTGTTTATCTGCAGTTTGACGGAATCATGTGCATAGACATACGTGATTTTGGATGCCTGCTGCGCCAATTCGTTTTTCCCCAGCGTCTCAACATGGCCGTCCCCCATGGCAAGGTTGATTCGTCCGTTGTGACGCAGGATAAAGTAATATTTGACATCGGTATTGAAAGAGCATGCCTGGGCGGCTTCTCTGCCATCTGAATTCCATGAATCTCCAAATAAGATAAAATGGGTCGGAAATTTGCACCTGTTCATTTTAAAAAACAGATTCTCCCTCTCCTTTGTCACATACATGGCTCCGAAATAACCATTTTTGCCGGGTTCGCGCCCCCCGTTCACCGTGCCGTCGCCATTGACGAAATTTCCGTAATACATGCCATATGCAACACTATTCCCGCTTTCGCTTGTCAGCTTATTGATGCTGACGGCACTGGGACAATGAATGATCGGAGCGTCGAATATCTTGTCGCTGACTTCTTTCAGCGGAAAGTATTGGCTGCCGGTTCGATTTCCGTAGGAATTTACCCAGTAGGTGCTTCCGCTGGCATGATGCATAATCAGGTCGTTGTTGTCGTTGGAGTAAAGCATCGCGGAAGCGGCGTTTTGCTTCAGGTTGCCGGTGCAGGAAATGGCGCGTGATTTTTCTCTCGCCTGATTCAATGCGGGAAGCAGCATTGCCGCCAAAATTGTAATGATCGCTATCACTACGAGCAACTCTATAAGGGTGAATCGCTTATCGCTTATTTTCCTGGTCCTGGATGTCATGAGGCGTTCCCTTTTCGTTTGTTCCGGGTGAAATTCATCATACCTGGCGAATCGTTGCGGATTTTTCATTTCACATGATTTCATCCAAACTCCTCTCTTTCATTTACAGGTTGTAAATGGAGCAATCACAAACCTTCCAGCTCCAGTTCCAGCGCTGCGACTCCGGCAGGCGGAAGGGTGTACGAAGCCGGTTCAATCATTCGCCGGCGCGGCTGGAAAAGTTCGCGGTCCAGCATGCTGACTTCGGCCCATGGGGATGCCGCAATTTCCCATGCCGTCGCTTTCTGTATCGTGCGCCCGGCAACCTGAAGCGGGAGCAGCAGAGATTGATCGGATTTCGTGTTGACGACATGCAGGTATATTTTGTCCCCTGTCATGGAGGCTGTTACATCGGCGGAGGCGTCAGAACTCGTTACGGGGACGGCAGACTCGCCGGAATGCCGGCAAAACAGCCTCATGACTTCTCCCACCGGCATCAAATACGGTTTCCCGGCATATGCGGGAGTCGGAAGCATCACTGCGTTCACCTGCCAGCGGTTCCCCAGAAGGTCGGCGCTTGTGGCAATTTCCAACACATCCGCATGGCGCTCAATCACATTCAGGTTTCTCGCGTATGATACTCCCGCCGCCCAGCAGGAAAGCACATCACCGCGATTGCGTCCGTCGTCAATGCAGTAATGTCCCTCGGTCATCGCAAGACGCTTTCCGTATGGAGCAACCTGCATCTTCATCTCCTCGATCTTTCGATCCAGCCGGGTGCAGGTATTCATGAGCTGGTCCCAGACAGCCTGCGGGGATTGGTGATAATAATGATCCGCCAATACATCGCCTTCCAAGTCGCGGCGGCTCGGAAAATGACAGTGAAATGCGACCATGTCGATAAGCTCCCCGAGTTCTTCGCAAATCTCCGGGGCCCAGTTGTCATCTCCCCAGGCAATGAGCTTCAGATCAGGATCGACCGCGCGCATCGCCCCGGCGAACCGGCGCGTGACGTCAATTGTCCGGCGGCAGTTGAAACCGTCCCGGACAAATTTCCGGTCTCCGGTCGCCTGCCAGTAACCGTAACTGGTTTCGTTTCCAATCTGCCAGTAGCGGATTCCAAACGGCTCCCTGAAGCCGTGACCGAGGCGCAGCGCATGATCCGGATCGTTGCAGTAGGCGACCCATTCCGCCGCTTCTTCCGCCGTGCCCCGGAGGTTCGCGCCCGGAAACGGCTCGGCCCATGTCGGGCGCCCATCCGATTCCATATTCACGCACATCAGCGGTTCGGAACCGAGTTTGCCGCATAAATCCAGGAATTCCGCCGTACCGACTTGATTCGAAAATATGCCGTCCCAGCAGAGATTAAGCATCGGTTTGCGCTGTTCACGCGGACCTACCGCGTCGCGCCAGTGGTAATAACTGGCGAAACACCCGCCCCAGCGGATCATCGGCGGTGCGAGATATTTCAAAATTTCAAGTGCATCCGGCTGCCAGCGGTTATTGACATAATCCCATGCGGCGTCAATGGAACTATCCGCATTGCTGAGCGGTTCCGCAAACTGCATATACAGGTATGGGGAACGGGAGCAGATTTTTTTCGGTTCAATCTTGATCATGGTTCAACTTTCCTTGTTCGGGTGGCGGCTGCCGGTGAAGAAATCGCCTGGCGACCAGACTGGAAAACAGGGGTCGCGGACAACCAGCGGAACCGCGGGATATCGAACCCATTTATCCGAACGCATACACAGCCTCCCTGTTTATCGATAATCTGCATTGCCGAATAGCTCATAACCTCAGCCTCTGCCTTTATATTATATATAAATTCAGAAAGAAAAACAACCCCTTGATATTTGCAGTTTTCAATGTTATATTTGCACAAAACGATTATTTCGGCTATAATGGCAAGAGGGTTACTGTGGATGACTTTGTATTTTCCTATGCCGGATGCGACCGGCAATCACACAATACCGCGGCCCATTCGCACCGTGGATGGGAGTTGCTGTACATTGCAGCCGGGCGTTGCCGGATCCGTTTTTCCACAGGAGATGAATTCACCGGCATTCCAGGGGATGTTTTTCTTATTCCGCCGCATCTGCAGCACGAAAGAAGCAATATGGAGTGCTGCCGGACAATTTATGCCGTATTTGAATATACCCCTGCGGGAGAGCAGGTTCCCCGAAAAATAAGTACAGGAAAAGACCATCTGCTCAAGCAATGGTTTGACGGCCTTCCCGAGCTCAATAAAATCTATGAACCAATTCAAACGGCATCCCTGCTCCGGACGATTCTGCTTCGGCTTGAATGGATCGAATCTCAGCAGAAAGAAAACAATGATATCCACCCCGCCGTCAAAATCGGCTGCATGTATATGGCGTCATCCCTTGAGGAGCCGATTCAAATCGGTGATATCGCAAGGAGGGCCGGAGTCAGTCAAAGTCATTTTAATATGCTGTTCCGTAAGGAATTCGGCATTGGACCGTCACTCTATCTTAAAAATATGCGCATGAAGCTTGCACGGCATTTGCTGCTGAATCCTTATCATAATGTTTCTGAGGTGGCGCAGCAATGCGGTTTTCGCAGCATTCATTATTTTACGCGTTGCTTTACAGCATTTCACGGTGTTCCGCCCGGCATTTTCCGTTGCGATCCTGCCCGCTTTGCGGACATGGAAAATCAGCCGCAGGAAAATCGTACATGAATCAATGGAATCGGAGCTTTAATCTGGCGGAGAACCGGGAACCGGCCGGCCGCACGGAAGGCAGTCTGATTCATGGACGGAAGCCCGTGAGAGGAACGAAACTTGTGCATTGGCGGCTGAGTCTGGACAGTTGAAAAAGGAGCCGCGAATCGTGCATGATTCCGGAGAGAAAATTGAAAACATATCCGCCCGAAAACCGCAGTGAAACCCGGACTGCCGCATACGTCGGAAGAAACGCCGCCGGGAGTGGGGATACGTTTTCCCGAATTGACAACGGGCTCCCCGCATCTGCCGGGAGCCCGTTGTTTTCTCTTACGCGTTGGCCAGCGCCTGGTCGAAGTCGGCCTTGATGTCGCCGATGTTTTCGATACCGACCGAAAGGCGGATCATGTCGGGGGAGACACCCGCCGCCTTGAGCTCGTCGTCCGTGAGCTGCCGGTGGGTCATGCTGGCCGGATGCAGCACACAGGTGCGCACGTCCGCGACGTGGACCACGATGGCCGCGAGCTTCAGCGAGTTCATGACCCGTTCGCCCGCCTCCTTGCCGCATTTGACGCCGAAGCAGATCACTCCGGAGCATCCTTTCGGCATGTACTTCTTCGCGAGATCGTGCTGGCTGCTGGATTTGAGGCCGGGATAATTGACCCAGCTGACCTTCGGGTGCTTCTCGAGGAACTCCGCCATCGCCTGCGCGTTTTCGCAGTGGCGCTGCATGCGCACATGCAGCGTCTCAAGCCCGAGGTTCGCGAGGAGCGCGTTGAACGGCGCCATCGGAACGCCCATGTCGCGGATGAACTGTACACGCAGCTTCACCGAGAACGGGGCCGCCTTGAAGTTCTCCATATAAACCAGTCCGTGGTAGGCAGGATCGGGCTCCGTGAAGCCCGGGAATTTGCCGTTGCACCAGTCGAAGCCGCCCTTTTCGATCACGATTCCGCCGATCGCCATCGCGTGACCGTCGGTGTATTTGCTGGTCGAGTGGGTCACGATGTCAGCGCCGAAATCGAACGGGCGGCACAGGTACGGGGTCGGGAACGTGTTGTCGACGATGAGCGGAATCCCCGCCTCGTGCGCGATTCCGGCGAAGCGCTCGATGTCGAGCACGATCAGTGCGGGATTCGCGAGCGTTTCGGAGAAGATCGCCTTCGTGTTCGGGCGGATTGCCCTGCGGACCGTCTCCGAATCCGCGTCCGGCTGCACGAAGGTGAAGTCGATCCCGAGCTTTTTGAACGTGTTTGTGAAGAGCGAAACCGTTCCGCCGTAGAGGCTCGCCACCGCGACGATGTGATCCCCCGCCTGTGCGAGGTTCAGAATCGAGAGCATCGATGCGGTCTGCCCCGCGCTGACCGCCACCGCCGCGACGCCGCCCTCGAGCGCGGCCATCTTCTTTTCGAACGCGTCAACGGTCGGATTCGCGAGGCGCGTGTAGAAAAATCCCTCCGTTTTGAGGTCGAAAAGGTCAGCGACACTCTGTGCGTCGTCGTATTTGTAGGTCGTGCTCTGGTAGAGCGGCAGGACGCGCGGTTCACCGTTGCCGGGCTGATAGCCGGCCTGGACCGCCTGGGTTTCAATATGCCAGTTTTTGTTCATGGTGGAGTGCTTCCTTATGATGAATAAAGGGTGTTTTGAGGATTATGCGTTGAATATAACCGTTGAAATCCGAATTTACAAGCCGCGGCCGGTTGCTTTATCCCGGAAAACGGTGTATATTAACAGGCCGTGGGGATATGGTTCTAAATAAAGACGACGGGAGCTGCTGGCATACATGAGTGGGGATGAAGTTTTCGAACGGGAGATCACCGTGGGCAACACCATGGGGCTGCATGCGCGCCCGGCCGCTCAGCTGGTCAGGATCGCTTCGGCGTTCGATGCGTCGATGAGCGTTGAGAAGATCGACGGCGACGAGGACGGCGAGGCGGACTGCCGCAGCGTCCTCTCCCTCCTGATGCTCGCCGCCGGAAAGGGGACCCGGCTCATCCTCCGGGCTTCCGGGCCGCAGGCCGAAGCCGCGTTCAGGGCGGCCGTCGAATTTTTCGAGTCGAATTTCGGCGAAGAAGAATAGGAGGGGCGGAACGATGGCACTCCCGACACAGACGATTCAGGCGATCGCGGTATCCCCGGGGATTGCGATCGGGCGCACGACGCGCATCACCGGCCCGGCCCGCTACCGGGAGCCGGAGCCGCACAGGATCACCGAAGATGAGATCCCCTCCGAGCTTTCGCGTTACTCCGCGGCGCTGGCGCTGACCCGCACCCAGCTTATGGAGCTCCGCAAAGAGGTACGCGACAAACTCCGGGCGCAGGACGCCGAGATTTTCGACGCGCACATCATGATCGTCGACGACCGTACGCTGAACGCCGAGGTCGAAAAAGGGGTCAAAGAGAAACTGTATGCGGCGGAATATGCGCTTTATCTTGCCAGCGAACATTTTGCAAACGTATTTGCGGAGATGCCGGACGAGTATCTGCGCGAACGCTCCGCCGACATCCGCGACGTCGCCGCCCGGATTCTCTCGAACCTGACGAATATCCACGTCCACGATCACGAGATCGACATGGACGACCGCCGGATCATTGTGGCGCGCAGTCTGTCTCCCTCCGAAACCGCCGGGCTCGACGCCGGCAAAGTGCTCGGGTTCGCAGTGGAGACCGGCAGCGCAACGAGCCATACCGCGATTCTCGCGCGTTCGATGCGGCTGCCGGCGATTGTCGGAATCCCGCCGGAGCTGCCGGAGCAGCTCTCCGCCGACGACAAGCTCATCATCGACGGATTCAGCGGAAAGCTCGTCATCAATCCGGACGCCCGCACCGAAGAGGCGTACCGGCTGAAGAAGGCCGAGGCCGGCCAGCTCTGGAGCCGGCTTGAGAGCGAGAGCGAGCTGCATCCCGAGACGACCGACGGTTTCATCGTGCAGCTTGCCGCGAACCTCGACTCCCCGGATAAGGTCGGGGAGGTGAAGCGCAGCGGCGCAAGCGGCGTCGGGCTGTTCCGCACCGAATATCTGTATATGAACCGGCAGACGCTGCCGGATGAAGAGGAGCAGTTTGAAGTCTACAAGAAGCTCCTCGTGGAATGCGACAATGCGCCCCTGATCGTGCGGACGCTCGATGTCGGCGGCGACAAGTTCAACACGAATATCTACCGCGCGAACGAGCAGAACCCGTTCCTCGGGCTGCGCGGGATCCGTCTCTGTCTGCATGAACGGCGGGACATCCTCGAAACCCAGCTTCGCGCGCTGCTTCGCGCCGGTGTCTTCGGGAATCTGAAGGTCATGCTCCCGATGGTCAGCAGCATCCGCGAGGTGATCGAGGTGCGCTCGATCATCGGCCAGCTGCAGCAGCAGCTTGAGGCTGAGGAGAAGGAGCATGTTTCGAATCTCTCGCTCGGCATCATGATCGAGACGCCGGCGGCGGCCCTGATGGCGGACAAGTTCGCGCCGATGGTCGATTTTTTCAGCATCGGGACGAACGACCTCGTGCAGTACACGATGGCGATCGACCGCGGCAATGAGCGCGTGGCGTATCTCTACCGCCCGTCGCATCCGGCGATCCTGGAGCTGATCCGGCTCTGCGTGGAGGCTGCGAAACGGCACAATATCTGGGTCAGCGTCTGCGGGCAGGTCGCGGCGGATGCGTACATGGTTCCGCTGCTGGTCGGGCTCGGCGTGCATGAATTGAGCATGGCGCCTTCGTCGATCGCCGTCGTGCGCCGCGTGATCCGCAGCATGTCGATGTACGAGATGGAGCAGGCCGCGCAGGCCGCGCTCGGCTGCACGAACGCGACGGATGCGCTGGCCATCGCGGAAGCGCTGATCAACCAGCGTGCTCCCGAGGTTGCGAATATCTGAATGGGCAGTCAGTATGAATAACGGAAAAAAACACCTCAAGACGATCTACCTCTCCGGCCCGATCATGGATGAGCATGCGGGCGTTGCGCGCGAATGGCGCGAGTGCGCGAAGCTCCTGTTCGGCACAGAGTACCGGCTGCTCGACCCGATGCGCCGCAAGTTCGTCGACCGCGAGGTGGACAGTGCGAATGAGATCGTCGAATTCGATCTGCTTGATGTGCGCAATGCGGATATCATTCTTGTGAATTACAGCCGGCCGAGCATCGGCACGAGCATGGAGGTGTTCTATGCGTCGCATGTGCTCGGCAAGTTCGTCGTGGCCTTTTCCCCGTATGAATACCGGGAGTGCAGCCCGTGGATGGTGCGGTACTGCACAAAGATCCTCGGTTCGCTCGAAGAGGCGGCGGAATATATCAAAACCCACTTTTCTCCCGATATGGAATAGGAGTGTTTCATGTGTGGAATTATCGGATACTCCGGGCACCGCGCCGTGGCGCCGATTCTGCTGGACGGCCTGAAGCGGCTTGAATACCGAGGATACGACTCCGCCGGCATGGCGTTGGTCGGCCCGGATACGCTTGCGGAGATCAAAGAGGTCGGCAAGGTTGCGCGCCTGGAAGGGGCGTTCCTCGCCGAGCCGGATCTGAAGGATTTTGCCGTGTGCGGCATCGCACATACCCGCTGGGCGACGCACGGCGTGCCCTCGACGGTCAACGCGCATCCGCACTGCGATGAAAAGCGCGAATTCGCGATCGTCCACAACGGCATCGTCGAAAACCACCATGAATTGCGGAGGCACCTGGAGAAAAAGGGATATCATTTCCGCTCCCAGACCGACTCCGAAGTGATCGTCCACCTGATCGCCGACGCGTACGAGGGCGACCTCCTGTCCGCGACGGCGGCGGCGCTGCGGCAGGTTTCCGGGACATACGGGCTGGCCGTGGTTTCGCTTCATCATCCCGGGCTCATTGTGGCGGCGCGCAAGGGCAGCCCGCTGGTGATCGGGCTCGGCGACGGAGAAAACCTGATCGCAAGCGACATTTCGGCGCTTCTTGCTCACACCCGGAAGGTCATCTACCTCAACGACGGCGACATCGCGGCAATCACCTCCGAAAGCATCGACCTGCGCGACATCTCGAATGTTCCCGTCGAGCGTGAGGTCGCGAAGATCGACTGGGATGCGGCGGCGGCCGAAAAGGGGAACTATCCGCATTTCATGCTCAAGGAGATCTTCGAGCAGCCGGAGACCATCGAGAACGCCATCCGGGGCCGGATCAGCCGCGAGATGGGGACCGCGATCCTGAACGGCATGGAGCTTTCTCCGCGCGACCTTGCGCTGATTTCCCGGATCGTCATCGCCGGCTGCGGCAGCAGCATGCACGCCGGCATGGTGGCCGAATACTATTTTGAAGACATCGCCGGGATTTCGACTTCGGTCGAGCAGGCGGCGGAGTTCCGCTACCGGAACCCGATCATCGAGCCGAATACGCTCGTGATCCCGATCAGCCAGTCCGGCGAAACCGCCGACACGATCGCCGCGGTCCGCGAGGCCGTGGGCAAGGGCGCGCTCATCACGGCGCTCTGCAACGTGGTCGGCTCGACCATCGCCCGCGAGGCGGGCAGGGGGGTCTATCTGCATGCCGGCCCGGAGATCAGCGTGGCGTCGACCAAGGCGTTTTCGAGCCAGGTGACGGTGCTGCTGCTGATGGCGCTGCTGCTCGGCCGGAACCGCCGGCTGAACCGCAGCGAAGGGTGCGAGCTCGCATGTGAGATCGAACAGGCGCCGGACCTGATCCGGACCGTGCTCGGGCAGGCGGAGAAGATCCGCGAAATCGCGAAGCGGTACGCCGGGTTCGACGACTTCTTCTATATCGGCCGCGGCTGCCTCTATCCGACCGCGCTCGAAGGGGCGTTGAAGCTCAAGGAGATCAGCTACGTCCATGCGGAGGGATACCACGCCGCCGAGCTGAAGCACGGCCCGATCGCGCTGCTCGACGAGCGGCATCCGGTGCTGGCGCTGGCGAACGACATTCCGGGTCGCGACAAGATCCTCGGGAACATTCAGGAGTGCCGGGCGCGGCGCGCCCCGGTCGTGGCGGTGGCGACAGCCGGGGACCGTGAGGTCGAAGCCCTGACCGACGACGTGATTTTCATTCCGCCGTGTTCGCGTTTCATCGCGCCGCTGCCGACGACGGTGGCGCTTCAGCTGTTTGCCTATTATATTGCGGTCGAACGCGGCTGTGAAATCGACCAGCCGCGGAATCTGGCCAAGAGTGTCACGGTGGAATAATCATGTTTCGTTTTTTTTACAACCTTTTCATGCCGCTCGGCTTTCTGTTTTACGTACCGGGATTGTATCTCAAATACCGGAACCGTCCGGGTTGGAAGGACACGTTCAACGAACGGTTCGGCTGTTTCACGCCGGAGCGGGTCCGGGAGCTTGAGGCGTTCCACGGCGCGGTCTGGATCCACGCCGTGAGCGTCGGCGAGGCCGTGGTCGCGCTTTCGCTGCTGCGCTCGTGGCAGGCCGCAAACCCGGAGCGGAAATTCATTCTTTCGACGACTACCACGACGGGGCAGGAGCTGGTCCGCAACCAGAAGCCGGAGAATACGGCCGTGATTTTCTGCCCGATCGATTTCCTCTGGATGGTGCGGAGGACCCTGAAAGTGCTTCAGCCGTCGATGCTGGTGATCTTCGAGACGGAGATCTGGCCGAATCTCGTCGCCGAGACGCGCAAACGCGGTGTGCCGGTCACGCTTGTGAACGGCCGTATGTCGGATCATTCGGTGAAAGGATACCGGAAGATCCGCTTCTTCTTCGGCCCGCTGCTGCGGATGTTCAACCTGATTTCGGTGCAGACCGAAGCGGATGCGGAGCGTTATCTGTCGATTTCCCCCGGGGCGAACGTCGTTGTCGCCGGGAACCTGAAGTTCGATCAGAAAGCGCCCGCTGATCTGCCGGACGCCGGGTATTCCGAATGCTTCGGCTCCGGGAAGCATCTGATCCTGCTGGCCGCCTCCACGCATCCGGGCGAGGAGGAGCTTGTGTCGGAGACCTATCTGCGGCTCAGGAAGGAGATCCCGGGCCTGAAGCTCGTGCTGGTTCCGCGCCATGTCGAGCGCGCGAACGACATCGTTGAGATGCTGAAGAGGCTTGGCCTGAGATTTGTGCGCCGCAGCGCCGGGGCGCCGGCCGGGGAGCCGGTCGACGTGCTGCTGGCCGATACGACCGGCGAAATGCTGAAGCTCATGAACGGCGCGGACCTCGTGATCATGGGCAAGAGCCTTGCCGGACATGACGAGGGACACAACCTCATTGAGCCGGCGCTGCTCGACAAGCCGATCGTGACCGGGCATGTGCTGCGCAATTTCCGCTTCATCCTGAAGGTTCTGCTGCAGGAGAACGCGGTGGCGACCGTGACCGGCGACGCGGAGCTCTACGGCCAGCTGCACAGGCTTTTGACCGATGAGACGCTGCGGCGCGAGCTCGGCGAGCGGGCCGGCAAGGCGATCCGGCGTCATGCCGGAGCCGCCGACCGCACGATTGCGGGGCTCGAAAAGCTGTTGGCGGAGAACGGCGGAAACAACTGATTTAACCACGGCGCCGGAGCTGGTTTCCGGCCGTATTTGTTTGACACAAGAAGGAGTTGCGATGAAGACGATTACCCAGCCGGCGCAGGCGAAAGCCGGAATCATCACTGCGGCCATGCAGCGTGTGGCGGAACAGGAACAGCTTCCGGCGGAGAAGATCCGCGAAGGCGTTGCGGCGGGAACGATTGTCATCCCTGCGAACGTCAACCATAAGAACCTGCAGCCGATCGGCATCGGCCGGATCCTGAAGACCAAAATCAACGCGAATATCGGGAACTCCGCCGTGGCGAGCTGCCCGCGGCAGGAGCTTGAGAAGCTTGAATATTCGGTGAAATTCGGGGCGGATACGGTCATGGACCTCAGTACCGGCGGCGACATCAACGAAATCCGCCGCTCGATCATCGGCCACAGCCCGATTCCGGTCGGCACGGTTCCGCTGTACGAGGTGCTGGCCCGCTGCAGCACGGTCGACAACCTGACCGAGGAGCTGATTCTGCAGGTCATGGAGGAGCAGGCCGAACAGGGGGTCGATTATATGACGATCCACGCGGGGCTCCTGAAGGCGCAGGTGCCGATGGCGAAGAAGCGGCTGCTGCGGATCGTGAGCCGCGGCGGTTCGATCCTTGCGGCATGGATGAACAAGTTCAATAAAGAGAACCCGTTCTATACGGCGTTCGACCGGATTCTCGACATCTGCCGCCGTTATGACGTGACGCTTTCGCTCGGGGACGGCATGCGCCCCGGCTGTCTCGCGGACGCGAGCGACGAGGCGCAGTTCGCGGAGCTCGACGTGCTCGGCGAGCTGGTGAGCCGCTGCCGTGCCGCGGATGTCCAGGCTATGGTCGAGGGGCCGGGCCACATCCCGTTCAACGAGGTCGCGATGAACATGACCCGCGAGCGGGAGTGCTGCGGCGATGCGCCGTTCTATGTGCTCGGTCCGGTTGTGATCGATTGCGCGCCGGGTTACGATCATATCACGAGCGCGATCGGCGCGACGATGGCGGCTTATTCCGGGGCGGCGATGCTCTGCTACGTGACGCCGAAGGAGCATCTCGGGCTGCCGAACGCGCGCGACGTGCGCGACGGCGTGGTCGCCTACAAGATCGCGGCGCATGCGGCTGACGTTGCGCTCGGCAAGCCGGGTGCGCGCGACCGCGACGATGCGATCAGCCGGGCGCGGGCGGATTTCGACTGGGAGAAGCAGTTCGAGTACGCGCTCGACCCGGAGAAGGCGCGCGAACTCCGTGCCGAGGCGCTGGCCGAACGCGACCTGCCGCCGGACCACGGACACGGCGACGAGCAGTTCTGCACGATGTGCGGCCCGAACTTCTGTTCGATCCGGATCAGCAGGGGGCTGTAAAGGAAAAGCCGGAGGGGATGACTCCCTTCCGGCTTTCTGCTCAATCCATGTGGAACACTTCAACGAGGGGGGTGAACACCGGTGAGCTGTCCGGATGGACCTCCATGAGGTCGCGGTTGTATTCCCACCACTTTTTGACGATGTCGAGTCCGCCCATGCGGCCTGCGGTATTGTCGCGGGTCAGGCGGCGGAAGGCGAAGAGAGTCAGCGTCTCTTCGTCGAAGAAGATGGAGTAGTCCGAAATGCCGCAGTCGGTGTGCGCCTTGACGAGCTCCGGCCAGATTTCGTCGTGCCGTTTGCGGTACTCGCCGATACAGCCGGGTTTCAGTTTCATTTTGAATGCGTCGCGGATCATGATGCAGCAGCCTCCTTTGCGAATTTGAAGTTTTTGCTCGAAACGAGTATAATCTGCCACGGGAAAGAGAAAAATCAAGCGGCGTTTCTTGTATCCGGGAGACGTTTGTGGTATATTAAACCGGTCAATTCAATTTACGACGGGAGCCCATGAGAGAGTTTGCCCAGAAGGTTCTTGCACTGCTCGGGAAGAGCGAGGCGGAAATCCGCATGCTGCTTGCCGGCGCGGGGAGCGCGTTCCCGTTCGAGCCGGAGTCGGTTCATAAGCTCGGGCTGAGCGTGGTCCTGACGGCCGGCTCCGGCGCGGAGCGGCGTTTGCTCGTCGTGGCCGACTGCAACAAACGGCTTCCGGACGGTTTCGAAGGGGAGCGGTTCGCGCTCGATGACGGCGGGGTCCTGCTGTGCGGTGCTTTTTCCGCCGTGAATGCGGCGGCGCTCAGGCGCCATTTCCCCTGGTGCGCTCCGAAGCAGCTGCCCGGCGGGGGCCGGACGGTCGGCTTCGGCGCCGGAGAGGGGGCCGGGGAACGGCTCTGCGCCGTGCGGTCCGAGCTGCTGTTCCCTGTGTTTTCCGCGGCTTCGGATGAGGCGGTTTTTCTGGTCTTCTCCGGGGATTTCCGGAACGGGTACGGCGTGGACGGCGGCCGTGTTTCGACTTTGTCCGGAGCGGAGCGGGCATTTGCCTCCGGCGCGACGGTCGTTTTGCTGCGCCCCTCCGGCGGAGACGGCTCGGAGGAGTACGCCGGAAAGCAGTTTGTTCTCAGTGGCGGCCGGCTCGAAGCGTTCGACCGCAGCAGCGCGGAACACTGCTGCTTCCGCTGCGGCGGTCTGGCCGGATTCGCCGCGAAGCTTGCGGCGGCCGGAGCAAAGCGCGATCTTGGCATTGCCCTCGATGAGAGTGAAGAGCCGACGACGCCGGCGGAGCATTTGTTCGCGGTCCGGGAGCTGCGGAAGCGCAACGTCGATTTCTCCATCCTGTTCCTGCGCTGGCCGGAGGAGCCGGCGGCGTTCGAAGAGATGCTGCGCCGTCATGCGGCTGTTGCGCGCACATTTGAAGGGTACCGGCTCGCGGTTCCGCTGGAAAAAGTTCCGTCCGGGCTTCATTCCCTGGTCGGGCGGCAGTGCGGGGAAATGCTGCATATGGTGCTCGGGGAGGCCGCCGGGGGCGAATTTAAGACGCATTTCCGCCGTTTGGGCTTGAAAGAACGATAAAAAGATGTCATATTAGTGGATAAACGCAGTCACGCAACAACAATCGTTTAAGGAGAAAACATGAGTTTGAATTTCATTCTGGCCGACGCCGCCGCCCCGACTACCACCGCAATCGGTCCCGGAGCGCCTCAGGGCGCCGCAGGCAACGCCGCTCAGGCGGCCCCTCAGGCCATCCAGGGTGCCGCCGACCCGACGGCCGCGAAACCGGCGGAGCAGCCGGCCACTCCGATCTGGGGAAACCCGATCATCCTGATGTTGGTGGTGCTCGGCGTGATGTTCTTCTTCACGTTCCGTTCGCAGAAGAAGCAGCAGCAGAAGCGCCAGCAGATGCTCGACACCATAGCGAAGGGGACGCGCGTCATGCTGAACACCGGCATGTTCGGCACGATCGTCGAGGTCAAGGATAAGAGCTACATGGTCGAAATCGCCGACAAAGTCATTGTCGAGGTGGTCAAGAACGGTGTGGCGGAGGCGGTTGGCACCTCCGCTCCGGCCGAAAAGAAATAACGACACGGGAACAGGTCAGGGAATGAACAAAAGACCGTTGATTTTGCGGACGCTCATCGCACTGGTGGTCGTGGGGGTGTTCGCCTCCGCGATCCATCCGCTGTTCGAGCGGGATTACTATGAAACCTTCCTGAGTCTGCTGGTCAAGCCGGCGAATCCGGAGGAGGCGAAGAAAATTCAGGAGGACGCCGCCAAGCTCGTCGCGGACGCCGAAAAGCTGCGCAGCGGAGACCCGAATCTCTATCAGTCGCAGGCGCTCCTGAAAGCCGCCGAGGAGACCGGTGTCGACCTGACCAAAATGGTCAAGGGCAACGACCTGCAGGATAACCGCGACGTGATGGGCATAATCCGCAAGCATGCGTCAAGCTCGATCCGTCTCGGCCTCGACCTGAACGGCGGTGTGGAGTTCATTCTCCAGCTCGTTCCGGATGAAGAGCTCAGCAGGGAGCTCGCCAAGGGCGTCGAGCAGACCGAAGCGGAGAAGCAGAGCCTGATCGACCGGCAGAGCAACTTCGACCGTTACCGCGACATCGCGATCGAGACGCTCCGCAAGCGTCTCGAGGGGCAGAAGATCTTCGAAGCGGAGATCGCCCCGACCGGCGACTCCTACGTCGCTTTGCGCGCGCCTGTCGTTGCGAAGGATGAAAAGGTCAAGCTCATGAACCTCATCAAGATGAGCGCGAAGCTGAACTTCCGCATGGTTCATGAGAACAACGCGCAGCTTGTGAGCGGCATTACGACGGAAAACGAGAAGAGCTTCGTTCCTCCGTTCGGCTACGAGCTGATGAGGACCAGTGAATTCCGGGCCGGGCAGGCTCCGCTCGTGACCTATTATGTAGTCGAAAAGATGCCGAAGATGACCGGCAAGGACATCGTCAGCGCCTATGCGAACAAGGATCAGTTCGGCCAGCGGATGATCATGCTCGCCTTCAATTCGCGCGGCGCGGCCCAGTTTGCGGATGTGACCCGCGCGAACGTCGGCCGCTCCATGGCGATCGTGCTCGACGACCAGCTTTACTGCGCCCCCAGGATCAACGATGCGATCACGGGCGGCAGCGCCCAGATCACCGGCCGTTTCTCGGACGAAGAGGCCAAGAGCATCGCCGACGCGCTGGTTTCCGGCAGTTTCCCGTTCCAGATCAAGATCGACGCGGTGTTCGATACCGATCCGAAGCTCGGCGCCGCGAACGTGGCGAACGGCATCTGGGTCGGCGTGATCTCCCTTCTGGTCGTTGCGGCGTTCATGTGCATTTACTATCGCCTTGCCGGCCTTGTCGCCGTCTGTGCGTTGACGCTCAACATTGTCCTGGTGCTCGGGGCGCTCGCGGCTTTCAACGCGACGCTGACGCTGCCGGGCATTGCGGGCATCGTGCTGACCATCGGCATGGCGGTCGATGCGAACGTGCTGGTATTTGAGCGCATCCGGGAGGAAATTGCGGCGGGCAAAAACCTGCGTACGGCTGTCGACCTCGGCTACAGCCGTGCGTTTTCAGCGGTGTTTGACGCGAACGTCACGACCCTGATCACCGCGATCATCCTGATGTATGTCGGCACCGGCGCGATCAAGGGCTTCGCCGTGACGCTGTCGATCGGTATTCTGTCGAGCCTGTTCACGGCGCTTTTCGTGACCCGGCTGATCTTCGATTACCTTTTCGCCTATGCGAATTTGCAGAAACTGACGATGATGCAGTTCTTCAGGAACGCCCATTACAACTTCCGGGCCATGCGGAGCAAGGTGTTCGCGATTTCCGGCTTTCTGATTCTCGCGTCGTTTGTGCTCTTTGCTGTGCGCGGCAGCGGAATGCTCGGGATCGACTTCACCGGCGGCACGCAGGTGTCGTTCAACTATGTCGAGCAGATTCCGCAGGAGGAGATCGAGAAGGTCCTTTCTGAGGCGGGCTATGAGGCGACCGTCACCTACAAGTACAATTCGATCGAGAGCGAAAAAGAGCTGGAGATCCTTGTACGCGGCGACCAGACCGGGAGCACGATCGACACGACCGCGAGCCCGAAGGATATCCTGCTGAAGCTGCTGAACGGGAAGTTCCCGGAGGCGAAGCTCTCCGGCGGACTCGAATCGAGCGTCGGCGGCCTGATCGGCGAGGAGTTCACCAAGGCGGCGCTCATTGCGATCGGCCTTTCGATCATCGGCATCGGCATTTATATTTCGCTGCGGTATGAGTTCACCTTCGCGTTGTCGAGCATCCTTGCTCTGGCGCATGACGTGATCATTTCGCTCGGGATTTTCCTCGCGACCGGCCGGACCGTTTCTCTGACGGTGGTGGCCGCGCTGCTGACCGTGATCGGTTATTCGATCAACGACACGGTGGTCATCTTCGACCGCATCCGGGAAAACAAGAATCTCGGAACATGCAAGACGTTCGACGAGAATGTGAACCTCTCGGTTAACCAGACGCTGAACCGGACGATCCTGACAAGTTTGACCACGTTCATCGTGGTGTTCGTCCTGTTCCTCGGCGCCGGGGCGGCGATCAACGACTTCGTGCTCATCATGATGCTCGGCATCGTCATCGGCACTTATTCGTCGATCTACATCTCCCCGCAGCTGGTGTCGCTCTGGCATGCGAAGGAGCCCGTTGCCGGCAACAACAATGTGAAGTCGGTCAACGGCTCCGAGCTGAAAAAGGCCGGAGAGAGCAAATAATTCCGATCCGTTCGGAACGGCGAGCCGGCTTGCAGCAGATTCAAGCCGGCTTTTTTGATGAAACAGAAGACAGAAAAAAGGATTTTACGATATGTTCGGTAATCTGGGTGAACTTGCGAAGATGATGTCCAAGGCGAAGGATATTCAGGCGAACCTCAAAAAATTCAAGGAAGAGATGCCGACGATGGAGTTTTCGGCGTCGAGCCCGGGGTGTCAGGTCCGCGTGACCGTCACCGGCGACTTCCGCGTCAAAGAGGTCAATCTCACCGACGAGGCGCTGAAGGACCGCGCCGCGCTCGAGGAGCAGATCATGATCGCGACGAATTCAGCGCTCGCCGCGGCGAAGGCGACCGCGCAGGAGAAGATGAACGAAGTGACCGGCGGGCTCGGAGTCGATCTCCCCGGTATTTTCTGAGGGTCGCGGACAGATGATGCATTATCCCGAAGCGGTGGAGGCGCTGATTGCGGCATTGAAGCAGCTGCCCGGCATCGGCCGGCGCGGCGCGGAACGGCTGGCGCTTTCGCTTCTGGAGTGGGAGCCGGAGAAGCTTGAATTCCTCGGCACGCTGCTCGGCACGCTGCCGGAGACGGTGTCGGCGTGTCCCGAATGCGGCGCTCTTGCCGATGCGGGAGAGCTCTGCGCCGTCTGCCGCCAGCCGCAGCGCGACGCTGCGCTCGTGTGCGTGGTCGAAACGATGGCGCAGATGTTCGCCATCGAAGCGAGCGGCAACTTTCGCGGCCGCTATCATGTGCTCGGGGGCCGGATCTCCCCGATGGATGCGGAAAACGGTTCGGGCCTCAGCCTGCCGCGGCTGCTGGAACGGGCGCGTTCAGGGGCGGTGCGGGAGGTGATCCTCGCCCTGAGCAGCGATGTGGAAGGGCGGGCAACCGCGATCTATATCGCGGAGCTGCTCCGTGAGACGCCGGTGCGGATTACGCAGCCCGCGCTCGGGCTCCCCGCCGGGGCGAACCTCTCCTATGCGGACGGAGCCACGATTACGGCCGCTCTCTCCGGCCGGACCGAGGTGAAATGATGGCGGAAAAGAAGAAGGTCACAAGTTACGTCTGCCCCGTGACGGAAGAGCAGGCCGAAGAGCTGCGCCTCCTGCTTGACGGGCGCGGCTGGGCATTTTCGGAACAGCCGTATGCGCGCTGGAAGGCCGCGCTGGAGAAAACGAACGTCGTCGCATACAACTCCGGCAAGCTGACCGTGCAGGGCGGCGGAACCGAAGATTTCGTGACGTTCATCCTCGAGCCGGAGATCCTGCATGCCTTCGGGTTCGGCTATGAGGAGGAACCGCCGGTGGAAACGGTCGATCCGCACGGCGGCGTGGACGAGAGCGGCAAGGGCGACTTCTTCGGGCCGCTCTGCATCGCGGGTGTCTATGCGGATGCGGAGACGGGGCCGAAGCTGCGGGAGATCGGCTGCTGCGATTCGAAGCTGATTAAAAGCTCGAAGAAGATCATTGAGCTCTCCGCGAAAATCCGCGGGATCGTCGGCGACGGCTGGACGGCTGTCGTGCTCGGCCCGGAGACTTACAACCGGCTTTACGCGAAGTTCGGCAACCTGAACCGGCTGCTGGCGTGGGGACATGCGCGGGTCATCGAAAATCTGCTTGAGAAGGTTCCGTCGTGTCCGCGCATGCTGTCGGACAAATTTGCGGACGAGCGTTTGATCCAGCGCGCATTGATGACGCGCGGACGGGAGATCAGGCTCGACCAGCGGACCAAGGCCGAGAGCGACGTCGCGGTCGCCGCGGCGAGCATCCTGTCGCGCGAACAGTTTCTGCGCGGCATGGCGAAGCTCGGAGCTGAACTCGGCGTGGAGCTGCCGCGCGGTGCGGGCCCCCAGGTCAAAGAAACCGGCCGCGCACTGGCCGGGCGCTACGGCGCTTCCGTATTCGAACGCTGTGCGAAACTGCATTTCAAAACCTGCAACGAACTGACCGGGGCTCCGGTCGAGGAGGAATGAATATGGAAGTGAAAGAATTTTTCAAGACCGCCGACGGGCGGACCGCAAAATTGTACCGGCTCCGCAACCGTTCCGGCTTCGGCGCCGACATCACCGATTTCGGCGGGGCGCTGGTCGGCATCTGGGCGCCGGACCGGGACGGCCGGATGATCGATGTGCTGCTCGGCTTCGGAAATCCGGCCGATTATGTGGAGAACCGTCCGTTTTTCGGCGCGGTCATCGGGCGTGTGGCGAACCGCATCGGCGGCGGCCGTTTCTCCTTTGACGGCAGAGAGTACAAGCTTGCGTTGAACGACAGCAACGGGCTCAATACGCTGCACGGCGGCGACAGCTGGGGACGCCGTTTCTGGAAAGCCGAGGCGATCGACGACTCGATGCTCGCATTGCGGCTGCAGAGCCCCGACGGCGACGCCGGGTTTCCCGGCGCGGTCGAAGCGACGCTGGTCTATATGGTGACGGAAGCGAATGAGCTGATTCTCGATTACACGGCGACCTCCGACCGTCCGACCGTGGTCAGCATGACGAACCATGCGTACTTCAATCTGGCCGGGGAGGCGGCGGGGAACTGCCTC
Source organism: Lentisphaeria bacterium (assembly GCA_018265615.1). Taxonomy (GTDB): domain Bacteria; phylum Verrucomicrobiota; class Lentisphaeria; order Victivallales; family Victivallaceae; genus Victivallis. Next base: position 25,515 of record JABLYX010000061.1, read on the forward strand.
GACCACCGGATCAGGCTGGCCGCCGGCCGCCGCACGGAGGTCGGGGAGGACAAGGCTCCGACCGGGAACTGCCCGGCGGTGGCGGGAACTCCGTACGACCTGAACGGCGGCAGGAGCTTCCGGGAGATTTTCGCGGAGCTGCCGATGGGGTTCGACGATAACTTCATCCTCTCCGACATTGACGGGGTCATGAAGCGCGACATCGCGGTGGCGAGTTCGGAATCGACCGGCATCGAGCTGCGGGTTTCGACCAGCGCGCCGGGCGTTCAGTTCTATATGGGCTACTTCCTCGACGGGACGGCGATCGGCAAAAACGGGAAAGGCTATCCGCAGTTCGGGGCGTTCTGCCTCGAAACGCAGCTCTGGCCGGATGCGGTCAACCATCCGGCTTTTCCTGACATGCGGCTCGAGCCGGGGCGTCCGTACAAGCAGACGACGGTCTACCAGTTCGGGACCGTGGAATAATGGGGATCGAGATCGAACGCAAGTTCCTGCTTGCGTCGGATGCGTGGCGCGCCGATGCGGACCGGGGCGTGCGGATGGTCCAGGGATATTTCGAGCTTTCGCCCGGGGCCCCGACGGTCCGGGTCAGGATCGCCGGCGAGAATGCGTTCCTGACGGTCAAGGGAGCCGCCCGGAACTTCTCGCGCAGCGAATTCGAGTACGGGATTCCCGTAGCGGACGCCGAGGCGATGCTGCGCGAATTCTGCGGTGCGCGGATCGTGGAGAAGACGCGCTACCTTGTGCCTTTCGCCGGGGCCGTCTGGGAGGTCGACGAGTACCACGGGGAAAACGAAGGGCTCTTCACCGCCGAATTGGAGCTCGATGAGGAGCAGGCCGGTTTTCTGCGCCCGCCGTGGCTCGGTTGCGAGGTTTCGGACGACCGCCGCTACAGCAACGGAGCCTTGAGCCGGAATCCTTACCGGCGCTGGCAGCCATGAGAAAACCCGCGGAACTGCATTGACAATTCCGCGGGTTTTTCATTTGGCGGGAAGGCCCCCTCTTTGGATTATTTCACTTTGACGGCGGTATCGAACGGAGCGGCGGGCACGCCTTTGCTGTTCACGAGATTCGGGTTCGCGAGCTTGTCCCAGCCGAAGCGGAGACGCCGCGGCTCCCGGACGCGTTCCGAGGTGACGACGAGCCTGTCGTTTTCGATCGTCGCGGTTGCGGGGTGGAAGAGGTTGTCTTCTCCGGCCAGCATCAGGTGCGAGACGGGTTTGCCGTCGCGGGTCGCAAGCCCGTTCGCGTGGTCGAATTCGACGATGAACCTGCCGCCGTCGCGGGTTGCGCTGCGGAAGGTCGGGGCGAGGGCGGCGTCGTCGCCGATTCCGTAGGTACGGAAAAGCACGAGGTTCGCGAGGCGCTGCGCCAACGGAATCTTGTTGCGCGGATGAATGTCGTTCTCTTCGCCGCAGTCGGTCGAAACGATGAAGCCGGCGTTTTTGTCGGTTTCAGCGAAGCGCTGCTGGGCGGCCCAGAAGTTCGGGATGCGGTTGCCGTCTTCGTTCCCGTATTTGTACGGCGGAAGCTGGACGATATAGATCGGCATCTCCGGATTCGCGAAGTTGCTGCGCCAGGTGTCGGCGAGCGCCTTGAGCTTCTCCGCGTAGATCGCGCCTTCGGAATGGTTATCCTCCCCCTGATACCAGAGCATCCCCTTGACGGCGAAGGGGCCGAGGGGGCGGACCATGGCGTTGTACAAGGCGACGGGGAGGCGCTGCTTGTCCTTGCGCAGCTCGTCGTCCTTCTTCTTATTCATATCCGCAAGCTGGCTCTCGACCGATTCGACGGTTTTCGCAAGGGCCGGGATCTTCTTCATGGATTCGAGCGCGGTCATCGATTCGACCCGGCAGCCGCCCCAGGCGATGCTGATGAGGCCGACGGGAACGTTGATCTCCTTCTGGATCGCGGCTCCGGTCAGATATCCGACCGCGGAGAAGCCCGCGGCGGTTTCCGGCGTGCAGAGCGTCCAGCTTGCGTCGAGGGTTTCCATCGGGGTGCGGCTCCAGACGCAGGGGACCCTGTAAAGCCGGATCAGGGGATTGTTCGCCGCGGAGACGACGGCGGCGGCACCGGTGATGCTTTTGAGCTGCCACTGCATATTGCTCTGCCCGGCGCAGAGCCAGATGTCCCCGACCAGCACGTTGCCGAACATCTGTGTCCCGAAGTCTCCCTTTACGGTGAGCAGTGTGCCTTCGGCGGAGGCTTTGGCAGCCGGGAGCTCGAGCTTCCAGCGGCCGTCCCTGCCGACTGTTCCCTTGACGGATGAGCCGCCGAACGTGACTTCGACATTCTCGCCAGCCTTGCCGGTTCCCCAGACGCGGATCGGCGTGTCGCGCTGCAGGATCATATTGTCCGTGAATACCGGGGCGGTCTCCACGGCCGCCAGAGCGAGTGCCGCGCCGGAGAGCACGGCGGAAATCAGTTGCTTTTTCATGAAATCCTCCTTCAAAGGTTGGTTTAGTATAGCATCCGCCGCGGAATAATGCAAATTTTTCCGCATATTCCGGTAAGATAACTGCGTTCGCCGCATCTCAGATAATAAAATGATTTTTACGGCCGCAGCTTCTTGCATTTGAAGAAAACGGTATTATGTTTTCGAGTAAGGTGCGGCGTTGTCCGGTAAAACAGCAGGGGATGAAGAATGAATACTCGCGACCCCGTTCGACAGGCGGGCGGAATGGCCCGCAGGCTGCGCCGCAGGCTCGGCTCGGCTCTGTTTCTGCGCAGCTTCCTCGCCGTCTTCGGCATAGCGGCCTTTTTCGCCGGCGGCGCGATTCTCGCCATCCGTATTTTTGCCGGGACATGGCCGGCTGCCGTCTGGGTGGGGATCGCGGCGGCCGCGTTCGCGGTTTCCGCCGCGTGCGGATTCATTTACGCCTTGAAGCATCTTCCCGACGGGCGGAAGCTGCTGGTGTGGCTGGACTGCACGGGCGGCTCGGGCGGCGTTCTTGCCTCATCCCTTGAAGTGGAGCCCGGAGCGTGGAGGGAGGGCATCGTTCTGCCCGAAATGCCGAAAATCCGGATCGGCGGCCGCCGCAACTGCATTCCGGCCGCGGCAGGTGCGGCGTTCCTCGCCGGGGCGCTGCTCGTGCCGCAGTCGCGGATCACGCCGCGCGTCCATCACGCGCTCGATATCTCCGAGGAGACCGCCGGGCTTGAACAGAAGCTCGAGGTGCTCGAAGAAGAGT
>JABLYX010000117.1 GCA_018265615.1 Lentisphaeria bacterium
CTGCGCCGAACCATGCAGTCCGTTCACATCCGCTCCGCGGCGCATACCGCGCTTTCTTGTCGGGCAACATTGTTTTCCTGCATCTCATTTACAGCTTTTCCACATCACATACTGCGCATTATGCGTATGCGATTCACCCTGATAGAGCTGCTGGTTGTGATTGCGATCATCGCGATCCTCGCGGCGATGCTGCTGCCGGCGTTGAGCCGGGCGCGGGAATCGGCGCACAAATCCTCCTGCATGTCGAACCTGAAGCAGATCGGCACCGGGATGATCATGTATATCGGAGAGAATGAGGATTATATCGCTCCGCGTTATGTCGAGAACAACCACCGGAACTGCTGGGACTGCCAGTGGGGCAGATACATCGGCGGAAAGGTCGGGGAGTCCGGCTGGCCGCTTTCCTCCGGCGACGGCTGGAAGCCGTTCCGCTGCCCCTCCGACCGGACCGATGAGGCGAACAATCTGCGCCTGAGCTACGGGATCGTCTGGAACATCGTCCTGGCGGTCGATGCATCGCCTGCCGGCGCGATCGTGAAGGCGTCCCGCTACCGCCGCCCCTCCGCCACCTACACCGTGGCGGACTCCGATTACAACAATATTATGGGGAAGGCCGGAAACACCTTCAGCACGACGAAGGTCGGGACCATGGCCGCGGGGACGGGGAAGTGCTGGCTGGAGAGCTCGTGGCATGTCGGGCCGAGCCACAGCAGTTCCGCGAACTTCCTGTTCCTCGACGGTCATTGCGCGAACCGCACGAACTGGAAGGGGCGTCCCACCCAGGTGTGGTACAATTACGGCCACTCCGACGTCGACAAGCGCAGTGTTTATTTCATTGAAGATTAAGATCTGACGGGGGGAACGGATGATGAAAAAAGGAATCCTGCTGCTGCTTTTGCTGGCCGCATCCGCCGCGCTGCACGGCGCATACAAAAACACGGAACTGCTCTGGGAGGCCGATTTCAGCTCGGCGGAGGTGCTGAAGGCGTGGTCCGGGTATTCCGCCGCGAAGCTCCTGCCGGAGGGCGGACCGGACGGGGGCCCCGCCGTATTGTTCACACTTGCGGAGCGCGGCACGAAGATGATGTCGATCGCGCTCGACCCGGCGAAGGTCAACGGGCTCATCCAGCTTGAGGCGGTTTATCGCGGGCGCGGCCTGACGCGCGGGCCGAAACCCTATTTCGGGACGAAGGTTATGCTGACCGTCACCGCCGGGGGGAGGGCGCGCCACCCGGAGCCGGCGCGGAAGTTCGGTTCTTACGAGTGGACGACCGGCCGCATCGTGCAGCTTATCCCGGAGAATACGGAGAAGCTGACGCTCACCCTCGGAATTCAGGAGGCGTCGGGGACCTTCGAGGTCGCCGGCGTGAAGATCTTCCGCTGCGTCGAAACCGACGACCCCGCTCACGGGAGGCCCGCCGTGAACGCCGAGGCGCTGGCGATTCCGCGCGGTCCGGGCAGGGGGGCGCGGTTCCGCGGCTTCATGTCCGGCGGCGACATGTCGCCCGGGGCGTTCGAAACGCTCGGACAGTGGAACGTGAACCTGATCCGCTACCAGATGAGCCCCGGGCGCAACGTGAAGCCGAAGGCCGACATCTCGACGCCGGAGAAGTATCTCGCGTGGATCGACTCCGAAATCGAACGGCTCGATGAACTTATGCCGCTCTTCCGGAAGCACGGCATCCGGATCGTGCTCGATCTCCACACCGGACCCGGAACCACGGTGAACAAGGTCGCGAGCAACGTGCTCGGAGAGTCGACCGACCTCGACACGCTTGAGGAGGCGTGGCGGCGGTTTGCGCGCCATTACCGGGGCAATCCGCAGATCTACGGCTATGACCTGTTGAACGAGCCGGTCGCGGAGGAGTACGTCAGGGGCGTGGAGAATCCGTGGCTCGCGATGTCGGAGCGCCTGGCGAAGGCGATCCGCGAGGTCGATCCGGAGACGCCGATCATCACCGAGCCGGACTTCACGAACACCCGGCCGCTCGCGGTGAAGAACGTCATCTACAGCCCGCACTTCTACAGCCCGCACGCCTATACGCACCAAGGGGTGCTCAGCCAGGTCCGCTGGTCGTATCCCGGCATGATCGACGGCGTCTACTGGGACAAGGAGCAGCTCCGGGTCAGCATGAAGCCGGTCATCGAGTTCCAGCGGAAGCACGGCGTTCCGGTTTTCGTCGGCGAATTCAGCGTGGCGAACTGGGCGAAGGGCGGCGACCGCTATCTCGCGGACATGATCGAGCTCATGGAGGAGTACGGCTGGGACTGGGCGTACCATGCGTTCCGCGAGTGGCCGCCGTGGAGCATCGAGCACGAGGGCGTCAGCCTCGGCCGGGCCGTTCCCTCGGCGGACAACGCCCGCAAGCGCGTGCTGCTCGAAGCGCTGAAGAAGAACCGGAAATGAAATTTTCGCCCGAATTTTCACGGATTCGGGCGTTTTTTCATTTGCATTTTACGGAAAAGCTTGCTATTTTACCGGACGAAAGTGAAATGCAGAACAACAACGGGAGTGTAACCATGCAACTTGATCCGACCAATCTTCTGGACGAGCTCGAAGAGCACATGATGAAGACCGAAGAGGCCCTCATCAACAATTTTCATGCCATCCGCACCGGCAAAGCCTCTCCGGCGCTTGTCGAGAACGTCATGGTCGAATACTACGGCACCCCGACCCGGCTCAAGGAGCTCGCCGGCATCACCGCGCCGGAGCCGCGGCTGCTCGTGATCCAACCGTGGGACAAAAGCTCCCTCGGTACGGTCGAGAAAGCGATTCTCGCCTCGAATATCGGCATCACCCCGATGAACGACGGCACGCACATCAAGCTGCCGATTCCGGAGCTCAGCCAGGATCGCCGCGCGACGCTCGCGAAGCAGGCGAAGGGGTTCGTCGAAGACGCGAAGGTCGCGCTGCGCAATATCCGCCGCGACGGCAACGAAGCCGCCAGGAAGGCGCAGAAGGACGGGCTCCTGACCGAGGACGAGCTCAAGAAGACGCTCGACGATATCCAGAAGCTCACCGACCGCTATATCGCCTCGCTCGACAAGGAGCTTGCGAACAAGGAAAAGGAGCTCATGACCGTCTGATGGCGGGCATGGCGTCCACAGAGAGTGCCGCTGCCGGAATCCGTTCCGGCCGCGGTTTTTTGCTTGCCCTCGGCGCGATTGCCGGAGGCGCGCTGCTTCTCCGGCTCGGCGTATGGGCCGAGCTCGGCGCGGCGAACGGCGGGCACAACAGCGTTTATGCGCCCTCCGCGCTCACCGACCTCGCGACCTATATGAAGCTCGGCCGCGAGATGGCGGCGGGCGAATACTCCGGCGTCTTCTATTATCAGCCGTTTTACTATGCGGTGTTCCTGCCGGTGTGCTACCTCCTCTCCGGCGGTTCAATCGGTTTCGTGATCTTCGTCCAGTCGCTGCTCGGGGCGGGGACGAGCTATCTTGCCGGGCTCTCCGCCGCGCGCCTGGCCGGGAAGACGGCGGGATACGTCGCGGCGGCGCTCGTGGCGGTTTCGACGCCGCTCCTTTTGTATGCGCCGTTCCACCAGAACGAAACGCTGCAGGCGTTCAACCTCACGCTGCTCTTCTACCTTGCGCTGCGCGCCTGCGAAAAATGGACCCCCGGACGCTGGGCCGCCGCCGGGGCCGTCGCCGGAATCGCGATCCTCACGCGCGGCAACATCAATCTGTTTTTGCCGGGGCTCGTCGCTGCACTGGCCTGGTCCGGGCGGCGGCGGGGGATCCGGTGGCGGCGCATCGCCGCCGGGGGCGCGCTGTTCCTCGGCTTCGCGTTTCTCGTGCAGCTGCCGTTTGCGATCCACAACACGCGGCTGACCGGGAAGCTCACGGGGCCCTCCACCGCGGCGGACGCGGTGCTCGCGCTCGGAAATTCGCCGGAAGCCCCGGCGGGCGGGCGCAGCCCCGGGCTCCCGGCCGGGCCGATGGAGTATCCCGAGGCGTACGGGCGCATGATGGCGCGTGCCGCGGAAAAAGTGAGCGTTCCGGCGCAGATGTTCGAGTGGGTGTGCCGCGAGCCCGGCGCGTTCTTCGAGCTGCAGTTCCGCAAGCTGCTGCTCTTCTGGGATTACCGGGAGATTCCGAACAACGTGTCGCTCTACGGCGAGGGGGAGTCGAGCCTGATCCTGCGCTGGCTGCTGCCGGGGCGCAGCCTCGTGCTGCTGC
>JABLYX010000062.1 GCA_018265615.1 Lentisphaeria bacterium
AACGCGCTTCGGCTGCGCCGAACCGCGTTGTGCGTTCACATCCGCTCCGCGGCGCATACCGCGCTTTTTTTGCCGGGCAGCAAGGTCAGGCGGCAAGGTCAGGCGGCAAGGTCAGGCGGCAAGGTCAGGCAACACGGCCATGAATCATCAGCGCGGGGGAGCGCTGCCTTTCCGCGAAAAAACGGGAAAGCATGCCGGAAGGAGCGGTATTTGGCGCAGAAACGCCTCTGCATGACCCGTCCAGGTAAAAGTCGGGAGGGTTGAGGGAGGGCGAAGCGCCTCCCTCACTCCCACGGTGCGGACGGCAGGACTATTCGTGCCGGCACTCGAGATAGCGCTCGGCGTCGATTGCGGCGCGGCATCCCATGCCTGCCGCCGTGATTGCCTGACGGTAGTTCGGATCCGCGCAGTCTCCCGCGGCAAAGACGCCTTTGAGCTTCGTCATCGACGAATTATCCTTCAGAACCACATAACCGGTTTCATCCGTATCGATGAACTGCCTGTAGAGCCCTGTGTTCGGAACGTGCCCGAGCGCGACGAAGACCGCACTGCATTCAATATCCGAAACTTCGCCGGTCTTCGTGTTTTTCACGCGCAGCCCGGTCACTTTATTCTCCCCGAGGATCTCTTCGACCGTGCTGGACCAGACGAATCCGATTTTCGGATTCGCCCTGGCGCGTTCCGCCATGATGCGCGAGGCGCGGAGCTCGTCGCGGCGGTGGACGACATAGACCCTGCTCGCGAAGCGGGTCAGGAACATCGCCTCCTCCATCGCGGAGTCGCCTCCTCCGAGCACCGCAACCGGGACGTCCTGGTAGAATGCGCCGTCGCAGGTCGCGCAGGCGGAAACGCCCTTGTTCCGCAGCCGTTCCTCCGACGGGATCCCGAGATAGCGCGGGCTTGCGCCGGTCGCGAGGATCAGCGCGTCGGCCCCCACCGTTTCGCCGGAGGAGAGCTTCAGAAGCTGGCAGCCCCCGTCGGTCAGCTCGAACTCGACGACCTCGTCGAATTCGACGCGCGCGCCGAAGCGTTCGGCCTGCTGCTGCATCCCCATCACAAGGTCGAAGCCCGTGACGCCCTCGGGAAAGCCCGGGAAATTCTCCACATGCGTGGTCTGGGTCAGGAGTCCGCCCGGAAGCGTCCCGACGAGGACCAGCGGATTCAGGTTCGCGCGCGCGGCGTAGATCGCGGCGGTGTAGCCCGCCGGACCGCTGCCGACGATGACGAGTTTCTCTTGCTTCATGATAGTTTCCTCTCCGTTTGTGAATTCCGTTCCAGGAAAAGCGAAAAAATCAGGAGACTCCACAGCAGGTAGCTGTGGTCGCGCTTTTCGGATTCGTGCTCCTTCCACAGCCCCATGACCGTTTCGCGCCTGAAGTACCCGTCGCCGCAGAGCTTCCCGTCAAAGAGCGCCTGCTCCGCGAGGTTGTGCCACTCGCCGCGCAGATAAGAGGCGACGGGGACGCCGAAGCCCTTCTTCGGACGGTTCACGATCTCGCGCGGCAGGAGGTCTTTGAACGCCTCGCAGAGAATATGCTTGCGCTTCGACCCGTGGAGCTTGCAGGAGAGCGGCAGCCGCGCCGCGAACTCGACGACCTCGCGGTCGAAGAACGGCGAACGCACTTCAAGGGAATACGCCATCGAAGCGATGTCCACTTTCGTTAAGATGTCCCCCGGCAGATAGGTGTGCAGATCGAGCTCCGAGAGCCGTTCGGTCCGGTCCGCCGAGGTCAGCTCCCACTGCAGGGAGTCGAAGAGCTCGGCGGAGTTCCGGTTCGCGGCCGAACGCAGCTTCTCCCCGAAAAGCGCTCTTTTGAGCGGCATCCCGCAACGGTCGAGCAGCGTGAAATAGCGCTGCTCCGGCGCGGCGGCCATGACCCGGAGGAAACGGCGCAGCCGCCCGGAGACGGTGCGCTCCCCGCCGTCCGGCACGAGCGCGCCCGCGGTGCTGAGCAGAGGGCGCTGCAGGAAGCCCGGCAGAAGCGAAAAGCGCGAGGCGTAGCGGAGCGCGAGATAGCGCTCATAACCGCAGAACACCTCGTCCGCCCCGTCTCCCGAAAGCGCCACCCTGACCTCGGACGCGGCGAATTCCGACAGCAGCGCCGTCGGCAGGATCGAGGCGTCGGCATACGGCTCCCCGCAGTGTGCGCAAAGCTTTTCAAGCAGCGTGAAGTCCCCCGCGTCGACAACCTGCTCGCGCTGGAGCAGGCCGCCGCCGATCCGTCTGTTGATCGAGTCGGCGGCTTTCGAGGCGAAGGGGCGCTCGTCGTATTTCGCGTCGGAAAATCCGATCGTGTAGGCGTTCGTCTTTCCGGGGTGCCGCTTCGCGGCCGCGACCGCCGTGATGATGGTCGAATCGACGCCGCCCGAAAGGAAGGTCCCGACCGGGACATCCGCGACGAGCCGCCGCTCGACCGATTTCTCGACGAGGTTCCGCAGCGTCCGCGCGGCCTCCTCGAACGGTTCGGTCAGCTTCAGGGAGTAATCGAGCCGCCAGTAGCTGCGGATCGAAGTCGTGCAGTCGTTCAGCCGGAATTCGAGCTGGTGGCCCGGCGCGAGCTTGTGCACGTTGCGGTATATGGTTCCGGGGCCCGGCACGTACTGAAAACTCAAATAGTCGCTGACCGCGTTCACGTCGAGCTCCGCCGGCATCTCGGGGTGGCATTTAAGCGCCGGGAATTCGCTCGCGAAAACCAGCGTGCCGTTCGTCATGAAGTAGAGCAGCGGCTTCTGGCCGAGCCGGTCGCGGGCGAGCAGCAGCCGCCGGGTCTTCGCATTGTAGACGGCGAAGGCGAACATCCCCTCAAGCAGCCGCGTGCATTCGCCCCCGAGCTCCTCGTAGAGGTGGACGATCACCTCGGTGTCCGCCGAGGAGCGGAACGTGTGGCCGCGCGCCGTGAGCTCGTCGCGCAGCCGGCGGAAGTTGTAGATCTCCCCGTTGAACACGGCAACGACGGTGCCGTCCTCGTTCGTGAACGGCTGATTCCCGTTTTCAAGGTCGATGACGGAGAGCCGCCGGTGCCCGAGCGCGACCTGATCGTCAAAATAGGTCCCCGAAGCATCGGGGCCCCGATGAGTCTGCGCTGCATTCATCGCGGCGATGATTTCACCTGCGGCAGGATCGCCGCGGTGGTTGACGATTCCGGCAATTCCGCACATGACAACCCCGACAAGTAAATGATGGATGGAACATTTCCCCTGACTCCGGATTAATATACCCGGGAATCCCCCCCTTTTCAAGTTGACTTCTGTTTTTGGAGGAGGTATATTGAATCCCATGCCGGATGAACTTGACATTTTGAAAAAACTGCTCCCGACCCTGCCCCAGGCCGGGTCCGTCGCCGTCGGCCCCGGCGACGACTGCGCCGCGCTCGAATGGAGCGGGGATACCCTGCTGCTGGCCGCCGCGGACCAGCTGATCGGCGGCGTCCACTACTACCGGGAGGCGACGACGCCGCGGCGGGCCGGGCGGAAGCTCATGTGCCGGAACCTGAGCGACATCGCCGCGATGGGAGGGCGTCCGCTCTGGGCGCTGCTGACCGTCGCCGCCTCCGGGCGCACGCCCGAATGGATCCTCGAATTCTGCCGCGGCGTCTCCGAATGCGGCGCGGAATACGGGGTTTCCGTGGTCGGCGGAGACATCGCGTCGCTTCCGGCCCCCGGCGAGGTCACCACGCTGACGATCCTCGGAACGGTCCGGCGCGGCGAAATCGTGCGGCGCTCCGGCGCGAAGCCCGGGGATCTCCTCTACGTGACCGGGGCGCTCGGCAACTCGCTCGCCGGCGGGCACCACCTCGATTTTGAGCCGCGCCTCGCGGAGGGGCGGTTCCTCGCGGAGGGCAAGTACGCCTCCGCCATGCTCGACGTGTCCGACGGGCTGCTGCTCGACGCGATGCGCCTCGCGGAAGCCTCCGGCGTGCGGCTCCGGCTCGACCCGGGGAAGCTGCCGCTGCGGGAGGGGGCGGACCGCGAAGGCGCGCTCTCCGACGGCGAGGATTACGAACTTCTCTTCACGGCGCCGCCGGAGCGGGCCGGGGAGCTGGAACGGAAATGGAAATTCGGGGGCCTGACCCGGATCGGCGCGGCGGAGCCCGGCTCCCCGGACGTCTGCGGCCCGGACGGCGCCCCCCTGACAGCAAACAGGAAATGCGGTTATGAACATTGAAGCGAAGACAATCAGCCGCTCCGAGCGGGAGACCGAAGAGCTGGCCGCCGCGCTCGCGCGGAAGCTGCCGCGCGGAACGGTCATCGCGCTCGACGGCGACCTCGGCGCGGGCAAGACGGTCTTTTCACGCGGCTTCGCGCGCGGGCTCGGAATCACCGAACCGGTGTCGAGCCCGACCTACACCATCGTGCAGGAGTACCCGCTGCCCGGCGGCAGGGGGATGCTCTACCACCTCGACCTCTACCGGATCGAAAACTCCGCCTCGGCGCTCGCATTCGGCGTGGATGAGTTCCTCGACGACCCGGAATCGGTCGCGCTCGTGGAGTGGCCGGAGCGGATCTCCGACATCCTGCCGCCCGGCGTGACGGCCGTGCGGATCCGCCACCTCTCCGACACGGAACGCGAAATCACCGTTACGGAGGGAAATTGGAGTTGACCCGCTTTGCCGCCCTCTTCAGCCGCCCCCCGTGGCGGCGCGGCCTCGACTGGCCGATCCTGCTGTTCGCCCTGTTCGGCAGCTTCGGCGCAGCGGTCTCCGGTTCAACCATCGGCGCCCTGGCGGGAAGCGTCATCTGGGGCGCGTACACGCCTGAGGCCGTTCTGGCGATGATGGCCGGTCAGTATGCGGCGCTGCCGGTGCTGCTGCTGATCCTCGGGCTGTGGCCGCCGAAGGGCAGGTTCGCCGCCAAGCTCGGGATCCGGCCGCTGAAGCGCGGCGACCTCTGGGCCGTCCTGATCGGGCTCGCAGTCATGCTGCTGCTCGGCGAAGCCGTGACCTCCGGCTGGAAGGCGCTGCTCGACTGGGCCGGAATCGCCTATCAGGAGAAGCAGGACATCCTCGAAGTCATCTCCCGGGCGAACCTGCCGGTGCTGTTCGGCATGGCCCTCTGCACGATCGTCGGCGCGCCGGTGGCCGAGGAGATCTTCTTCCGCCGCGTCCTCTACGGGCTGCTGAGGCCCATCGGCACGGTGCGGGCGGTCCTGCTGACTTCACTCATTTTTTCGGCCATCCACTTTTTCCTGCTCGGGATCCCCGCGCTGTTCCTCATGGGGCTCGCCTTCCACGTGATCTACCTCGTCCGGCGCAACCTCGCGACCGCCATGCTCATGCACGGCGTGATGAACCTGTTCGCCTTTGCCGGGACCCTCCTTTTCCCCCAGGCTTGAGGATCGGCAATAACCCGATGCCGCGAAGCAGATCAGGCAACAGCTGCCGCCGACCGGCGGCAGCTTCATTCCCGTGATTGTTGTCCGTTGCCATACTCCAGTGTCCAGCAAGATGGAGCTGCTGACGAAACCGCTGGAAAAACCGAACCGCTCTTTGAGCACGCCGCGTCCGGCCGACTCCACCCGGCTGGAGAAAGCCGCCGGCCTGCTGCGGGACACGGCGCTGCCGGGCCGGGCCGCTCACCGCAGCCGCGCGGAGATCGCCCCGGCGGCGGCGCGCACGCGCTCCCTGAGCGTCTCCTGCCCCTCGCGCAGATAGAGCTCCGAGCCGGAGACGCTGACGGCCCCGAGCACGGTCCCGGCCGAATCGAACACAGGGGCCGCAACGCAGAAGACACCGGGCTCATGCTCGCAGTCGTCCACCGCGTAGCCCTGGAGACATACACGGCCGAGTTCGGCCGCGAATTCCGCCCGGTCCGTGATCGTCCGCTCCGTGAACCGCGGCAGATCGATCTTCGCAACCAGCTCATTGCGCTCCGCCTCGGGCAGGAACGCGAGGATCGCCTTGCCCACCCCCGTGCAGTGCAGCGGGCTCGTGTTGCCGATCATCGACCCCATCCGGACGGGACGGCTCCCCTCGACCTTGTCCACATAGACCACCCGGTCGCCGCGCCGCTCCGCGAGATGAACCGTTTCGCAGGTCGCGTCCGAAAGCTCCGACAGCACGGGGTGCGCGAGGCGCGAAAGCGGATTCTGCCGCATCGCCTCGTTCCCGAGCCGGATCAGCGCGCTCCCGAGCGTATAGACGCCGTCGCTGCTGCGCAGGTATCCGCGCTCCGCCAGGAACTTCAACTGCCGGAACGCCGTGCTGACCGGCATCCCGAGCGCCTCCGCGGCCTCTCTGCCCTTCAGCCCGTTCCGGCTGCGCCCCACGAGTTCGAGCAATTCGAACCCTTTGCCCATTGTCTTTTCACCGTCTTTCATCATGGTTTTACAATACCACATTTTTTCCGCTTTGCAACTTGAAAACCGGTGGCGGTACGCTTATATTAGAATTAATGAGAATCAATTCCCATATAGTGAGAACATCATAAAAAGGAAAGAAACATGAACGGAACTTGTATCGCGGGATTCGGGGAAGTGATGCTGCGGCTCTGCCCGCCGGGGAAGAAACGGTTCGCCCAGAGCCTGCCGGGGACGCTCGACGCGACCTACGGCGGCGGCGAGGCGAACGTCTGCGCGTCGCTCGCGATGCTCGGCTCGGAGGCGCGTTACCTGACCGCGCTGCCGTCGAACCCGGTTTCGCAGGCGTTCGCGACGGAGCTGCGCGGGCTCGGCGTCGACGTCTCCCGGATCACCTGGAGCCCGAAGGGGCGCATGGGCGTCTACTATGCCGAACACGGCGCGGCGCAGCGCGGCTCGAACGTGGTCTACGACCGCGAGGGCTCGACGGTTTCGCTGCTCGCTCCCGAAGAGTACGACTTCGATGCGATGCTCGGCGGGGCCGGCCATCTGCACATCACCGGGATCACGCCGTCGCTCAGCGAAAATGCGTACCGTTCGACGCTCGCGCTGGTCGAAGCGGCCGCCGCGCGCGGCGTGACCGTCTCCTGCGACCTGAACTTCCGCAAAAAGCTCTGGAAGTGGAAACCGGGGACCGACCCGAAGGCGCTCGCCGCCGGGTGCATGGGGAAAATCGTCCCGTACGTTGACTGGATCATCTGCAACGAGGAAGACGCCTCCGACGTCTTCGGCATCCGCGCCGAAGCGACGGAAATCGAAGCCGGCAAGCTGAACATCGACGGCTACCGCGAGGTGGCGAAGCAGCTCTTCGCGCGTTTCCCGAAAGCGTCGAAAATCGCGATCACGCTGCGCGAAAGCATCTCCGCCGACCACAACAACTGGGGGGCGATGCTCTGCGACCGCGAAGCCGGCGCCTTCTTCGCCCCGCTCGACGCGCAGGGGAACTACGCGCCGTATGAGATCCGCAGCATCGTCGACCGCTTCGGCGGCGGCGACTCGTTCGGCGCGGGGCTGATCCACGCGCTCTACAGCGAAGAGTACGCGGAGCCGCAGCAGGCGATCCGCTTCGCCGCGGCCGCGAGCTGCCTGAAGCACTCGATCCCGGGGGATTACAACTACAGCAGCCGCCGGGAGGTCGCCGCCCTCATGAACGGCTCCGGCTCGGGCCGGGTCGCGAGGTGACGAAATGACATTCCGGGAACAAGCCGCACGCTGCCCCGTGGTCGCGATCCTGCGCGGGATCACGCCGGACGAGATGCCCGAAATCTGTGAAATCCTGCGCGGGGCCGGAATCCGGTTGCTCGAGGTTCCGCTGAACTCGCCCGATGCGATCGAAAGCATCCGCCGCGCGGCGGAGAAGTATCACGCGGGCGATGAACTGCTGGCCGGGGCCGGGACCGTGCTCACGCCGGAGGACGTCCGCCGCGTGGCCGGGGCCGGGGGCCGCTTCATCATCTCGCCGGACGCGAATCCCGAGGTGATCCGTGAAACGAAAAAACTCGGGCTCGTGTCGATTCCGGGCTTCTTCACGGCGACGGAGGCGTTCACGGCGCTGCGCGCGGGAGCCGACTACCTGAAGCTCTTCCCCGCGGGCGCGCTCGGGCCGGGTTACGTGAAGGACCTGAAAGCGGTCGTCAAAGCGCCGATCCTCGCGGTCGGCGGCGTGGACGAACACAATATCGCCGGCTTCCTGAACGTCTGCGCGGGAGCCGGGATCGGCTCGGCGCTCTACAAGCCGGGCAGGAGCGCCGGCGAGATCAGGAGCGCGGCGGAAGCGTATGTAAAGGCGGCCGCGCCGCGCAGCTGATACGCTACTCCACCATGATCTCGCGGCAGGTTTTGCCGCCGGGGATCATCGGCAGCACGTGGTCGCAGTAGTCGACGCGGCAGTCGAGCAGGAACGGCCCGGGCGTGCCGAGCATTTCGCGGATCGCGCTTTCGAGCTCCTCCCCGCGGCGCACACAGCGCGCGGGGATCCCGTAGGCGCGGGCGATGCCGGTGAATTCCGGCAGCATCTCGCCGTCGCCGTTCCGCAGGTCGGTGTTGCCGCGCTTTCCGTCGAAAAAGCGGTCCTCGAGCTGCGCGACCATGCCGAGGCGGCCGTTGTTCAGGATCACCATCTTGACGCCGATCCGCTCCGCCGCGATCGTCCCGAGCTCCTGCATGTTCATCTGGAACGAGCCGTCGCCGTCGATGTTGACGACGGCGGATTCCGGCAGCGCGAGCTTCGCCCCCATCGCGGCGGGCAGCCCGAACCCCATCGCGCCGAGGCCGCCGGAGGTCAGCAGCTGCCGCGGGCGCGTGAACGTGTAAAACTGCGCCGTCCACATCTGGTGCTGCCCCACGCCGGGGACGATGACCGCTTCCGGGCCGCACATGCGCCCGAGCGCTTCGATCACCTGCTGCGCCTTCAGCACGCCGGGTTCGGGCCGGTAGCGGAACGGCTGTTCGCGCTTCCAGGTTTCCACGGTCCGCAGCCATTC
This sequence comes from Lentisphaeria bacterium, assembly GCA_018265615.1. Taxonomy (GTDB): domain Bacteria; phylum Verrucomicrobiota; class Lentisphaeria; order Victivallales; family Victivallaceae; genus Victivallis. The sequence continues at coordinate 8,839 of JABLYX010000062.1, forward strand.
GCCGCAATCGCCGTCGAACGGGTCGCGGTTCAGGAGCCTGAGCAGCGCTTTCACGTCCGCGACGATCCCGAGGTGCGCGCGCACGTTCTTGTTGATCTCCGACTCGTCTATGTCGGCGTGGATGATATACGCATCCGGGGCGAAGCGGTCCGCGCGCCCGGTCGAACGGTCCGCGAAGCGCGCGCCGAGAACCAGCAGGAGGTCGCACCCGTCCGCCGCGAAATTCGCGCCGCACGAGCCGTGCATCCCGAGCCACCGCAGCGACAGCGGATGCGTCTCGGGGAACGCCCCGATCCCCATCAGCGTCGTCATGACCGGAATCCGGTACGACTCCGCGAAGCGCGCGAGCTCCGCGGCGGCCCCGGCGGCGATGATCCCGCCGCCGGCCATGATGCAGGGGCGCTTCGAGCGCCGGAGCGCCTCCCGGATCCGTTCCGCGTCGGCTTCGGAGGGGGGCGGCGGCAGCCGCGGCGCCCGCTCCGGCGCTTCCGGGGCGGGTTCGAAGGGCGCGAGCTGCTGCTGCACGTTCTTCGGGATATCGATCCAGACCGGACCGGGCCTCCCCTCCTGTGCGATGCGGAACGCCTCCCGCAGCGCCGGCGCGACCTCCTCCGCCCCGAACACGAGGCGGCTGTGCTTCACGACCGGGCGCGACATGCCGATGATGTCGATCTCCTGGAACGCGTTCTTCCCGATATGGAAGCTCTCGACCTGCCCGGTGATGATGACCATCGGGATCGAGTCCATATACGCGTCCGCGACTCCCGTCAGCAGGTTCGTCGCGCCGGGTCCGCTCGTCGCCATGCAGACGCCGACCCGGCCGGTCGCGCGGGCATAGCCGTTCGCGGCGAACGCGCCGCCCTGTTCGTGACGCGGCAGGATCACCCGGATGGGGGAGTCCGCGAGCGCCTGGTGCAGCTCGATCGCGGAGCCGCCCGGATAAGCGAAAAGGGTCTCGACGCCAAGCTCCCCGAGTGTGCGGGCCGCGATCGCGGCTCCTTTCATCAGGGTTCGCGCGGAGGTGCGGGGTTCTTCAAAAGCCGTACTGCGTTCATACTGGAGCGCTTCCATATCCATTCCTCTTTTTCTCGTTCATACCGGTCGCGAAAAGGCGCAATCCCCCCCGGCGGGATGCGGCAATTCACAGCCGTGCGACAGAAAAAAGAACGCCGGAAAGGAGTTCTCAGAAGGATGCAGCGGAAGAAGCCGCTGCCGCAAGCCCGGCCGCGCTACTGAGAGACACAGCGGCCGGGCCGGTAACAGTGACCGGTTCGAAGAGAAAAAGTTGTCTGCAGTCAAAATCCATGATGGAATTCAATATAACACTTCCGCGCCATTTTTTCAAGCATGGCCGGAAAATATTTGCTTTCGCGGGGGCGGCGTGTTAGATTAGATCCATCAACTCAGGAGATGGTAACCGGTGAAACACACACTCTGTCTGCTCTCCCTGGCGGGGCTGCTTCTCGGCTTTGCCGGCTGCTCCGACCCGTTCCGGCTGACCCGGCGCGGAAACGTCTTCGAGCTCGCCCCGGAGCGGCGCGAAGCGCACTTCAACGGGTCGCTGGTCTGGCTGACCGCTCCGGCGGGAAAGGACGGGGCGCTCTCCGAAACGGACCGGAACACGCTCGTCGCGCCGCTGCTCGCGCAGAGGACCGCCGTCCGCCGCAGAATCCGGACCATCCTCGTCGATCCCGGCCACGGCGGCAGGGAGGTCGGCGCGCCCGGGACGCTGGGCTGCGAGAAGGCGTTGAACCTCGCCCTCGCGAAGAGGCTCCGCGGCGAACTCGAAAAACGCGGCTTCACGGTCTCAATGACCCGCGAGGAGGACACCGCCCTGTCGCTGAACGCGCGCGGCGGCCTCACGAAGGAACGCAATGCCGATCTCTTCATCTCCGTCCACCACAACTCGGCGCGCGGCAAGACGGTGTCGGGGGTCGAAACCTACGTGCTCACCCCCGGCGGCGCGGCCAGCACGAACGACCCTCCCGGCGCCGCGGGGCCCGCTCCGGCCGGAAACCGCGCGCCCGGCGACGACGTGCTCCTCGGCTGGCAGATCCATTCGCGTCTCGTGCCGGCGTCGGGGCTGCCCGACCGCGGTTTGCGCTTCGCGCGGTTCCGGGTGCTGGTCCGTTCCGTCTGTCCCGCCGTCCTGGTCGAAGCGGGCTTCATCTCGAATCCCGCGGAGGAAAAGCTGCTGGCGGCGGAGGAGCATCAGCAGCGGACCGCCGCCGCCATCGCCGACGGCGTCGCCGCTTTCGCAAAGCTCGCGGAAAAGGGCGCCCGCTGAAAACCGAAACCGGAACGGGTTCGGAAAACGGGCTTGCAAAACCCTTCCGCCCGTGCTATGGTATTGTCACCCGCTGAAAAGAAGAGGAGGTGGAATATGCTGAAAGTCTACGGTTGGAACCAATGTCCGCACACGCGCCATGCGGTCGCGTGGCTCAAAGAGCACGACATCCCGTTCGAGTACCTCGAAATCGAGGAGCAGCCGAAGGATGTGATCCGGAAGGTCGTCGAGGTGAACGGCGGCGACGACTGGGTCGTGCCGACCCTCGAATACAACGGCAGATGGCGCCCGGGCGAGGTGTTCAATCCCGCCAAGCTTGAGCAGGACCTGAAAAAGCTCGGCGTGCTCTGAAGCGTCCGCCCTCCCCGTCCGGCCCGGAGCGTTCCTCCGGCCCCCCGGCGGGGATCAGCGGCGGATCTTCTCGACGATGGCCGTCGTGGAAAAGCCGGAAATGAACGGCTTGAAGCAGATCCGCGTCCCGGCCGCCTCAAGCGCGGCGCGCTCGGAGGGGTCGAGCCGGTCGAGCGTATAGTCGCCGCCTTTCACGTAGATGTCCGCGGCCAGCTCGCGCAGCTCGCGGTCGCACCGTTCGCCGTCGAAAACGACCGCCGCATCGACGCTCGCCAGCGCGCAGAGCATATAGCAGCGGCTGTACTGATCGACGACCGGCCGCTCCGGCCCCTTCAGGCAGCTCACGCTCGCGTCGGAATTCACCAGCACGAGCAGCGCGTCCCCAAGCGCACGGCTCCCGTACATGTATTCGGCATGGCCGCGATGCAGGATATCGAAGCAGCCGTTCGTGACGACCAGCTTACGCCCCTCCGCGCGCAGCCGTTCGCGCCACGCTTTCGCCTCTTCGAGCGTCATGACGCCGTCGGCGGGATTCTTATTCATCGGGATGCTCCTCCTCAAGCGCGCGCACGGCGACTCCGGCCTCGTGCAGCAGCGCCATCGAAACGTCGTCGATCGAATAGCGCGTATGATAGACCACCTCGCGGATCCCGGCGTTGATGATCATCTTCGCGCAGAGCAGGCACGGGCTGAACGTCGTATAGAGCGTCGCGCCCTTGACCGCGATGCCGTGGTACGCGGCCTGGACGATCGCATTTTCCTCGGCATGGCTGCACAGGCACTGGGCCAGGTTCGTGCCGGAGGGCGCGTCGGAGTTGCAGCGCGGGCAGCCGCCGTCCGAGCAGTTCCGCACGCCGCGCGGCGTGCCGTTGTAGCCGGTCGAGATGATCCGGCAATCCCTGACCAGCACCGCCGCGACCTGCCGCCGCGAACAGTTGCTGCGGCTCGCCGCCACATGGGCGATGTCCATGAAATACTGATCCCAGCCCGGACGTTTCTTTGAGCTCATTGCTGTTTCTCTTTCGTTTCAGGTTGCGTTTTTTCGCGGGTGTCCTGCCGGTCGGAGAGCGCAAACTGCATGATGGAGATGACCAGCAGAAACAGGAACGCCTGCGCGACCAGGATCGCGGCAGTGCGGAAATCGCCCCAGAAGACCGGCAGGATGCCGAGCCCGACGCAGAGCGCCATCAGGTGCACGAGCAGCACGGCCTGCCGCCGGGAGAGTCCCATGCGGACGAAACGGTGCGAAATATGGTTGTGGTCGCCAATCCAGAACGGCTTTCCGTGAAACGTGCGGATCAGCACGACCATGCCGGTGTCGAAAAGCGGCAGCGCAAGGATGAAGAGCGGCATCAGGATCGGGAAGCGTGAAAGCGAGAAGTCGATCCCGAACCACGTGACTCCGGCGGAGATCACCGCCGCCATGTACCCGAGGAAATGGCTGCCGGAATCCCCCATGAAGATCATCGCGGGCGACGTGTTGTAGAACCAGAAGCCCGCCCCCGCGCCGCAAGTCACCGCCGCGAGCACCGTGATGAAGAACTGCCCGTTCAGCGCCGCGATGACGGCGAAGAACCCCATCGCGATCGTCACGGTCCCGACCGCGAGCCCGTCCATATTGTCGAAGAAGTTGATCGAATTCATGAGCAGCATGATCCAGAAGACCGACACCGCCCAGACGAGGACCGGATTCGTGAAGAAGATGTTGACCCGCACGCCGCCGAGGCCGACCGCAATCAGCGCCACGAGGAACTGCCCGCCGAATTTGCACCCGGCGGAAAGCGCGTACTTGTCGTCCACCAGCCCGAGCACGACCGCGAGGAACGCCCCGAGCACAAGGAACCCGAGCTTCGGCAGCGACGCCGCCAGCCCCGGCAGCTGCCCGGAGACTTCATCGAACAGCACCGGCAGATGTCCCCACAGCGCCAGCGCGACGGCCCCGGCGATGCAGACGAACCAACCCGTGAACATCGCCGCCCCGCCGAGCAGCGGCGTCGAACGGCCGTGTCCCTTGTGGTTGGCCTGCGGGACGTCCATGAAATTCAGCTTCCGCGCGATCCGCCCGAACAGCGGCGTGCCGAGCAGCGTTGAAACCGCTCCGGCCAGAAACGCGAAAAGGTAGATTTGACTCCAGACCGACATGAGACTCATCCTTCCGTACAGCTTCGCCGGACATATTCAAAGAGGAAGACCGTCGCCGCCTGCGCGGCGTTCAGGGACTCGTAGTTGCCCGGCATCGGGATCATGACCCGTTTCGCCCCTGCGAGCGGAGAGACGCCGTTCGCCTCTCCGCCGATCACAATCACGCTCCGGTCATACAAACCGGATGCGGAGAAACAGCTCTCACCGCCGTGCGGATCGGTGAGCCACGCTTCCGGGTAGCCGAACCGCTCTGCCGAAGCGCACAGCTCCCCGAGGCTCCCGAACCCGCGGAGCTTCAGCGCAAACTGCGCGCCGAGCGCCGAACGGATCGCTTTGTCGCCGTACGGATCGACCGACCCTTTCGTATACCAGAGCTCCGAGAGCCCCGCCGCGCGCAGCGTCCGGCAGATCGTGCCGAAGTTGCCGGGGTCGCCGAGCCGGTCGATGGCGAACAGAAACGGGTCGGCGGGCGCTTCGCCCGCCGACGGCTCCTCCGGGATCGCGGCGACGGTGAGGATCCCCTGCGAGTTGACCGTCCCGGCCAGCTCGCGCATCTTCCCTTCGCCGACGATGAAGCATTCGCCCGGAATCGCGAGCGAACCGCGCCCTTCCTCCGTCGCGACCGTGAAGCGGACCAGCTCCGGGCGGCGCATGAAAAGCTCGCCCGCCGCCCTCAGCCCTTCGCAGATGCAGCACTTCGCCTTGCGGCGCCCGTGCCGGGTATAGAGCGAGCGGATCAGCGACTCATGCTTGCGCGTCAGCCCGTCCGAATCCATGCCGGAACCGCCTTACATCGCTTTCGGCTCGGCGGCATAGGGGCCGTATTCACCGGCCTCGATCGCGCGGAGCAGCGCGGAAGAAAGCTCGTCCCAGCTGCTCGCGGCGCCCTGCGGGACGTCGGAGGACGGAATCTGCGCGAGCAGCCCGGCCGCCTGCGCAAGCTCCTTCTGCTTCACGTAGAGCCGCGCGGCGGCAAACCGCGCCTCGGCGCGCATCACGGCCGGAAACGCCGCGTCGCCGCTCAGCGCCGCGAATTTCGCGGCGGCGTCCGCAAGCCTGCCGGTCTGTTCGAGCACATACGCCCCGGTGAGCGCGATGTTCCCGTTGAGGTAGGCATCCTCGCTGCCGGAGGCGAGCTTCAGCTGCCCGAGCGCCTCATCATACTTTTTGTCTTTGATATAGAGCGAAGCGAGCCGGTAACGGGTGGCCGGGGCCGCGGGGGAAGTGCCGTAGGTTTCGAGCGCCCCGGTCAGTTCCCCGATGCTCGACGCCTCCGCGAGCGCCTCCTGCGCCCGGCGGGCCGAGCTCTTCTGGTGCCCGGCGGCCCAGCAGATCGCGGCGACCAGGACCGCGATCCCGACCACGACCAGAGCCAACGGCTTCCAGTAGTCGATGACCCCCTGCCCGATCCGCTCGAAGTCGTTCATCATGACCTTGGAGATTTCAGCGTTCAGCGCCTTCTTGTCGATTTCCTTCTTCGCCATAAATCCGGTTCCTTATCGTTGAATTGCAATCTGTAATCTTCTAGTGGTGCGAAAAAATGCGCTCCGGCGCATGGAAGAGCGCCACGCCGAGCTCGTTGGCCCGCCTGATCACGTCCGCGTCGCGCAGCGAGCCGGAGGGGGCGATGATCGCCGTCACGCCGGCCTTCGCAGCGGTTTCGACGCCGTCCTCGAACGGGAAGAAGCCGTCGCTGGACATGACCGAATCCCGAAGGACGCCGGTGCCGGAGTACTTCTGGCTGAATTTCGCGATCGCCTGTTCGATCGCGCCGACCCGGTCCTGCTCGCCGGTGCCGACCGAAAGGGTCTGGCCGTCCTTCACGATGACGACGCCGTTCGAACGGACGCTGAGGTTGATATACCACGCCGCGACGAGGTCGAGCTTCTGCTGCTCCGTCGCCGGGACCGTCGACTCCTGATGGCCGCAGCGCTTGTTCTCGGCCTCGGCCGGAACCAGGTCGGCAACGCCGCGCAGCGAGGTCAGCAGCGGCTGCGCCGCGACGAGCGAACCGTCGGCCAGCACCTTCATCGTATTGTGTTCCGGCTTCCCCTCCCCGACGAAGCGGGGCAGCGAGGAGATCGCGCCGCAGCGGATGATGCGGATATGTCTGTTGAGCTTGTAGGTTTCGCCGTCGTTGAAGATTTCGAGCACGCCGGGCGCATAGGAGGGGGCGACGACGCATTCGACGAAGGTCCCCATGATCTCCCTCGCGGTCTCGGCGTCAACCTCGGCGTTGAAGGCGATCACGCTGCCGAAGGCCGCGCGGGCGTCGGCGTCGCGCGCCTTGAGATAGACGGACTTCACGCTTTCGCCGGGCAGCCCGACCGCCGCGCCGGAGGGGTTCACATGCTTCATCACCGCGCAGGCGGTGCGGTCGAAGAATTTCACGATATTGAGCGCGTAGGAGATGTCCTCGAGGTTCGTCTGCGAAAGCCCGCTCTTGCCGTTCTTCAGGATCTGCATGTCCCCGATCGCGCAAACTTCACCGACCGGCTTGTAGTAACAGGCGGCCTGGTGGGGGTTGGTTCCGTAGCGGAGGTCGTCCACTTTCACATAGCGGCGGGTTCCGATCGTGACTTCCGCGGGGAAGTCTCCGACATGCTTGGACAGATAGCTGTCGCGGGTCAATTCTTTTGCCATGATCTCATTTTCCGATTATTGTTGAAAAAAATCATATCGTAAAATATAACACCGGTTGAACTTTCCGGCAAATGGAGCTATCTTCTTTTTGCAAGGAAAAACGGGAATTATGGCAAACAAAGCACTGAAACACTCATACAAAGGATACTTTATCACGTTCGAAGGGCCCGAAGGCTCCGGAAAAAGCACCCAGGTGCGGAAGCTCGCCGAACATTTCGCGGCGAAAGGCCGCGAGGTCATGGTCACGCGCGAACCGGGCGGAACCCCGCTCGCCGAACAGCTGCGCACGCTGGTCAAGAACTTCGACGGGCCGGAGAAGATGCACGACAGCACCGAGCTGCTGCTCATGGAGGCGGCGCGCGCCCAGCATGTGCGCGAGAAGATCCGCCCCGCGCTGGCCGCCGGAAAAATCGTGATCTGCGACCGTTTCGCGGATTCCACGACCGCCTACCAGGGCGGCGCGCGCGGCATCGACCTGCCCGCGATCGACTTTCTGAACCGCTTCGCGATGGCGGAGTGCGTGCCGGACCTCACTTTCCTGCTGGACCTCTCCCCCGAAGCCGGTTTCGCGCGTACCAGCGCGCGGGCGGAAACACTGGGCGAGCACGACCGCTTCGAGGAAGAGAAGCTTGATTTTCACCTGCGGGTGCGCAAAGCGTTCCTCGCGGTCGCCGGGCGCGAACCGGAGCGGGTCCGCACCATCGACGCCGGCCGCACCCCCGACACGATTCACGAGGAGATTCGAGCAATTGCCGATGAGCTTATACGATAGTTATCTGGAACGATATCCGGTTATCCTTCAACACCTTGAAAATGCCGGGCGCAACGGGAGGCTCTCGCATGCGTTCCTGCTGCAGGCCGACACCGGGCGCGCCCGGCAGGAGTTCGCAACCGTGCTCGCGCAGCTCGCGGCGTGCCCCGAGAGCCGCGACGGCAGGCCGTGCGGCGTCTGCCGCGTCTGCCGCCAGATCGAAGCCCGCAGCTACCCGGAGCTCTACACGCTCACGCCGGTCGGCAGGATGTACGAGGTCAAGATCGGCGACCGGAACAACCCGGACCCGAACACGCTGCGCTTCTTCGAGAAGCAGTTCCACCTCACCAGCACCTCCGGCGGGCGCAGCAAGGTAGGGATCATCTTCGACGCGGACCGCATGAACGATGAATCGCAGAACGCGCTCCTGAAAACGCTCGAGGAGCCGCCGCCGGAGACGCTGCTGATCCTCGCGACCGGGAACCCCGCCGCGCTGCTGCCCACCACGCGGTCGCGCTGCCAGCTGCTGCCGCTGCTGACGAACCGCTGCGAATACACCTTTTCCGGGGCGGACGAGCTCATCGCCGCGCTGAACGCGCTCGCCGGCAGGGCGCGCGGCAGCCTCGCGCTCGCGGAAGCCCAGGCCGCCGCGATCTGCAGGGTCGCGGCCGGACTCAACAGCGACGCGGCAGGCAGGACCGCCGCGGAGTGGGAGGGGCGGGTCAACGCCGCCGCCCAGTCCGGCGACGCCTCGTATGTGAAGCGCATCGAGGCGCAGGCGCTCGACGCGGGCTACGGGGCCTATATGAAGGAGCGCGGCCTCTTCCTGAGCGCGATCCACACCTTCGCGTCGGAGCTGTTCCAGCTCGCATCCGGCGTGCCGTTCGGGGAGCTCGCGAATCCGGAGCTGTTCCCGGCGGGCCCTCCCCCCGGCCTCACGCCGGAGCTCGGCGAACTGGTGCTGAAGGAGGCGGACGAACTGCTCTTCACACTCCGCTTCAACGTCAACGAAGAACTGGCGCTGCGTTCCTTCGCAGTCAACACAGCCATGAAATAAGAGGAAATTCAACCATATGAAAAAATTATTCGGAACAGACGGAATCCGCGGCCGCGCAAACAGTTACCCGATCACCCCGGAACTCGCCCTGCTGGTCGGCAAGGCCACGGCGAAGGTCCTCGGCGGCGCGTCGGGGCACAAGCGCGTCGTGCTCGGCAAAGACACCCGCATCTCGGGCTATATGCTCGAAAACGCGATCACGAGCGGCCTTCTCAGCATGGGGATGGACGTGCTCGCGGTCGGCCCGATGCCGACCCCCGCCGTCGCCCATCTGACCAAATCGATGGGCGCGGTCTGCGGAATCATGATCACGGCGAGCCACAACCCGGCCTGCGACAACGGGATCAAGATCTTCGCGGAGGACGGCTTCAAGCTCCCGGACTCGGTCGAGCTCGCGATTGAAAAGGAGATCCTCGAGGGCACGCTCGCGACGGACGGCGTCCCCGGCGACAGCATCGGCAAGGCGTACCGCATCGAAGACGCGCGCGGGCGCTATATCGAATATGCGAAAGGCTCCATCCGGAACCTGAGTTTGCGCGGCCTCAAGCTCGTGCTCGACTGCGCGAACGGCGCGGCCTACTCCATCGCGCCGCTGATCTTCCGCGAGCTCGGCGCCGAGGTCATCGAGACGGCCGTGAAGCCGAACGGGCTCAACATCAACGACGGCTGCGGCGCGCTGCATCCGGAGAACATGGGCAGGCTCGTCCGCGAACACGGCGCCGACGCCGGCATCGCGCTCGACGGCGACGCCGACCGCGTGATCTTCTGCGACGCGGACGGCAGCGAGGTCAACGGCGACCGCATCATCGGCATGCTTGCGCTTTCGTTCCGGAAGGAGAAGAAGCTCGCCTCCGACACCGTCGTGGTGACGAGCATGAGCAACCTCGGGCTGAGCCGCGCGATGAAGCAGGCCGGAATCAACGTGGAGCTCACCGACGTCGGCGACCGCTACGTGATCGAACGCATGCGCGCCGGCGGCTTCAACGTCGGCGGCGAGCAGTCCGGGCACATCATCTTCATGGACTACGCGACCACCGGCGACGGGATCATCTCCGCGCTGCATGTCCTGAAGCATATGAAGGAGAGCGGCAGGCCGCTCGCGGAGCTGGCCGGCTTCATGACCGTTTTCCCGCAGGAGCTGCGCTCCTTCGCCGTCGCGCGCAAGACGCCGCTCGCGGAGCTGTCTCTGCTCCCGGCGGAGATCAAAGCGTGCCGGGAGGCGCTCGGCGAGTCGGGCCGCACCATCGTGCGCTACTCCGGCACCGAGAACAAGATCCGCATTCTCGTGGAAGCGGAGCAGAGCGCCGACGTCCGGGTCTGGATCGAGCGGCTTTCGGCCGCGGCGGACAAAGAACTGAACTGATTCCCGGGCTGCATTGCCGGAATACGGCCCGCCGTCCGGATGACGGCGGGCTCCGTTTTTCCGGGAATCCATAAAATCCCCGTATTTTTATGGGCGCAGGATGGAAAATTCCGGAAAACGGGTTTATATTATAGCCGCTATTGTGTGCTGTCAAACCTTACAGAGGGATCTACAAGATGAAGTGTGTTGTACTTGCGTACCATAACATCGGGCGCGCCGGAATCGAAGCGTTGCGTAAAAACGGCTTCGAAATCAGCGCAGTCTTCACCCACCAGGACAACCCGAACGAGAATATCTGGTTCGGGTCGGTCGCGGAACTGGCAGGCGAGTACGGGATCCCCGTTTTCGCCCCCGAGAGCGTGAACCATCCCGTCTGGATCAACCGGATCCGGGCCATGAAGCCCGATTACATTTTCTCGTTCTACTACCGGGACATGGTCGGCGAAGAGCTTCTCTCAATCCCCGCGAAGGGCGCGATCAACCTGCACGGCTCGCTGCTGCCGAAATACCGCGGCCGCGTTCCGCTCAACTGGGCGATCATCAACGGCGAAACCGAAACCGGCGTGACGCTGCACTACATGACGAAGAAAGCCGACGCGGGCGACATCATTTCGCAGGAGAAAATCGCGATCACCGACGACGACACCGCGAAGACGGTCTTCGACAAGGCGACCGAAGCGGCCGGAGTGCTGCTCAACCGCGAGCTGCCGAAAATCGCGGCAGGAACCGCGTCGCGCACGCCGCAGGACGAGTCGAAAGCGACGAAATTCGGCGGACGCAAGCCCGCCGACGGCGAGATCGACTGGACGAAGGGGGCCAAAGAGGTCCGCGACCTGATCCGCGCGGTCACGAAGCCGTATCCGGGCGCTTTCAGCTTCATCGGCGACCGCAGGTGTTTCTTCTGGTCGGCGGACGTGGTCAGGGCGGAACGCAAGGCCGCCCCGGGCACCGTGCTCAGCGCGTCTCCGTTCACGATCGCCTGCGGAGAAAATGCGCTCAGGATCAAAACCGCTCAGCTTGAAACCGGCGTATTCATGACCGGCGACCAGCTCGCGGCCGATGCGCGCATCGTGCCGAATATGGTCTTCGGCGCGAACCCGAAGAAGCTGCGCGAACAGGGCCGCAAGAAGTCCGTGCTGATCCTCGGCGTGAACGGCTTCATCGGCAGCCACCTGTCCGAACGGCTGCTCGATTCCGGCAAGTACGAGGTCTACGGGCTCGACCTGCGCAGCAACTACATCGACCACCTGATGGGCCGCGAAGGGTTCCACTACCGCGAAGGCGACATCTCGATCCACCGCGAATGGATCGAATACCATATCCGCAAGTGCGACATCATCCTGCCGCTCGTGGCGATCGCGACGCCGATCGAATACACGCGCAACCCGCTGCGGGTCTTCGAGCTCGACTTCGAAGAGAACCTGCGCATCGTCCGCTACTGCGTGAAATACAACAAACGGATCATCTTCCCGTCCACCAGTGAAGTCTACGGCATGTGCCAGGACCCGCAGTTCGACGAGGACAACTCGAAGCTCATCACCGGGCCGATCCGCATGCAGCGCTGGATCTACTCGACCAGCAAGCAGCTGCTCGACCGCGTGATCTGGGCATACGGCGCAAAGGGGCTGCTGCAGTTCACGCTGTTCCGCCCGTTCAACTGGATCGGGCCCCGGCTCGACAGCCTCACGAGCGCCCGCATCGGCTCCTCCCGCGCGATCACGCAGCTGATCCTGAACCTCGTGCAGGGTTCCCCGATTCAGCTCATCGACGGCGGCGAGCAGAAGCGCTGCTTCGTGGACATCTCCGAGGGCATCGAGGCGCTCTACCGCATCATTGAAAACAAGGACGGCAAGTGCGACGGCGCGATCATCAACATCGGGAACCCCGACAACGAAGCGAGCATCAAGGCGATGGCCGAAATGCTCGTCGAGAAGTTCGACCGGCATCCGCTGCGCCCGAAGTTCCCGCCGTTCGCGGGCTACCTCGTGGTCGAGTCCGGCGCCTTCTACGGCAAGGGCTACCAGGACGTGCAGCACCGCGTGCCGTCGATCAGGAACGCCAAGCGGCTGCTGGAGTGGGAGCCGAAGATTCAGCTCGAGGAGTCGATCGAAACGACGCTCGACTTCTTCCTGGCCGAAGCGATCAAGTCCGGCGAATTCAATCTCGACTGAGTCAATGAAAACCATCGCACTTCGCATCGACGTGGACACCTACCGCGGCACCGGCCGCGGCGTTCCGCGTCTCTGTGAAATACTGAAGAAACACGGCGTATCGGGGACGTTCTACTTCTCGGTGGGGCCGGACAACATGGGCCGCCACCTGTGGCGGCTCCTGAAGCCGTCGTTCCTCTGGAAGATGCTGCGTACGGATGCGGCGGGGCTCTACGGGCCCGAAATCATCCTGATGGGAACCGCCTGGCCGGGCCCGAAAATCGGGAAGAAATTCGCCTCCGTGATCCGCGGCACGATGGAAGCCGGCCATGAGATCGGCTTTCACGCCTGGGACCACCACAAGGCGCAGGCGAAGCTCATGACAATGAGCACCGCCGAAATGGCGAACGAGCTCGAAACCGGGCTCGCGTTCCTCGCCGGGGTAACCGGCGGGATCGTGAAAACCAGCGCCGCTCCGGGCTGGCGCACGAACGCGCAGCTGCTGGAAGTGAAGATGCAGTTCCCGTTCGAATACAACAGCGACTGCCGCGGGACGCACCCGTTCTACCCGGTCGTGAACGGGAAACGCCTGGAGCAGATGCAGATCCCGGTCACGCTGCCGACCTACGACGAGGCGCTCGGGCGCGACGGCGTGAGCGACGCGAATTACAACGATCATCAGATCGGACTGCTGACGGAAGAACGCCCGAACGTGCTGACCATCCACGCCGAGGCCGAGGGAGGCAAATGCGCGGAGATGTTCGACGCCTATCTCGCGCGGGTGAAAGAGCTCGGGTACGAGGTGATTCCGCTCGGCGAACTCGCGAAACGGGTCCGGAATTCCGCGCCGGACGGGGAGATGGGGCTCAGGGAGTTCCCCGGGCGCGAAGGCGTTCTCGCCGTACAGAAATCATAAAGTAAAATGCAGAACAGGGAACCCGCTCCGCGCCCCGGCGCGGGTTCCCGGTAAAGGTGAAACAGGAGTTTCAAAGGGTAATGAATCAAAAGTACGCGTTTCTGGAGAAGGTCGGCAAAGAGCCGTCGAACCTCATCAAGGGGTTGCAGGCGGTTCAGGGCGCCGAAGGGTACGTCTCCGACGAAAGCATCGTGGCGATCGCCGACTATTTCGGCATCCCCGTGGTCGAAGTTGAAGGCGTGTTGAGCTTCTACGCTCAGTTCAAGCGGATCAAACCGGGAAAATACAAGATCGCGGTCTGCGACGGAACCGCCTGCCACATCAAAGGTTCGACGCAGATCGAGGAGTGGCTGACCCGTGAACTCGGCATCAAGTCGGGCGAAACCGACGAGCGCGGCTACTTTTCTCTTGAAACGGTCGCCTGCCTCGGCTGCTGCAGCCTTGCTCCGGTGATGAGCGTGAACGGCCGCGTCTACGGCAAGCTCGACCGCAAGAGCATGATCAAAATCCTGAAGGAGTACGAAAGCAAATGAGCAAGGAAAAAATCAGGAAGATCCGGGTCGGCGTCGCGAGCTGCGGCGTGGCCGCGGGTGCGGATGCGGTGCTCGAACTCCTGCGCTCCCGTTCCGAATCGGTTCCGGTCGAAGGAACCGGCTGTCTCGGCCACTGCTATGCCGAGCCGATGGTCGAAGTCATGCTCGACAACGGGGACTCCGTTTTCTACCGCAACGTGAAAGCCGAGAACGGCTATATCGATAATATTCTCTCGCTCGGGGAGAAAGACCGTTTCGAGATCCCGCCCGCCCGCAAGTCGAAGGAACTCATCAAAGTTCTCGCGCTGGCCGGGCGGATCGACCCGACCCGTTTCGACGACTACGTCGGGAACGGCGGCTACGACGGGCTCAAGCGCGCGCTCTCGATGACGCCGGCCGAAGTCGTGAACGAAGTCAAGCTCTCGGGGCTGCGCGGCCGCGGGGGCGGCGGCTTCCCGACCGGGACGAAGTGGAGCTTCCTCGCGGCGAAGGATACGCCCGAGAAGATCCTGATCTGCAACGCCGACGAAGGCGATCCGGGCGCGTTCATGGACCGTTCCCTCATGGAATCGGTTCCGCACCAGGTCCTCGAAGGCATGCTGATCGCGGCCTACGCGACCGGCGCGACGAAGCTCTTCATCTACTGCCGCGCCGAATATCCGATGGCGATCAAACACCTGAAGATCGCAATCGGCCAGATCCACGAGCACGGGCTCAACGTCATCAACGGCCGCGAGCTTGAGATCATCATCAAGGAGGGCGCGGGAGCGTTCGTCTGCGGCGAGGAGACCGCGCTCATCGCGTCGCTCGAGGGGCAGCGCGGAACACCGCGCTTCCGCCCGCCGTTCCCGACCGACCGCGGTTGGCAGGGCCACCCGTCGATGATCAACAACGTCGAAACCTTCGGCAACGTGCCGCTGATCCTGCGCGAAGGCGCGGAGGCGTTCGCGTCGATCGGCACCGAGGGCAGCAAGGGCACGAAGCTCTTCGCGCTGGCCGGCGACCTGGAGAATCCGGGGCTCGTCGAGGTTCCGATGGGCACGACACTGCGCGAGATCGTCTTCGACATCGGCGGCGCGGATCCCGAAAAGGTCAAGGCGGTCCAGACCGGCGGCCCCTCCGGCGGCTGCATCCCGGTCGAGCTCTTCGATACGCCGGTCGACTACGACTCGCTCAAAAAGCTCGGCGCCATCATGGGTTCCGGCGGCATGATCGTGATCGGCAAGGACCGCTGCATGGTTGAAACCGCGCGCTATTTCCTCGACTTCACGCACCGCGAAAGCTGCGGCAAATGCACCTTCTGCCGCGTCGGCACGACCCGCATGTTCGAGACGCTCGAACGCATCGTCGCCGGCAAGGGCGAGATGGCCGACCTCGCGTTCCTCGAGGATATCGGCCCGAAGGTCCGCATGGGCTCGCTCTGCGGGCTCGGCCAGACCGCGCCGAACCCGGTGCTCGCGACGCTGCGTTATTACCGTCATGAATACGAAGCGCACGTGAAGGATCACCAGTGCGAGGCGCTGCAGTGCAGCGCGCTCGTGGACATGTACCTCGACAAGACGAACTGCATCAAGTGCAAGCTCTGCATCAAGACGTGTCCGGTCGGGGCGATCTCCGACGACTTCGTGATCGACAATGAAAAGTGCACCCGCTGCAACGCCTGCAAGGACGTCTGCCCCAAGAAGACCATTCACCGGGTCAAGAAAGGTTCCAAACAATGAGCATCGAATTTATTCTGGACGGCCGGACGGTTACGGCGGAACCCGGCCAGACCATAATGGATGTCGCGAAGGCGAACGGGATCAGGATCCCCGGCCTCTGCGGCGAAGCGCGTATCTCCAAGACCACGAGCTGCTTCGTCTGTGTGGTGCGCGACAGGAAGACCGGGCGCTACCTGCCGAGCTGCGCCGCCATGCCGTCTCCGGGCCAGGAGATCGAGGCGTCGGCCCCGGATGTGCTGGACATGCGCAAGACCGCGCTCTCGCTGCTGCTCTCCGAGCACTCCGGCGACTGCGAAGCGCCCTGCACGGTGGCCTGCCCGGCCCACGCGAACGTCGAAGAGTACGTCCGCGCCGGGCGCAAGGGTGAATTCCTGCACAGCCTGCAGATCATCAAGAAGCGGATTCCGCTGCCGATGTCGATCGGCCGCGTCTGCCCGCGTTTCTGTGAAAAGGATTGCCGCCGCAACGTTTACGGCGAGCCGGTCGCGATCAACGACTTCAAGCGCCTCGCCGCGGATCTTCATTACGACGAATATATGGAGGAGCTCCCGGAGCTCACCGGCAGGAAGGTCGCGATCATCGGCGCGGGCCCGGGCGGCCTTGCCGCCGCCTACTACCTGCGCCTTGAAGGGGTCGAATCGACCGTTTTCGAAGCGCAGCCCAAGGCCGGCGGCATGCTGCGCTACGGCATCCCCGAATACCGCCTGCCGAAGGCGACGCTCGACCGTGAGCTGGCCCACTTCCCGAAAATGGGCATCAAGTTCGAATTCGGCAGAAAACTCGGAGACAACCTTTCGCTCGATGAGCTCAAAAGCAAGTTCGACGCGGTCATCGTCGCGGTCGGCTGCTGGAAGGCCTCAGGCCTCCGCTGCGAGGGCGAAGAGCTCGCGAAACAGGGCATCGACTTCCTGTACGAGGTCGCGTCGAACGGCAACTCCGCGCCGAATCCGGGCAAGGTCATCGTGGTCGGCGGCGGCAACACCGCCATGGACTGCGTGCGCACGAGCGTCCGCCTCGGCAGTCCCGACGTGAACTGCTTCTACCGCCGCACCGAGGCTGAAATGCCGGCCGAGAAGATCGAGATCCATGAAGCGCGCGAAGAGGGCGTGAACTTCCACTTCCTCGTCGCCCCGGTCAAGGTCGAAAAGCGCGGCGGCAAGCTCGTGATGACCTGCCGCCGCATGGAGCTGGGCGAACCCGACGCTTCGGGCCGCCGCAAGCCGGTCGAAATCCCGGGCAGCGAATTCGAAACCGAAGCCGACACCATCATCGCGGCGATCGGCCAGGGGACCCTCGTTCCGGAAGGGATCCCGACCAACCGCTTCCGCAATGTCGACGTCGCGGACGGAAGCTGCAAGTTCGGCGACAGGCTTTACGCCGCCGGCGACTGCCTCTCCGGCGCGGCGACCGTGGTTGAAGGCGTCGCCTCCGGCCGCCAGGCCGCGCTCGAAGTGGTGAACGAGCTGCTCGGCAAGGCGCTCCCGGTGGATCACACCGTCTACGTCAGCCGCGGCAAGTGGCAGGGGCTCACGAAGGAGGATCTCGTCTTCCTGCGCGACGACGTCTCCGGGGATCCGCGCGAACAGTTGAAATTCATCAGCCTCGAACTGCGCAGGAACTCCTTCAAGGAGGTCACCTCGACCATGACGAAGGAGCAGATCATGCATGAGGGAGAGCGCTGCATCGAGTGCAGCTGCACCGACAAGCGCGACTGCAAGCTGCGCGAATACGGCGACGAGTACGGCTGCAGTGCCGATTCGATCAAAGGCAGGCGGCTGCCGGTCAGCTACGACATCCGCCATCCCTCCATCATCCAGGACCGCGGCAAATGCATCAAATGCAGCGTCTGCGTGAAGGTGTGCAAGGAGGTCGTCAACAAAACGCTGCTTTCGCCCAAGAAACGCGGCTTCTCGACCTGCATCGGAACGGCCTTCGACAAGGGCTTCCCCGACAGCTGCGCGGAGTGCGGCGAATGTATCGAGGCCTGCCCCGTCGGCGCGCTCGACTGGCGCATCAAGAAATAAGTTCCCATCGGAAAAGGGATGCGCGGAAAACCGTCCGCGCACCTCTTTTGCCGGACAGCTTTATCGCCATCTTCCTCACCGGTCCTCCGGCGGGAAGATGGCCGTTTTTCTGCCTGCATTTTCCCTGCAAAACGGCGCAGCCGGCTGAAAAACCGGAAAAACACCGATTTTTTCCGGCCCTCCCCCTTGACAATGGAAGCCGGATCTGTCATAATTAATGACATAGGATATCCTATCACGCAATCAAAGGAGAGATCTGGAACTCATGGCTGCCGACTCGAAACGGACCACAGTCTGCAACATTCTCCGGAACAAGCTCAGAAGCGGGGCTTATCCGGTCGGCTCCCGGTTTGCGACGGAGAGCGAACTCACGCAGGAGCTCGGTTTCTGCAAAGGGACGATCCGCGAGGCGATTTCGACGCTGCTCGACGACGGCATGCTTGAGCGGAGACGCGGCATTGGAACATTCGTCGTCTCCCCCGCGCCGGTCGCTCCCCGGAAAGCTGCGCGCCTCCCGCTCGCCTGCCTGGTGGAGGGTCGCCCCCCGGTCGGACGCCCCAGCATCATCGAGCTCCTGAGCCTCAACGCCCTGCACCGCATCCTCGACCCGCTGAACTGGCAGATCAAAGTGTTCCATGCCACGCCCGATCAGACGGTGGAACAGAGGATCGGGCACCTGATCGCAACCCGGGCGCCGGAAGCGTTCCTGCTGGCCGGATTCACCTGCCGGACGGAACTCAGCAACATGATCCGGAGCTCCGGGAGCCGTCTCGTCACCATCGGCCGGCCGGAGGATGCGGAGCAGGTCCGTTTCGTCGACACGGACCACACCGCCGGAATGCATGATGTGGTCACACGGCTGCTCCGCAGGGGGCACACGCAGATCGCGCTCATCGACAACAGCCCGTCCCATTTCTACTCCTTTCAGAAACGCCGGAACGGTTATCTCAACGCATTCACCGATCACGGCCTCGTGCCGGATGCCCGGATGCTGCTCGACGTTCTGCCGGACGATGCCGAGGCCGCCCGCGCCGCATTCGATGAGCTGCTGCGGCGCGGATTCCGGCCGACCGCCGTCGTGGCCCGCGGCAACCTGGTCTCCGGCGTGCTGAACGTGCTGCGCGAACGGGGGCTTTCCATTCCGGGAGATATCTCGCTCGTCGCCTACGGCGCGGGGGAGAAGAGCTCCTGTCCGCTTCCGTTCGAGCACTGCACGCATACCTGCTGGGACATTTACCCGATGGCGGAACAGGCGGCCCGGATGCTGCTCGATCCGGACGCCGTGCAGGAGCAGCTTTTCCCGGTGGAGTTCCGCGATGGGACATCGGTCCGCGACAACCTGCCGGCAAGCGACGCATAACAACCGGTATGTGATGCGGTACAAGGATGAATTCAGCCGCGGCGCGGCGAACATTGCGCCCCGGCAGAAAAAGCGCGGTAAATATTGCCGCCCGGCAAAAAAGCGCGGTAAACATTGCCGCCCGGCAAAAAAGCGCGGTAAATATTGCCGCCCGGCAAAAAAGCGCGGTAGGCGCCGCGGAGCGGATGTGAACGGACT
>JABLYX010000063.1 GCA_018265615.1 Lentisphaeria bacterium
CGGTCTTGTTGTAGTAGCCGACGCCCTCCGCGGCGGGGCAGCGCAGCATCGGGTTCCACACGCTCTGCTTCGTGAAGTGCTCCATCCAGTAGAAATCTCTGCCGTTGAGCTTGAGCTGGCCGAAGATCGTCATGCCGTACTCGCCGGAGTAGATCGCCTGCGTCACTCCGATCTGTTTGAGGTTGTTCAGGCAGGCGGCGCTTCTGGCCCGGTCGCGCGCCGTGTTCAGGGCGGGCAGCAGCATGGCGGCGAGGATTGCGATGATCGCGATCACGACCAGGAGTTCGATCAGTGTGAAATGCTTCTGTTTCATTCTCATCATCCTTCTATGGGTTCCGGTTGAAAGTGCAATGCCGCCGCAGGCGGCGCCTTGTCCGCACCGCTGTTTCCTGCTGTCGGGGAGTGGGGGCCTACCGCTCCGGGGGCGCGGTCGAGCCGCGCACGACCAGCTTCGGCGGGATGCGGTACTGCATCGGGATGTCGTCCGTCCGCCCGTTCAGCCGCGCGAGTATTTTCCCGGCCGTGCGGCCGATTTCAAAGAAATCCTGGGCGACCGTGGTCAGCGGGACCGGCAGATAGGCCGAACGGTCGATGTTGTCGAAGCCCGCGATGGAGAGGGCGTCCGGGACCCGGAGTCCCAACTCGCCGCACAGCTCCAGCAGCGTGATCGCGATCGAGTCGTTGCCGCAGAAAACCGCACTGGGGGGCTCCGGTTTCGCGAGCTCCCCGCGGAGCCAGTCGCGGATGAACTCCGTGTTGGCGGCGCCGTGCGAGCTCGGGCTGACCTTGTGCGTCTCCGGGATGATCCCGAGATTGCCGCCGATGGCGATGCCGTGCCGTCCGAAGGCGGAGATGACGCCCGAGAGGCGGTCGGAGAGGCTGACCCGGTCCGGCTGCACCGTGAGATAGCTGATCCGGCGGTGCCCGAGCGCCGCGAGGTGGTCGATCATCGCCTCGGCCCCCGCGGAGTTCGCGGAGATGACGTAATCGGCCGCGAGTTCCGGGAAGTAGCTGTCCACGAGGACGAACGGGACGCCCTTCCGCCGCAGCTCCCGGAGCTCCGCCTCGACGGCGGCGTCCCGGGCGGGCCACACCGCCATGCCGCGGCACTCCGCGCCCTTGCTGCGCAGGAGGCTGATCTGCTCTTCGACCGTGTTGTAGAAGGTCACGCCGACGTTGAAGCCGAGCGGCGTCATCGCGTCGCAAAGCCCTTCGAGCAGGCCGTGCCGGATGCTGTCGCCGGAGCTCCCGCCGGGGCTGATGAAGTGGACCCAGTTCGTGTCGCGCCGGATCGCGCTGCCGATCGAGGGCAGCGGGTCGCAGACGAAGGTTCCGCGGCCCCGGGTCCGGACGATGTAGCCGTCCGCGATGAGGGAGGCGAGGCTCTTCGCCACCGTGAGGCGGCTCGTATTGAATTCATCGACGAGGTCGCGTTCGGTCGGGAGCCGTCCTCCCGGCGGATAGGTTCCCGAAACGATCCGCGTCTTGATTTCGTCTTCGATGCGTTTGTAGATCAGCTGTTCGTTCATCACCGTCGTCGTTCCTGTTTGAATTGGCTTACGCTATTAATGATACCAAATGATAAGCCATTTGTCAAGGGCTCATCCGTTTTTTTTGGAGATTTTTTGGGTTTATTACCTGAAAATCCAATGAAGGCATATCAAGTTTGTATCTGATCCGTGTCGGTAAATTGGGTTAGCATTTATGCGTCGCCGCCGCGATCGGACGATTTTTTTACAGGCGGGGCGGCTTTCCAGGCTTGCAGAACGCGGCTTGGCGGAGTATGATTAATGAATTGCAGAATGACGGTCCGGAAGGAGGGACGCTTTGAATATACTGATTGTCGATGACGAAGCGAATATCAGGAAGACCCTGTCGCTGTGGCTCAGGTCGCACGGACACCAGGTGCTGCAGGCCGGGTCCGCCGCCGCCGCGCGGGAGGAGAACGGCGCGAACAAGTTCGATCTGCTTTTCCTCGACCTGCGGCTCGGCGCGGACGACGGCCTGGCGCTGATCCCCGCGCTGCTGGCCGATTCGCCGTGGCTCAAGATCATCGTGATGACCGCCTACTCCTCGATCGACACCGCCGTGCAGGCGATGAAGCTCGGCGCGTTCGACTATATCGCCAAGCCGTTCACGCCGGGGCAGATCGAACTGGTCATAGGCAAGGCGGAGCAGGTGCTCGCGCTCGAAAGCCGGATCTCCGCGCTGAGCGAGGATCTGAAGGGGCTTCACCCTGACGCGGTTTTCACGTCGCGGAACCCGAAGATGCAGCGGCTGCTCGAAATGGCGCGGCAGGTCGCGGCGAGCGAGGCGGCCGTGCTGCTGCGCGGCGAGAGCGGGACCGGCAAGACCGTGCTGGCGCGCGCGATCCACGGCTGGAGTCCGCGCGCGGCGTTCCCGTTCGGGACGGTTTCGTGCCCGACCCTGACGCCGGAGCTGCTTTCGAGCGAGCTCTTCGGGCATGTGCGCGGGTCGTTCACCGGCGCCGTGCGCGACAATCCGGGGCGTATCGCCGCGTGTGACCGCGGCACGCTGTTCCTCGACGAGATCGGCGATCTGCCTCCCGCGATCCAGCCGCAGCTGCTGCGCTTCATCCAGGACCACGAGTACGAGAGAATCGGCGACCCCGTCACGCGGCGCGCGGATGTGCGGCTCGTCGCGGCGACGAACCGGAACCTCGAAGAGGCGGTGAAGGAGGGGAGCTTCCGCGAGGATCTCTTCTACCGGCTGAACGTCTTCGAGCTGGAGATTCCGCCGCTGCGCGAACGGGCCGAGGACATCGGGCCGCTCGCCGGCGACATGCTGCTCTTTTTCGCGCACGCGAACCGCAAGGTGCTCACGGGCTTCTCTGAGGAGGCGCTCGATGCGATGCGCGCGTATGCGTGGCCCGGGAACCTGCGCGAGCTGCGCAACGCGGTCGAGCGCGGCGCGATCCTCGCGAGCGGCGGGACCGTCGAGCTTGCGCACCTGCCGGGGACGCTGCGCGGACGCTCCGCCGAACCCCGCTTCTCCGGCCGGCCGACGCTGGCGCAGATGGAGGAGGAGTATATCCGCCACGTGCTCGCCGCCGCCGGCTCGCTGCAGGAGGCCGCCGAAATCCTCGGCGTGAACCAGGCGACGCTCTGGCGCAAGCGTAAAAGCTACGGGATCTGACCGCCGCCGATTGCATTCCGCAATGCCGCGCGGAAAAAGCGGGCCGCTTCCGGGCGGGAAACGGTTTGGCACGCATTTTGCTTTATCCTCCGGCATGGTCCAACATGGAGTTCGATGACACATGGATATCAAGAGAAAATTTCTGACGAGCTTCGCGGTCCTGCTGCTGCTGATCGGCGCGGTCGGGTTCGTGATGACGCGGCAGGTCCGGCAGCTCGGGGATTCGATCGACGTGATCCTGCGCGAAAACTACAGCAGCGTGATCTACTGCCAGCGCATGAACGATGCGCTCGAACGCATCGACAGCGGGATCCTGCGTGAATTCAGCGGCCGCGGCGACCGCCCTGAGGCGTATTTCGACGAACACATCCGCGCCCTGACCGATGCGTGGCGCGCGGAGCGGGACAACGTCACGGTCCCGGGCGAGCGCGAGCTGGTCGAAGCGGCCGCGAAGCTCGTGCCGGAGTATGTCGGCAGCGTGAGGCGCATCGTCGATCCGGCTGTGCCCGGGGCCGAACGGCGCAGGCTCTACCGGGAGAAGGCGTTCCCGCTGTTCGAGCAGCTGCGCGGACTCTCCGGGCAGGTCCTCGCGCTGAACCAGAAGAATATGAGCGATGCGAACGACCGGGCGCGTGTCGGGGCGGAACAGCTGCATGCGCGCGTCATCGCGATTGTGGCCGCCGCGCTGCTGTTCGCGGTCGTCCTGACGCTGCTGCTGAAGAGCTGGATCGAGAAGCCGATCCACCGCCTGATTCAGCTGGCCACGGATATTTCGAACGGCAACCTCGACATCGTGCTCGACACGAAGTCGAATGACGAGATCGGCCGGCTCTCCCGCGCGTTCAACGCCATGGCGGCCGCGCTGCGCGAGGCGAGGCGCAGCGACCGCATGAAGCTCGAACGCTCGGAACGGACCAACCGCGACGTGTTCCGGGAGCTCCCGACCCCGATCGCGATCGTCGATGCGAAGAGCGGGACGGTCGAGATCGCGACCCAGAGCGCGGACCGCTGTTTCGGGCTCAAAACCGGCGTCGGGATCCACACGCTCGGGATCAGCTGGCTCGACGGGATCTTCGACCGCGTCGTGCAGACCGGCGCTCCGTGCGTCTGCGGGGAGAACGGCGGGGTCATCCAGCATTTCATCGGGAACCGGGAGTATTTCTTTCAGCCGACGGCGGTCCCGGTCCCGGCCGACGCGCCGCCGGAGCGCATCTCCGGCGTGGCGGTCATCCTGAAGGACGTCACGCTTGCGCACGAGCAGCAGGAGCTCAAGAAGAGCGTGATTTCGACCGTCTCGCACCAGTTCAGGACCCCGCTGACTTCGCTCCAGATGTCGATTTACCTGCTCCTCGAGGAGAAGATCGGGCCGCTGAACCCGGATCAGCTCGACCTCGTGATGGCGATGCGCGACGACAGCGAGCGGCTGAGCAACATCATCGGCGACCTGCTCGACCTCAACAGGGCTTCGAGCCGGACGCACCTGAAATTCGAACCGCGCCGCCCGGAGGAGCTGCTGCGCGAGGCGGAGTCGCGCTTCCGCGCGGCGTGCCTCGACCGGGATATCCGGCTCGAAGTGCGTTCCGCTCCCGCCCTGCCGGAGATCCCGGTCGCGGTGAACCGGATCGGCTATGTCTTCGACAACCTCATCGGCAATGCGATCCGCTTCACGCCGCCCGGCGGGACGATCACGCTTGAGGCGGAACCCGCCGGCGACGCGGTCCGCTTCACCGTCCGCGACACCGGCCGCGGCATGCCGGAGGAGGTGCGCCGCCATGTGTTTGAACAGTTTTACCGGGCGCCCGGCCAGGAGCCGGACAGCGGCGCCGGTCTCGGATTGTCCATCGTCAAAGAGATCATAACTGCAATGGCGGGAACGATTGAGGTGGAGAGCGCCGAAGGCCGGGGCAGCTCTTTCATCTTCACCCTGCCGCTCGTGCAGGAGGGCGGAGGCGGGGAAAAAGATGTGGAATGGGTATGAAATGAAACGGCAGGAAGGGGAGTTCCCATGGATGCGCGCGCCGCAGACAATTTCCTGAAGCTGATCCGCAGCTCCCGCCGCGGAAAGCTGAAAATCTACCTCGGATACTGCGCCGGGGTCGGCAAGACCATGCAGATGCTGCAGGAGGCGCGCCGCCTGAAGGAGGCCGAGCACGTCGACGTCGCCGCCGGGCTGGTCGAAACGCACGGGCGGGAGGAGACCTCCGCGTGCGTCGGCGGGCTCGAGGTGATCCCGCGCCGCGTGACCGTGCACCGCGGGATCGAGCTCACCGAGATGGATGTCCCGGCGATCCTGGCCCGGAGGCCGCAGGTTGTGCTGGTCGACGAACTGGCGCATACGAACGTGCCGGGTTCGAAGCACGCGAAGCGCTACGAGGATGTCGAAGAGCTGCTCGAAGCCGGGATCCATGTGATTTCGACGCTGAACATCCAGCATCTCGAGAGCCTCTACGAGATCGTCGAGCGCTCCACGGGCGTGAAGGTCCGCGAGCGGATCCCCGACTGGGTCGTGACCGGGGCCGACGAGGTCGTGAACGTGGACGTCTCGGCGGACGACCTGCGCGAGCGGATCCGGACGGGCCGCGTCTACCCGGAAGAGCGGATCGGCGCCGCACTCGCGAACTTCTTCAGAGACAGCAACCTTCAGCAGCTGCGCGAGCTTACGTTGCGCGAACTCGCCGCCCGGCTCGACACCCGGTTCCGCGAAAAGGCGGGGGAGGGGGAAGCCGCCGCCGGGAGCGTGAGCCCGGATCAGATCATGGTCTGCATGAGCTCGCGCAGCCCGAATGCGGATGCGCTGCTGCGCTACGGCTCGCGGCTCGCGGGCCGGCTGAACCGGAACTGGTACGTCCTCTATGTGCAGACTCCGCAGGAGAGCGCGACCCGCATCGACGCGGAGACGCAGCGCCATCTGAACAATACGCTCGAACTTGCGCGGCAGGTCGGCGCGACGGTGTTCACTTACAAGAGCGACAACATCGTCCGGACGATCCTTGAATTCGCGAAGGAGCACCGGGTCGGCCATATCGTGATGGGTCCCTCCGGCCGGAAGATCCCGCTCCTGCAGCGGCTCCGGGGGAAGCGCTCCATCCTCGAAGAGCTCTGTTCGCAGAATTACGACTTCAAGATCATCGTGACGGAGCACCGGAGGTGACGGTTCATTGCCCGAGCCACGTTTCGAGCTCCCCGAACACCTCCAGGAGGTCGGTGCCGCGCAGGGCCGCGTACCGGTCGAGCGGAGTCGGCCGGGCGTTCACGATCACGATTTTTCCGCCGCCGCGGAGGGTCGCCTGCGGCAGCGACGCGGCCGGCTGCACGGTCAGGCTGCTGCCGAGCACGAGCAGCAGTTCCGCCCGCCCCATCTCGTCGAACGCGCGTTCGAGCAGCGTTTCGTCGAGGTTTTCGCCGTAGAAGACGATGTCGGGCTTTATCACGCCGCCGCAGGGGCAGTGCGGGACCTTGTCCGCGAGCACCTGCGGCGCGATTTCGGCGTAGGGGAACTCCCTCCGGCAGCGCAGGCAGTGGTGGTGCGCGGGGCTGCCGTGCAGCTCGCGGATCCGGCGGCTCCCGGCCTTCCGGTGGAGCAGGTCGATATTCTGGGTATAGACGCTTTCGAGCATGCCGCGCTCCTCGAGCTTCGCGAGGGCGCGGTGGACGGAGGCGGGGCGGAACCCGTCGAGCCGGTAGATGAACTCCTTCGCCCAGTTGTAGAAGAGCGCGGGTTCGGAGAGGAAGCAGTCGAGCGACAGGAGCTCTTCGACGGACCTCCCGCGCCACGGTTCGCGGCAGACGCCGTTCTTCCCGCGGAAATCGCGGATGCCGGAGAGCGTGGAGATCCCGGCGCCGGTGAAGGCGACGGTGCGCCGGGACTCCCGTAAAAGCCGTTTGAGTTCTTCCTGCACGGTGACGTCTCTTGAAAGCGTTTTTTTACTGCGTGTCGCCCGCGCCGTCGATCCGCGCCTGCGCCGTCGCGAACGCCTGCAGCCGGTTCGGCAGGAACCGGCTGAACTTCAGCGGGGCCGCGCTCGGCGGCGGAGGCTGCCCGTCGGCCGGGAGGCGGTTCACCATGCGCTTCGCGAGGCAGAAGCCGATGCCGCCCGCCAGCACGTCCGCCGCGAGCCGCGCCGCGAACAGCGCTTCGAGGGAGCGCAGATGGAGCGCGAGAAGCGACAGCGGGATCATCAGCCCGAGGATCCGCAGCGCGTTCAGCCACGCCGATACCGACGGCCTCCCGCAGCCGGTGAAGAAGAAGCCCGCGTAGCGGTGGATCTCGATCATGCCGAAGCCCCACGGGATGATGTACATGCAGAGCGTCATGATCTTCTGCACGTCGCGGTCCGGCGAGAAGAAGCGCACGAGCACCGGCGCCGTGAAGAAGTAGACCACCGCCATCGCGAGCAGGAACAGGAACGCGAACCGCATCGAGAACCTGCGGCAGATGCGGATCCTCCCGTAGAGCCGCGCGCCGTAGTTCTGCCCGACCATGGAGAGCAGCGGGATCCCGATCGCCATCGGGAAGATGAACGCGATCATTTCGAGCCGCCCCGCCGCCGCCGTCGCCGCCACGGCGGTGTCCCCGAACGACGCCGTGATCCGCGTGATGATCGCCGAGCCGATCGGCATCATGAGCATGCCGATCGAGGCCGGGACCGCGAACCGGACCACGAGCTTCCACGAGCTCCTGAGCCGCCGCCACGGGATGCGTTCGAACCGCAGCAGCCCGTGCCGCCTGTAGAGCAGCCAGAGCACCGCGACGGTCGCGACGAGCTGCGAGCCGATGGTCGCGAGCGCCGCGCCGCGGATCCCCATCGCCGGGACCGGCCCCCATCCGAAGATCAGCAGCGGGTCGAAGATCACGTTGACGAGCATTCCGACGATCATCATGCCGCTGGCGACCTTGGAGTCCCCCGCCGCGATCAGCAGGTCGTTGCCGGTCATCGACAGCGAGGCGGTCGCGCAGCCGAAGTACCAGATGTTCATGTACCCCTTGACCTGCCCGAGCGTCTCGCCCGTGGCGCCGAAGCGTTCGAAGATCCAGCCGGTCGTGCTCATGCCGAGCAGCGCGAGCATGATGGAGATGAGGAAGATGAGCAGAAGCCCGGAGGTCACGAGCCGGGCGGCCTTCGCCCTGCGCCCGCCCCCGAGCGCCTGTGCGGAGATCGTCATCACGCCGGAGGCGAGCCCGTGGAACAGGCAGCCGATCAGCATGATGACGGGGAACGTGAAGCCCATCGCGGCCAGCGGCGATTTGCCGAGCCGGCCGACGAAATAGGTGTCGGCGATGTTGTAGCCGGACATCGCGAGCGTTCCCGCCAGCATCGCGAAGCCGGTTTTGATCATGGTTCCCCGGATGGAACCCCGGGTATAGGCGGCATTGTCTTTTTTCAGCATGGTTCACTTTCTTTCGGTTCGGAGAGGCGGCGGGAGAGGAAGACTCCCACGGTTTCGATTGCGGCCAGCTCCGCGGGAGAGGCCGACCGGAACAGCTGTGCGACGCGCCCGCGGAACTTCGCGTCGATCTCCGCGAGCGACCTGCGGATCTCCGGCTCCACGGTGATCAGTACGCTGCGGCGGTTTTCGGGATTGACCTCGCGGCGCACGATCCCGGCGCGCACGAGTTTCTCCACGGAGGCGGAAGCCGCCGGCGCCGAGAGCCCCGTATGGCGCATGACGTCCTGCAGCGAGCACGGCTCGCTGCGCATGACGGCGATCAGGTAGTTGAGCTGGCGCGGCCCGAACTGCCCGAGCGGGTCGTCGGAGTTGCGCTGCTCCCAGTATTCGATGACGCATTTCCGCCGCAGCTCCTCGACGAGCTCGTGCATCCGGTAGAAGGGGGTCAGATCCATATGTTTTTTTAATTTCCATAACAGAACAGTTTTGTTTTGGAAGTATAATATAGCCGATGCCCGCGGAAATGCAATGCCGGAACCGGAGATTTCAGGCGGAAATTTTCACTGCCGCTGCGTCGCGTCGCAACGCAGCGAAAAGAGGGCGCGCAGGAGGATGAGCGCGAGGAGCGCGGCGTAGAGGTACGGGTGGCCGAAGAGCAGCAGCAGCGGGAGGAGCATGCAGAGAAACGCGCTCTGGAGCCTCCTCTGGAACAGGAAGCGCACGCCGCACGCGAAAAGCGCGGCGGGGATCAGGCGGAGCCAGGGGCCGAACGCGGCGGGCAGCAGGAACGGGAGGAACGCGACGCCGGAGCCGGCGGGCAGGGTGAAGAGCGTCGCGCCGCAGGCGAGCCCGAGCGTGACGGCCAGCTCGCGGCGGGACATGGCGCCCCAGCATTCGAGCGCGGCGAAGGCCGCGAGCATGGCGGGGAACGCGCCGGCGACGAAGCGCCGCGCGTCGCAGAAGGTGTGGCTGTAGCCGAAGAAGAACCAGATGACGGGCACGGCCCAGAGGGTGAAGGCGGTCCGCAGCTTCGGGTCGCGCAGCAGCAGGAGCCCGGTGATCCCGAGCGTCCACGCCGCGTGGTTCGCGCCTGCGAGGAACCGGATGTTCCGTCCTTCGAGAAAGGTTCTGAGCGTGAAGCCGTTGGCCGGGCGCAGCCCCTCCGCGAGCTCGGGGTAGTGCAGGACGTAGCCGAAGGTCAGCGGATTGCCGAACTGGTGGAAATTGATCCAGAGCTGGAAGCCGAAGACGGCGAGGAACCCGGCGGCGGCGGGCGGCAGGAGTCCGCAGAGCTGTTTCGGGCTCCGCAGCGCCTCCGGGAATTTTCCGGCGGCGATCCACGCGAGCAGCGGCGCGAAGAAGATGTTGTTGATGCGCAGCAGGCAGGCGAAGCCGAAGAGGAGCCCGAGCAGCAGGACGAACCTCCGTTTCGGCGGCATGTACAGCGCGAGCGCGATCGATCCGAGGACGGCGCAGAGGCTCGGCGTGTCGCTCATGGCGTTGAAGCCCGCGTTGATGAGCGTCCCGTAAAAGTTCCACGGGCTCCCCCCGGGCATGAGGAAGACGGACTGGAAGATGTTCCGGTTCCAGAGCTCGACGTGGAAGTGGAAGAAGGGCCACGCCGCCCAGGCGAGCATCGGGAGCGCGGCTCTGAGGTTCGAAAGGCCGAGACGGCGCAGGATCAGGAAGCCGAGCACGAGCGCGCCGGGCGCGAGCACGAAGCCCGAAAAGTACGAGAAGGGGACGGCGATGCCGTAGTAGCTCTCCGCCCCCGTCGCGAGGATGAACGGCAGATAGAGGAGTCCGGTCCCGGCCGTGAAGCTCCACGGGCCGGTGAAGTTCCCGGCGAGCATCCCGGCGGCGGTTTCGAAGTAGCCGTTTTCGTCCGCCGCCGCCGCGATGGTGTTCGGCCATTCGAGCAGCGTGTTCAGCAGCAGAAGCATCCGGACGAGCACGATGAGCGCGAGATAGAAGAGCGCCTCCTGCCTCGCCGCGGGCGGGGGCTCCCCCTCGCGTGGATTGCGTCGGCGCAGGCGCCGGAGCAGCAGGAAGCCGAGCGCGACCCCGCAGCCGAGCGCGGCGAGGATGCGCAGCGTCGGGCGCGGCAGGAGCTGGATGACGGCGCGCTCCCCGCCGGGGGCGGTTTCGCAGACGAGTTCCGGGGAGAGGTATCCGCCGCCGGGCAGGGCGTAAAAGGTGTTGCAGGTCGCGAGCGGGTGCCGGGCGGAGAAGCCGGTGAAGGGTTCCCCCTGCGTTTCGACGGGACCCGGCTGCTGCATCCGCAGCACCTTCGCATACCGGTCCGGCTTCTCGAAGACCGGCGCGGGATCCGTGAGCAGCAGGGACCCCGCGGAGCAGGCCGCCGCCGCCAGGAACGCGATTGTCAGCAGAAAGATGCGCATGGATTTCCCGTCTATCGTATTTTCATAAAAATACACCGCCCGGACGGGATTTTCCACCGCCCCCGGAGAAAAAAGCGGGCTTTTCCGGGGGCGGGCCCTTCACTTCACGGAAGGAGCGTTTCGCCCTGCCATTCGGCCGTGATCCGGCCGGTGGCGCGGTCGACGCTCAGGTTCAGTTCACCCTCCGGCGCAGCCAGTGTGATCCGGAACGCGCCGGCGGATTCGCTCATTCGCGCTTCCCCGGACGGCGGGCTTCCGGCGCGGCAGGGGCGGATCAGCGTGATGAAGAGCGCCCGCTCCGATTTCTCCGGCGTATCCGCCGTCAGGTGGTGCTGCACCAGCTTCAGGTGGGGCGGCAGGGGCGGGTCGAATTTGTCGGTCGTCCGCAGCTTCAGGTTTTCCGGCCACAGGAACTCCACCCTGCAGGCGGCTTTGCCGTTTTCCGCCATGATGTTGCGTTGCCCTTCCACCCGGAACGGATTGAGCGCGTGCAGATGCCAGTTGAAGATCGACGGCTCCTTCGCTTCGAGCGTGTCGACGATGAGGATCGCCGCGGGCTTTGCGAAGAGGATCCGGCGGCGGAAGCTCTTCAGCAGCCCCCGGTAGGAGCCGGCCGCCTCGCCCTCGGCATAATCGAGTTTTCCGCCGGAGACGAAGCGGGTGATCTCCCCCTTCGCGTCGCGCGAGTGCTTCTGCTGGCCGATGCCGTTCACGGTGATGTTGTTCTCGGACTTCGTCTCCCACATCCAGTTGTCGTGGAAGTTGCTCGCGTACATGTCGCGGCGGCCGGAGCGAATCAGCATCCGCTCGCCGAACACGTTCAGCAGGAAGCTGTTGTTGGCGTCGTAGCCGTGGCTCCAGGTGCCGACCGGGCTGGACTTGA
Source organism: Lentisphaeria bacterium (assembly GCA_018265615.1). Lineage (GTDB taxonomy): Bacteria > Verrucomicrobiota > Lentisphaeria > Victivallales > Victivallaceae > Victivallis. The sequence continues at coordinate 11,830 of JABLYX010000063.1, forward strand.
AATGGATCTGCACGTTTTTCTTCCCGTCGGCGAGGTCGGTGTTCATGACCGCCAGCCCGTTGCCGCGGAAGCAGCGGGAGGATGGGAGTGCCTCCGGCGGCTCCGGTTTTACGGACGGACGGGAACTCCGCAGGAAATCGATGTAAATCGCCTCCCGGGCCGCGGCGCCTGCCGGGTCGGTCCGCCGCATGATCTCCCCGATGCGGTCGGCGTAGTGCTGGAAATATGGATTGCGGGAGAGTGAAGCGAGTACCGACATCGTTCCCGCGTGGCGGCAGCGGTGGTTTTCCGACAGGTCGCCGAATCCTCCGTCGCGGGTTCCCGGCACCGAGACATACATGCCGTAATAGCCGGTCTGCGCGAAGAACGGCTTTCGCCGGATATCGATGGAGAAGGTGTTTTCCAGGATGTCGGCCCACCAGAAGAAGCGGTCGAGATATTCCCGCCAGTACGAGATTCCCTCGTGCCAGCCGCCGTCGTCGTCTCCCCAGACCGGATAGACGCAGAAGTAGAAATGCATCGCTCCGTCGATCCAGTCGCCCGCCTCAGGGATCTCGCCGAAGAAAACCACTCCCGCTTCCCCGAGGAAATGCCACAGCCGGTTGGCGTGGCTCTGGTAGGGGCGGTAGAAAAGCTGCGGGTAAAGCGAACGGTACGCTTCGTTGCCGCGGATGCGGATCACGCTGCGGCACTCCCCGCGCTCCGCTTCGCTCAGCAGGTCCCACACGTAGCTGTAGGCGCGGGAGAAGCGCGAGAGGTACGGCATGCCGGCCTCGTCGTTGTAGCGGCGTCCCGTGGAGCCCTCCGGATCCCATTTCGCGCACTCCATGAGGATCTTTTTTGCGAGCTGTCCGTACTTCCGGTTCCCGGTAATGCGGTAGCCGTAGCCGAGCGTCGCTGCCCCGTCGAGGGTTTTCAGCACGTAAAGCCGGTTGCCCCACCACATTTTGACCCATTCCGGCGAAGGGCGCTTCACCCCGTCCGGATACTTCGGCGGTTCCGCCGTGGGGGGCGGGTCGGCGAGCAGGGCGTCGCATTGCCGGGTCAGCTCTTCGAGCAGTTCCGGCGCGGCCCGCCGCAGTTTCGGGAGCTCTTCGGGACGCAGGAAGATGCGCGGGTGTTCTGCCGGGATCCGCGCTTCCCAATCCCTGCGCGGCGGCATGGGATTGGACGAGGCGCCGGCGCCGATTTCGAATTTCCGGACGGAGCTCCATTCGGATGTCCCGCCATCCCGGCCGGTGCAGCGCACACGCCAGTACCAGACGCCCGGCTTCATGACCCGGGAGGGGCAGTGGACATTCCACCTGAGGTTCTTCACTTCGACCGCGTCGCGGAACGAAGGATCGTCAGCATATTGCAGTTCATAAGAGGCGGCCCCGCTCTGTTCGCGCCAGACGAACGGCGCGGGCGTGATCCGGAGGATCTCTCCGGAGGCGGGCCGGAATCCCCATTCGTCGCTGCGCGCAGGCGGTTCGGCGAAGGGGCGGCCCGCGGAGACGTTCAGCAGGAGGAACGGCAGGAGGGTAAGAAACGCAATGACAGATTTCATGGCAGGTATGTTCCTCAGTTGCTTTCGGCTGCGGACCAGAAATAACCGGCTTCCGGCTCTTCCCAGTAGGTTGACGGGATCTCTTTTTCGCGCCGCAGCGCCACGTGTCCGTCGGCGAAGCAGACGTTGGCGCCGGTGCGGCCGCCGTGCCGCCACTCCCCGATTCCGTCCGGGGTGGAGCAGGTCATCTGGGACTTCTGCATGGCGCCGGTGGGGGGCTTGGCCGCCCACCGGTCGAGGTCGAACATGGCGGCCCGCCGGGCGGGAGATTTGATCCGGGTGATCTTCATGTCGAACTGCCCGCCCATCCAGGAGGCGAATCCCGCCCGGGTGCTGACAGCCATATTGATCCCGTAATGGCGGCTCGATTTCGTCCTGTCGTATTTCACCGAGGAGGGACAGGCGAAAAGGGGATACGGCAGGGCGAACCCGTCTCCGGCGTCCTGCAGGAATTTGCAGTCCCCCGCCGGCTGATCCGGGTTGAACAGCCGGAAGAGGACATCCTGCCACTTTCCGGCATATACGTTCGACGGCGTCGCGAGGTTGCCGTCGTGCGCCGGGACGATCCCGTTGTTCTGGTCGACGTACATGAGCATGCAGGCGCCGAGCTGCTTCAGGTTTGAAGTGCATTTGATGGACCGCGCCCGTTCGCGCGCCTGATTCAGCGCGGGCAGCAGCATCGAGGCGAGGATCGCGATGATCGCAATCACCACCAGCAATTCAATCAGCGTGAATTTCGATTTCATGTTGAGAGCTCCTTTCATTGGATCGGGGTTAACGCTTTGCAGCTTGAATTGATCGCGAGATCCGCCTCGAAGACGCGGCGCAGCGGCGGCGCGGCCGGATCCTCCAGGCGGCGCAGGAGGTGTTCGAGCGCCAGGAAGCCCATCGTGAACAGCGGCATGCGGATGTGGCTGACCGGCATTTCGAGCGAAGGCATGTCGCTCAGGTCGTCGAAGCAGATGACGGAGAGGTCGTCCGGAACCCGCAGGTGTGCGCGCTCGGCGGAGAGCAGGAAATGGGGCAGCGAGGGCGCATACGGCAGGAAGACCGCCGTGGGCTTCAGCTTCGCGAGCTCTCCGGAGATCTCGTTGCTCCCGTCGGGCCGGATCACCAGCTCGGGGGGAAGAGAAAATCCGTTATCCGAAAAGGCCCGCCGGTAGCCTTTCAGCCTCTCCCGGACCGCATAGTAGCCGTTGGGCGCCATGAAAGCGATCCGGCGGTGCCCCGTCCGCAGCAGGTACTCGACCGCCCGTTTTGATTCCGCCGCGTAATCCACCGCGAGACAGGAGAACGCGGGGTTTTCCGGAAAGCGGTTGATGAAGCAGGCGGGCTTCTGCCAGCCGCCGAGATGCTTCCCGATGTCGGAGATCCGCGGCCGGATCAGGAGCAGGGCGTCGGGCGCATCCTTTTCAAGCAGCTCCGGGTTCCAGTAGTCGTTGTAAATGAGCTGCGCGTTCGCTGTTTCCGCCGCACGGAGGATCCCCTGCAGGATGCGGTCCTGGTGGCTCCGGGCGTAGTTGAGCGGGGCGCGGTCGATCCCGATCCGCCAGGCGCGGCGGGTCCCGTCCCCCGGATGCGTGGAGCGCAGCACCTCCCAGCCGATCCCGGCGCGGCTCGCGACATACCCCTCGTCGGCGAGCATCCGCAGCACCTTCCGCATGGTCATGCGGCTGACGCTGTAGCGCTTCATGAGCTCGTTTTCGGAGGGCAGCTTCGCCCCGGGGGCGAACAGCCCCCCTTCGATCTGCTGGAACAGATCCGCGTGGATGACGTTGCAGGCGATTTTCGGCATGGCGTTTTTCTTTTTTATACCTGTATAATTAGATTCTGCGTATATTATGCACCATCCCGGTCGTTTTGTCAATACCTGTATAAAAAGATTTGCGAAAATTTCACCTGCGGGAAGGATTGGGATGCACATTTTTCCGGGGGGACGGGGGACGGCGGCGGCTTTTATCGCGGCATGAATTTGCAAAATCCGCAGAATAATGCTAGATTACTCCCCAACACCATATGGAGGATCCGCACAAATGAAAAAAATGTATCGTTTGGGCTTATTTTGCGCAGTCGCTTCGTCCGCGTTTCTGTTCGTTCCCGCCGCAGCGGCGGAGGAGGCGGCCCCGGCCGCGGAACAGCAGCAGACGGAAGCGGCTCCGGCCGAAATCCTGAAGAAAACCACGCACGGGCGCGGCATGCTGTCGCGCGACAACGCGGACGACCCCGAAAGCGGGCGCTTCATGCGCGCCCTCCTGGCCTGCATCCGCTACTACACCGGCAGCTCCAACTGAAGGAGGATCGCGTCATGAACCGTCCCAATCCCAGACAGCAGGAAGAGAAGAAGAGCCCGCTCGGCAAAATCATCGTGGTGCTGGTCATCCTCGCCGTTCTCGGCGCGCTCGCGATGGTCGGCCTCCGGATCCCCGACACGATGGAGCTCGAACGGCAGATGGACGCCGCCGCATCCTCCATCTCCAGCGACAGCGTGACCATGCTCGCCGGAGCGGTCGAACAGCATCCGCAGGCGGCGAACGCGGAGGACGCGAAACAGCTCGTCAATGAGATGATCGGCGTGATGATCGCCGAAGCCGTCCCGAAGACCGATTACCGCACCCTCGAGGGGCTCGGGAAAGAGCTGGACGGCAATACCGCGTGGAAGCCGTATGCGACCGACGCGAACCGGAAAATCCTCGCGGATGCGTGGCGCGAAGTGCTCCGCCGCATGCAGGAGGAGCAGGACCGGCTCACGGACCTGAAGGCGATCGCGGCCCGTCTGCAGAACGCCTCCATCCCGCAGGCGGCCGACGTGGCCGAGTTCGTCGATTTCAAGCTGCCCGCGGGCTTTGCCGGCAACCGTCCGGTCCAGGTGGCGGCGGCCTATGCGGCGGCGGTCACGATCAAGAACCAGGAACTGGCGGATTCGGTGCTGGCCGAGGCCGCCGGCAAAGAGGCAGTCCGCGCCGGGACCGAGGAACCGTGCAAGGAGTGCAACAGCAAGGGGACCGTCCCCTGCCAGAGCTGCACCGCGAACCCCGGCAAGTGCCCCTCCTGCAGGGGAACCGGCAAGATGAAAGCCAACAGGCTCGTCGGCAACAAGTTCGAATCCATCGAGCAGCCCTGTACCCGCTGCGGCGGGACCGGCGAATGCGCGGCCTGCAAAGGGACCGGGAAGCGCGAGTGCTTCTACTGCAAGGGTACGGCGAAGCGGACCAATACGCAGCTTGCGGCCGAGACGATGAAGAAAACGCTCAGGACGCTGACCGGGCGCATCGACGCGCAGGCGGCTGAACTGAACCGGCTGAAGTCCGCAGTCACGCCGTAGCGCGGGCGGATCCGATGCCGATTCAATGCATACAGATTCCCGCGGGGACCGTCCTGGCCGGATACCTGATCGAATCCGAGCTGGGCCGCGGGAACAACGGCGTGGTCTATCTCGCCCGTCAGCAGTCGCTCGACCGCGAAGTCGCGTTCAAGGTGCTGCTGCCCGAGCTGGCCGCCGAGCCGGGCTACGTCGAGAGCTTCCTGCGCGAAGCGCGGCTCGCGGCGCGGCTCGACCACCCGTATATCGTGCAGGCGTACGATGCGGGCCCCACGCCGGAGGGGTACTATTACTTCGCGATGGAGCTGGTGATCGGCCCGTCGCTCGAGGACGTGCGGCGCGAAACGCCGGAGAAGCTGACGTTCGACCTGATTTTCCGCCTCTCCATCGAACTGGCGGAGGCGCTTGAGTATGCGTGGAGCGTCCACCGCATGACCCACGGGGACATCAAGCCGGGCAATCTCCTGATCTCGCGGGAGACCGGCGGCCTGAAACTGGCCGACCTCGGGCTGGCGCGCGTGAGCGGCAGCAAGTCCGGCGACGACATCATGGCGACTCCGCTTTACGCGGCGCCGGAGGTGATCCGGGGGGAGAAGACCGAGTACGGCGTCAAAAGCGACCTGTACAGCTTCGGGGTCATGCTCTACGAGCTGCTGTGCGGCTCCCCGCCGTTTGTCGGCAGCCCGCAGAAGGTGCTTGAACACCATCTTTACATAAAGCCCCGGCCGCTGCTGGAGCGCAATCCGGACCTGGACCCGGTTCTGGCCGCATTCGTCGAACGGCTGATGGACAAGGATCCCGCCGGGCGGCCGGAGAACTGGCGGGAGGTCCGGGATTTCCTCGCGTCGATGGTTTCGGCGCAGCAGGGCGGCCCGGCCCGGGCGATTCAGGCGATCATCACTTCGGAGCATAAACGGCAGTCGGGGCGGAAGCTCCTCGTGCTGTGCGTCGTGCTGCTGATCCTCGGCGTCCTCGGCGCGGTGGGATTCCTCGTGTTCCGGCTCCAGCAGCTCACGCCCGCGCCGATCGAACCGCCGCCCCCGGAGCCGGAGCGCCGGGAAGTCGCGGCGCGGCCGGAGCCGGAGGAGGCGCCCGGGCTGTCGGTGCGCTTCTCTTCGGCCCCCGCCACTGCCCCGCCGGAACGGACGGAAAGAAGGGCCCTGCCGCCGGATTCCCCTGCGGCCGCGGCGATTGCCGTCCCACCGGCGAAACCGCCGGCCCCGGTTCCGGCCGCGCCGGCCCCGCCCGCTGTTGAGCCGCCGAAAGCGGAGACTCCGCGGACGAGGGCCCCGGAGAGGCGGCTGGAGCCGCCCGGCCGCCGCCGCGGCATCCGCGTGTTCGACCCTCCGGTGGACGAGGCCGTGCTCCGTGAGGAGACCGGCCGGACCGGCCGGCTCTTCCAGGCGTTCGGGAACCGGCTGGCGGAGCCTTGGAAAAAAGAGGCGGAGAGTGTGCTTGAAGAGAGCTGCCGGCTGCTGATGCAGCTGCACACCCGCGGGCTGGCCGTCAAGCGGATCGACCGGATCGACCTCATGCCCGGCGGCCACGGCGGTTCGAACTGGGTTTCGAACGGGCCGGTGAGCGGAACGCTTCGCATCGCGCCGGACGTCCCGCCGATCCGGATCGCCGGGGAGCTCGGCAAGGGGCTCTTCGAAGCCAACCGCCGGAAGTACGATCTCCCCGCGGGACTGAAGAAGGATTTCGCGGAGGCGTTCCAGTATTTTGTGGAGCAGCGCCTCGCCGGCAAAGCCGATCCGGACCCGAAGAACCGGGTGCTCGTGCAGTGCAACCACTCACTGGCCACCTTCGCGCTCCTGTTCCACGACAAACGCATGCTCGACCAGCTGCGCCAACGGCGCTGACGGCATTCCTGCCGTCTCCGGCGTGGAAAAAGGGGAGATGCGAGAAGGGAAACCCTTTTCAGGAAAGGGTTTCCTTTCTCGCGCTCTTCCTTTCCCAAACCTCTTCGCCGCCGTTTTCCTTTTCGTTACACCGAAAATGAAAACGGCTGTAATTTCTTGCCGTACAGTAAATTAAGTTTTTCGTTCCGCATGGTATCGGAGACACAACGCTTTTTTCCGGGGACAACCCTGCAGTCCCCTTACCCTCTTCCAACCGGATAACTCCCGTGAAGAAATATCCCGCGGAATTGATTTTGTCGACGACAAAATCGGTTCCGCGCATATTCGCCGCCGGGTGCTGCCCGGTCGGGAGGGAGGTGTGGAGGGAGGGCGAAGCGCCTCCCTCCGCCTTCTCGCGCTCTTCCCTTCCCAAACCTCTTCGCCGTACAGTAAATTAAGTTTTTCGTTCCGCATGGTATCGGAGACACAACGCTTTTTTCCGGGGACAACCCTGCAGTCCCCTTACCCTCTTCCAACCGGATAACTCCCGTGAAGAAATATCCCGCGGAATTGATTTTGTCGACGACAAAATCGGTTCCGCGCATATTCGCCGCCGGGTGCTACCCGGTCGGGAGGGAGGTGTGGAGGGAGGGCGAAGCGCCTCCCTCCGCATTCCCCGCCGCGAGCCGCCGGAAGACGGCGGGGGAGCAGTGCATCTGGGCGGAGAAGACGCGGGTGAAGTGGTAGCGGTCGGCGAAGCCGCACTGTTCGGCGATCTCCTCGATGGAGCGGCGGCTGTAGTGCAGGAGTTTGCAGCCGTGTTCGATGCGGAGCCGCCGGGAGAAGCGTCCGGGGGATTCGCCGCACTCCTGCCGGAAGAGGCGGATGAAGCTTCCCCGGTTGAGTCCGAGCATGGCGGCGAGTTCGGCGTTGTCCGGCGGGTCGGCCATGCGTTCGGAGATTTCCCGGCGGACGCGGGCGATGCGGGGATCCGCGGCGGGGGCGAGCGCGAGGTTCTGCGGCGGCAGTTCGAGCAGCGCCGCGAGCAGCAGGGATTCCGCGATGAGCGAGCGGCGGAATGCGGCGGCGGGTTCCGGCAGGAGACGGCGGAACTCCTCCCAGCGTTCGCGCCATTCCGGCTTCAGCGGGATGCGGTGGATGCGCCGCTCCGGCGGGACGAGCAGCTCCGGCGGGTTGAAGTGGATGTAATACTGTGAGAACGGCCGTTCGGCCCGGGTCGAGAAGACGAGGTATCCGGGGATGACGGTCACGCACTCCGGTGTGAGTTCGACGGTTCCGCCGGCGCTGTCGAGGAAGCCGCCGGGGAGGGGGTTCCAGTAGTAGCGCCAGAACGGGGTGTAGAGGTTGCGCTGGATCCACGGGTGGATGTTCCCGGCATAGTCGATCAGGTGGATCCGGAGTTGAGGAAACGTCATATCCTGCATGCGTAAAAATCCCCGTTTTGTGATAAACAGATACAAATTCCTTTGTAATATCCATTCCATTCCTGTGAAAATCAAGTATACTTGGGGTGTATTCCGGAATAAAGTTTTCACGAACAAAGGAGAAGGATATGAACCGTCAAGCCGTCACCGCCCTCAGGGCCGAAGGAATGGACAATCCGCTCGGGATCGATATCCGCAACCCCGAGCTGTCGTGGCGCTCTCCCGGCCCGCAGTCGGCGTGGCAGGTGCGCGCCGCCGCCGCCCCGGAGGAGCTCGAAGCCGGGCCGCATCTCTGGGATTCGGGCCGGGTCGGTGGGAGCCGCTCCCATCACCACGCATACGGCGGCGCCCCGGCGGCGAGCCGCGAGCGGGTCTGGTGGCAGGTGCGCGTCTGGGACGGGCGGGGCGGGGTTTCGGCCTGGAGCGCCCCCGCGTTTTTCGAGGCGGGGCTGCTGGAGAGCTCCGACTGGCAGTGCGTCTGGATCGGCTTTCCCGGCGCGTGGTCCGGCTGCGGGCGCTGGTTCCAGGCGAAGTTCGGCGCGCCGGAGCGGGTCCGCCGGGGGCGGCTCTACATCGGCGGGCTCGGCTGGTTCGAGGCGTTCGTGAACGGCCGCCGCCTCGGGGACGCGGTGCTCGATCCCGCTCCGACCGACTGTTCGAAGAGCGTGATCTACCGGACGTTCGACCTCGAAGGGCTGCTCTCGCCGGGCGAAAACGTGCTGGCGGTCCATGCCGGGGCGGGGTGGCACGTCTCGCCGATTACGCGGTTCCAACTGGAGCTCGACGGGGAGATCGTCGCGAAGACGCGGCCGTTCGGCTATCCCTGCGGCCCCTCCGGCGTCACGCGGAACAGCATCTACGGCGGCGAGGAGTACGACGCGCGGCTCGAACCGGAGCGGAGCTGGATGCTCCCCGGCGGCCCGATCCTGCCGCCCGGCCGCGGCAGCTGCCGCGTCGCCCCGCCCGCCGGGAGGATGCGCGCACCGATGGCCGAACCGATCCGCGAGCTTGAAGAGCTGCCGGTCCGGAGCTGGAAAGCGCTTCCCGGCGGCCGTTACCTCGCTGATTTCGGGCGGAATTTCGCCGGGTACTGCCGGCTGGAACTCCGGGCTCCGGCCGGAACCCGGGTCGAGCTGAAGTTCGGCGAGTACTGCGGCGGGGACGGCGGCGTGAACCAGGAGAACCTGCTCGGCGACCGGGCGGTCGATGTGTACATCGCGCGCGGGGATGCAGAGGGCGAAGTCTGGAAGCCTCGTTTCACCTACCACGGGTTCCGTTATGTCGAGCTCGCCGGGCTGCCGTATGCGCCGGACGCGCGGACGCTGACCGGGATCGCCGTCGGCAGCGACTGCCGCCCGGCCGGCCGCTTCCGGACCGACAGCGAACTCGTGAACCGGATCTGGGAGATGGTGCGGCAGACCGAACGCAGCAACCTGTTCGGCATCCCGACCGACTGCCCGCAGCGGACCGAGCGCATGGGCTGGCTGAACGACATGATGGCGCGCGGCGAGTGCGCGCTCTTCCTCTTCGACGAGGCGAACCTGCTGCGCAAGTGGCTGCGCGACATCGCCGAGGCGCAGGACCCGGAAACCGGCTTCGTGCCGATGACCGCGCCGTGCCACTGGACGCCGGACAAGGTGGACCCGGTCTGTTCGAGCTTCGTCGAGACGGCGTGGAATCTGCACCTCTACTGCGGCGAACGCGCGCTTCTCGGCGAGCTTTTCCCGAACTTCCTCGCCTGGTGCCGCTGCATGGAGAACGCGGCGGAGAACCACATCCTTTCGGACGGCGGCGAGATCGGCGACTGGGTCCCGCCGGTCGAATTCTGCGCGCCGGGAACCTGCCGCAGCGGCCTCGTTCCGAAGGAGCTGGTCGCGACCGCCCTGTACGGCTACGCGGTTTCGCTGACCGCGAAGATCGCGGCGTTCCTCGGTGAGAAGGAGCACGCGGCGGCCCTGAAACGGCAGTTCGCGGCGATCCGCGAGGCGTTCAACGGCCGCTTTTACCGGGGGGAGGGCCGGTACGGCTCCGATTCGCAGGCGGCCTACAGCTATGCGCTCTGCTGCGGCATGGTGCCGGAGAAGCTGCGCGAGGCCGTCTCCGTCCGCCTCGTCGAGCGCTTCGAGGCGGACGGGCGGAAGCTCACGACCGGGAACATCGGGACGAAATACCTGCTTGAGGCCCTTTCGGAGTCCGGCCGCTCCGACCTTGCCTTCGGCCTCGTGGATTCGACGGAGTACCCGGGGTGGGGGTACATGCTCGCGAACGGCGCGACCACGCTCTGGGAGCGCTGGGAGAACGCGACCGGCGGCGGCATGAATTCGCACAACCACCCGATGCTCGGCTCGGTCGGCGGCTGGTTCTGCAAATATCTCGCCGGCATCCGCCCGCTGCCGGATTCGGACGGCTTCGACCGCTTTCTGCTCGCGCCGCACTTCATCGGCGGCCTGAACGGGGTGGAGGCGGTCTACGACTCCCGCGCCGGGGAGATCCGCTCGCACTGGAAACGCGAAAACGGCCGCATCGTCTGGGAGTACGCCGTGCCGCCGAACAGCACCGCGCTGATCCGGCTGCCGGGCCGGGAGGAGTTCCCCTGCGGGGCGGGGACGCACCGGATCACAATCTAGGGCGCTTTTTCGGCGCGGGGTTTGAAATGGGCGGCTTTCCGTGATATATTCTCAGGAATTTTATTTGACGGAACTCATATTCAGAATGGCGTTTGCGCCGGGAGAGAAAGTTGAAGCTCATCATCCAGATCCCCTGCTACAACGAAGCGGGGACGCTTGCCGTAGCCCTTGCCGAACTTCCGCGCGAGGTTCCCGGCATCGACCGGGTCGAGTGGCTCATCATCGACGACGGCTCGTCCGACGCGACGGTGGAGGTCGCGCGGGCGAACGGCGTCGACCATATCGTGCGCCACCATACGAACCTCGGCCTCGCGCGGGCGTTCATGACCGGGCTGCACACCGCGCTCGGTCTCGGGGCCGACATCATCGTCAACACCGATGCGGACAACCAGTACCGCGCGGCCGACATCCCGGCCCTCGTCGCCCCGATCCTCGAGGGGAGGGCGCAGTATGTGATCGGCACGCGCCCGATTTCCGGCATCGACCATTTTTCGCCGGTCAAGAAGCTGCTGCAGAAGCTCGGCAGCTGCGTCGTGCGGAAGATCTCCGGCACCTGCGTCGAGGATGCGCCGAGCGGGTTCCGCGCGCTTTCGCGCGACGCCGCCATGCGCATGAACGTGTTCAACCGCTACACCTACACGCTTGAAACGATCATCCAGGCCGGGTACAAGAACCTGCCGATCGTCTGCGTTCCGGTCCGCGTGAACGCCGACCTCCGGCCGTCGCGCCTGGTCAAGAGCATTCCCCGCTATATTCAGCGCTCCGTCTTCACGATGGTCCGCATCTTCGTGGTTTACCGGCCGTTCAAGTTTTTCTTCTCGATCGGGATGGTCTTCTTCCTGGCGGGGTTCCTGATCGGCTGCCGGTTCCTGTGGCGCTACCTCGCCGGAAGCGGGCAGGGGATGATGCAGTCCCTGATCCTCGCCGCCGTGCTGATGCTGATCGGGGCCGTGCTCGGGATGCTGGCGTTCATGGCCGATCTGCTCTCCGTCAACCGCCAGCTGCTGGAGGATATCCAGTACCGGCAGCGCAAAGAGTGCTACGGCAGGGCCGGCGACGGCGGAGGGGCGGAGAAATGCTGAGCCGGATGATATCCAGAGAGAGGATCCTGGAGCTGGCCCGGTATTCCGGCGGCTGCTTCTGCAACGTGATCGTCAAGATGGCCATGACGTCGCTCCTGACCTTTCTGGCCTTTCCGGTCTGGCTCGCCTACCTGGGGGCGCAGCTGATGATCCTGTTTTTCGCGTACTATTACCACTCCCGCATCACGTTCCGGCAGAAGCTCTCCGGCGCGCGGGAGCATATCAGGAGCTTCCTCGTCTTCACCGGCTCCGTCCTCGTGTTCAAGGTGCTCGACTATTTCCTGGTCGTCGTGGGGGCGGAATATGCGACCGCGCAGCTGGAGCGCAGCGAATATCTCACGGTGTGGGAGAGGCAGGCCATCGTGCTGGGGATGATCGCCGTGGTGAGCGGCGTCATCTTCTTCATCCGTTACTTTTTCTACCGGATCATCTTCAGGAAGCCCGGAAAGGCCGGGGCGGGGAACTGATCCGGACATAACACATGCCGGGAGGAAAAATCTTGTCTGATGTCTATCTGATCAGCGGCGTCGCGTTGTCCGGCAACAAAGGCGCTTCGGGAATGGCGGAGTCATTGATCCGGAACCTGCGCGAACGCGATCCCGGGGCGCGCTTTTACATCTTCTCCTACTATCCCCGCGCCGATCGCGCGCTGCTGAAGGACGCTCCGGCGGTGGAGCTGCTCGACGGCAGCCCGCGGAAGGTGGTCCTGCTCTTTTTCTGCTCGCTCTGGGCCGGCGCGTGCGTCCGGCTGCACCTGCCGCGCGGCTGGTACGCCCGGGGCGAACTGGGGAGGATCGCGGAGTGCGGCCTCTGGCTGGACGCCTCCGGAATCTCGTTCGTCGACGGGCGCGAGAAGTTCCTGATCTTCAATATCCTGAGTATTTTCCCGGCGCTGGCGCTGAAGATTCCGGTCATCAAGGTCGCGCAGGCGATGGGGCCGTTCAACCGCCGGATCAACCGGATTGCCGCGAAGCTGGTCCTGCCGCGCCTGCGCCTGATCGTCGCGCGCGGCGCCGTGACGCGGAGGTACCTCGACACGCTCGGGCTGACGAACGTCATCGACGGCTCCGATATCGCCTTCTCCCTGAAAGCCGGGGAGCCGGAGCGGGAGGCGGCCGCGGAATACCTGCCGCCGAAGGGGCGCCGCACGATCGGCGTCTCCCCGAGCCAGGTGGTCTGGAAGCTGTGCGAAGAGAAGAAGATACCCTATCTTGAAACCCTGAGGCAGTGTGTCGAAAAGTGGGCCGGCGAAGGCGTCGACTGTGTGGTTTTTCCGCACTCCGCGCGCAAGGGGAGTGAGAAGACGCACAACAACGACCTGCCGCTGCTGCGCCGGTTCGCCGCGATGCTGCCGGAATCGGCCCATATCCGGATCGTGGAGGAAGAGCTGAGCGCGGGTGAGCTGCGCATGCTGATCGGCTCCCTTGACCTGCTGGTCGCTTCCCGCTTCCATGCGATCATTTCGGCCATGGCCACCGGGGTTCCGGCCGTGGTGATCGGCTGGAGCCACAAGTACGCCGAGGTCCTTGCTCCGTTTGAGCTCGATGAGTTTGTGATCCCCTACGCGGAGCTCAGCTGCGATGCGGTGCAGAAGCGCGTGGAGCAGATCGAAGCGGATCGGCCGGAGCTCTCCGCGCGGATCCGGGGCGTGACCGCCGGCATCCTGCGGGAGAACGACCGTTTCTTCGACCGGCTCACCGTCCGGTGACGGCTACTCCGCGACCGGCTTTTCCTGCCTCCGGAGCTCCGGCGGCAGGGGGGTGAACACTTTCTCCGCGATTTCCGACTTCTGCTCGTCGAGCAGCAGGCACCTGACCGGGCCGCCGGAGGGCGGGGGAGCCTGCGGGAACAGCAGAATCCAGAACCTGCCCGACTCGTCCCGGAACGGCAGGAACCGCTCGCCGTACCCCGGAATCAGCCCGACCGGCCCCCGGAATGTGGTCCACATGTCGCCGTATTTGAAATCCCGGCTGGATATCCGCCCGTCGAGGAACTCCTCCTTATCGCGGATCCGGGAGAGCACCGGCAGCGCTTCGGCCCGCGCCGCGGCGAATTTCCGCTCGGTCGAGAGCAGCGCGAAAAGGTGCTCCCCGTGACTGATCTGGTTGCCCGCCCGGATCAGCATCAGCAGCAGCAGAACCCCGGCGAAAAGAGCCTGGCAGAGCGTCACCGCGCAGGCCGGGAAACGGCGCTTCAGGGCCTCTCCCGCATCTCTCCAGCTTCCGGTCAGGATGATCATGCCGAATACGGCGAGCAGCAGGAAGTAGCGGCCGTGCGGCCGCTCCGGATGCAGGAACGGGAACACCTTGTACACCATGTAGCAGTGGAGCAGGTAAACCGTGAGGAAGGAGAACGCGATGAAGCGCCGCTCCCTGCTCCCTTTCCGGTACTGGAACACAGCGAGCGGCAGCGACAGCGCGAAAAGCATGACCAGGGGGATGGTTTCGAAGTATTTCCCCCGGATATCCAGCGGTCGCAGGAACGAGAGCAGATACTGCAGGAGGCCCAGATACTGCGGATTGGGGCGGTCGCTCAGGTGGGAGCCGAGAATGACCTCCGGCCGCCCGAAGGTCGTCCCGAAAAAGTGGTTCAGCAGCACGGTTTCACTCCCGAGCACCAGCAGGAGCCCGAGCATGAACAGAAAAACCGCCGGGTCGAAGTGGAACTTCCAGACCCGGAAGAAGCATTTTTTCCCGGAGGGCCAAAGCGAGAGGAACAGCAGGAACGCCGCGCCCCAGTAAAGCGAAGTGAACTTGCAGCCGTAGGAGATCCCGACCAGGAGCCCGCTGAAGAACACCGGCGCGAGCGCGCCGTTTTTCATGTGGCGCAGCAGCAGCCAGGCCGCGAGCAGCACGTAGAACGCGGCGGGGAGCATCGGCAGGAACTGCGTGCTTTCGCGCACCGTGAGCGGAAAGAGCATGCACAGCAGGAACGCCGCCGCCGCCGCCGTCTGGCTGCACAGCCGCCTGACGATCAGAAACAGCAGGATCCCAGTCCCCAGCGCCATCAGCAGCGGATAGATGTAGTAGACCCACGGGGAATCCCCGAGGAGTTCGATCAGGCCGAGCACCGGCATGTTGATCCCCCAGCGCCCCTGGTGATGGTCCGGATAGAGCGGGTACCACTGCTGCAGAGAGGCGTAATAGCGCAGGAACCCCCATTTCCAGACGGCGTCCCCGCTCTTCTCCATGAAGTTCAGCGTGACGGCGCGCCAGACGATGAAAAAGGCGATCAGGGGCGTGAGCAGCCGGCTGAGCGGCATGGCGTTGATTGCGCAGGCGGCCCGGTCGGCGGCGGCCTGAAGCTTGTCGGTCCATCGGGAGAGATGCATGGTGGCTGGAACCTCCTGAACGTTACTGGGAAGCGCTGCGGCGCAACGCTTCGGTGAGGGCGATTTCGAGGACTTTCACGGTCCACTCCACGTCGGCTCCGGCGCGGTGGGCGGCCATCCCCTTTTCCGACGGAAGCTGGAAGTAGGCGCGCAGGCTCTGCAAACTGTACGAGGGCAGCCCCGGGTGGGTCTTGCGCAGCAGCCTCAGCGAGTCGAGCGTCCTGCCGCTCCAGAGCGGCAGCCCGACGCGCGCGAGCCCCTCCTGCAGGAAACCGAGGTCGAAGAGCGCGTTGTGCGCGACGAGCGTGCTCTCCTCCGCGAGCCGCAGGAAGCCGGTGACGGCCTCCTTGAAATGCGGCGCATCCTTCACCATCCCGTCGCTGATGCGGTGCACCGCGGTCGCGGCGGGCGGGATCGGCCGGCCGGGATGGATCAGCGTCTGGAAACGCCGCAGGCTCCCGTCGGCCTCCACCCGTATCGCGGCGAGTTCCACGATACGGTCGTTCGATGGGCTCATCCCGGTGGTTTCGACGTCGAACACCGTGAACGGCCCGAGCTCGTGCCAGGTCAATTCGCGTATCCGTTCGGATGCTTGAGCTGCCACTTCCACGCCGATTCGATGATCTGCCCGGCGGATTCGTATTTCGGCTGCCAGTGCAGCGCCGCCTTGATCCGGTCGCTGCAGGCGATGAGCCTGGCCGGGTCGCCGGGGCGGCGCGGCGCGAGCTCGCAGTTCACCTTCTTGCCGGTCACCTCTTCGGCGGCGTCGATGATCTCCCTGACCGAGAGTCCGTTGCCGGTGCCGAGGTTGTAGTGGCCGCTCTCGGGCGCCGAAAGCGCGAGCTCATGCGCCTGGGCGAGATCGAGGATGTGGATGTAGTCGCGCACGCAGGTGCCGTCGGCGGTGTCGTAGTCGTCGCCGTAGATCATGAGCTTCTCGCGCTTGCCGCGGATCGTCTGCAGGATGATCGGGATCAGGTGGCTCTCGGGGCGGTGGTCCTCGCCGTATTTCTCCGACGCGCCGGCCGCGTTGAAGTAGCGCAGCGC
>JABLYX010000064.1 GCA_018265615.1 Lentisphaeria bacterium
TCCGGTTCAGGCAGAGCCGGACGGGCAGGGCGCGGAGCATGGTCCGGTCGCGGTCGTCGTCAAGCAGGTTGTTTTCCACCAGGGCCTTGCGATAGATCGAATTCGGCTCGAAGATGCGGGCCAGCAGATAGGAGACGGCTGAGACGATCATCAGGGGGACGAGCAGGATGTAGCCGCCCGTCACCTCCGCGATGAGGAAGATCCCCGTCAGCGGCGCGCGCATGACCGCCGTGAATACACCGCACATGCCGACCGCCGCGAAGTTGCCCTCCTGCAGCTCGAACAATCCGGTGAGATTCACGAGCCGGGCGAACCCGAAGCCGGTGAAGGCCCCGATGAACATTGACGGCGCGAAGATGCCGCCGTCGCCTCCGGAATCGACCGTCAGCACCGACACGACCACCTTCAGCAGCAGGACGGCTATGAAAACGACGACAAGGATCAGGGTCTCCGACGGAAGCTGTGAGAGCAGCGGCGAGTTGTTCGCGATTTCGGAGAGGTTGCCGTTGAAGAGCTTCTCGATGTAGAGATATCCCTGTCCGCGCAGGGTCGGGAACAGGAAGAGCAGCACGCACAGCAGAGCGCCGCCGACGAACAGCCGGTGCCAGGCGGAACGGAAGCGCGACTTCAGCTTGTCCGCCGTGAAATAGGCGCATTTGATGACATACACGCCGACCAGCGCGCAGATCAGCCCGAGGAGGAAGTAACACGGGACCGCATCGGTTCTCCACGGTTCGGTCACGAATTCAAAGTGGTTGCCCCGGGCGATCATGCGTGAAACCACCGCCGCCACGGCGCTTGACATCATCATCGGAACCAGCGCCGAAACGCTGAATTCCGGCAGCAGCACTTCGGCCGCGAAGAGGACGCCCGTGATCGGGCTGTCGAAAATGGCGGAGATGGCTGCCGCGGCACCGCACCCGAGCAGCAGGCTGCGGCGGGAGCGGTTCACATTGAGGAAGCTTGCGCTGTTCGCCCCGATCGCGGCGCCGGTGAGCACGCTCGGGGCTTCGAGGCCCGCCGACCCGCCGAAGCCGACGGAGAACGCGCTCGAAAGCATATGGCTGACCATCTCGAGCGCCGGGATATTGGTGCGTTTGCGCGACAGACTCAGGATCAGCGGGCTCAGGCTCTTCGCGTAGCGCGGTCCGCCCATGAAGCGCTGCACGAGAAAGCTCGCGAAGAGGCCGAGCATCGGCAAACAGAGCAGCAGCGCCAGCCAGACGTACTCATGGAGCTCGTGCGGCTCAGTGAGCCAGATGCCGAACTGCTCGAATTTGGTGACGAGCATGTGGAGCCCGGCGGCGGCGACCGCCGCGACGCCTCCGATGAGGATCGAGAGGACCACGAGAAAGCTGCGTTCTCCCCATTGCGTCTGCCAGAAACGGGCCGCCCGGAGGATTACCCGCCGGTGGAAGCGCAGCAGCTGGCGCGTAAGTTTTATCCGCAGCTTCAAAACTTTCCTCGATTTGAAAAGAAACAAAAACGATTCGATTAATATACAGCCTCAAGCAGCCGAATACAATGTTTCATGCCCGTTTCACTTGAAAACTTTGACCCGGTTCTGCTTTTTCCTGCGCCGGCCGGCCGGCGGAAGAAAGAAAAAACCGGCCGGAATCGATTCCGGCCGGCTGCAGAAAGCAGCAGAATTACCAGCGTTCGCCGCCGCCGAAGCCGCCCCGGCGATCTCCGCCGAAGCCGCCGGTGCGGGGGCGCTCTTCGCGGGGGCGCGCTTCGTTCACGACCGCCTTGCGGCCGCCCATTTCCTGCCCGTTCAATGCGTCGATGGCCTGGCGGGCTTCGGCGTCATTCGGCATTTCGACGAAACCGAACCCCTTGGAGCGGTTGGTTTCGCGATCAGTGACGATGCGGGCGGTTGCAACTTCGCCGAACGCGGCGAAAGTTTCCTTGAGTTCGTCACGATCGATGCTGTACGGGAGGTTGCCAACGTAGATGTTCATCTCTTCTCTTCTTCCTTTCTCTGCACTTTTCCCTTTTTCCGGAATGGCTACCGGACCAAAAATTTTACGCATCTCCCCAGAAGATTTGGTTATCGTTTATCTTTCATCCGGGCCCCGGCGCCGAACCGTTGGAGTGATGCGAGGTAGATCAGTCGGAAGTCGCGGTCTGGATGGATGGTTCCGCAACCTGCTTCAGAAAAGGAGGGGAAACCGAACTGCACTGTCTGAATTTGAAACTATAATACTCGACCCAATCCGCGAAAATTTGTAACTTGCGTATTTTCTGTAATAATTATACCAAAAAATAACCGCGATGTCAATAGCCGGACCGAAAATTTTTCAAAAAAAACGAAGCGGATGGTGAATCTCCGGCCGATTTGAGCTCGCAACATGTATAAATCGGGATCGTTTTTCTGCACCGTGCAGAACCTAGGATTGAAAAATGCGTATGGAACCGGTTTTCTACTGAGGCAGCTTTTTGCCGGTCCAGGGACAGTACCGCCAACTGACGTGGGCAGGCCTGCCGTTGGGGCATTTGCGCGGAACGTAGAGCGAGTTCAGCGGGAATTCGAATTTCGCCTGGAGTTTCTGTCCGTCTTTCCGGGTGAGCTCGACGAGCATTCCGCCGGGCTGGCAGGGGTCGATGACCCGCTTCCCGTCGACGGTCTGGTCGTTGAATACGAAGAACTGCAGATTGTCGCCGAGGCTGCCGATGGCGGAGCCCAGTGTGGGAGCGATCGATTCGATCAGCGTTTTGACCTGGCCGGAGACCGTTCTGTACGGGAGCACGTGGTGCAGCTTGCCGGAGGCATCGACCCGGAAAAACGTCAGGGAGTTCTGAAGGTAATTCCTGTCGTAGTAGCGGATCGGGCCGACCTGCGGAAAGTCGCCCTGCACGACGGCGACCACCGTGAGCCCTTTCATCGTCCGCTGCGCCCGCGCCTTTTCCGGCGGGGCCATGTCGTTGTTGCGGTTGATGACGGCCGTCCAGTATTCCGAGGGAATGTACCAGACGAACGCGATGTGGTCCTTGCCGCCCGATACGTCGAGCAGTGTCTCCTCCACAAGTTCGTCCGGATTGATTTTATCCGCCGGCTTGCGTTCGATCGCGGCGGCCGGAAGAATCATGGCCGCCGCGAACAGCATTGTCAAAATATATTTCATATGCTCCTGCCTCTTTCGCATAGTATAGCGTGAGGCAGGGATTTTTTCAACTCCGTTTTCCGGAATTTTATCGTTCAAATTCCAGCAGGAGCAGGGAGTCGGGGGGCAGCTCGAAACCGGCTTTGTCCGGCTGGAGCGCGGCGGCCTCGCCTTCTGCGATCCGGTCGAAGCGGCGGAAACGCGCTCCCGGAACCGTGACAACGCCCTTAGCCGCTTCGCGGCCGGAACAGAGAATCACGCCGGTCCGTCCCGGAGCTTCGAAGACCGAACAGTCGACTGCCGGGTTGTCGCATACTGCGCCGAGTGTGTCGCGGAAGCGGCCGTTGAGGATGAGGGCGCGGTTCCGGTCGCGGAACGCATTCGCCTTCGTCAGGTACGCCTTGTAATGCGGCGTCTCGTCGATGAGCGCGCGGCAGCGGTAGATTTCGACGTCGCTGCGGAGCCCGAGCCGGACCGCCCGGTTTACGCGCGGCTCGATGTCCGTGTCGTCGCGGATGCAGCGGTCGGTGATGGTGGTCTCCGGGAACAGGTAGCGCACGAGCTCCGGGTAGTGGTACGGGCTGCCGTCGCTGTAGATGTTGTGAAGAAAGTCGACATGCTGGGCGGTCACGTCGTTGAACCATTCGATGCCGAAGCTCATCTCCGGACGGCGGCTCTTCACATGTCCGCGCAGCTTGCGGACCATCTCCGCCTTGGCGGCGGTCACATCCATGAACGGGACGCGGTGGCCGTGCGACGGGTCGCAGCACGGGCGGGAGATGTAGCCGAGCTGGTCGAAGAAAACGCCGTCGCAGCCGAGCTCGATCGCTTTGTCCGCGAGGCCTTTCAGGACGTCGAGCCACTCCTCCGTGCCGGGACAGGCGGTCACGAACACCTTGTTGCCGAACTGGCGGAGCGCCGTTCCGTCGCCGCCGAACGGGTAGACCTCCATATGCTCGCGGCCGGAGGAGAGCTTGACCGAGATCCGCTTGCCGACGGTCTCATAGAAGCGGGTCGCGGTATCGATGAGCTGGCCGTTGTAGTAGAGGATCACATGCCCGCCGTTCGCCTGGAAGGCCGCGATCTGTTTCTTCAGCTCGTCGTGCCCGCCTTCGTCTTCGGCGAAGTCGTACTCGGGGTAGCAGGAATCGTGTCCGCCCGCGTGCCAGCCGAACATGAAAAGCGT
Organism: Lentisphaeria bacterium; assembly: GCA_018265615.1. Classification (GTDB taxonomy): domain Bacteria; phylum Verrucomicrobiota; class Lentisphaeria; order Victivallales; family Victivallaceae; genus Victivallis. Next base: position 4,291 of record JABLYX010000064.1, read on the forward strand.
GTCGATCCCGGCTTCGAGTCCGGATTTCAGGATTTTCGGCAGGTCGCGGTAGTGGAAGAGCTGCTTGCCGTACTGGTGGCGCATGATGAGGCGGTGCCAGCCGTTTGAATTGAGGATCGACTCCGGCTTCTCCGGTTTCGCCATCCAGCTTTCGCACCATTTGCGGTAGTGGTCGGCGGCGCGATGCCAGTCGCCGGAGACGGGCGCGAGACGGTAGCCGGTGATGGAAACGCTCTCGCCGGGGCGCAGGAACGGATACTTCACGAGCCCCGCGTCGATCTCGCTCCTGCGTTTGCGGAGCAAATGCAGCGTGTTCTGGAAGGTCGGGTCGAAGCTCATGACGGCGAGCGTATTCTCCGGTTCGGCCAGGAAATAGCAGTTCACGGCGACGAGTCCGGGGTAGAGGCAGGAGAATTCCAGCGCCTTGTTGTCCTGGCCCATGTAGCCGGTGCGCGAGGCTTCGAGCCGGGCCGGAATGTCGGGATAACGGTAGCCGTCGCAGACCTGCCCGGTCAGGAGCTCCGTCCCTCTGCCGAGCTTCAGGTTTTTCACGAGCGGAAACTGGAACTCCCGCAGAGTCGCGGCCGGGGTGCGGTTTTCGAGCTTCGCGTCGAAGCAGACTTCTTCACCGTCGAGGCGGACGGCGGCTTCGACGCGGAAATCGAACGTGCCCGCGTCGGTTTCGATCCCGGAATAGCGGATCCGCAGCGAATCGTTCTCCCGCATGACCGAGATGTTCCGGGCACGTTCGGCGAGCGCCTCCTCCTCCTGCACGATGCCGTGCTCGAAGATGATGCGCCAGAGCGCCCCGCTCCCGGCCCATTCCCGCCCCGTCGCGAGGTTGCGCAGCGAAACCAGGTTCGCGCGTTCGTCGAACGCGACTTCGACCCGGCCGTTGTTCAGCGTATGCATGATTCTGCCTTTCATATGATATAAGGAGTTGACTGTTGTGCGATCAATGGAAATACATGCCCCCGTTGACGTCGAGGCAGATGCCGGTCAGGTAGTTGCCGCCCTCTCCGGCGAGGTAGGCGGCGGCGAGGCCGACGTCGCGGACCTTTCCGAGCCCGAGGGGGACGGTCTCCGCGAGCTTCGCGACGCCTTCCTCGCCGTGCGTCCGGAAGAGCAGCTCGGTTTCGATGATTCCGGGGGCGATGGCGTTGCAGGTGATGTTGAAGGGCGCTCCGGTGCGGGCGATCGTGCGGGTGAAGGAGAGGATCCCGCCCTTGGTCGCGGCATAATGGCAGTGCCCGAAGAGGGCGCCGCGGTGGGCGACCATGCTGGTCATGTTGATGATGCGGCCGAAGTTCCGGTCGCGCATGAGTTCCATGGCGCGCTTTGTGCAGAGGAAGTGGCTCTTGAGGTTGGTTTTCAGGATGAAATCCCAGTCGGCCTCGGAGGTTTCGAAGATGTCCTGGGCGCGGGAGGTTCCGGCGTTGTTGACGAGGATGTCGAGCCGTCCGAAGGAGTCGGCGGTGAATGCGAAGAGGCGGTCGACGTCGGCGCTTTCCGAAACGTCGGCCCGGCATTCGACGGCGTTCCCGCCGGAGGCGCGGATTTCGGAGACGACGGCGGCGGCTTCGGCGGCGCTGCCGCGATAGTTCACGACGACGGTTGCGCCCTTTTCGGCGAGGACGAGCGCGATGCCGCGCCCGAGTCCGCGCGAGGCTCCGGTGACGAGGGCGATTTTTCCTTGCAGGTCTTTCATATGGAATGCCTTTCAGCCGACCACGAGCTTCCGGGATTCGGAGAGGCGGGCGGCGAGTTGGGTGATTGCTTCACGACAGCGCTGTGACGCGTCTTCGGGGGCGTCGGCCTCCCAGTTCGAAGCGACGACGCCGAGGAAGGCGCGGTCGCGGAAGACGGGGCGCGCGTAAACGTGGAAGTTCCCGCAGGCGCTGCGCGGGAGCTCCGCGGCGCGGGCGGTGCGGATCCGGCCGAGTTCGCGTTTCAGTGCATCGATGTCCGCGGACGCCTCCGGCCACGCGCCGGGCGAGGGCAGCCCCGTCTCCGCGACGACCGCATCCAGCTCGGGTTCCGGCGCGAATGCGAGCAGTGTGCGCCCGCTGCCGGTGACGTAGAGATCGCGGAACCGCGTCGGCGTCGTATCGACGTAGAAGCGCGGGTTGAAGTTGTAGTGGCAGAGGATGAAACGGCTGCTGCGGCGGCGGACGGCGAATTGAACCGACTGGCCGAGCTCGCGGGCGCAGTCGCGGACCACGGCGGAGGCGAAGCGCATGAACCCGTCGTCATAAAGCTTGCCCCCGGCGAGATGGAACGGCACCGGTCCGAGGCGGTAGCCCTTGCGGGAGCCGGCCTGTTCGAGATACCCGAGTTCAGAGAGGTCGCGCAGGATGCGGACCGCCGTCGGCTGAGAAAGCCCGAGTTCGCCGACCAGCTCGTTCGGCAGCACCGGATGCGGCTGCATGGCGACGAATTCGAGAACGTCGAATGTTTTCTGCAGGACTTTGATCATAATTCATAATGTGAATTTAAATATTTGTTTTATGATATATTATGAATCGAAAGCGATGCGAAGTCAATGCCTGTTGCGGATGAAATCCAATGGATTTTTATTCGATTCATATTGTGAATGATAAAAACGAAGATTTGGCGGAGGCGGGGATTGCATTCGCGAATTAACTTGTTATCTTAGAAGAAAACTACGAATCGGGGGATGCTATGGCCAACGGGAAGAGCGGGTGGCGCGGCGATGCGCTTCTGGAGTGTTTCGAGGCGTATCCGGGAATGGCGCTTGACGGCGCCGGAGTGCTGACGGTGACGACGACGCGGGAGAATCCGCGCCTCGCATGTCCGGAGGGTGCGCTGCATCCGACCGGGAAGTATCTGATCATCGAGATGTCCGCCGAGGGCGGCGAGAGCGCCGAGCTGTTTTTGAACGGCGTCTGGTGGGAGCGGACCGGGCGGCGGATCATGCTGATTTCCGACGGTGCGTTTCACCGCTACAACCTCGATCTCGGCGGGGTCGATCCGGACGATATGGAGATATACGCGGCCTCGTTCCTTCCGACCGACCTGCCCGGGGCGCGGGTGCGGATCCGGAGCCTGCATTTTTCGGACGTTCCGGAGGGGGAGCCCGCGATCCGCATCCGCTGGGCCGGGCTCGGCGCGGCGTTCAACCGGATCGGGCAGGGGCCGCGCGAATTTGTAGTCAGCCTTGAGAACCAGGGCGGCGGAGGTTCGGATTCGCTTGAAATCGCGGAGCTGCGGCTGCCGCCGGGCGTCCGGGTCGCGGAGTCCGGCGAAGCGTGGCGTAAGTTGCCGCGCATCGGCGCGAACGACTGCGGGAACGGCCGCTTCCGGCTGGAGGCCGGTGCGCCGGTCCGCGGGGAGTTCTCGATCCGGCTGTCGGGAAAGAACGCGCCGAAGGGATGTTTTTGCGGGACGCTTGAATTCCTGCCGGCGCTGAATCTGCCGGCGGCGGAGTATGTGCCGGAGCCGGTTCCGGTTGAGACCGGCGAATTCGAGCTCGGCGCGCTCTATTTCCCCGGCTGGACCACCACGGGGCGGTGGGATACGATCCGCGAGACCGCCCCCGAACGGCGGCCGCTGCTCGGCTATTACCGTGAGGGCGATCCCGAGCTCGTTGACTGGCAGATCAAGTGGGCGGTCGAAAGCGGCCTCAGATTTCTGCTGGTCGACTGGTACTGGTCGGCGGGCAATTACCAGCTGCACGAGTGGCTGGACGGCTTCCGGCAGGCGCGCTACCGGTCGATGATCCGCTGGGCCGTGATGTGGGCGAACCACAATCCGCCCGGCACGCACTCGGTCGGGGACCAGATCGCCGTCACGCGGTTCTGGATCGACAACTGCTTCAACATGCCCGAGTATTACCGGATCGACGGCAAGCCGGTCGTGATGGTCTGGATGTGGGAGAACATGGACCGCGACCTCGGGGAAGGCGGCGCGAAGAAGCTGCTTGCGCTGTCGCGGGAGATGGCGGTCGAGGCGGGCTATCCCGGGATCCATTTCATCGACATGAAGTGGCCCGAGGCGGGTACTTCGCCGGAGATCATTGCGAAGATCCGCGACATCGGCTTCGACAGCACGTCGATCTACCACTATATGGAATCCGGCGGCCGCAGCGTGAATCCATACTATTACCATTTCGACGACGTCGCCGCGACGAACAGCCGCCATTGGGAGGCGCTGCGGGAAACCGGGCTCCTGCCGTTCCTGCCGAACCTCTCCACGGGGTGGGACGACCGTCCGTGGCACGGATCGGCCGGCTGCGCGATTCCGGGCCGGACAGTTGAAGCGTTCGGGCGGATCTGCGCCGACGCGCGCGCATTCGGCGAACGCACCGGGATCCGGAGAATGCTGGTTGCGCCGCTGAACGAGTGGGGCGAAGGCTCCTATATTGAGCCGAACACCGAGTTCGGATTCGGCATGTACGAGTGTTTGCGCCGGACGTTCGGGGAGGAGCCGGCCGGCGGCTGGCCGCAGTGGTGCGGCCCGGAGGATGTCGGACTCGGCGCGCGGGAATTCCGGAACCCGGAGGAGACGCGCCGCACGCGCTGGAGCTTCGGAGACGGAAGCGGCGGGTGGGTCTGCCGCGATGCGGAGATGGCTGTGCGGGACGGCGCGCTCTGCGTCAGGCTGAAGGGCGCGCGGGCGTCGATTTCGGTTCCGCGCGACCTCTGCCGGATTTCGGAATATTCATTTTTGAGGGTGAAACTTGTTGCGTCCGGTTCCGGCTCCGTGCGTCTCCGCTGGATGAGCACATACAGCTGCAACTGGCGGAACGGCTCTGCTCCGTCCGCGCTTCCCGCGGGACCGGAAGTTGGCGAATACCGCATTTCTGCGGCGGAGGATCCGGACGCGCCGGAAATCGCCGCGGAGCTGGGGCTGTTTTTCCGCGGCGCGCCGGGGACGGAGTTCCGGATTTCGGAGATGGAACTGGTCTGATGCGTTTTTTTTCGTTTTTTTTATGGAAATCAGGGGAAAGCTATTTCATTCTTCCGTAATTTGTGCTATAATATTAGCAGCGTTAAATCGTGCGCTTTTGAGATAGCGGCCCGCTTCGGCGAGGCCGTGCGGATAGCAAGGGCAAGTGTGAGGATCGCGGATGATGCGGTCGGAACATGATGATAGGGTAATGGCGGAGCAATTCCGCTTTCACATAGGCATTCCCTCCTGCCGGAGGAGTGCCGTGACTGGAAGGAGAAATGTGCGGATCGCCCCGGAGCAATGCAGACGGGTTGGCTGGTCGGCGTATTTCCCTGCTTTATTATCTTGAGCCGATCGGACAATCCCCCGGGATTCTTTTGCAGCAGGAACCGTTTACGGAGAATCGCGGGATGGAAGAGAGTCTGTTCGAATTGGATGGGGCGGTGCAGGCGGCGTCTGCCGGGGAGTATGCTCCCGGGGCGGATATGCCGCTTGCCGCGCGTCTGCGGCCGCGCTCCCTCTCCGAATATATCGGGCAGGAGCACCTGCTCGGCGAGGGGCAGCTGCTCCGCCGCGCGATAGACGCGGACCGCTTCAGCTCGATCATCCTCTCCGGCCCGCCCGGAACCGGCAAAACCAGCCTCGCGGAGGTCGTTGCGCATCTCAGCCATTCGGAGTTCATCCGGCTTTCCGGAGTGACCTCGAGCGTGGCGGATGTTCGCAGGGAGATCGCCGCCGCCATGGCCCGCAGGCGTTCCGGCGGCCGGAAAACCATCCTTTTCGTCGATGAGATCCACCGTTTCAGCAAGTCGCAGCAGGATTCACTGCTGCCCGACGTCGAAAACGGCAACGTGCGGCTCATCGGCGCAACCACGCACAACCCGCAGTTTTATGTGGTCGGCGCGCTGCTGTCGCGCTCTCTGGTCTTCATGCTCCGTCCGCTCAGCGAGGAGGAGACGCGCAAACTCATTGCCAATGCGCTCACCGACGAGCGGGCGTTTCCGGGGCGGAAAGTCGAGCTCTCCGATGAGGCGGCCGCATTCCTTTCGACGGTCTGCGAGGGCGACGCGAGGCGGACGCTCAATGCGCTCGAAATCGCGGTCCTGACGACGCCGGCCGATCCGGACAGCGTTGTCCGGGTGGGGCTGAAGGAGGTCGAGTCCTCGGTGCAGCGCAAGATGATCGTCTATGGCGACGACGGGCACTACGACACCGCTTCGGCATTCATCAAAAGCATGCGCGGCAGCGATCCGGACGCGGCGGTCTACTATCTGGCCAAAATGCTGCACGCCGGGGAAGATATCCGCTTCATCGCAAGAAGAATCGTGATTTTCGCCTCGGAGGATGTCGGGAACGCCGATCCGCGCGCTCTCACGGTCGCCGTCGATGCGATGCAGGCCGTCGATATGATCGGGCTGCCGGAGGCGCGGATCATCCTGTCGCAGGCGGTCACCTATTGTGCGACGGCGCCGAAGAGCAATGCGGCGATCCGGGCGATCGAGCTTGCGTCGGCGGATGTCGAAAAGGACCGCGTCCAGCCGGTTCCGCTGGCGCTGCGCGACGCCCACTACAAGGGGGCGGCGGCGCTCGGGCATGGCACGGGGTATGTGAACCCGCACGACGCCGGCGGCTTTGTGGCGCAGGATTATCTGTCGATTGACAAGCGGTATTACGAGCCGAAGGAGATCGGCTACGAGGCGAAGATCCGGGAGCGGATCGACTACTGGCGAAGCCTCAGGCGATACGGGAAAGAGGCTGCCGCGAATGGATAAGAAGGAGCTGCGCGGCCGGTTTCTCGCCCTGCGGCGCGCGATCGGCCCGGAGGATCGGCGGAAGGCCGACGCCGCGATCTGCCGGAACATCCGGCGCATGGCGTGTTACGGCGGCGCGGAGCATGTGGCGCTCTACGCTTCGGACGGCGAGGAGCCTGACCTGAGCGCTCTTTTCGGAGAGCCGGGAAAACGGTTTTATTTTCCGCGCTATGTCGCGGAAACGAAAGAATATGAGCTTGTCGGGGTGGATGACCTCGAAGGCGGACTCGTCAGGGCGAAGTTCGGGCTTCTCGAACCGCGCCCGGAGCTCCCGGCGGCGCCGGCCGGCATCCTGGCGCAAATGCTGTTTCTGACGCCGGCGGTCGCGTGCGACCGGCACGGCGTCCGGCTCGGGCGCGGCGGAGGGTTTTACGACCGGATGCTGGCCCGGGGAAGCAGGGCGGTCGCGGCAATCGTCTACGGCTGTCAGATGACGGAGAGTCTGCCTCGGGAACCGCACGACCGCGGGGTCGGGTTTGCGGTGACCGAAGAAGATATTCTGGAGTTCTAATTATTTTTTGAAATGGGGCGTCTTCCGGGGGGAAGGGGCCCGCCAATGAAAAAGGGAAGAGTGAATGAACAATCTGTTGTGGGCAGCGGCAGCCCGGGTGCCGATCGGAGTTGCGGAGCCGGACCTTGTGACCGGCGGCGGATTCGTCTCGTACTGGGCGCTGATCGCCGTGGCCTGCATCTTCTGCGTGATCGGCGTTGCTGCCGGAATCATGCTGAACAACTGGATTCAGAAGATGCAGAAGGATTCCGCCAGCAAAACCGCCGAAAAGATCCGGCAGGATGCGCAGCGGGAAGCCGAACATATCCTGCGCGACGCCCGCGTTTCCGCGAAAGGCGAGACGCTGAAGATGCGCGAGGATTGCGAGCAGGAGATCAAGGAGCGCCGCCGCGAGCAGGCCGGCAATGAGAAGCGCCTCGCCCAGCGCGAGGAGCTGCTTGACCGCCGCGCCGACTCGATGGACGCGAAGGCGAAGAACCTCGAGAAGCAGGAGAAGGAGATCGAAACGCTGCGCGAACGGCTCTCGAACCGCGAGCAGGAGCTTTCGAAGAGCATTTCCCAGCAGATCGATGAGCTTGAGCGGATCGCTCAGCTCGGGCGCGAAGAGGCGCGCGGCATCCTGCTTGAAAAGCTGAAGAACGAGATCAAGAACGAATCCGGCCTCATGGTCCGGAACCAGCTCGAAGAGGCGAAGGCGAAAAGCGAGCGCGAGGCGCGCCGCATCCTGACCTACGCGATCCAGCGTTATGCGAGCGACTGCACCTACGAGCGGACCACCGCGACGATTCCGCTCCCGAATGACGAGATGAAGGGGCGCATCATCGGCCGTGAAGGGCGCAATATCCGCGCGATCGAGGCCGCCACGGGTGTCAGCATCCTGATCGACGACACGCCGGAAGCGGTGGTCATCAGCTGCTTCGACCCGGTCCGCAAGGAGATCGCGCGCCAGCTCATGGAGCGTCTGATCGGCGACGGCCGGATCCACCCGACCCGCGTCGAAGAGCTTGCGAAGAAGATCGGCAAGGAGCTCGAGGAAGAGCTTTATCAGATCGGCGAGGCCGCCGTGCTCGAAACCGGCATCCAGGGCGTTTCGCCGCAGATCATGAAGCTGCTCGGGCGGCTGAAGTACCGTTACAGCTTCTCGCAGAACGTGCTGCAGCATTCGCTCGAAACCGCCTACTTCATGGGCATGATCGCGGCGGAGCTCGGTCTCGACGAGCAGAAGGCGAAGCGGATCGGTCTTTTCCACGACCTCGGCAAGGCGATCGACCACGAGGTCGAGGGGCCGCACGCCCAGATCGGCGCGGATTTGCTGCGCAAGCACAACGAGGCGAAGGACGTGGTCCACGCCGTTGCGGCGCACCACGGCGAAATCGAGCCGGACAGCCTCTACGACATCCTGATCAGCGCCTGCGACACGCTGAGCGCATCGCGTCCCGGCGCCCGCAGCGAAACGACGGAACTGTACCTGAAGCGGCTTGAGCAGCTCGAGTCGATCGCGCATGAGTTCTCGGGTGTGGAGTCCTGCTTCGCCTTGCAGGCCGGCCGCGAGATCCGCGTGGTCGTCGTTCCGGAGAAAGTCGGCGAAGGCGAGGCGCAGATGCTCGCCCGCGAGATCTGCGACCGGATCGAGAAGGAGATGACCTATCCGGGCCAGATCAAGGTGACGATCATCCGCGAAACCCGTTCCGTCGAGTACGCGAAATAGCGGTTTCGTTTCAATCACGGCAGGAAACAGGCGCTTGCGCTTGTTTTTCTGCCGTTTTTCGTGTATAGTATGCGGACGCCATATTACAATTTTTCAATGTGCGCAGCAGAATGCGCGGGTGGGAGAGATGAAGCAGGAGAGTCGGGTCAATCTCGAAGTCGATTTGGGGAAACTGGCCGGCAACGTTCGTGAGATCCGGCGGCGGGTCGCCCCGGCGAAGCTTATGGCGGTGCTGAAGGCGAACGCATACGGGCTCGGCGTATTGCCGGTGGCGGAGGTGGTGCGTGACGCGGGGGCCGCATGTTTCGGCGTGGCCGAAATCAATGAGGCGATTGAGCTTGTCCCGCTCGGGCTGCCGGTCCAGATCCTCGGGAACCTGCTGCCGAACGAGATCGGCCCGGCCGTGGAGCACGGCGTCATCTGTCCGCTGAACGACCTCGGCATGGCGGAGAAGATCAGCGCCGAAGCGGTCCGGCAGAACCGGATGGTGCGCGGCGCGGTCACGGTCGACTCCGGCATGGGGCGGCTCGGAATGCCCGCCGGCTCCGCCGCGAAGGAGATCCTCGCGATGCGTGCTTTGCCGAATTTGGAGCTCCATGCGGTTTATTCCCACTTTTCGAATGCGTTCCAACGCCACGACGATTATACGCTCGGGCAGCTTGCGTCGTTCAAGGCGCTGCTTGCGGAACTGGCGCAGGAGGGGCTGACCTTTCCCGAGGTGCATATCGCCGCCTCGGATGCGCTGAACAACTTTCCGGAGAGTACGAAGCCGCCGTTCACGCTTGCGCGCTGCGGCATCAATTTGTACGGATATTACGACCCGGAGGTGCACCCGTCGATGCGGCTTGCGCCGGTGGTCGAACTCAAAACGAGGCTCGCGGCGGTGCGCACGCTTTCCGCGGGTGCGTCGATCGGCTACGGCCGCATGCACCGGCTGCTGCGGGATACGCGGGTCGGAACCATCGCGGCGGGATACGCGGACGGGCTTCCTTTGGCGCTGTCGAATCGCGGCTACGTGCTCGTCAACGGGCAGCTCTGCCCGGTGCTCGGCCGGATTTCGATGGATTACACGACCATTTCGCTCGAAAACGCGCCCGATGCGCAGCCGGGCGACGAGGTTGTCTGCGTCGGCGCGCAGGGCGACCAGGCGATCACGCTGGACGACTGGGCGCAGCTCAAAGGGACCCACGCTTACGACATTCTCTGCTCGATCGGCACGCGGGTCAGGAGAAACTACCTCAAATGAGCATGGCGGTGAACAGTACCGGGCGGGAGGCGATCCTGTCAGCGATCGGGGCGAACCGGGAGTTCTTCCGGGCGGGCGGCCGGGATTCGGTGCGCCGCCGCCGCGAAATGCTGAAGCATATGCTCGATTTCCTGCATACGCACCGCGACAAGGTGTTTTCCGCGCTGAACGCCGATCTGCATAAATCGGAGTTCGAGGCGGCGATGACCGAATACATGCCCGCGTGCGACGCGATCAAATATATGATCCGCAAGCTGCCGCGCTTCGCAAAGCCGAAACGGGCGGGGCTTTCGATTTTCAATTTCCCCGCGCGCGCCCGGATCATGCCGGAGCCGTACGGGCAGGTGCTGGTGTTCGCAACGTGGAACTATCCGCTGCTGCTCGCGCTCGAGCCGGCGGCCGGGGCGCTGGCGGCCGGGAACCGGGTTGTCCTGAAACTGTCCGACAAGGCGCAGCGCACGACGCAGTTCCTGCGCTGGATGATCGGCGAATGCTTTCCGAACGGCGAGATGATCGCGGTTCACGAGGAGCTTGCGTTCGATGAGATCCTGAACGGGAAGTTCGATTATATCTTTTTTACCGGCGGAGAGGCGGCGGGGAAGCGGGTTTACGAACGCGCCGCTTCGCAACTGACGCCGGTCACGCTTGAACTCGGCGGCAAAAGCCCCTGCATCGTCTGCAAGGGGGCCGATCTCACGCAGGCGGCGAAACGCATCGCGTGGGGCAAGTTCACGAATGCGGGCCAGACCTGCATCGCGCCGGATTATCTGCTGGTTCAGCGCGGGATCAAGGAGCCGTTCCTCATCGAATTGCGCCGGTTCCTGCGCGAGTTCTACGGCGACGAGCCGGTCAACAACCCCGACTATCCCTGGATCGTCAACGAGCGGCAGTACGAGCGGCTTGCGAAGCTGACTGAGCATGGCCGCCTCGTTGCGGGCGGGGAACGGAACCCGGACCGTTTCTGCATCGCGCCGACCGTGATCGACGGGATCGGCTGGGACGACCCGCTGATGGAGCAGGAGATTTTCGGGCCGGTCCTGCCGGTTCTGGTGTTCGATTCCGACGAAGATGTGCTCGCGATGCTCGAGGGGCGGCCGAAGCCGCTCGCGCTCTACTGTTTCGGCGGCGGCCGGGCGTTCCGGAGGACGCTGCTGGATGCGACGAGCTCGGGCGCGGTGCTGTTCGACGACGTGGTCATGCATTTCATCAATCCGGGGCTGCCGTTCGGCGGCGTCGGGGCGAGCGGAATCGGCCGTTACCACGGCAGATACACCTTTGACACGTTCACACACTACAAGCCGGTGATGTATCAGTCGACGCTGATCGACTGGCCGGTCCGCTATCCGCCGTTTACGGGTTGGAAGCGGAAGCTCATGAGATATTTAACCCGATAGACAAGGAGAAGCAACATGTCCGGAATTTTCAAAGCATACGATATCCGAGGAGTGTATCCGGCCGATCTCGACGCCGCCATGGCGGAAAAAATCGGCCGCGCGTACATCGAGTTCACCGGTGCGGAAAAGGTCGTGGTCGGCCGAGATATGCGTCCGCATTCCGAGCCGCTTTTCCAGGCGCTGGCGAAGGGGATGACCGGGCAGGGCGCCGATGTGATCGACATCGGCATGTGCTCGACTCCGCAGAGCTATTTTGCGAACGGCACACTGAAGGCCGACGGCAGCGTCATGATCACCGCGAGCCACAATCCCGGCGAATGGAACGGCTTCAAGCTCTGCCGTGCGAACGCGGTTCCGATTTCGGGCGCGACCGGCATCATGGACATCCAGAAGATCGTTGAGAACGAGTCGTGGAAGAAGTGCGACAAGCCCGGAACCGTCACGACTTACGATATCAAGCCGGAGTATGCGGCATTCCTGCGTAAATTCGCGAAGATGGACCGCAAGCTGAAGATCGTGGTCGACTACGCGAATGCGATGGGCCTCTACGAGATCGGCGGAATCACGGATCTCTTTGACATTGTTCCGCTGTACGACACGCTTGACGGCACGTTTCCGAACCACGAGGCGAACCCGCTGCACCTTGCGACGCTCGACGCGATCCGCAAAAAGGTCGTTGAAGTCGGCGCGGACTTCGGCGCGGCGTTCGACGGCGATGCGGACCGCTGCGGCTTTATCGACGACAAGGGCGAGATCATCCCGATGGACCTCTTTACGGCGCTCATCGCGCAGGATATCCTGTCGGACGGTCCGGCGACGATCCTGTACGACCTGCGCAGCAGCCGCGCGGTGCCGGAGTGTATCCGCGAAAACGGCGGCAGGGCGATCCAGAGCCGGGTCGGGCATGCGTTCATCAAGGCGCAGATGCGCGAAAACGACGCGGTTTTCGCGGGCGAACTCTCCGGCCACTATTATTTCAAGGAGAACTTCACGGCCGAAAGCCAGGGGCTCGCGCTCATCAAGCTCGCGAACCTCGTCTGCAAGAAGAACAAACCGGTCAGCGAGCTCATGGCTCCGCTGCGCAAATACTTTTCGTCCGGCGAGATCAATTCGACGGTTGCGGATACGAAGCCGATCCTCGACGCGATCCGCAGAAAGTATGCTGACGGCAACATGTATGAGCTCGACGGCATTTCGTCCGAATACCCGAACTGGTGGTTCAACGTCCGCAGCTCGAATACGGAGCCGCTGCTGCGGCTGATCGTTGAAGCGGATACCGAAGCGCTGATGGAGGAGAAGCGCGACGAACTGTTGAAACTGATTCGCGGCTGAACGGTTCAGCCCGGAGTAATGAAAGAAGGAGGAAGATCATGAAGAAGATTGCAATGATGTTTGTGTGCGCGTTTGTCGCGGCGGGGATACTGGCCGGATGCGGCGACGGCGTCGACGAGAGCAAGACGCCGGATCAGATCAGGCAGGAGATCGCGAGCTGGGATGCCGCGAAGATCCAGAAGACGATCGACGGGTATACCAGGGCGATCGAGGCGAAGTCGGGCGAGCTTGCCAAAAAGATGAACGAGCTCAAGGAGATTCCGATCACCGAGCAGCTCGGTGAAAAGGCGAAGGGCCTCCAGGGCGAAATCGCGAACATCACGAAGTCCCTCGACAAGCTCAAGGACAATATGGCCGCCTATGTGGAAGGCCTGAAGGCGAAAGCCGCGAAGTAAGTCCGCTTGTCTCCGGTTCCGGGAGTATCCCGGAGCCGGAGCATTTTCCGGAGACGGGATGGAAGAGTATTTCGACATTTACGATGAGGCGGGAAACCGGGTCGGGCGCGCGCTGCGCAGCGAGTGTCACGGCAACCCGGCGCTGCTGCATCATACGAGCCATGTCGTGGTTTTCCATCCCGACGGTGAGCGGATTCTGCTGCAGAAGCGCTCCATGGCGAAGGACATCCAGCCGGGGAAATGGGATACCGCCGTCGGCGGCCACGTCGATCCCGGCGAGGATTACCGTGACGCCGCGCTGCGCGAACTGCGCGAGGAGCTCGGCGTCGCGGAATTTCCCGGCGAGCTGCGTCATCTTTTCGACTCGAAGATCCGCAACGAGATCGAATCCGAGGATGTGCGGGTCTACGGGCTCGCGTTGGCCGGGCCGTTCCGGTTTCAGCCGGAGGAGATCGACGAGGTCCGCTTCTGGACGAAACGGGAGCTGGCCGATCCGGAAAACCGGAAAAACTTTACCCCGAACCTGGTATCCGAACTTGAAATGCTGCGGGAGCGGGGGCTGATATGAGCCGGAATGCGGCTCACAACTCATTTTTCACGGCGGCGCGGCGCCGCTTCTTCACTGATGCTCAGGGGATGCTCGGGGTGATCGGCATCCTGCTTCTGCTGATTCCGGCGGTCTTTGCGCCCCTGCTGGCGAACGGCCGGCCGTTGGCGGCATGGGGAGCGGACGGCCTGCATTTTCCGTTCGTCCCGTTTCTCTTTGCGCCGGATTCCACGGAATTCCTGATCGAACAGTTTTTCAACTACTGTCTGCTTTTTCTGCCGGCGGCGTTTGTGATTGCGCTGCTTTTCCGCCGGAGGCTGCTGCGCGGGATCCTCTGGGGGATTCTCGCCGTGCTGCTGTTCCTGCCGTTCGCGGCGGCAAAACCGCGCCTCGACAAGACCGATTACCGCAGGGCGGCGATTGAATCCGGCGAGCGGACGGTTTTCGCGCCGATTCCATATGGCCCCTTCGAGATCGTCGCAAAGCCGTATGAGAAGCCGGGCCGCACGCACTGGCTCGGCACCGACGAGGTCGGGCGCGACGTCGCGAGCCGCATGATTTACGGCGCGCGCGCATCGCTGGCCGTCGGGCTCTTCGCGACGTCGATCGCGCTTGTGATCGGCACGCTGGTCGGGCTGATGGCGGGCTACTACCGCGGCTGGTTCGACCTCGCGGTCATGCGCCTGGTGGAGGTATTGCTCTGTTTTCCGACGTTCCTGCTGCTGCTGATCCTGATGTCGATCCTGAAGGATCGCAAATTCGAGCAGTCGATCCTCGTGGTGATCGCCGTGATCGGCCTGACGGGGTGGATCGGGCTCACGTTCCTCGTGCGCGGCGAAGTGCTCAAGCAGCGCGCGCTGCCGTACATCCAGAGCTGCGAGGTGGTCGGGATTTCGGCGTGGAGGACGATGACGGTACACCTGCTGCCGAATATCACGGGGCCGATCCTGATCAGCTTCACGTTCGGAGTTGCGGGGGCGATTCTGGCCGAGAGCGGGCTGAGCTTTCTCGGCTTCGGCGTGCAGCCGCCGACGGCGAGCTGGGGCGGGCTGCTGCGGCAGGCGTTCGACAACCCGCTCGAATACTGGCATCTGACGCTCTTCCCCGGCATCGCGCTCTTCATTGCGGTGCTGGCCTTCAACTTCACAGGCGAGGGGCTGCGCAAAGCTCTTTTCCCGCGGTGACGGCGCGGGGCTATTCGCCGGACTCTTCCTCTTCCGCGCGGCTCTCCGGGGTGTATTTGAGGATCACCTTGTCCACCCGCCGCTCTTCGACGGATTCGACCCGGAGCTCGACGCCGCTCTCCGGCAGCTCCGCGACGGCTCCGGCGGTCGGGACCTCGTTCAGCAGGCCGAAGACGAGCCCGCCGATCGTGTCGTACTCCTCTTCCGGCAGCGGGACGCCGGTGCGCCGCGAAATCTCATCCAGCCGCATCGATCCGTTGATCCGCCACTCATTTTCGCCGAGGGGTTCGATTTCGATGTCGGCCTCGTCGTATTCGTCGTACAGGCTGCCGACGATCTCTTCGAGCAGGTCCTCGATCGTCACGATGCCGGAGGTGCCGCCGAATTCATCGAGGATCACCGCCATGCCGAACTTTTTGCTCTGCATATTGCGGAACAGGATGTTCGCCCGCATGGTTTCCGGCGCAAGATAGACCGGCTTCAGCAGCTTGCGGATGTCCGGCGCGGCGTTCCCATGCAGTTTCGCGGTGAAGTATTCACGGAAATGCAGAAAGCCGACGATTTCGTCGATGTCGTTCCGGTAGACCGGGATGCGCGAAAACCCGCACCCCATGAGCGCCTCCTCCGTCTCCTGCGGCGTCGCGTCGATGTCGAGCGCGATCATCTCCGTCCGGTGGGTCATGACTTCGGCGGCGGTGGTGTTGTTGAATTCGAAGACGTTCTCGATCATGCGCTTTTCATCGCTTTCAATCGCGCCGTTCTCTTCGCCGATGTCGACCATCATGCGGATCTCCTCTTCGGTTACTTCCTGTGCGTTGCCCGGCGTTACGCCGAAGAGACGCAGCACGCAGTTCACCGAGGTGTTCAGGAACCAGACGAACGGAGCCGTAAGCTTCGCGATGAAATCGATCGGCCCGGCGATATAGAGCGCGACGGTGTCGGCGTAGCGCAGCCCGAGCTGCTTCGGCACGAGTTCGCCGAATACGAGCGACAGGTACGAGAGCAGCAGCGTGATGAGCACCACGATCACGCCGTCGAGCGCGCTGCGTGAAAGGAAAGTGACGCCGGCGTCGTAAAGGGCGTCCGTGACCGGGTCCGAGAAAGTCTCCGCCGCGAACGCGCTGGCCATGAATCCGGCGAAGGTCACACCGACCTGAACGGTCGCAAGGAAGCGCCCCGAGTTTTCCACGAGCTGCGCGAGCCTTCTGCCGCGCCTGCCGCCCGCCGCTCTCAACTGCCGGATCGTCGCCGGCTTCAGCGAGATCAGCGCAACCTCCGAGGAGGCGAAGAATGCATTCAGTAAGATCAGAAACCCGAGGAAAAGCAACTGCAGAAACAGGATACTGCCGTCTTCCAAAATCAATCCTTTTGTTCGAGTGAAGGCCGCCGCGTGTAAAAAAGAACGCGGAATTCCGGACGCTTCATTAATATAGAATGCAAAAATCGCGAATGCAAATGTTTCGTGTGAAATGGCGGTGAAATGAAGAGGTTTCTGATTTGCATTCATCATTTGACGGGCTATCTTAGCAGGAAGTCCAGAATTTCAATTTTTCCGGGGAGCAATCCGGCAGCAGAAATGGTCGAGACGGTGGAAAACAAGGCGGCGGAACAGCCGGCGGAAGCCCGGTTCCGGGTCGAGCATTACCATTGGCGTGAAATTTTCCGGCGTTTTTCGCCGCTGCTCGCACCGTACCGGTTCCGGATGTCCGTGACGGCGCTGCTGCTGATGCTGGTCGGCGCGGCGTTTGCGGCCGTGCCGCTTTTTCCGAAGTACGTCATCGATACGGCGATCCGGACCCACGGCAGGGGGGAGGGGATCTGCTACGCGCTTGCGGCCGCCGCGGTATTTCTCGTTGTCGAATGCGGCCGGACAGTTCTCTGGTACTTCGCGATGAGTAACGTTTACCTGATCCAGCAGTCGGTGGTGTTCAAGCTCCGGGCGGAGTCGTTCAGCCACCTGCAGAGGCTGTGTCTGTCGTTCCACAGCAAATTTCCCTCCGGATTCCTCTATGAGCGGGTGTTCGGGAATTCGATCAACGCGCTCGGAACCTTCATCCAGACCTTCATGCAGCAGTTCGCGACGTTTGTGACCGGGCTTTTCTTCAGCCTCTTCGTCTGCCTCTATCTTTCGTGGCAGCTCACACTGGTCATCATCGCGGGGGCGGCGTGCTATGTCTATGTCGCGCGGAGGCTCTCGCAGCGGATCTATGCGAAATCGCGCGAATCCGCCCAGGCGGGAATGCGCGTGACCGAGGTCATCATGGATAAACTGCACGGACACAAGACGATCCAGGCGTTCATCATGGAGGATCAGGTCCAGCGCGAGTTCGAGTCGGAGATCTGGACCGCCCAGCGCAAGTGGCTGTCGAGCGTGATGGAGTCGATGAAGCTTTCGCTCACAACCGAGAACATCAGCTATTTCCTGACCGCGACGGTCGTGGTTACCGGCGCATACATGGTGCTCGACGAGAATATGGAGATCGGCACGCTCGTCGCGTTCGTCGGTTATCAGGCGACGCTGATCACGGTCATCCAGTCGCTGACGAACGTCTACGGGCAGTTTACGACCACGCGGGTCGCGTTCGACCAGCTCTTCACGGTGCTCGACACGCACAGTGACATCGAGGAGCAGCCGGGCGCCGAGATGGTTCCGGCGGTGGAGGGCGGGCTCGAACTCCGGCACGTCGATTTTGGATATGAACCCGGGCAGCTGATCCTGAAGGATGCGAACCTCGTCATACCGCCCCGGCAGACGGTGGCTCTCGTGGGGCGCTCCGGCTGCGGCAAGACGACGGTCACGAACCTGCTGATGCGCTTCTACGACCCGGAGCGCGGGGAGGTGCTGCTGGACGGCAGGGACATCCGTACGCTGCCGCTGCACGATTACCGCGCGCTTTTCGGTGTCGTCCTGCAGGATCCGTATCTCTTCG
Source organism: Lentisphaeria bacterium (assembly GCA_018265615.1). GTDB lineage: Bacteria > Verrucomicrobiota > Lentisphaeria > Victivallales > Victivallaceae > Victivallis. Next base: position 22,260 of record JABLYX010000064.1, read on the forward strand.
ACACGACGATTTTCGAGAATCTGCACTGTGCGAATCCGGAGGCCGACGAGGAGGCGATTGTCGAGGCGCTCAAAAAGGCGCGCGCGTGGGAGTTCGTCGAAAAGCTGCCGGGACAGCTGCAGTTCCGGGTCGGCGAACGCGGCGGCCGCCTCTCCGGCGGTCAGCGGCAGAGGCTCGCGATCGCACGCTGCATGCTGCTCAGGAGCCGGATCGTGCTGCTCGACGAGGCGACCAGCGCGCTCGACCCCGAGAGCGAGGCGCTGATTCAGCAGAGCTTTGATGCGCTGAGTCACCACAAGACCGTGCTGATTATCGCGCACCGGCTGAATACGCTGCGCCATGTGGATCGGATCATCGTGATGGACCGCGGCAGTGTGGCGGAATCCGGCTCTTACGAAGAGCTGCTTGCGAAGGGCGGGCTGTTCGCCGAACTGCACTCGATCGCGACCGCCGGGATGATCCGCGAAGCGCGCATGGCCGAAGCCGGGTTCGCATAAAAAAGGCGCGGCATCTGCCGCGCCTCCGGGGATGGGAACCGTTCTATTCGAAGACGACGAACGGGAACTTGTCCGGGTTCTTGGAGTCTCCGATTCCCGGTGCGATATGGATCCAGCCGTCGCGGCCTTCACCGTCGTTGTCGTTCACGAGCAGGTTGAACCGGAACCCGTTCCGGAACATCTCCGGCGTCATTCCGGCCGCCGTTCCCGGCAGCGTGAAATCATAGCCGGTCACATTGCCCTCGCGGCTCGTGACGAGCCGGCACGCCTTCGCGGCCGCCGCGGCGTCGAATCCGACCGGAGCCTGAAACACGGTTACTTCGGATTTCCCGGAATCGAGGCGCGAGAGACCGATTTCCCAGTATCCGGTCTGCCCCGGCAGCTGGAACGCAAACTGAATGTTGTCGCCTTTCCAGACGTCGGTTCCGCTGAACGGCTGGCAGTGCCTGTCGTCGGTCACTTCGGCGCGGAGGCGGAAATTGCCGTTTGTCTCGCCGAGGAAGATTTTCGCGCTCAGATCGTCTGCATCGCGCCAGACGCGGAAATTCAGCGCCGGGTCGGCAGCGGTCAGCGACACGACCTGCGAACGGTCGGCGAGGGTGAAGTCGGGCTTGCGGTCGAAGTTCTCTCCCGCGGGCACGGCGACGGCTGCGTTGACCGGGACGGAGAAGGTTCCCTTCCACGGCGTTCCTTCAAGCGCGTAGCCGACGCGGAGCGACGAGGCCGTGCCGTAATCCGGCTTGAACTCCTTGCCGATCGTCAGCGCGAACTCGACCTCCGCGGTCTGTCCGGCGGGGACGGAGACCCGGCGCTCCGGCTCCCGGGCCCGGAAAGAGGCCGGGAGGTCCGACAGGCCGAGGCGGAACGTGCGTTCGCTGCCGAGCGGGTTGAAGAGCTTCATCCTGAACCGGAACGGATGCCCCGGAATCGCCACGCCGGCGGCGGAAACTTCAAGCAGCCTCCCGGCGATTTCGGCGGAAGCCGCACCGGTGAGCCTCAGCGTCTCCGGCATCGGCGAGAGGGTCAGGAGCGCCATGCCGTCGAGCAGTTCCTGCGGCTTTTCATTGCCCATCAGGTCGACGGTGGAGGCCGCCGTTGCATCCGATTTCACGACGAGCGTGAGCGAGGAGCCGAAGCCGGACTCATCCCACGCCGGGATCAGCGTCTCTCCGCCGTTCGAGAATTCAAAGGCCCAGAGGTTGGTCCCGAGCCCGTACTGCCGCACATACTTCATATCCCGGTAGAGCCCGGCCAGCATGTTGAAAGTCGAATAGACCGGCTTCGGCTGGAAGTCGTTCGTGAGCATTCCGTAATTATGCTCGCCGTCGACCGGGTCGAAGCCGTCGTTGCGCAGGTCGTACCAGGTGTAGCCGATCGCGCCGCGGCTCCAGGCGAACAGCAGCTTCTTGAAAAGGGTCAGCGCCTGATTGCGCTCCGAGCCGTTCAGGGAGTGGATCGCGGTTTCGTTCGAATACCACGGCACGACGGTTCCCGTCTCCCTGCGCATCGGCAGGAATTTTTCATCGACGACCTGCGCGAACTGCTGAAAGGAGCCGTGTTCATGGTAGGCGTGCACCTTGAACGCGCCTTTGGCGAGATTCAGGTAATCCCGATGGAAGGTCGGGCTTTTCTTGCCCGGATGGCTCGTCATGGTGGCGAAGCCGCCGGTCATGACGATGGCTTCGGGCACGTGGGTGGAGAGTTCCTCATGGGTCGCTTTCTGGAGCTTGACGTACTCTTCGAGGCTCATCTGGTTGAAGCCGGTGAGATCCGGCTCGTTCCAGACCTCCCAGAAGCGGATGCGGCCGCGATAGCGGTCCGCCATGGTGCGGACATACTCGCGCCAGGCGTCGAGGTCCGGCATGCCGCGGTTCCAGTCGAGCCAGTTTTTCGACTGCTGTTTTTCCGGCGCGGCGGCCCACTTCGCGGTGAAGGCGAACATCGCCTGATGCTCGATGCCGACCGCTTCGTAGGCGTTGACGAGGAAGTCCATTCTGTCGAATTTCCAGACGCCGCGCTCCGGCTGGATGCTGCCCCATTCGATGCTGTCGCGGACGATTTTCACGCCGCAGATTGAGGCGGCTTCGACTTCACCGAGCTGATCGGCCATGCTCCAGCGCCCGGTGTGCGAGCAGACGCCGAAGAGGAATCCCGGCGCGCGTCCCGGCGTCGGGCCGGCCGGATTCAGGTAGGCGAAGCTGCGGACGCTCCGGCTCTGCATCTGCGGCGCGGCGGCTTCCGAAATGGTGGCGGTCACGTCCCAGTGGCCGAAAGCGTCCGGCTTCCACGCGGTCGTGAAGCTCCGGGATTCGCCGGGCAGAAGCTTCGCGGTGAAGCTCTCCTTGTGGGTCTTACCGGTGAAGCTCCTGAAATCGAGGGAAATGCTGAAATTTCCGGCCCGGTTCGCCGTGTTGGTGAAACTGTACCGCAGGGCGCTTTCCGCACCGGTTTTCAGCACATGGACGGCATTGCCGGTCTGGAGATCGAAGTCAACCGCCTCCGTGAGCGGCTGATCCACGCCGAGCGTACTGCCGGTCAGGAGTACCGAGCCGGGTATATTGCCCGAATTGACCAGGGCGAAGCGTTCGATCCGGAGCGGAAGCTTTGCGTTCGCCAGCGTCTCAGCAAGCTTGAAAACGAGCTGGTTGTTTCCCTGCTTCAGCGTGAGCTCGGCGGACTTGAACTGTTCGTTCGCCGCATCGCGGAACACCCAGTAGCACTTGAGCTGTCCGGCGTTCTGTGCCGCGTTGAGCGTGAGCTCGACCGGGCGCGAATGGAAGAATACGAGGGAGCTCATCCGGTCGTTGAACGCGGTTTCGCCCCGGATGTCGCTGATGAGTAACCCGCCGGTTCCGAGGCTGGGCTGCCCGCTCCCCCAGAGGCGGTTGAACGAATTCGTGAAGTCGAACCGGTAGAGGGGGCGGGTCGCCACGCTTTTTTCTCCGCCGGAGACAGCCGCCGTGACAGAGAGGATCCGGAAACTCGCATCGGGAACGGCCTGCGAGTAATCGACGCCCATGCCGTAGAGCTTCATCGGCTGGTCGAGCTGCTTGTCATTGTTGCCGCCCCAGCTGTTCCGCCACTGCCCGGCGGAAATTTCCCAGGTCACTTCATGGGTGCCGGCCTGGGAGAAATCGACGGATTTCGAAAACTGGAACGTCTCGTTGGTTTTGTCGGTCAGCCGCAGACCGATGCTGCGGACCGGGCAGCCCGCCGGCGTTTCGAAGCGGGCGGTCACCGAAACCTTGCTGAATTCCGGCAGGGGGAGGGCGCGGTTGAACACCAGCTCGATGTATTTCGACTTGGCGGTTTCCCAGCTTACATCGACCCCTTTTCCGGCCTTATACACATAGTCCGACGGCGCGCCGCCGCCCGGAATATATTTTTTGACTCCGGCATCCAGCGCCACAGTGAGCGCGGAAACCGGCACGGCGAACATGATTCCGGCGAATATCAGCGCAATGAACGCCGCAGCCGGGTAACGGTTGAGTTTCATGAAATTCCTCATCAGTTATTTGTTGTTGCCCGGCAACTCAGAGATAGGGGGCGTGCGACATCTGAAAGTTCACCTCTTTGTAGCGGACCGTGGAGGCGTGGCCGTCGAACCACAGGACCGGCTTGGTCGCGTTGTGGCGGAACGATGCGGTGTAGCCGTCCAGGTTCAGGCACGGCATATCGACCCGGTTCAGGGTCGCGCCGTCGGCGATATCGGGCTGGATCGTGTTCGCATTCCCGTCCGACGGGGCGATTTCCGCGACGAAGACGAGCATGGAGGGGGTCGGCTTCGTGATGGTGCTGGTGCAGTTCCGCGTAGCCACCGACTCCGGCTTGACGTAGTAGCAGTTGTTGCCGCTCGGATCCTTGGCTGCCGGAGCCATGCCGAAGACCGTGGGGTTGACGTTGATCTGGAAGGAGTTCATGGAATACCCGTTGAAGTCTTTCGTCCCCTCCGTCGGCAGCGAGGCGCATTTGAACACGCCGCCGTTGCGGATGTTGGCGGCTTCGGTCCAGTCTTTCGGATGCGCGTTCATCCCGAGATATGGGGCGACCCGGAAATACCACCACTGCTCGTTGCAGCCCTCCAGAGCTTTCGGCTTGGCGGCCGGATAGTAGCCGTAGTCCCCGGCGTATTGCGCGAGGCCGGTGAAAATCTGCTTGAGGTTGTTGACGCATTTGATCGTCTTGCCGCGCTCCCGTGCATTCTGCAACGCGGGGAGCAGCATGGAGGCAAGGATTGCGATGATCGCAATCACGACCAAGAGCTCTATCAGTGTGAAGAGGGATTTTCTCATGGTTCTGTTTTCCTTCCGGGGGTTGGTTTTCGTTTTAATTTTACTGTTCGGTAATTTTTGTTTTAGCCGGGTCAGTTTTTGACTCCGGTCCAGTGGAGCTGATCCAGGCCGACATCCGCCACGTGGCCGTCGAACCAGAGGATATTTTTCCGCCCCCTGTGACGGTAAGCGAATTCAAAGTAGCTGTACCCCTGCGGCGAAGTCCCCGAGATCACCGGCAGGGAACTGGAGGAAGTCGACGAGTATCCGAGCTGATTGCCGTCCTGGAACGCGAGGTCGCAGGCGTCTTTTCCCTCATCCAGCGCGCGTTCCGCCACAAAAGGTATATTTGAGGTGCGGGGGGAGCATGCCGGTTCCGTTTTGGTTGTTCTGGCGCCCGGCTTGGTTGCGAAGATGGACGTACTTTGTGTTTCACTGCCTCTTTCCACCTTCGCAGGTGTGAATCCGAAGTAGATCACCAACGGGCCGAACCCGTACATCGAATAGCTGACGCGGTCGAGGAGCCCCGGCGTCGGCGCGGGATTCTCCGGGCAGCGCAATGCGCCGCTTTCACGCCGTTTGGCCGCCACGGTCCAGTCGCTGCCCGTATAGGTGCCGTCCATGCCGAGATAGGGCATGGTCAGCCAGTGCCAACCCCGGGTGTTGAGGTTTCCCATGTTCGCGCTTTTGGCCGGCGGGAAATAGTCGTAGTCGGCGGAGTACATCGTCAGGGCGTTTCCCACCTGTTTCAGGTTGTTGGTGCAGGAGGTCTTCCGGGCGGCCTGCCTCGCCTGGTTGAGTGCGGGCAGCAGCATCGATGCGAGAATCGCGATAATCGCAATCACGACCAGGAGCTCGATCAAGGTGAACCCACGGGAGATGTGCGGCCGCATAATGCGCAGTATGTGATGTAGAAAAGCTGTACCGCCTGGCAGAAATGAGATG
>JABLYX010000065.1 GCA_018265615.1 Lentisphaeria bacterium
CATTGAAGGAGTCAGGCAGTACCTCCGGGACGATAGTTTCGCATATGTAAACCGGATTGATTTCCGGAATACCGGCGATCTGTATGTCCGGCGGGTAAGGTGTCTGCTGCTTGAGAAAAGAGAGCCGAAGCTTCGGCGTCATGCCTGCAACAAGCCGCCTGCCGCATATAGGCCCGGACCGCACACGAAACCAGGCGGGGCGTTATTCCTTCCGGGGACCGCGCACCGGATCGAACTGGCGAAGCTCCTTCAGGTAGTCGCGGTAGTAAGCAAGGTAGAACGCCAGCGGGCGCGTGAAGTGTTTGCCCAGCAGCCCGCCGAGGAACATCTTCGAAATGCTCTTTTCGCGCTTCAGGATCTCCTGCGACTTCACGAACTGGAGCCGCTCCTCCGGGCTCAGGCGCGACATGATCAGCCGCATCGCCGTGACCGCCTGAGGCTGCCGCATCCAGATGTACATGATGTCGAGCGCATTCACGTAGAAGAGCTTCATGAGGTTGTTGCGCTTGAGCTCGGAGAGTCCGGGGAATGCGTCGTGCGCCTTCATGAGCTCCGGCAGGTCGGCTTCCGGCAGCAGCAGTTCGAGCTTCGAAATCAGTGCGAAAAGCTCGCGCAGTTTGGTCCGCAGGTCCGCAAGGCGTGCCGTGATGTTGCGCGTCCGGTCGGCCCGCGCCTCGATCACGCCGCCGATCACGTCGGAGGCGAGCTTCGAGAGGATCGCGGCCCACTGCTGCAGGATCATCTCGATCCCCCGCACCCCGAGCAGAGAGAGCGCGCCGCCGAGCAAGAAGTTGAAGAACAGAGCCAGCGGAATCGACAGCGGCGCCCGCAGCCAATTCCCCCACACCGCCGATTTCGGGAACGCCCGAAGCATGTTGTGGCCCATGATGTAGAAGCCGTTCGCAAACGCGATGCCGGTGAAGACCAGCACCGGCTGCTGTTCGGCCGTCCAGCCGAGCCAGTTGTTCAGGATCACCGTCTTGACCAGCCAGTCGAGCACCGGAACCGAGAGCCCCGTGTAGAAAAGCGAATCCGCGACCCGCTGCCACGAGATGAAATCGTTCCATTTGAGCAGCGGCGAACTGCGCAGACCTCCCCCCGCCAGCACCGACTGGATGATGTTCCGCACCCCCGTGATGCCGAGCCAGATGACCGCGCCGAAGTAGCTGAGAAACCACCAGTCGTACGAACCGTAATAGAAGGTCAGGAACGCCGCAAGGAACCCGGCGAGGATCTTCACGGCGATCTTCACTTTGCTGTTCAGATAGTGCCAGTACTCCCCGAGCGTCGTGACGGGATGCGTGAGCGGGCTCTCCGGCGGCGGGGCCGCGAGCCCGCCGAGCGTCGCGAGGTTTCCGGGGCCGTGATCGATCCGGAGCGCCGGGTCCGGGCAGTTCCACTGCACCTTCACATCGTACCCGACCCCGAAAAAGCGTTCGACCCGGTTCCAGAAGCCGTGCCCTTCGCGCGGCAGGTAGCTGAGCTCCCGGTAGACCGACGACATGACCTGAAGCTGCTTCAGCTCCGGCAGCAGGCCGTGGCGGGCCAGCCGCCGGACCCGGTTCGGCAGCGTATCGACGACGACGAACCCCATGCCGTGCACAAAACGCGAAGGACGGCTCGCGGAATCGCTGCCGAGCGAAGCATCGAGCGGCGCGCGCAGATAGAATTCGAGGAATCCGGACATGTCGCGCAGGATCGTCCGGAGCTTCTCCACCCGGCCGTTCCGGTCGTCCCGGTCCGAATCCGCCACGCGGCGGATCGCCTGCCGGATCAGGTTTTTGAGCTTGAAGACGCTGCCGGTATTCAGCGCATGGCGCAGCTGGTTGATGAGATCGTCATCCGGACGCTCACCCCCAACATCGTCTTTCAGGTTGAAAATCTCGAGCGTCGTGACTTCCCCGCGGCAGTCGTAGAGGATTTCAATCACATCCTCGAGCCGGAGCCCGGTCAGATTCAGCGTCATGCGGAAGCCGGAAGCCACCTTGTGCAGCTCGGTGATGAGCTCATACGGGCTGTAGCGGTTGATCTCGGGCAGGTCGTCGAGCCGGGCGGGCGGCAGTTCCCACGCGGTCCGGTCGACATAGCGCGCCCGCAGGAGCTCGCCGGAGAGCGCGCCGATGCGGGCGCGCAGCTCGCTTTTGCGCGACTCTTCGCCGCTCTTGCGCACCTTCTGCGACTCGAGCTCCGAAAGCTGCCGCTGAAGCTTCTTTCCGACCAATGCGACCAGGAGCTCCCCGATGTGCTCGATCGACGGCTGACCGTACTGCACCGACGCGAGGAACTCCTCTCTGGTGACCGGCGGCAGGTCGATCCCGTAAAAGGCGTTCAGCTTCTCGCGGCCGTCGCGGTTGAAGCGCTCGAGGATCTCAAGCACGACCTTGCGGCGGAAATTCGCGGCCTTGCGGCACTTGTGGGTGAACTCCTCGGTCTTGGGGCGGTCGAGGAACTTCAGATAGTCGTTCACGCCGGAGAAGCCGCGCGGCGCCCAGATCATCTCGATGAACCGCCCGCGGAAAAGCGAACGGAACTCCACGCCGATCCGCACGTCCACCTGCATGATCCGCGCGGCGCGCAGCAGCTCTTCGGCCGCCTCGCGCGGGACGTAGTTGTAATAGATGACCTGCAGCTTCACGATCCCCTTGATCCATGCATCCATGATGAGGTGGGTCGGGGATTTGCGCCCTTTCGTATTCGCATCGTGGACGTGCTGGTCGAAGGTCACGGGAGTCCAGTTTTCCGGCATTTCGACAAGGTGGTAACGGCGCAGCAGCTTGCGGATGAAGAGCGGGTTGCCCAACATCGCGGTCCGCATGTCGTGCGCAAGCCGCAGCCGCCGCAGCGGGTCGGTCCGCTCGCGCACGAGGTCCTTGATGACCTGCAGCAGCGCGCGCGCCGTGTTGTAGCGCAGCAGGACGTCGAGCCCCTCGATCACCTCGTCGCGCAGCGCCTGCAGCGCGGCGAGCCGCTCCTCCATCGCGGGGACGCCGGCCTCGAAGGTGTCGAGCAGACGGAGCATCGTGCGGGTCATGCGGACCGCGCGCGGCTCCGCGAGCTCGCGGATCCCGCGCGGATGCAGGTCGGCCGCAAACTCCGGCGGACGGCCTCCGCGGGCGCGGAATCCGGCGACCGCCTCATCCACCGCCCGCACCAGTTCATAGTCGGCCGCGTCAAACAACAATTTCCGTCCGCGAAACTTCATACTCCCGCCCGCATCTCCTCGAATATTTCCGCAAAGTAAACTACCGGGTAAACAATCTATCACGCTTTGCGAAAAATGCAAATCCGGGGTTGCGAAAACCGTTTTTTTGTGGTATTGTGTAAGGAGACGCATGACGCGCCTTTACAAGAATAAGGGAGATATGCCATGAAGAAGCTTCTTTTCGCCATCGCCGCCGGCTGTTCCATGTTGGCTTTCCAGGTCAACGCCGATGCGCTTTCCATCCTCCAGAACACCCGGATCAAGGCGCAGCAGACGGTCAGCGTGAACAACCTCACCAGCATCTTCCTCGCCACGACCAACTATATGGCGGGCAACAAGAAATATCCGACGCTCGAGGAGCTGAACGTCCCGGTCCGCACGCTTGCGAATCCGTACCACGGGCTCGGCGCCGATCAGAAGGTTCCGGATAAGATCACCGCCGCCGCCGCCGGCTACGCCTATTTCGGCGCGGCGCTGAACGGAACCGGCGCGATCACCGCCGCCGCGACCACGCCGCTCGCGTTCGAGAAGCCCACCGTCCGCAATGACGGAAAGCTTGCCGTGCTCTTCCTCTCCGGCAAAGTCCAGCTCGTGAACCTCAGGGCGGAGAACTGCGCCGGCGTGATCGAAGCGCTGAAAAAAGAGGTCAAGGACCCGAACGCGGCGATCTGGGACAAGCTCGCCGCCGCCGCAAAGGCGATCGACGAAGCCAAGTAAGAGAAATGGCCGTCCTCGTCTCGGCCCGCAGGGTTTCCGCCTACGGGCCCGATATGACCGCCGAACTGCGCGAACTGCTCGCGCCGCTCGGCGGGATGGAAGCTTTCGTCAGGCCCGGCGAAAAAGTTCTGCTGAAGCCGAACCTCCTCGGGCCGTTCTCCCCGGAGAGCGCCGTCACCACGCATCCGGCCGTGGTCGAGGCAGCCGCCCGCCTCGTGCTCGAAGCCGGGGGGCGCTGCTTCGTCGGGGACAGCTCCGGCTGCGGCTCGCGCGAGTCGGTACTCAAGGCGACCGGCATCGGTGAAGTGATCCGCAAGCTCGGCCTGGAGTGGGCCGACCTCGACACGCCCGCCGATTTCGAATTCCCGAACGCCCGCATCGCCCGGAAGATCCGGCTCGGCGCCCCGCTCGCAACGATGGACAGAATCATCAACCTGCCGAAGGCCAAGACCCACGTCCAGATGGTTTCGACCGGCGCGATCAAGAACCTCTACGGCTACCTGCCCGGAACCAGCAAGAGCGAATACCACTACCGGCTCAAGACCCGCGAATGGCTCGCGGAGCTCCAGCTCGACCTCGCACTCGTGCTGCCCCCGGCGCTGAACATCATGGACGCGGTCGTCGCGATGGAGGGCGAAGGCCCCTCCGGGGGAACGCCGCGCAAACTCGGATTCCTCGCGGCCTCCGCCGAAACCGTCGCGCTCGACATGGTGACCTTCCGCGCGATGAACCTCGACCCGGCGAAAATCCCGCTGCTCGCGGCGGCGAAGAAGCGCCCGTTCGGGACGACCGATTTCCGCAGAATCGAGCTTGTCGGCGCGACGCCGGAGGAGCTGCTCTGCCGCGACTTCAGACAGATCCGCCAGCTCGGCAATCCGCTCGGGATCCTGCCGCTGCCGCAGAAGCTGCTCGACTTCGTCCAGCGCCGTTGGAAAGCCGTGCCGCACATCGACAAAGGCAAATGCGTCAAGTGCATGCGCTGCCGCAACGGCTGCCCGGTGCGCCCCCCGGCGATCGATCCGGTCCGCAACGCGGTCGCGAACCCGGCGAGCTGCATCAAGTGCTACTGCTGCCACGAGTTCTGCCCGGTCAAGGCGATCAGCGTGAACCCGACGTTCCTCGAACGCTTCGTCCTGACACCACGCATCCGCACGCTCGCCGCGCGCCTCGCCGGAGCCTTCAAGGCGTAGTTCCCGATCAGACGTCCCGCCGATAAATTTTTCAGATTATTTCGCAACCGCCCTTGACATTGCGGCGTTTGTTTGGTATAATATCGTCAAACAGAACGTCAACCGGTTGACAAACGGAGTGGAAATTGTCGAAGAAGGCCACCATCCAGGATGTAGCGGATTACCTGAATGTCTCCAAAAGCGCGGTATCCCATGCGCTTTCGGGACGGCGCCGCGTCAGTCCTGAACTGTCGCGGCGGCTCAACGCCGCCATCGCCGAACTGGGGTACAGGCCGAACTTCGCGGCGAAGGTGCTGACGACACGTTCCACCGGTCTGATCGGAGTCGTGGTCAACGAGCTTGAGAATCCGAATACGATCACGCTCCTGAACAAGCTGTCGTGCGAGCTCAGGAAATCGGGATACTCGATCACTCTCTGTCTCTGCGAGTCAAAAGAGGCGGAAGAGGGGCGCAAACTCATCAGCCAGATTTCGAACGGCATGGCGGACGCCATCATCAACATGCTCCCCCAGCTCACGAATGAGGAGATTCTCGCCGCTGCGGACGGAACTCCCGTACTCACCTACCGCCGCCACAAACACGCTCCGGTCATCGTCGACTACGGGCACGGCGTCACGCAGGCGCTCGATCACCTGACCGGGCTCGGCCACCGGCGCATCGGGCTGATTTCCGTCGTGAAGCTCTGCTGCGGAGAGGCGGATCCGCGCGAAACCGCCTTTCGGGAATATATGGCCCGAAACGGTCTCTTCGACCCGGCGCTGGTTTTTCCCGGAGCGGGGGACAATGCGAGCGGCTACGCGGGAGCGGCCGAACTCCTCGCCCTTCCGGAGCCGCCCAGCGCCATCTTCGCGGGTAACGACCTGACCGCCTCCGGCGTGTTCCAGTGGGCGCACGATCACCGCCTGCGGCTGCCGGAAGAGCTCAGCGTGATCGGCTTCGACAACAGCACGCTGGCCGGGATGCTCCATCCGCGCCTCACCAGTGTGGACATTTTCGCCCCGCGAATCGCCGCGCACACGGCCCGTGTGCTGCTCTCCATGATCGGGAAGGAACAGCAGGAGCTCCCTCCCGCCGTGATCCGCCCCGAGCTCGTCGTCCGCGACTCCTGCAGCGCCCCCTGCAGAAATCAGCCATCCAGATAGAGCCATAACTCCGGAGAAGGAAATGAAAAGAAGCAAATTCACCCTGATCGAGCTCCTTGTCGTAATTGCGATCATCGCCATCCTCGCCGCCATGCTGCTGCCCGCGCTTCAGCAGGCGCGCGAAAGCGCGATGAAGAGCTCCTGCCTCGGCAACCTCAAACAGATCGGCCTCGCGATGAACATGTACACCGACAGCAATAAAGGTGTCATCCAGATCATCGACTGGCACAAGATCGAATCATTCACGAAGCTGCTGAACGGCGTCGGGAAAGACGAATATGCCGCCGGGATGGTCTGTCCCAAATCCCATGCCCGCCTCAACGGGAACAACAAGCTCAACAAATCTTATGGGATCAACAGCTGCGGACACCTGATCAACGATCAGTTCGTCCGAACCCGCCGCGTGACGAGCGACAGGACGAAGGAGGCGTACGTCATGGCGCGGGTCACCACCCCGTCGCAGAAGCTCATGATCGTCGACGCAATCGACTGGTGGGTCAACCCCTACACGAGCCGTCCCTCCAACTACCTGCCGAAGATGGAGGACTCCAGCAACATGGAGATCGGCTACCGCCATCCGACCGGAGCCGGCGCCAACGTGGTGTTCTTCGACGGCCACGCCGAGGGGATGCGGGGGGAAGAGCTCGACTTCAACCTGAGCAGCGACGAAAACAAGAGACGCTGGGCGACCTACGTCAAATGAAAAAACTCCATATTCCGACAGGAAAACTGGCCGCGCTCCTTCCGGCCGTGCTGCTGTGCCTCGCGGCCCCCGCCGGGAGCAACCTGCTGAAAAACCATGATTTCCGCGCTCCGGAGGCGGGAGCGCGGAACCCGGTGCCGCACTGGAAAGCGACCGGCGGCGTGTCCTTCCGGCAGACGGACGGGACACTCGAACTCGCCACCTCGCCCGATGCGCCGCAGATGCGCGTGGAGCAATTCCTGCGGCCCGCCGCCGGATGGGGGACGCTCCGTTTCAGCTGCAAAATTGAAATCGACCGCATCGAACCGGTCGGGAACGCCCGTTTCGGCGTAACCCCGAGCATCATGTTCTTCGGCCCGGACCGGAAAATCCTCGGCACGCTCGGTCTGGACAACCTGCCCGGCAAGGGGCCGGGGCTCCACGAATACTCCCGCGTCTTCGCCCTGCCGCCCGGAACCGCGCAGATCGCCGTGCAGTTCCGGGTCAGCTCCGCCGCAGTCGCCGCGCGCGTTTCCGAACCGGTGCTGGAAGTGCTCGGCACTCCCGGCGAGGCAGTCGACGCCCCTGCTCCGGCCGGACGAACAATCGACTGGGGCAGAGAGCCGGTCACTGCGCGCGGCAGCGACCGCGGCGAAATCGTCCTGAACGGACTCTGGCGCTTTCAGCCGATCGATCCGGCCCGAAACCGCGATGAACCGGCGGAAAGGGGATGGGGGTTTGCGAATGTCCCGGGCATCTGGAACGCCAACAGCCGCGTCCCCGGCCTCGCCGCGCACGGCGGCGGCCCGCTCTGGGAGGAATCGCCGGAGAATGCCTCCGCCGCCTGGTTCCGCCGCCCGCTCGACATCCCGGCCGACTGGAGGGGGCGGAAAATCGAGCTGGAGTTCGAACGGGCAGGAACCGTCGCCGAGGTCTGGCTCGACGGCGTCCGCTGCGGCACGGTGCGGCATCCGGGCGGCACGGTCGACCTCTCCGCCGCCGCGAAGCCGGGCGGGCGCTCCCAGCTGACCGTCAGGGTGCTGGCCGCTTCCGACGCCACGGAAATCCTTGAGATTGAGGGTGCCGCCGCCGATCAGTTCTATAAAAAGAAGGTCAAACTCGAAGGAAAGGGGCTGACCGGAGACGTGGTGCTCCACAGCCGGCCGGCGGGCGGCGGCTTCCGCGGCGTCTTCATCCAGCCGTCGGTCCGGGAAAAAAAGCTGAAGCTCGAAATTGAATTCGCCGGGCTCGACAAAACGGGCGGCTGGACCGTCGCCGCCCGCGTCCTGAAGCCGGACGGTTCTGAAGCGAAGCGGTTTCCGCCGCGCGCTGTCCTCCCCGAACCCGGTCCGTCGGGAGAAGCAGTCGCCCGGGTCGAATATCCGTGGGCCGACCCGGAGCTCTGGGACCTCGATTGCCCGAACCTCTACGACCTCGAACTCACACTGACCGGAAACGGCCGGACCGAAACGGTCCTCGAACGGTTCGGCTTCCGCGAGTTCCACATTGAGGGACGGGAGTTTTTCCTGAACGGCCGGAAGCTCAATCTGCGCCCGATGGTGCTCTCCGGCTGGTCCAGCCCGACCTTCACGCTCGAAGGGATGCAGGGCGCGATCGAAGGCTGGCGGAAGGCAGGGTTCAACATCCACGAGGTCTGGCCTCAGGAGGATTTCCCCGGCAAGCTCGTCTATCCCGAACGCGCCTGCCTCGACTATGCCGCCGAAACCGGCTGGCCCGTGATCGCCGACCTGCCGTCGATGCGCTCCATGCGCCTGACCTTCCTCTCCGACAGGAAAGGCGCCGCCGAATGGCGGGAGCGGGTCGAAGCCAAGCTGCGCAAATACCGCAACAACCCGGCAATCCTGATGTGGGTCCATTCGGTCAACTCCTTCAACGGGACCAACGACCAGGATCCGCGCTATATCGGGCAGCCGGAGAAGTTCTTCGCGGACGGCGTCGGAGTCACGAACGCACTCCCGGCCGGACGGCGCGTCTCTGAAATCCTGCGCAAACTCGACCCGACCCGGCCGAACTTCTCCCACGCCGGGCAGATCGGCGACGTCTACACCGCCAACAACTATCTGAGCATGATTCCGCTGCAGGAGCAGGAGGAGTGGCTTTCGGAGTACGTGCGGTCCGGAACCCGCCCCTATCTCGCCGTGGAGTTCGGCTTCATCGGCGGCTTCGACTTCCGGCGCGGCCGCTCGGCCTACCGCTTCACGAACAAGACCGAGAAGCAGATGACCGAACACCTCGCCGCATTTTACGGCCGCGAAGCGTATGAAAAGGAGTCGATGCGCGCCGCCTCCGACAACCGAGACGCCCACCTCCGGGAACAGCTCTACCGCAGCACCGACGCATTCGTTCCCGATGAGCTCGCGCTCGACCTCTTGGCCCGCATGAACCGGCAGGTGTTCCGCAGCTGGCGCACGGCCGGGTGCGGCGGCGGCATGATCCCGTGGATGATCAAAGACGCATACGATCTCGGCCGCCTCGACAAATCGCTGCTGCTGAAATCCACCGCAACCGTCAAATCTCCGCCCTTCCGGCCCGGACGCCGCGGCTTCTACCGCCCTTACCTGACGCGCGAGGAACGCTACTGCATCGGTCCTGAAGCCGCGACGCCGAACGCCGCGGGGAAAGCGCTCGCCGAAGTCAACTCCGCGACACTCGCCTGGCTCGGCGGAGCGGAAATTCCCGGCGACCCCGTCGACTTCACCGAAAAGAGCCACAACTTCTACGGCGGCGAAACGCTCCGCAAACAGGTCGTTCTTCTCAACGACCTGCGCCGGGCGGCGGACTACAGCTATGAACTCCGGCTCTCCTGCGGCGGCCGGGAGATCGCCGTCCGCCGGGGTTCCGGAACCATTGGCGCGGCGGGCAAACTGCTGCTGCCGGCGGAATTCAAGCTGCCCGCGGCCGACGGGAAGCGCGACGCGGAGCTCCGGCTCTCCGCCCGGATCGGAGGAAACTCTCACTGCGACACGTTCAAGCTGCGCATCTTTCCGCCGCGCCCGGCTCCGGCGGAACCGGAGATTTCCGTCTGGGATCCGAAAGGCGACACGGCGAGATTCCTGAAATCGGCCGGATACCGCGTACAATCGGCCGAACGCCCGCCCGCACCACCCGCGCTGCTGGTGATCGGCCGCGACAGCCTCGCCGCCGGGCAGCCCCTGCCCCCGGGCTTCGGGAAATTCGTCGCGGACGGCGGAACGCTGCTCATCATGGCGCACAAAAGCCACGGCGGCGAGTTCCGCTACGGCCGCTTCGTCCAGCGGCAGGTGTTCCCGGTCGATGACGCCTCCCCCGTCGTTGCGGGGCTGGACCGCGAGGACCTGCGCGACTGGCGCGGTTCCGGCACACTCATCGAAGCGTATCCGGCCACCACCTCCGTCCGGCAGATCGAATGGGGCTGGCACTGGGGCAACCGCGGTTCGGTCGTGAGCCGCAGCATCGAAAAACCGCATCACGGCGGCTGGACGCCGCTGCTGGAAAGCGATTTCGACCTCCAGTATACGCCGCTCATGGAGCTCGCCCGCGGCAGGGGCGGCGTAATTGCCTGCCAACTCGACTTCGAAGACAATCTCGCCGACCCGGCGGCAATGCGGCTCTTCGACAACCTCATCGGCTATGCGCGAAACAGGAAATTCACACCGCGCAGCCGCCGCACCGTCTATCTCGGCGACGCGGACGGGAAGAAACTGCCGGCTTCCTTCGGACTCGCGTTCAAGGCAGTCGACGCGATCCCCCCCGACGCCGGCCTCATCCTCGTCGGAGCAGGAGCGCAGACGACCCGCGCCGAACTGGAAGCGGCCGTGAAACGCGGCGCGAAGGTCGCCGTGCTCGGCCCTGAACCGGCTGTCAGGCTCTTCGGCCTCGAGCTGGAGAAGAAGACGCAGCATCGCGGCTCCCTGAATCCGCCCGCGTGGCCGGAAACGGCGGGAATGTCCGCGAGCGACCTGCGCTGGCGCTCCCCGCTTGACGCCATGCTGCTGAAGCCGCAGCCCGGCCTCGAAATCGGTGCGGACGGGCAGCTCGGGCGGATCGCCCTCCCCGGCGGCGCCGTTATCATCTCGCTGCTCGACCCGGAGCGGGCCGACGCGGTGAAACTGCCCTTCTGGCGGTTCACGCGCTGGCGGCAGACACGGGCGCTGAATCAGCTGATCGCGAACCTGGGCGGGGAGTTCGAAACGGACCGGCTCTTCCCCGCCGACGCGCCGCCTGCTCCGAGATGGCTCGACTTCTCCGGCAACTGGCGCGGCAGGCTCCTTGTCCCGATGGGGAAGGCTCCCGCGCCGCTGACGGACCCGGGCTTTTCCGATACGGCGAAAGAGGCGGTCAAACCGGAGTTCGACGACTCAGCGTGGCCGCGCGTCGACCTGCCGTTCTTCTGGCAGCGGCAGGCGTGGAACGACCCGGCGTGGGGAGACCGGAACGGGGAAGCTGTGTTCCGGCGCGAAATCGTCATCCCCGCGGAGCTCGCCGGAAAACCGCTGAAGCTCGACCTCGGCGTCATCGACGACAGCGACCGCACCTTCTTCAACGGCGAACCCGTCGGGCAGACCGAAAGCCATCTTGCGTTCCGCAGCTACACGGTTCCGGGGCGCCTGGTGAAAGCCGGACGCAATGTGATCGCCGTACGCGTCTTCGACAATTTCGGAGACGGCGGCTTCGCAAGCGCGGCGAAGACGTTCCGCATCCCGCTGCAGAACGGCGTCACCGGATTCTATCATCCCGATTATCAGGATGCGGACTTCCGGAGCGCCGACCATCCGCACCGCTATCACCGCTGGTGAAGGCGGCAGCCGGGCGGAGCGATAAAAAATCCGGATTATTAGCGAAATCTAATTGAAATTCCGGAGCGGCTGTGCTATATTGCTCCTCTGAGGAAAAGGCCGACTGCACGCTTTTTTGAAACGAACCGCGAAAGAGCGTGCTTTTTTACGGCGGACGGATTAGGCACTGCTAATTCGCGGATTACGGAGCAGTTTCTCATGAAAAACAGCCGGGTAAGTTCCAGCATGGAAGATTATCTCGAGGCGATCGCCCTCCTGACGGAGACGCACGGCCACGCCCATGCGGCGGATGTCGCCCGGTTCCTCGATGTGAAGATGCCCTCCGTGACCAACGCGCTGAAGCTGCTGACCCGGCACGGCTATCTGGAATATCTGCCGGGACAGCCGGTCCTGCTGACGGCGGAGGGGCTGCTGCTCGCCAACGGCGTCATCCGGAAGCACCGGAACCTGAGGCGCTTTCTCCAGAACGTCCTCTGCCTGCCTTACGACAAAGCCAATCCGCTTGCCTGCCGGATCGAACATGAAATCGACGAAGATACCGTACAGGCGATCCAGGTCCTGAGCGATGCGATTGAAGGCCGTCCCGACTGCCGGGGCCTGCGGCAATACCTGCGGGAGGCGCTGCACGGCGGATACGCCGCTTTCCGCAAACCGGCCGATCATCGGAAACATGCGGAGCCGGCTCCGGCTCCGAAAACAGAAAGGTTTGAAAATGAGTGAAAAACAGAAATGCTCCTGCGGCTGCGGCTCCATGCCGAAATCCGTCCGGGAGTACCACATCGACGACCGGGAGCTGACGCTCGCGGACCTGCCGGTCGGCACCACCGCAACGATCATCAAGGTCATGCCGAACACCCGGGGCGGCAAGAAATTCGCCGATATCGGCCTCGTGGCCGGCACGGAGCTGCTGATGGAGGCGCACGCCCCGTTCGGCGGCCTGCTGCGCGTCAAGATCCTCGGAACAAGCATGGCGCTCCACCGCGACGATGCCGAGAACATCATTCTGGAAAACAAGTGAAAGCCGATATGAAGAAACATTTCACGATCGCATTGGCCGGGAATCCCAATTGCGGTAAAACCTGTATTTTCAACGCCCTGACGGGCGCGCGCCAGCATGTGGGCAACTACCCCGGCGTGACGGTCGAAAGCAAATCCGGGCGCTTCCTCCTGAACGGCATGGAGATCAGGCTGATCGACCTGCCGGGCGTCTACTCGCTTTCGTCGAGCTCTCCGGAGGAGGATATCGTCTTCCAGGAGCTGACCGCGCCGGGCATCGACCTGATCCTGAACGTGGTCGATTCGACCATCCCGCAGCGCAGCCTCTACCTGACGACCCAGCTCGCCGAACTCCATATCCCGATGCTGCTCGCATTCAACATGAGCGACGATGCGGAGAAGAAGGGGCTGAGCTTCGACCTCCCGAAGCTCGAACACTATTTCGGTTCATCCATCGTCCGGACCGTCGGCAACAAAGCCGGCGGCGTGCAGAAGCTGCTCGGAAAGCTCGCGGAAACGCTGGACAGGCTCGACGACCATGGGGTCCCCATGCTCTCATACGGCGCGGACATCGATGACGCGATCAACGCCGTCTCCGCGAAAATCGACGCGCTCGGAATCGAGAAATACAAACACATCCCGTCGCGCTTCTTCGCGATCAAGCTGCTCGAGCACGACTCCTGCGTCCAGCGGCTCGATGCGCTGAAACCGGTCCACGGCGAGGTGGACGGGCAGATCAGGCACCTGCGCAGCAAGCACGCCATCGACACGGACACCTTCATGGCCGACCGCCGCTACGCAATGCTGGCCGGCGCCTGCCGCGACGCGATCTCCATGACCGGCGAACGCCGCCGCGAAATCTCCGACAGGATCGACGTGGTCATGACCAACAAATACTTCGGGCTGCCGCTCTTCTTTCTCATCATCTACATCACGTTCTGGTTCACTTTCACGCTGGCCGACCCGCTGATGGGATACATTGAGAACGGCTTCGCCGCGCTCTCCGACCTCATCAAAAGCGGCTGGCCGGAAACGGCGCTGCCCTATCTGCGCTCTCTGCTGACCGACGGCGTGATCGGCGGCGTCGGCGGGGTGCTGGTTTTCCTGCCGAACATCCTCTTCCTCTTCTTCGCGATCGCGATCCTCGAGGACTCCGGCTACATGGCCCGCGCGGCGTTCGTGATGGACGGCGTGATGCGCAAATTCGGATTGCAGGGGCGGTCGTTCGTGCCGCTGGTGCTCGGCTTCGGCTGTTCGGTCCCGGCGATCATGGCGACGCGGTGTATCGAATCCGAACGCGACCGCAGGGCCACGATCATGATCCTGCCGCTGATGAGCTGCGGCGCGCGGCTGCCGATCTACGCATTGATCATCCCGGCGTTCTTCGCCGCGAAGTACCAGGCGCTCATGATGTGGATCATCTACGTCATCGGCGTCGTCGTGGCGCTTATCGCGGCCCGCATCCTGAAGGCGACGGTCTGCCGGGGAGAAGGCGAAGTCTACCTCATGGAACTCCCGCCCTACCGCATGCCGACGCTCAAGAGCCTGCTGCTGCACATGTGGGACCGAGGCAAAATGTACGTCCAGAAAGCCGGTACGATCATCCTCGTGACGAGCATCATCCTCTACATCTGCAACTCGTGGCCGGAGAAGACGGAATTCAACAAAGATTACGACGCGGCGATCGAACAGATTCAGCAGAACAAGGCCCTGACCGACGCGCAGCTCGCAATCCTGGAGAACGCCGGGGTGCTCGAAGCCGGGGCGCTTATGCAGGTGAAAGCGGACAGGGCGCTTTCGGATGGGCAGCTCGAAGCGTTCGCGGAGAAGGAGCTCGCGGCCCCGCTGCAGGCTGTGATCGCCGCCGCGCAGGAACAGAACGACGCGATCGCGGCGCTGGAGAACGAAAAACAGGCCGAGATGATGGAGCACACCATCTCCGGCCGGGTCGGGCACGCGCTTGAACCGGTTTTCCGCCCGATCGGCTTCGACTGGAAGCTGACGACGGCGACCATCGGCGCGCTGGCGGCGAAGGAGGTTTTCGTCTCTCAGCTCGGCATCCTCTACGCGGAGGGAGAGGCGGACGAGGAATCCGTTCCGCTGCGGGAGCAGCTGATCGCGAACTACACGCCGCTGCAGGGATTCTGCATCATGCTCTTCTGCCTGCTGTCGATCCCGTGCCTCGCGACGCTGGCGATCATCAAGCGCGAACTGAACTCGTGGAAGATGGCCGCGGCGGAAGCCGGAGGGCTGTTCCTCCTGGCCTACGTCATGACCTTCATCGCCTACCAGCTCGGCTCGATCCTGCAGATCGGGACAAATCTGATCAGGTAGCGCCCGGTTATCGCGCCCGCTCCCCCCGGAATAACCGGCGGGGGCGGGCGTTTTATTTTCCCTCGAGGCCCAATTTCCCGGCAGCCGCTCCCCTACCCTGAGTTTTCTGCCGCCAAAAGAAAACGGGCCATGCAGCATGCTGCACAACCCGTTGATTTCAAACTGGTACCCGGAACGGGACTTGAACCCGTACACCTTTCGGCTGCAGATTTTAAGTCTGCTGCGTCTGCCATTCCGCCATCCGGGCACGGCTGATTGTTGCATACAATAGCCGAGATCGGCTGTTTTTTCCAGTCCGGTTCGCGAAAAAAACGGAAATGCCCTGATCGGAATCCGGGGAGGAGCCAATTGTAAAATCAATGTCAAACGGTTTTTCGTGCAATTGCATTCGCCGGGGGCGTACGTTATATTCGCCTTCAGAACCCCAACCCCGAAATTAAGGAGAAACGTTCATGCCGAAATTATGGATCACCGGAATCATGGCGGCGGCGCTGGCGGCGGCGCTCTTCTGCTCATGCAGCCCGAAACTCGCCGAATCCTCCTCTCAGAGCGCCCTTGAACCTTATCAGGCGGAGATGTGTCCCGCCGCTCCCCTCCCGGCCCCGGCAGCCAAGGCGGTCAGCAGGGCAAAGAGTGAACTCATGATACTGTCCAGCGGCAGCGCGCATTTCGGAAGGGCCGCGGGGGCTTCGGAGAACAGGCCGATAAACGGATTGCCCGCCGATTTCAACACGGAGGAGTACAAGCACATCGAAGAGAACGGCTTCTTCACAACGGCCGCCCGGCCACTCTCCACCTTCGGGGCCGACGTCGATACCGCCGGATACGCCAACACGCGGCGCATGCTTATGGAGGAGAACCGTCTGCCCGTCAAAGACGCCGTCCGGGTCGAAGAGTTCCTGAACTACTTCAGCTACGACTATCCGGCGCCGAAAGGGGACGACCCTTTTGCGCTGACCTTTGAAATGGGCGAATGCCCGTGGAAGCCGGAGCACAGGCTGCTTCTCGTGGGCGTACAGGGACGCAAGATCGCCCATGACCGGCTGCCGCCCTCGAACTTCGTTTTCCTGATCGACAACTCCGGCTCCATGTACTCCGAAATGCCGCTCCTGCGCGAAGCGATGCAGATGCTCACCGACAAGCTGCGGCCCGAAGACAGGGTCAGCCTCGTCACCTACGGCGGCGGCGCCAAAGTCCTGCTCGACTCGACCGAGGGGAGCGACAAAGAAAAAATCAAGGCGCGGATCAGGGAGCTCGAAGCCTCCGGCTTCACCCCCGGCGCGGCGGGAATCCGCACCGCTTACGAGCTCGCCGAAAAGAATTTCATCAAAGGCGGCAACAACCGCGTGATCCTCGTCACCGACGGCGATTTCAATATCGGCGTCTCAAGTGAATCCGAGCTGGTCGGACTGATCGAAAAGAAGCGCGGCAGCGGCGTCTTCCTGACCGCGATCGGCATGGGCCGCGGCAATTATAAGGACAACAAGATGAAGATGCTGGCCAATAAGGGAAACGGCAATTATATCTTCCTCGACAATCTCCGCGAGGCGCGCCATGCCCTGGTCAACGAGATGACCGGCCGGATGTTCACGCTTGCGAAGGATGTGAAGTTCCAGATTGAATTCAACCCCGCAAAGGTGTTCGGCTACCGGCTGCTCGGCTACGAGCTGCGCAAACTCGAGGACAGGGATTTCAACGACGACACGAAGGACTCCGGCGAAGTCGGCGTCGGCCACCAGGTGACCGCACTCTACGAGCTCGTCATGGCCGATGCGCCCGAGGCGGTCAGGAAGCAGGCGTCCGGCAGCGTCGACCCGCTGAAATACCGGCCGCGGAAAGCGGCGGCAACCGGAAGCGGCGACCTTCTGACCTTCAAGCTGCGCTACCAGCTGCCGGAGGGCAAAAGCCCGAGCCGCCTCATGGAATTCGATCTCGCGTCCGTTCCGGGGAAAACCGGCAACTGGGAGTGGGCCTCAGCCGTCGCGGAGTTCGCGCTGCTGCTGCGCGATTCTCCGCATAAGGGGAGCGCCGATTTCAACTCGCTTCTGAAACGCGCGCGGAAAAACCTCGGCAGCGATGAAGACAGCCGCCGCGCGGAGTTCCTCACAATGGCGGCCGCCGCGAAGGAGCTGTCGAAGAAATAGCCCGCCGGATGCAAAACGCCCCGGCCCTTTCCGGCCGGGGCGCATGTTCAGCGGACGCGAAGCGCGCGCAGCGCATTCAGGATCGCGAGGAGCGTAACGCCGACATCCGCGAAAACCGCTCCCCACATCGACACGAACCCGAGCGCGCCCGCCAGCAGCACCACCCCCTTGATGCCGAGTGCGAGCATGATGTTCCCGCGCACGATTCCGAGCGTCCGGCGCGAGATGCGGATCGCCGGGGCGAGCCGCGACGGCTCGTCCGTCATCAGCACCACATCGGCCGATTCGACCGCCGCGTCGGAACCGAGCCCGCCCATCGCGACGCCGACATCGGCGCGCGCCAGCACCGGCGCATCGTTGATCCCGTCACCGACGAACGCGAGCTTTTCACCCGGCTTCAGATGGCTCATCACCTCTTCGAGGCAGGCGACCTTGCCGGTCGGCAGGAGTTCGGCGTGAACCTCGTCGATGCCGAGCTGCCGGGCGACGCTTTCCGCCGTTTTCCGGTTGTCTCCGGTCAGCAGGATCAGCCGCTCGACGCCGCATTCGCGCAGTTCGCGCACCGCCGCCCCGGCGTCCGGCTTCAGCGCGTCGGCGATGACCACACTGCCGAGGCAGCGGCCGTTTTCGGCCACATGCACAACCGTCCCCTCCGCTTCGACCTGCGGAACCTCGATGCCGGCGAGTTCGAGGAGCCCCCGGTTCCCGACCCGGACCTCGGCCCCGTCAATTACAATGCGCACGCCGTGACCGGCGATCTCCTCGACGGAGCCGAGGCGTTCCGGCTCCACCGCGCCCTTCCACGCCTTCCGCAGCGAAAGCGCAATCGGATGGCTCGAGTTGAGTTCGGCGTGCGCGGCGAGCTCAAGCACGCGCTCCGGATCGACCCCCGGCGCAGGGAGCACGCCGCGGACTTCGAACCGTCCCTGCGTCAGGGTTCCGGTCTTGTCGAACGCGACCGCTTTCACCCCCGCCAGTGTCTCAAGATAGTTGCCGCCTTTGAAGAGGATTCCGCGCCGCGACGCGCCGCCGATCCCCGCAAAAAACGAGAGCGGCACCGAAATCACAAGCGCGCACGGGCACGAGATCACGAGAAACACGAGCGCCCGGTAAATCCACGTGCTCCATTCGGCTCCGGCCGCGAGCGGCGGAACGGCCGCCAGCAGCAGCGCGGCGGCGAAAACGGCGGGCGTGTAGATGCGCGCGAAACGCGTGATGAAGTTCTCACTCTTCGATTTGCGGTTCGCGGCGTTTTCGACCTCGGCGAGAATCCGGCTGACCGTCGAATCCTCGCTGCGGCTCGTGACTTCGACCTCGAGCACGCCGGAGAGGTTGATCGTGCCGCTCAGGACCGCATCGCCAGCTTCAACCGGGCGCGGCTGCGACTCGCCCGTCAGCGCGGCCGTGTCGAGCTGCGACGCGCCGGAACGGACCACACCGTCCAGCGGAACACGTTCGCCGGGCTTCACGACGATGCGGTCGCCGGGATTGACCGCATCCGGCGCGACGACGCTTACAACGCCCTCCTTCAGCAGGTTCGCGAAATCCGGGCGGATATCCATCAGCTCCGCGATCGACCGGCGCGACCGCTCGACCGCAAGCGCCTGGAAATATTCACCGATGTGGAAGAAGAGCATCACAGCCGCCGCCTCGGCGTATTCCCCGACCGCCCACGCGCCCGCCGTGGCCAGCGCCATGAGCAGATTTTCATCGAAGATATCCCGCGTGAACAGATGGCGGAACGCCGTCAGCAGCACCCGCCAGCCGGAGAGCAGGTAGACGAAGGCAAACGCCGCAACCGTCACTGCTTTCGGAGCCCCGTGCGCCGACAAAATCCACCCCGCCGCGAACGCCGCCGCGGAAACCCCGATCACCGCCAGCGGAAGCTTCCCCGGTTCATGTGCGTGACTGTGCGCGTGTTCCTCTTTGCCGCGCAGCTCCGCATCCGGCTCGATCTGGCGGACCAGCCGTGCGAGCGCGTCCCGGACCTTTCCCTCCCCGGCCCGCTCTTCGAGCTCCAGTGAAATCTGCCCGGAAGCGAAGTTCAACCGCGCGCCGCGGACCCCCGGCAGCCTGTTCGCCCCGGCCTCGATCTTGCCCGCGCACTCCGCACAGGCAAGGTTGTGGATATAAAATACCTGTTTCATTCTTCCTCCATATGTGTGCGGCACAGGTCGAACAGCATTCCGACATGCTCGTCACACAGCGAATAATAAACGACTTTCCCGGCCTTCCGGCATTTGACCAACCTGCCCTGACGCAGGATCTTCAGGTGATGCGCCGCCGCCGGCTGGCTCATCTGCAGCACCGCCGCGATGTCGCAGGCGCACAGTTCCGACAGCAGAAGCGCGCCCACGATCTTCAGCCGGGTCGCGTCGCCCAGCACCTTGAACATCTCGGCCATCCCCGCCAGAGTCTCATCAGGCGGAATGCCGTTCTTCACCAGCCGGACCGCATCCTCGTGGATCACGGTACAGCCGCACACCGGTGATTCGCATTCCATGGTTTCCTCCTTATCGATTCAACAATTAAACAATTATTTAATCATTTAACTATAAAATAGCCGGCCCTGACGAAAAGTCAAGTCGGCCGGCGGAAATTCTTACAAAATTTCACATCAGAATTCCGGAGCGAATCCCCAATCCTGCACGGGGGTCAGTTCTCCGTCGCGGCGGGCGGAGTCGTTCGCGGCCATGCCCATCGCCATATAGTGTCCCGCCTCCCAGGCGTTCACGAGCGGCTGGCGGCCCTCGGAAACGCACGAGACGAATTCGTGCACGAGATATGGGTGCGAGCCGCCGTGCCCGAGCGGAACGAAATCGCGATTCTGCAGGTCGCCGGAGTCCTTATTCTGAACTCGCAGGAACGCGTCGCGCACCTCGGGCGGCAGCGGGTCGAACAACTCCGCATCGGTGAAGCAAGTCCGCTGCTCCGGGCGGATCGCGTCGCTTTCGTTCGTGCGCCCGTTGCAATACCATGTGTTCTCCGAAAACGAGCCGCGTGTCCCGATGATGCGGAACGTCTCGTTCTCAAGCGGGCTGATCTGTCCGGCGAGCTCGCGCATCTCCGCCACGCGCATCGACGCGCCGTTCGCAAGCTCGAACAGCGCGGTTATGTTGCTGAAATCATTGTTGCGGAAAAATGAGTCGCCGGTGCGGTTCCGCCAACCGAACGCCGCGACTTTGCGGGCTCGCGTCCCCATGCAGAAGATCGGGCCGCTGACGGAGTGGGTCGGGTAGTTCATCGGCGTGGAGAGCTTTCCGGCGCGGGCGTACGCCTCCTCGCGCTCCGGCCACTCCCGGCCGATCCGGCTCGCGGTCCGTCTGCGCTGCACCTCGCGCAAACTGCACGAGTTGTCCACGTCGTGCATATACTCCCCTTCGGCGTAGACGAAGTCGCCGAACTCGCCCGCGAGCGCCTTGCGGCGGCAGAACATCGCCTGCGGGCGGAAGCAGGTGGTTTCGCCGAGCATGTAGTGCTTCCCGGTCCGTTTCGATGTTTCGATGATCCGGTCGCACCAGTCGAGCACCTCGCCGCCGTCCGGCAGGCAGGTCAGCGGAACCGCGCTGTAGACCTCCTTGCCCGCCTCCATCGCCTGAATGCACTGCGGCGCATGGAGCCACGGCTGCGTGATGACGACGAGCGCGTCGAGATCGCTGCGGCAGATGTCGTCGAGCGTCAGGTACACGTCGCGCGGATTGAATTTATCCGCGAAGAACGGATCCTGCGCGAATTTCGCGATCCGTTCCGCTTCACAGTCGCAGAGCGCGATCCGGTCCACGAGCGGATGCGCCTTGAAAAGCGGTGCGAAAGCGCTCCCGAAGCTGCCGAGGCCGACGAGGCCGATGCTGATTCCCATACGAATTGTCCTTTCCTTTTAAAACGCCAGAAGCACCATGCCGAAAACCGCAAGCAGGATGCCGGATGTCCCGGCAAGCCCGGTCCGTTCCCCGCGGATTAACACCGAATAGAGAAAAAAAAGCGCGATCGAACTGCCGACCGCGAGCGGATATGCGATTCCCGCCGCCCCGCATTGCGTCAGGATGTCGAGCGCCCGGAAAAGCATCCACTGCCCCGCCGCCACCAGAATCCCGTAGAGCAGCGCAAGCGGCAGGACGCCGACCGCCCGGAACTCACGGCGGCGGATCACCGCCGCAATCCAGCCGAGCCCGCAGAAACTCAGCAGAGGAACCCGCCAGCTCAGCGCCTCCGCGTCAAGCCCGGGAAGCCGGTTCGGCAGCAGAGTCAGCGTCTGCTGGAGCCCGAGGAGCCCGAAGGCGAAAAATGCAAACCGGAGGAACGCGCGGCTCCCCTCTCTCTCCCCGCCGTCGCATTTCGAACGGCTGAGCGGAACCAGGCTCGCAAGCAGCAGCGCCATTCCGGCGATCCGCCAGAATGTCGCACGCTCTCCGAAAAGCGCCAGCCCCGCCGCGAACGGGCAGAGCATCGCCGACTGCGCGATACTCCAGCTCACGCTGTGGCTGCCGCGCCGCATCGCCCCGCGCAGCGCGAGAAATCCGAACTGCCCCGCGATTCCGGCCGGAACCATCACAGCCGCAACCGCCGATACCGCACCGGCCGGAGCGGCCTGCGGCGGAGCGCCCGTCCAGACCGCCAGCAGGAAAAACAGCGCCCCCAGGAAGAGAAACAGATAAAATCCCTCTTTCTTCTCCGCCGCGCGGCCGTAGACGATCCCGATGCAGCACCAGACCACTCCCGTGGCCAACGTGATTCCGATTCCCCGCAAGAGCATATCCTGTCCTTTTTTTCTTTTAGTATACTTGAAAAATTACAGAACAGCAACTACATTTTCCCACAATATCCTGCAGATAAGAATTCATTATTATAAAAAACGATCATGAAACTGAAAATCGTCCACTCCGGTCTCTACAGCCGCCCCGAAACCTATGTGCAGGAGTTGGTCTTCACGCATATCGGGCTTGTCGTCGGCGGGCTGGACTATATGAACATCCGCACGCCGGACGGCGGCGGGACGCTCAGGCTCGAACCGGCCGGACTCCCGTGCCTGTCATTTATCCCGACCGGGGCAACGATCGATTTCCGTTTCAACCGCAAGCGCGAAAACTGGGTGATCCAGTGCCGCATCCCGGAGCTGCGGGCGATCCCGCACGAATGCAGTTCGGTTCTGGAATACGACGGCAGCGAGCTGTGCGTCCCGTACGTCCGCCCGCTCACGGTTGAACAGGCGTTCGCGTTCCGGGAACGGTTTTCACGCATCGGGGAGCTGCATCGGAGCGGAACCCCGGCCAACACGGCGGCGGCCGAATGGATGGCTGCCGGAATCACGGGCGAAATGCTCGCGGCCCCCCCGGACGGACGGCAGCACGCCCCCTCCCCGGCCGCCCGCCTGCGCGGGCTGATCGACGCGGACACCGGGTTCCGGCAGACGCTCGGAGAGCTGAGCCGCGACGCCGGGGCGAGCGCCGGACACCTGCGCCGCCTCTTCCGCGAGGAGTTCCGGATCGACCCGGGGGAATACCGCGCGCGCCGCCGCCTCGGCCGAATCATGGAGCTCATCGACCGGAACGACCGCAGTTTGAAGGAGATCGCCGAAGAGGTCGGCATGAGGCATGTGACTCATCTGCACGCCTTCGTCCGCGAACGCTGCGGAGCCACCCCCGGCGAGCTGCAGAAGCAGCGCGGCCGGCTCCGCTCCGCTCCGCGCTGACGGCCGGCGGTCAATGCGACAGCAGCGAAACGATCACCAGGCCGACGCCGACAAGCACCACGCCGCACAGCTTGACCGGATAGCGGGGCTCTTTCAAAATCAGCAGCCCGGTCAGCACGCCGAAAGGCAGGCTCAACTGGCGGAACGCCTGCACGCAGCTCACATTCGTGCCGAACCGCATCGACAGCAGGATCAGGATGCAGCAGCCCGAGGCGCACACTCCGCAAAGCGGCGGGTAGACCGATTTCAGGAACAGCTGCCGGAACGCGACCCGGTTCCCGGAGCTTTCCCGAGTCCGCAGAGGATCGTCACCACGGCGGTCATCAGCACCGGCAGCGCCCGCGCCAACGGATACGCCATCGAAATATCGCTCCTGCTGTAGGCCCGGAAGAGCCCGGGGAAGTAGACGCATTCGCACGCCCCGCTCAGCAGCAGACAGAGCCAGAAACGCAGCGGCAGCGCCGTAAAATCAAGTCCCGAAAAAAGCAGATCAGCACGGAAGTCATCGAGGCAAGCATATAGAACGACGCCGACGGCCGCTTGCTCTTCGAAAGAAAATTCCAGCCCGCATGCAGGATCGACACCCCGAATACGAGAAAAAACGCGCTCCAGGTCATTCCGCCTGAAACTCCTCCCGGCGCAGGCCGCGTTCGCTGCCGGCGCGGTTCCAGCTGCTTTCGGCGTGCGCCGCCGGAACCGCGGCGAGAAACGCGTCGAATTCCGCTTTCGTGCAGAGGAACGAGATGCGGGCGCGGATCTCGCTGTGGAAGCCGCGCCCCCGGAAGTAGTCGTGCAGGATCTTGCGCGCGATCCGCATCGCGGCCTCCTCGCCGTACAGGCCGATCATCTCATGGATATGCCTGCGCATCAGCTCCCGCCACTCCGCCAGCGTCGGCGGGCAGTACGCATCGCCCTCCGAAAGCTCGCGGAAGAGCCACGGGTTGCCCATCGCCCCGCGCGCAAGCATGACGGCGCCGCAACCGGTTTCGCGCCGGATCTCGTCGTACTTCTCCCGCCCGGTCACGCCGCCGTTCGCGATGACCTGCACCTCCGGCAGCGCCTCGCGGACCCGGCGGATCAGCTCGAATGCGACGGGGCCGGAGTAGAACGCCTCCTTGATCCGGCCGTGAACCGTGATCGCCTCCGCTCCAAGCTCAGCGAGCCCCCTCGCCAACGCCAGCGTCGGTGCGGGGTCCTCCGCGTCGACGATCCGGATTTTCGCGGAAAGCCGGTGCTTCGAGCGCTCCCGGAACAGGGAAAAGCATTCGAGCGCGCGGTCGACATGGCGGCCGAGTTCGGCCCCCGCACCCTTCTTCGCAACCTTCGGAACCGGGCAGCCGAGATTGAAATCGAGAATGTCGAACTCATACTCGTTCAGCACATCGAGCGCGGCCTTCAGATGCTCCTCGTTCGCGCCGACCAGCTGGACGCCGAGGAACGGCTCGTCTTCACCGCGCAGCAGCATCGACTCCGAACGTTTGCGGGCATACGCGAGCGAGGCCGCATCGACCATCTCGGTGAACGCGTAACGGCAGCCGCAGCGGCGCGCGGCACGGCGGTAAGGCAAATCGGTATAACCCGAAAGCGGCGCCAGTAAAAGCGCGCCTTCCGGATAGGGAAAGGATTTCATTCTGTCACTTCATCTTGATGATCTGCTGCTGGAGCTTGTGCAGCGCCTGGTTCTGGATCTGGCGGACGCGCTCGTTCGTGCAGCCGATGATCGCGCCGACCTCCTCAAGCGTGCGCACCGCCTCCCCGTCGAGCCCGAACCGCAGCCGCAAAACCTGCCGCTCCCGCTCCGGAAGCGTCTCAAGCAACGCGAGAAGCTGTTCGATGTCCTCCAGGTTGATCAGCTCCTGGTCGGGGCCGGGGGCGGACTCGTCATAGATGAATTCCATGAATTCGCCGCCTTCGGACTCCTCCCCGGAAACCGGGGCGTTCAGCGAGTGCACCTCCACCTGATTCGTGCTGCGCAGCCGCTGAATGGTGGCGACGGGGAGTTTCGCCTCCTCGGCCACCTCCTCGTCGGTCGGCTCCCGCTTGAGCTTCTCCGCAAGCTCCTTTGCGACCTTCCGGATCCGCCGCCAGTTGATCTGGGTCCCGATCGGGACCCGCACCGTGCGGGACTGCTCGGCGATCGCCTGGCGGATCGCCTGCTTGATCCACCAGGCACTGTAGGTGCTGAACCTGGCTCCGCGCGAGGGGTCGAACTTCCGGGCAGCGGTGATGAGCCCGCGGTTCCCTTCCGAGACAAGATCGTCCCACGAAAGGCCGCGGCCCAGAAAATCATTCGCGATTTTCTGCACCAGCCGCAGATTCTGCTCGATCAACGCATTGACGCGTTCATCCTCAGTCTGCTGAGTCGCACCGGTCTTCTCCTCCTCCACTTCCGACCTCGCTTGGTTAGGTTTTCTATCAGATCTGGTCGAGCGTGCCCTTGTAAGCTTTGAGCAGCGCATCGAGCGCGATTTTCTTCTCTCCGTTCCGCGAACGGAAAATCAGTTCGGGACGCACCGCGACCGTTCCCACGAGCGCGAACGTCACTCCCTTGAGCATCTCTTCGAACGCCGCGCGGTTCGCCGGGTGGACCGTCGCCACAAAACGGCTGTTCGATTCCGAAAAAAGCTTTTCGATCTCATTGCAGTTTTCCGCCGGAATCGAATCGAGGTTGATGTCCAGCCCGAGCCGCCCCGCCATCGCGGTCCGCGCAAACGCCGCGCCGAGGCCGCCGAGCGCCGGGGTCGTCAGCGAATGGATCAGCTCCGCATCCGTCGCGGCCGAGACCGCCTTGTAAATCGCTTTCGCCTTTTCCGCATCGACCTTCGGAACGTTGTTGCCCAACGCGTCGAGCATCGCGAAATATTCGCTGCCGCCGAGCTCCGGGCGCGTCATGCCGATCACGTAGACGAGATCGCCCGGCTGTTTCGCATCGGGCGTAACCGACTTCGTGACGTCGTCCATCTTCGAAATCATGCTGAACAGCAGCGACGGCGGAATCGAAATCTTGCGGCCGCCGCGCGTGCTGTCGTTCTTCATCGAATCCTTGCCGGAGATGCACGGCACGAGGAACGCCTTCGTGTAATCCGCCAGCGCCTGGTTCGCGCGGACCAGCTGCGCGAGCTTGTATTCGCCGTCCGGCGTCTTCTCGCTCCGGACCGGGTCCGGCCAGCAGAAGTTGTCGAGGCAGGCGATCTTGTCGAGCTTGCCGCCGACCGCGATCACGCGGCGGATGCCGAGGTCGATCTCCGACGCCGCCATATGGTAGGTATCGATATCGCTGTAGCGCGGCAGCAGGGCCGAAGAGAGGATCACCCCCTCGGTCGAAAGCGGCTCGATCATCGTGACCGTCGCATCCCCCTGCACGTCGCGGCATTTGCCGACGAACGGCTTGACCACGCTGAGCCCCTTGACTTCGTGGTCGTACTGGCGCGCCTTGTATTCATCGGAGCACATGTTCAGCCGCCCCATCATCGCAACGAGGTCCTCAGCGTAATCGCGGGTCGAAATCGACGGCTCCTCAAAATGCGGCGCCTTCCAGACCGCCTTCAAATGCATCTGCGGCAGCCCGTCGTGCATGAATTCCAGGTCGAGCAGGCAGACGGTCCTGCCGTCGTACTGCATGTGGAACTTGCCGTCGTCGGTGAATTCACCGAGCACGGAGACCTCGACGTCGCGTTCGGCCGCGAGCGCCCTGAACTCCCCGATCTTCTCCGGCGGAACCGCGAAGCTCATGCGCTCCTGCGCCTCGGAGACCAGGATCTCCCACGGCTGGAGCCCCGCGTATTTGACCGGCGCCTTCGCGAGATCCATGCGGCACCCGTTGCAGTGCTCCGCCATCTCGCCGATGCTCGACGAGAGCCCGCCCGCGCCGTTGTCGGTGATGAAGCGGTAGAGCCCGCGGTCGCGCGCCTCGCGGATGAAGTCGCCGAGCTTCTTCTGCGTGATCGGGTCGCCGATCTGCACGGCCTGCACGGGACTGTCCTTGTGCAGCTCTTCGCTCGAAAAGGTCGCGCCGTGGATGCCGTCCTTGCCGATGCGGCCGCCGCCCATGACGATGAGGTCGCCCGGCTCGATCTTCTTGGTCCAGCCGGGAGTGCCGTTCACGGTTTTCGGCAGCGTGCCGACCGTGCCGCAGTAGACGAGCGGCTTGCCGATGTAGCGCGCGTCGAAATATTCGAAGCCGTTGCCGTACGGGATGCCCGACTGGTTGCCGCCGTCGATCACACCCTTGTGAACGCCGTCGCGCAGCCGCCGCGGGTGCAGCAGCCCCTCCGGCACATCCCTGTCTTCTGTGAACGGCGAACCGAGACAGTAACCCCAGACGTTGATCAGCAGATCCGCCCCCTGCCCGGTGCCGAGCGGGTCGCGGTTCACGCCGACGATGCCGGTCATCGCGCCGCCGTACGGATCGAGCGCCGACGGACTGTTGTGGGTCTCGACCTTGTAAACGAGGTCGACCTTGTCGTTGAAGGTGATGACGCCCGCGTTATCCTTAAAGACGGAGACGAGGTAATCGACCTTCTCGCCGATCTCCTTCGTGCTTTTCTGGATGAAGGTCTTGTAGCAGGAGGTGATCTCCTGCTTCCCGCCGGTTTCGGCGTCGGTGTAGTCGATCTTCGCGGCGAAAATTTTATGCTTGCAGTGCTCGCTCCAGGTCTGCGCGAGGACCTCGAGCTCGACGTCGGTCGGATTCCTGCCGAGGCCGTACGCCCCGCGGTTCTCCGCCCTGCGGAAATACGCCTGGATCGCCTTCATCTCATCGAGCGACAGCGCGAGGATCCCCCTGCGGCTGATCTCCATAAGCTTTTCGTCGGGAACCTCGAGGTCGTATTCGCGGACCTTCACGTCATCGACGGCGGTCACGAAAGGCAGGTTCATCGGGATGCCGTCGGCGACCTCCTCGCCGGAGAGCACGCAGACGGTCTGGATCAGCTCGTTCGCGAGCAGTTTCGAGGCGATCGCCTGCGCCTGTTCCCGGGTCAGGTCGCGCCCGTAGAAAAGGTATTCGGTCGAGCTGA
>JABLYX010000066.1 GCA_018265615.1 Lentisphaeria bacterium
AAGGAATTGCATCATGACAGACAGGAACCGTAAACTTCACATACTTCGTATTATGGGACTCTATTGCCGCCCCCCGCTCGGGGACGTAATAATATCAGTTACGATATAAATATTATACCCTGAAAACCGGCAAACGCCAAGAGCGAAATGAAAAAAAATGGAATATTTTCTGTGTCCTTCCCCAAAATCAGGCGATCCGGCGCTTGATTTATATCATTATTGATATTATTATATTCCAGACATCACAAAAGGGAAGCAATCATGGATGATCCGGTTTTCATCCCGGCGGCTCCGGGAGTTGATCTGCTGAAAACGCCGTTCGGCGAGGTTTGGAGCGGCGTGTACCTTGTGCGCGGAGAGGAGAACATTCTGATCGACTCCGGAGCATCCGCCGCAGTCGCCGACGAGGTGATCGTTCCGGCGCTCGCGAAGCTCGGGCTCGGGCCCGGCGACATCGACCTTCTGCTCTGCACCCACAGCCACGGCGATCACGTCGGCGGGCACCGGCGGCTGCTGGAACGCGGAGTGAAACGGTGCGGCGTCTTCTCCGGCGGAGCGGAGAAATTGCGCAACCCGATGAAATACAGCAAATTGATCCGGGCGGAATTCCCGGAGTTCAGCCCGCCTCCCCCGCCGGTTCTCGACGGAGTGGAGCCGGAAGTGCTGATCGCGGACGGTGAAACCGTCGGGCGTCTGAAGCTCATCCATACCCCGGGCCATGACAGCGACTGCGTCTCATTTCTCGACCGGCCGACCGGTACGCTGCTGACCGGCGATTCGGTTCAGGGGAACGGCACTGTCGTGCAGGGGTGCGCACTCTATATGGATCTGCCCGCCTACCGCGCCTCGCTCCGGAAGCTGCTCGCGGAGCCTCTTCGCGCCGTCGTGCCCGGACACAGCTTCCTGCCGCTCGGCGAAACGTTTCCGGATTCACCGGAAAAATCGCGCGCCATACTCCGCGAATGCCTTGAACTGACCGGGCTTTATGATATATTACTCGCGGAAGCGGCCACCGGCCGGGAGCCGCCGCTCCCCGAACTCGCACGGGAGCTGATCCGGAGAACCGGGGGACGGATGCCGGCCCATCTGTTTCTCGCACTGTATACGGCAAGAGAGCACTGGAAGGAACGGACATCATGCCATCAAACGCGGTAAAGGTACTCGACGCAGTGCGGCTCGGCAAAGCGCATGCCTCGAAGAAAACCGTTGCCGAAGCAACCGGCATGTCGTGGGGAACGATGTGCAAGGTGGTCAACGACCTGCTCGAGCGCGGCTTCCTCCTGGCGCGGCCGGGGAAAACCACGACGCCGGGCCGCCCGAGCGTGCCGCTCGCCGTAAACGCCGGAGCCGGATTCTGGTGCGGCCTTGACATCGGCTCCGAGTCGACCCGGATCCTCTTCTCCGACATGAACTTCCGGATTCTGCATGAAGAGAGGCACGCGACGGAGCCGTTCCACTCCGACCGCCGCTTTTTCGAATGGACGGGGGAGCTTTTCCGCGCGGCATTCGCCGCATCCGCTCTGCCGCCGGAGAAGCTTCTCGGCACAGGCATTTCGCTCTCCGGCATTGTGGATTCCGAGCAGGGCGTCATCGTCTCCGGCGGCAACTGGGGCCTGAAGCAGGGATCGAGCCTGCCCGTAGCGGAGCTCGCACGGGAGTTCGGCGTACCGGCTTACGCCGTCACGACACAGGTGGCGGCCGTCTGCGCGGAGTACAACTTCGGGCAGCGGGCGGGATGCGGGAACCTCGTGACGATCGGCCTCGGCGTCGGCGTCGGCTCCGGCGTCATCGCAAACCACATGCTGCTCATCAGCCACCCGAAGCGACCCATCGGCTACATCGGTCACACGCTGATTCCCGGCAATCACCGGCTGTGCAGCTGCGGCTTTCGCGGCTGTCTCGAATCCTACAGCGGCGGCAACAACCTGAAACGCGTTGCAGCGGAGCAGTTTCCGGATCATCCGAAACTGCACGGGGCGGCGGCGCTCGACCGGGCCGCGGCGGAGGGGGACCCCGGCGCCGCGGAGATCATTGACCGGGCCGCCGAATACAACGCGGCCGGCGCTGCCGCGATGATCCAGCTCTACTCCCCCGAAGCGCTGATCTTCTCCGGCGGGCAGAGCCGTGCAGAGGGCGAACTCTTCCGCAATACGATCCGGAAACTGTACGAGATCCTGCCGGAAGAGCGGCGCAACTGCTTCATCGGCATCACAACGCTCGGGGAATACCAGTCCGCTCTCGGCGCGGCAAGACTCGCATTCGAGAAATTCTTCTGATTTTTTACCGGAAGCGTTTGACTTCGGCATTTGAAGCTTTATATTTTTATCAGTTCCGATATAATTAATCACGGAGGAATCTCATGTCGGTGACAGGGAAGCGGGTTCTGATAACCGGGGCCTCACACGGAATCGGCGCCGCCACGGCGATTGCGTTCGCCCGCGAAGGGTGCGGCGTCGGGATCAACTACTGCAGGAACCCGGAGGGGGCCGAAGAGGTCGCTGCGCAAGTGCGGAAGCTCGGCTGTGAAGCGGAGATCTACGGGGCCGACGTCAGCGATTCCGTCCAATGCGAAGCGATGGTTCACGACTTCATCGCACGGTTCGGCGGCATCGATGTGCTCATCAACAACGCGGGCGGCGCGCTGCGGATTCCGGAGGGCGGTTTCACCGAGATGCCGGTCGAGTACTGGAACAGGCAGATCGACCTGAACTTGAATGCCGCCGCCTACGCCTCGCGCATCGCGGTACGGCATATGGTCGAACACGGCGTCCGCGGGAAGATCATCAATGTGAGTTCGATCCACTCGCTCGTCACCTGGGTGAAGCGCAAACTGCTGCCGTACTCCCCGGCCAAGGCGGGGCTCAACATGTTTACGAAAGCGCTCGCGGTGGAAGTCGCAAAACACGGCATCAACGTGAATTGCATCGCTCCCGGCTTCATCCTGACGAAACTCTCGGCGCGATATACGCAGTCTGAAATGGATGCGTTCCTGCGCAAAATTCCGCTCGGCCGTCTCGGCAGTGTGGACGACGTCACGCCGATGATGCTGTTCCTGGCGGACGATGAGAAATCCCGCTTCATCACCGGACAGACCTTCGTGATCGACGGGGGACAGTCCGTCGACGGCGCAATCGATGCAATGATCTGAACAGAAAGGAACGGAACGATGTATACAGCCAGACTCACCGCGACCGGCGGCAGCGTAAGGGAGCTGCCCGTCACCATGACCGGAAACTCCGCGATCCTGCGGAAATGCGACATCCCGGCCGACACGGAGGCGATTGATCTCCTGCCGGATTTATTCGATGTAAAGATCGGTACCGAAGGGTACTACGTGGTCCCGAGCATCGACAGCGACGGCCATGCCGGACAGATCTTCTTCAAAAAACGCGAAGAGCAGGAGTGCGTCTTCGACTGCAATGACATGCCGCTCTACTTCATGAAGAAGGAAGGATGCGCCACGCTCGCCGTGGTTGCGGGGATGTCGCTCGATTACGCGCTCGTAACCGGGATCCGTGACGGCGCTTATTACATGTACCCGCGCTTCCTCCTCGACGGCGACGGTGCATATGAGGATATCGAGATCAAATTTTTCGAACTCAGCGGGAAAGATGCTTCGTGGCAGGGCGCGGCGCGGCGTTACCGCCGCTACCAGCTCGAACGCGGGGCGTGTACGCCGCTGCGCGAGCGCCGGAAGGAGTTTCCGGCGGCGGGTGAGGCCGCGCTCGGCCCCGAGGTGCGCGTCCGCCTCGCGTGGAAGCCGGTTCCCTCCCCTGTGCCGGACCAGACCGAAGAAAACGAGCCGCCGATCCATGCCGCGATCACCTTCGAGCAGTGCGAAACAATCCTCGACGAGTTCCACCGGCAGGGGATCGGCCATGCGGAATTCTGTCTCGTCGGCTGGAACAAATCCGGCCACGACGGCCGCTTCCCGGACCTTTTTCCGGTCGAACCGCTGCTCGGCGGCGAGGAGGCGCTCAAGAAGCTCATCCGCAAGGCGCGCAGCTACGGCTACCTCATCTGCGGACACACGAACCTGCTCGACTCCTACAAAATCGCGAAACGGTGGCGCGCCGACAACTGCCTGCGGGACAAAGACGGCTCGCTCCACCAGTTCGGCAACTGGGGCGGCGGCAACTCCTACTTCCTCTGCCCGAAAAAAGCGCACGAGGAGTATGCAGTGGAAGACATGGCCGACATGCAGCGCCTCGGCTTTTACGGAACGCACTACCTTGACGTCATGAGCATCCTTCGCCCCGTGAAATGCTATGACCCGCGCCATCCGCAGACCCGCAGGGAAGCGGCATACTGGCGCGGCAGGACGCTCGCGCTCGCCCGCGAAAAAGTCGGGGCAAGTGCTTCAGAGGGTTCATGGGACTTCTGCATCGGCGACCTCGACTACGTGCTCTACACGATCTACCACCGCAACGGCGAATTTCCCCGCCCGATGATCGACAGGCATATCCCGTTCTGGCACATGACTTATCACGGGATCGTCCACTACAACACCTTCTGTGACACGGTGAACGCGAGCATCAAATCCGACCGCAGCCTCGCGCTGCAGAATCTCGCGTGGGGCGGACGCCCGCTCTCTTATTTCTACGCGAAATTCCGCTCCAGCGGCATCAACTGGATGGGCGAGGAGGACCTCGGCTTCACGACCCCCGGACAACTCGCGGCGGACGTCGCAAAGATCAAGGCGGACTATGACCGCTTCCGCACAATCAGCGACCTGCAGTTCGAATTCATGGAGGAGTTCGAAGAACTTGCCCCGGAGGTCACAAGGGTCGCTTATTCCGATGGCTCCGTGCTCGTCTTCAACCTCGGCTCCAACGATTTCAGCTATGAGGGCAGGACGGTCTCCGGCTGCTCCTTCATCCGCATCTGACGGGAGGCGAAGCATGAGTTGCAATGAACGCAGCAGCAGTGAATACGGCGTGGCGCGCGAGTGCCGCCGCGGGCTGGTCCGCGGCATGGGCTACACCGAGGAGGAGTTCTGCCGTCCGATCGTCGCGGTCGTGAATTCATGGAACGAATACAACCCCGGCCACGTGCATCTGCGCAATCTCTCCGAGCGTGTGAAGCAGGGAATCCGCGAGGCGGGCGGCCTGCCGTTCGAGGTCATGACCTCCGCCATCTGTGACGGAATGGTGCTCAAAAACCCGCGCTACATCGAGCTCCCGAGCCGCAATCACATTGCGGATGAGGTCGAGCTCATCGTCGAGAGCAACATGTTCGACGCGATGGTGCTGCTCTCGACCTGCGACTCCATCGTGCCGGGACACCTGATGGCGGCCGCGCGGCTCGACATACCGGCGGTCATGGTGACGGGCGGCTATATGCCCATGCCGTTCCTCGACGGCCGCAGCGCGAACTACATCGAGCTGACCGACCACGTCGGCCGCGCGATGAACGGCGAGTACGACCGGACCGAAGCCGAACGCGAGGTCTCCCGCATGTACGGCAGCTGCGGCGCGTGCGGCGTGATGACCACCGCAAACAGCATGTGCCTCGCAGCCGAGGCGCTCGGCATGACGCTGCCCGGCAACGGCTGCATGTCCGCCGTGAGCCCGGAGCTGCTGCAGTGTGCATACCGGGCAGGCAGGCAGGTCATGGAGCTGCTGCGGCGCGGCGTCACGGCGCGGCGGATCATCACCCGCGAAAGCGTCGAAAACGCGATTGCGCTGACGATGGCGATGAGCGGTTCGACGAATCTCTTCATGCACCTGCCCGCAATCGCGAACGAGGCCGGGCTGCACGAAAAGTGGTGGAGGCATTTCGACCGCGCCTCGCGGGAGGTTCCGCAGATCGTGGCGGCCTCTCCGAGCGGCCCGTGGCATCTGCAGGACGTTGACCGGGCGGGCGGCTCCCGCGCAGTGCTGAAAACCCTCATGCCGAAGCTGCACGGCAATGCGCCGACCGTCACAGGCAGGACGCTCGCCGAAAACTGTAAAGACGCAAAAGTGTTTGATTCCGAAGTCATTCGTCCGCTCGACCGTCCGGTTTCGGCGGAGGGAGCGCTCTATGTGCTCTACGGCTCGCTCGCGCCGGACGGTGCGATCATCAAGGCGGCAGCGTGCGATGAGTCGATGCGCCGCTTCGCCGGTCCGGCGAAATGCTTCGATTCGCTTGAAGCCGCGCTCGATGCGCTGAACGCCGGGAAGATCTCCGCCGGAGATGTCGCGGTGCTGCGCTACCTCGGCCCAAAAGCCGCGTTTGGAACGACCGCCTATGTTTTCCAGAAGGAGTTGAAAGGACGCAGCTTGTCGCATGATGTCGCAATCGTGACCGACGGACGCTTCTCCGGCGGTTCGAGCGGGCTCTCGATCGGCTACCTGTCGCCGGAAGCCGCACTCGGCAGCCCGCTCGCGCTTGTGCGGGACGGCGACCGCATCGAAATCGACCTCGACGCACGGAAACTCGACCTCGCCGTCCCGGAGCAGGAGCTCGCAGAGCGGCGCAAGGCGTGGAGCTGGAAATTCGACCCCGCCGGAATTCCGCCCTTCCTGCGGCTCTTCTGCCGCAATGCGGGGTCGCTCGCGAACGGCGCGATCTGGGAGCAGTGAATTGTACGCGGACGTGCTCATCGCCGGCGCGGGGCTGGCCGGGCTGAACGCCGCGGCCGGGCTGCGCGAGTGCGCCCCGGAGCTCTGTGTCCGGATCGTTGACGCGGGCGGCGCGGCGAGCTCTGAAATCATGGGATTTTCCGCACCGGTCGCTCCCGGCGACTCGCCGGAGCTGTTCGAATACGATATATTGCGTTCCGGCGGAGGATGTTCCGATCCGGAACTCGCCCGCACACTCGCCCGGAATGCGCTGCCGGAACTGCACCGGCTCGAAGCGCTCGGCATCTGCTTCGACCGGAAGCCGGACGGCGGCTACGATACGATCCACGCCGTCGGCACGAGCTTTCCGCGCGTGGTTCATGCGGGAACGACGACCGGAAAACAGGCGATGCGGCTTCTCGCCTCTCCGGTCGAACGCCGGCGCGTTGTCCGGCTGCTGACCGGCGGCGGCAGGATCGCCGGAGCGCTGTTCGAAGACGGCTCCGCGATCCGGGCTAAAGCGGTCATCCTCGCCGGAGGGGGCTTTGCGGGACTCTGGAAGTTCAGCACCTGGAGCAAACACCTGCGCGGCGACACACTGCTGCCCGCGCTCGGCGCGGGGGCGGAACTGCGCGACCTCGGCCTCATTCAGTTCGAGCCGACCGT
Source organism: Lentisphaeria bacterium (assembly GCA_018265615.1). GTDB lineage: Bacteria > Verrucomicrobiota > Lentisphaeria > Victivallales > Victivallaceae > Victivallis. Next base: position 7,212 of record JABLYX010000066.1, read on the forward strand.
AACCGTTTATCCGGAGAAGCTTGCGGGCTTCCCGGTCATCACGACAACGCTGCACGAAGGTGCGCAACTGCTTGACCGCAAAGGGGAACCGCTGCTCGATCCCGGCGAACCGGTTCCGGCCAAGCGGCAGCTTGCGGAGAGGATCCACCGCGCGATCCGGGACGGGCGGGGAACTCCGCACGGCGGAATCCGCTACGATTTCTCCAATGTTGACGAAAAGCGCTTCGCGACGCGCTACCCGGAGTATTACAACAAGTTCCGCCAGCTTGCCCCGTCGTTCCGCGAACTTTTCTTCGAGGTCAGACCGGGGGCGCACACCACGCTCGGCGGCATCCGCATCGATGAACACTGCGCGACCGGGATCCCCGGCCTCTTCGCGGCGGGAGAGGCGGCCGGCGGCCTGCACGGGCGCGATCGGATCGGCGGAAACGCGGGGCTCGAGGTGTTCGTCTTCGGCAGGATCGCCGGAAAGAGCGCGGCGGAATATGCGAAGTCAGCCCCGGCGCCGGAGAGCTCCGGGGACGCGGCGCTCCCTGCATCCACGCCCGAAGCGGTCTATGCCGCCATTGCGGATATCCTCGACGGATGTTTTCCCGTCATCGCAGACGAACCACATCTTCGCGAAGGAGTTGCGCGTCTTGCCGGACTGCCGGAGTATCCGGCGGTCCGGCTCGCAAAACGGATCTTCAGCGACGCGCTGCAGGCTCTGTGACGCGGATCTCCTGAAAAAAGCTCAGCGTCTCCCCCGGCCGGATGCCGCGGACGCCCGTAACCTCCGGCGGCAGCGGCATATTCGGCGCGTCGGTCATCCAGCTCATCGGCTCGATGCAGAAGAGTCCCGAGCGGCCATCGCCGTTCCAGCAGGCAAGGTGGTTGAATTTCTCGTCGAACCGGTATTCCGCCGTGAACGCCCTGCGCCGGATCCGCGCGACATGCGGCGCGGCCTCCAACGGAAACATCCTGCCCATGCGGTATCCTGCCGGAGTACGTTCCCCGCCAAAGATTTCAAGCTCCTCCCTCGGCCACGCTTCACGCCCGCCGGACGGCAGACGCCGCTGCGGATGAACCTGCCAGAAGCTCCCGGCGTGCGGAATCTCCAGACGCGCCTCCGCCTCCTCCGCCGGAAGCGCGAAAGCCGTGTGGAAGCCGACGCCGAACGGCATCGTCAAATCGCTGCGGTTCTGAATGTTCAGCACCAGAGAAAACGCCGGGCCGTCGAACCGGTATCCGAGCTCCAGCCGGAACCGGTGCGGAAAGCCAGCGAACTCCGGGAACGATTCATCGAACTCCCATGACAGCAAAGCGTTATCCGGTGAAGCATGCTCCATATGGAAGCCCCGCTCCACCGTGAGGCCATGGATATTGCAGCCCGTCTCCGGCTGGTTCAGCGGAAGGCGGTATCGACGCCCTTCAAATGAGAATTCGCCGCGGTCGGTCCGGTTCGGCGGCAGCATGACCGGAATCCCGCAGCAGACCGAATCCGTGCCGAGCGGACCGGCCGCCGGGCGCGGAAACAGGAGAGCCTCCCCCGCCGGGCGGTATTGGAGCCGGACAAGGTTGGCCGAGTACTCCGGGGCGATCTCCCCCTCCCAGAACGGCGTTGAAATCCTCAAGACGTCCATGATGAAATCCTTTCGTGAAACCGGCGGACCTGCCGTCACGGCAGATCCGCAAACATCCCTTCGTAATCCACTTTATCCGAGCGGAACGGAACCGCCGGGAAACCCTCTTTGTTCATGAGATTGACCCGGCAGTAACCGGTGAATGCGTACCGCACCCGCTGCGGCTCCATTACCTCGGGCGCGGAAACCACCACGGTGTCGCCGTCGATCCTCGCCTCCGCCCTGCACAACGCGCCCGCACGGTCGCCGACGACGAATCCCGCCGGCGCTTCGCCGTCGCTCGTGATCAGCCCGGAACCGGTATTGCGGAAGAAAACCCGCAGCTGCGCCCCTTCCTGACGGAAACCGGCGAATTCCGGGCCGTCGCAGGGGACCTTTTTCCCGTAGACCATCGCTTCGGCCTTCATCGCCAACCGGTGGCCGAGCGTCTGTTTGTCGCGCGGGTGAACGTCCGAATGGTCGCCGCAGTCGAATGAAACGATCATGCCGACCCCCTTCCGGACGCGCGGCATCTCCGACTGGATCTCCCGCGTGATGGCGAAAGGCGGGAATTCGGGGAACGGCATCGCGTCGACTTCGGCGTCCGGCAGCCGGTTTTCCGGCCGGTGCTGCACATACGATGCGAGCTGAACCAGCAGGAACGGCATTTCCGGGTCGTTCCAATGCCCGCGCATATCGTCGATCAGCATCCTGTGCAGCGGATAGTAGGTGAATTCGCCGTTGTTGTGGCACCCCTGATACCAGAGCGTGCCGCGCACCGCGTAACGGAACCACGGATTCAGCATGGCATTGAAAAGCGTCGAGGGATAATTCGGCCCGTACGGGCTGCGGTTGGAGCCGACAGAGGGAACCGCCGGACGGACGGGGAACTCTTCGGGCAGCACGAACAGCGTTTTCAACCGGCGCACCGGCTGGATCCGGAACACATCGCCGCCGCAAACGGCTTCCAGCTCATATGTGCTGATGCCGCCGGCTCCGTAGTGGTTGTCGGCAATCACGGCAATGCAGTTCCGGCCCGCCCGCACACAGCGGCCGGGGACCATATATTCGCGCGGAACGCTCCAGTAGCCCGGAGTTTCCACCCCGGTCGCGCCGATGAGCTCCCCGTTGAACCAGGTGCGGTCGGAGTCGTTGATGCTGCCGAGCTTCAATTTCAGCTCCTTCCCGGCAAATCCGGCGGGGAGGTCGAAGCTGATCCGGCAGGCGTAACGGCCGGGGCGCGGCAGCGGAACGACATCGCCGCACTCCTCCCAGCCGGAATCGTCGAATTCCGCCGCCGCGACGGAAGCGCCGGAGTCGCCGCACGCCTCGAAGCGGTCGAGCCAGCCGGCCAGCTCACGGAAGTTCTCGTTCTCCCGCCTGTTCTTCCAGGCCTCGTTCTCCGTCCCGCTGCCGGAATCGGCAAGCGGCGTCCAATGCATTTCTTCGAATTTCCGGTGCGAGATCCATGAAGCGATATCGGTTCCGCCCCAGGCAGTTGCGATGAGTCCGACCGGAACATCGAGATCCTTCTCCAGCCGCCTCCCGAAAAAGTAGCCGCAGGCCGAGAAATCCGCCGCGCTCTTCGCATTGCACGGCTGCCAGCCGGGGCCGCCCACATCGTTGAGCGGCCCGTTCGGAGCCAGGCGGCGGGTCAGCATGGCGTTGAAGAGGCGGATCCGCGGATTGTCCGCGTGCTTCAACTCCTCCGCCGGGTTCAGTACCCGGAAAAACGGGGAGGCCGAATCGACCGGCATCTCCATATTGGACTGCCCGGTACACATCCAGACCTCACCGATCAGGATATCATCCAGCTCCAGGGGAGCCGCCCCGTCCGCGCCGCTCACCGTCATGGCGTATGGCCCGCCCGCCTCCATCGGCGGGAACTCGGCACTCCACTCATGATCCTGCCCGGCAACGGCTTCCACGCTCTTTCCGGCAAACGTGACCCGGACCCCCCTGCCCGGTTCGGCTGTGCCCGAAAATACAATCGGCCGCTCCCGCTGCAAGACCATGTGAGAGGTGAAAACACGATACAACGCAAATTTTTCCGAGAATTCCATGACCTGATCCTTTTCCTGTCGTTCCCCATGAAACCGAGAAGGAAATATAGCCCCGTCCGATCCGCTTTGCAAAATGAAATACCGTTTTTTACGCCAGAGCTCTCCGGAAGCAGTCGAGCGGAGTGCGCGCATATCCGATGCCGATCTGGCCGCCGGTCGAACGCGACAGGATCCCACCATGCATCTTCGGAGCAACCCCTTTCTCCGCCGCGAGTTCCGCAAGGATGCCGCACGGCGCGCCGCCGCCGAGCGCCGGAATCGCGAAACGCCGGTTGACGCCGGCGCAGATTTCCGCCATCTCGCCGCACTGGCGGAGCCCGTCTTCAAGCGACTCGCCGCGGGAGGCGAGCAGTGCCGGAGCCGCCGCGGCCGCCATGCCGCCGAGCCCCCACGCCTCGACATTGCCGGAGTCGCCGAGCCACGGGGCCGCATCCGCATCGGAGTGCTCCGCTGAGAAGTAATATCCGCTGAACGCCGGTGCCGGCGCCGTGTGCCACGAGTCGCCCCGGCCGCTCACCTTGACGCCGAACTCGACGCCGTTCCCGCACATCGCAGTCACAAGCGTCGAACCCGGCACACCCGCCGCCGACTTCAGCGACGCGACCGCCGACGCACAGCCGATGTGGTGTACGAAACGCGGCGCATCCGCGAGCCAGTTCAGGAGCGCAAGCTTGTCGGCATCGGAGGCAGACATGCGGGACACAGGATCGATCAGTTTGAAAATGAACAGCTTATCCGTCGCCGCCTGCCGGGTGTGCTCTTCATCCCCCATCAGCAGTCCTTCGGCGAAAAGCTCCGCGACGTTCACGCCATCCGCCGCCTCCAATGCGAGATTCAGGAGCGGCATGTAATACTCCGCCATGCGGACCAGATTCTCGCGAACCGCAGAGTTGTACACCCCCCAGCCGCCGAGGCCGCCGCGTTGTACCCCCTCGATCGGCGGAGCGACGGCGACGACACCGGAGCGTTTCTCCCGGACCACAAGAACGGGCATCGAGTATGAGGTGATCCCGGCCCCCGGCGCGCCGGAATTCCAGTCGTTTGCGGCGGCGAGCCCGATCTCGCCGGAGGCGATCATCCCCTCCGCCTCGCGCTCATCCTTCGCCAGCCCTTCGAAAAGCGCCGCGCCGATCACGCCCATGCGGTGCGGCCCGCGCATCCGGCCGAATTCGATATCCGGCCCGGAGTGCAGAATCAGATTTTTCCGGAATCCCGGCACAACCTCCCCCACCCTGCGGCATCCGGTCAGCACCGGCTCGGCGGAGCACAGCTTTTCATACGCCAGACGGTTCGCCTCTCTCATTTATCCGCGCCTCCCGTTTAATTATATCAATGTTGATATTATACAATAGCAGAAGAAAGCGGGATGTCAAATCCGAATTCCGGAAAATTCCTCAGACGACCGTGTAGCCGCCGTCGGCCATCACGACCGCCCCATGCACGAACGATGCCTCATCACCGGCGAGGAAGCGAACCACGTTCGCGATTTCCTCCGGGCGGCCGAACCGCTTCAGCGGCTGGAGCGCGAGAAAGCCCGCGAGTCCGCGCGCCTCATCGCCGGTATCGCGCGCACCGTCGTGAAGTCCCGGAGTATCAACGGTTCCGGGCGCGACGGCGTTCACGCGGATGCCGTGCGGCAAAAGCGCGACGGCGGCGGCGCGCGTCATCGAAGCGATCGCGCCTTTCGATGCATGATACGCGAGATAACCCGGCGAGCCGACCACCGCAAAGGTCGAAGCGAAGTTCACGATCGCACCGGGAGTCCCCTTCGCAATCATGCGCTTCGCCGTTTCGCGCAGGAAGACGAAGCTGCCGACGACATTGACTCCCATGACGCGCTCGAACTCCTCCGTCGTCGTCTCAAGCAGCGGCTTGTTCAATTGCCACGCCGCATCGTTCACGAGGATGTCGATACGGCCGAACTCCGCCTCGGCGGCATCGAGCACCGCGAGCACCTGCGCCTCCTGCGAAACGTCGCAGCGGACGAAAAGCGCGCGTCCGCACTCCGCCGCGAGTTTCCGTCCGTTCTCTTCGTCGATATCCGCGATCACAACGTTTGCGCCGTCCCGCGACAACCGCCGGACAACCGCGGCGCCGATTCCCTTCGCACCGCCGGTGACGACGGCGGTCCTGCCATTCAAAGATGATTCCATTGCTTCAGAGCTCCTGTGTTTCGTCATTTTAATGTAGCACATTTTCCGCCCGGGAACAATGAATTTAACGGAAAAACAGCAAACCGGTATTGACATCGGATGACGGATGTGGTATAATTAAAACAGATTGATCTACCGGTCAATCATCATCCAACAGGAGTTATTGCCGATGAAGCAGAACGTCACAGTGTCCGATATCGCCGAACGGGTCGGGCTGTCGAAATCGGCGGTCGCGAAGGTGCTGCTGAACAACCGCTCCACGATCCGGGTCAGCCGGGAGAACGCCGAGCGGATCCGCAAGGTCGCGGCCGAAATGGAGTACCGCCCGAATACGGCGGCGCGGGCGCTGCGGTCCGGGCGAAGCGGACTGCTCGGTCTGGTGGTCGGCGGGCTGCAGTCCCCGTTCTTCTCCGAATTCGCGGAGCGGGCGCTGGAACTTGCGGACGCACAGGGGTGGCGGCTGCTCGTCTCGCCCGTCCTCTGGGGGGCGGACCGCGAACGGGCCGCGCTGGATTCCCTGATCCGGTCGAACGCTGACGGCATCCTGCTGAAAACCGGGCTCTTTCAGGCGCGTCCCGAGCTGGCGGAGCAGTATGCGAAGTGCGGGACCCCGATCGTGACCGACGGAGAGTCGCACCCCGGCTTCAGTTCGGTGACGGCGGACATTCGCTCCGGCATGCGCGGGCTGTTCCTCGCCGCGCACCGGAAAGGCGTGCGCTCCCTCGCCCTGGCCGCCAACGAACGGTCGGCCAGGGCGCTGGACGCTTATCTCTCCTGCTGCGAAGAGTTTGCATTCCAGCCGGAGCTGTTCCACTTCCGCGCCTACGACAACCCGGACATCGACCGCTGCGCGGCGGAAATACGGCAGAACGGCGTCCGTTATCTGCTCGTCTGCTCGGACCACTACGCGCTCAAATTCATGAGCCGTTTCGGAAGGGCCGGAATCCGGATCCCGGACGGGATCGCCGTCGCATCCATCGGCGGAACCATCGCCTCAAGCTATGCGAATCCGCCGCTGACCGTCATCGACCAGAATATTTCCCGCCTGGTCGAACTGCAGATGCAGGAACTGCTTGCACAGCTCGGCGGCGACTCCGCCATCCGTCATCACCTCGTGCCTACGGGGCTCGTCTCCCGCGAAAGCTTTCCGGTCTGAAATGCGCTTACGACATCCCGCAAACAAGGAGAAAGGATCATGAAGAACAGCCGGCCGTTCACGCTAATTGAATTGCTCACAGTGATTGCGATCATCGCAATCATCGCTTCGATGCTGCTGCCCTCACTGAACAAAGCGCGGGAGCGCTCCCGCGCCACGCACTGCACCGGCAACCTCAGGCAGATCGGGCTCGGCACGGCTATGTACAGCGCGGCCAACACCGACGTCCTGCCCGCCCAGCGGTCGTGGAACGGAACGTTCTGGGTCTATGACCTGGCCGGAGCAAACTACGTCAGTCTGAAGGTGTTCCGCTGCCCGACCTCCGGACAGTACCAGTCCAGGCATCCCACCTGGGGCACGACGGTCGCGGCGGTATGGGACGGAGCCGCCAGACTCGAAACGAACAGGAACGCCGCGCAGTACGCATGTTACGGCATCAACCGCAACACGTTCGGGGACTTCGGCAGCGCGGCGGCGGCCATGGGGAAAAAGATCACCGGCATCCGGAATGCATCGCGCGTAATCTTCGCGGCCGAGAGCCGCGACGTCGGCAACGGCACGGTCTGGTACTATGTCGTGCAGGAGTACCAGTCAACCAGCGGCGCCTGCGCGTGGCCGTGGCACAACGGGAACCGCTGCAACGTCCTGTGGGCCGACGGGCACGTCACGGCGGCGTTCGGTTCCGGCGGCGGCGACGTCGCCGCCGCCCAGAGCCTCTACTCCGCCGCCGGAGCACTCCCTTCGCCGGTCAACAACCCGGACCTTACCCCGTGGAAAATCCGCTGAACAGGAGAATACGCCATGTCATTACGAATCAACCTTCTCTTCTTATTATCAATGCTTTGCATGGTTTTCACGCTCCGGGCCGCCGGAGAGTACGCGCTCAAACCCTCCGACCGGCTGGAGGTCGGAAAAAGCCACCGGGCCGTCGCAGAGGTGAACAAGCCGGTCAATACGCAGGACCGCATCCGCTTCACACTCCGCGGCAGCGGCCGGGCGGGAACCGTGCTCACGCTTTCCGCCTCCATCCGCGAGGGCGGCAGACTGACCGAATTCACCGCGCCGCCGATCCGGGCCGACGCGGACGACGCACTGCTCTGCGACTTCACCGTGAATGCGCTCTTTCCGCTCAGCGACGCCTCCTATCAATTTGAACATCTGAGCTTTACCCTATCCGGACCCGCCGGCGCCGCGGCCGGTGTCGGCAGCTTGAAAATCGGTTCTCCCGACGAACTGACCGGGGCGGAAAATGAACCGGTCGTATCGAGCGCGTGGACGCCCTCCGCTCCGCGCCGGGTCCCCGGCCTCAAACCGGTCCGGATCTACTTTGAATTCGACAATCGCGATCTCGCGAAAACGGTCCGCAACTGGCCGGGCAAGGCGTATATACCGGATCCGAACCCCTCCGGCGGCTTCCGCTCGCTGATTCTCGAATGGGCGGACGGCATCGTCGAAGCCGCCGCCGCACCCGCAGAGGCCGACGTGATCGTCTACGCCCGTGCCCGGAAGGGCGCCGATCCCGCCGTCGCGGAAGCGGTGCGCGGCGGGAAACGCCTCATCGCCTACGGAGCGGCGGCGGATCCCGAAATCGCGGCCCTCCTGCCGCTCGCGCTCGAACGGAATCCCGCTCCGGGACTGCTGCGGCGCGACGCGCTCGAATGTGCCGAACCGGATCACCCCGTCTTCCGTGGACAGGCGCTTCTCTCCACCGATTACGGCCGCTATTACCGCACCCGGCTGCTTGGCGGCAAAGCGCTCCTGCACTTCTCCGACGGCGAACCCGCCGTCGCGGAGAAAGGGAACATCCAACACTGGGCCCTCGGTCTCGGAACCGCGGTCCTGCCGCCCGGAAGCTTCTACGACAGGACGTTCCTGCGCGCCGTCTGTGCGGAAAACCCGGCGGCGCTCGCGGCCCTCGAAGAGAGGAACCGCAGCGACCGGCAGGCACGCATCCGGCAGCGCGACGTGTTTGTGAAACGCGTCGCCGGAGATGCGGAGAACTCCGCCCGTTACCGTCCCGGCATGTCCGAGGACAACTTCGGCCGCTTCGGCTGGCTGATCAGCGACGGCCTCTTCTCCGGCGCTATCGGGCGCGACCTCACGGTCTCGAACGGTCCGCAGTTCTACCGCTTCGACGACAGCGGCAAGGCGACCGCGACGCTGCACAACTGGACGCGCCGCGCGCTCTCCGGCAGCATCCGCTTTTCGCGCGCCTCCTCCGCCGAGCCGACCGATTTGTGGAGCGGGGAAGGCACCGTCGAATATACCGCCGAACTGCCGTTCAATCCGGCCTGGCAGGGGCGCGAGCTCTATTTCGCCGTCGACAAAGGCATCGACGACACCGACGAAACACTGTTCAACGGAACCGTGATCGGCCGGACCGGAACGGAGACGCCGCGCTACTGGGAATGCCGCCGCCTCTACCGCATCGACCCGGCTCTGGTCCGCCGGAGCGAAACCAACCGATTCACGGTCCGGGTCACGAACCTGCGCGACAACGGCGGATTCGGCAGCGCGCCGTACCTGCTCGCCGCACTTCCCGGCGGAGAAGACGCGGGAGAGCTCCGCATCACCGGGGTCGACTGGGTGCACAAGAGCGGTGTGCTGGCTTCCGGCGGGCGGAAGCACTCCTTCGACACGACCCTGCTCGCCCCGTTCGTGCGCCATGAATTAAATGGCAGCCGCGCTTTTCTCGCGCTCGAAGAGAAAACCGCCCAGTACGCCGCCTGGCCCGCCGCCGGCGGAATCCGGATCGTCAACCTCGCAGAACAGCCGGAGTTCCACAACCGGGAGCGGGACGGCCGCTGGAGCGCCCCGTGGCTGCTGCTGTTCCGCAAAAACTGGGAGTCGGGGCGTCCGCTGCTGCTGGTGTTCGGCCGCCAGCCGGAGAAGCTCACGGCCTCTTTGAACGGGCGTTTCATCTCCGGCATCGAGATCGACGGCGGCAGCCGTCCGGTCGGTTTCGTCGGCATCGGCTGGCCGTGGGGAAGCACGCCGGTCAACGCATCCGGATGGATCCGGCGGCTTCCGCCCGAAGCGCTGGCGCAGATCAGCCTCGGCGTGAACTTCGCGCTGAATTTCCCGATCGGCTGCGACGAGGTGTTCCGCATCGACCGCGAAAAGCGGACGGTTGAAATCCTGAACCGCTTCCGTTATAAACGGACCGCGGACGAGTGGAACACGCCGGTCGAAGCCATCGCGACGCTTCCGCCGCTTGCCGCCTTCGCCCTTCAGCAGAAGAGCTATATCATCGGCTCCGATCCGGTGGAGGAGTTCAACTGCAACGGCGAACACGGCCCGCTGCTCGGACGGCGCGGCACGGATGTGATCCGCTACACCCTCCCCCTGCCCCCGGAGGAGGATCTGATGCCGGTCGACGTCACCGGAGAATCCGAAATGCACGAAAAGCTCAATATGTATTTCGCCGGCGGCGTCAGGTGGAGCCGCGGCGGCCGCGTGCCGCAGGAGGCGTTCACGCCGGAATATCCGGAAGGGGTGAAGTTCGACCCTGAAACCTGGACGATCCCGCTTCAGAACTGGATGTACAAGCTCTCAAGCTCCATGCAGGGGTATCTCTTCCTCGACGAACCGAACCGGCAGAAACTCATGAGCCGGGTCCGGGACCGCCTCGTCTCACCGGTCGAGCAGTTCCAGTACAAGGCGTGCTACCTGCACCGGCAGGAGCCGTTTTCCGGGATCCGCTACCCGGTTCACTTCAACCACTGCGTCTACAACAATACGCCGTACGCGGAGGGCATCGGCTCCCCGGTCATGCACGGCGACTGCGGCGAAGGGTGCGCCGTGATCGCATGGGGCGCGCAGCAGCTCTCCAGCCTGTTCGGCCAGCAGAACTGGGTGCGGAACAACTGGAGCTTCCTCAAATACGCGATGCGCTACAGCATGGTGATCGACGACTATGCATTCCATGCCTCCACCTGCCGCGAATTCGGCGGGGGCGCATACATCGACATGCTGAACGCGGAATACGCCGCGATGCTGCACTATGCGCAGATCGCCCGGACCGCGGAAGACGCGGAACTCTCCGACGAACTGTTTTACCGGGCGGCCAAACGCGGAATTCCGACGCTCATGCGGTTCCGCTTCCTCGACTACGTCCGCAAAGCCATGCCGAAAACCGGGCTCGAAAACGTCGCAATCTGCACCGGCTTCAGTGAAGACCACCTGCCGCTGCTGCGGCTGCCGACGAAAAACAGGAATTTTCTCGAGGCGAACGACCTTTTCGACCTCTCGCAGGGATTCCCCGGCGTGCTCTACCGGCTCTATGACCGGTACTGCCGTGCGGAGGTGGTCCGTTATGTGAACGAAACCGCCCTCCCCCACCTGCAGCGCGACGGAAACATGCTGACCGGCTACATCCAGCCGATGGCGCTGTACGCCGCCGAAGGGTTCCCCGTGCGAAGCATGACGGAGCAGACGCTCGGGCGCTGTCACAAATCGCTCGTGGACGACTGCCCCGGCATGAAGGTGAACTATCTCGCCGGGCTCTGCCTCTGGCGCGACAACGGCCGCGTGATGCTCCGGGAGTTCCGGGATCTCGTGATCCGGGAGAGCGTCTATGATCCGCCGTCCGCGACGCTCACCCTCGAATTCGACGCCCTGCCCGCCGCCCGTCTCGCGCTTCCGGTCGAGTCGGTCACGCTGAACGGCGTTCCGGCGGAATTCAGCCCCGATGAAGACGGCGCCCGCCTGCCGACCGTTCCGGGAAGCAACAGGCTCGTCGTCAGGTTCAGACAGCAGAAGTAACGCCGATCAATTATAAGGAGATATCGTATGAAGCACCTCTTCATCCTCGCCGCGGCGCTGCTGCCGGGAAACCTCCTTCCGCTCGCCGCGGAAGAACTTGAAACCATATTCGCCGAACCGCCCGCGAAAATCCGGGAATTATGCCGCGCTCCCGCCGGCACGGAAATGACCGTCACAAAATCCGGAGAACATGAGGTGCTCACCGTGACCGGAGGGATCGTTTCGTGCCCCCTCACCGTTCCGGACGGGGAGACGCTGCTCATCTCCGCCCTCGTGAAAGGCGAATCGATCGAACGCCGCGACCCGAAGAACTTCGTGCAGGGCGGCCGGTTCGGCAGCTACTGGTCGAAACCGCGAAACACCTGGAACTCGGCCAAGCTGCCGTCCGGCACGTTCGACTGGAAACCGGCCTCCTTCAAAATCGACGTTCCGCTCGGCACGACCCGGCTCCAGCTCCAGCTCGGGCTCAAGGATGCAGCCGGAACCATCCATTTCCGCGACATCAGAATCCAAACCGTAAAATAAAGGCTCCGTATTCACCATGATTCTCACTCTGCTTGGAACCTCCGCCTGGAACCCGGTCCCCGCGCCATGGTGCAGCTGCCGCGTCTGCGAACACGCCCGGAAGCACGGCGGCCGGGAGGTCCGCAAACGCACTTCGCACCTCATCGGGGAAGACACGCTCGTCGACTTCGGCCCGGACCTGACTGCCCAGTGCCGCGAATGCGGCATCGACCTGCGCCGGATCGACCGGATCCTCCAGACTCATTCGCACAACGACCACCTCGCTCCCGCCCTGCTGATGAGCCGCGTCAGGCAGAAGCCTGAAAAAAAACTGCGGCTCTTTTCGAACCGTGAAGTGCAGGAACGGATCCTCGCAGTCTGCGCCGAAGAAAAGCGCGCGCTCGGCATCCGGGACGAAGTCGGCTTCGAGGAGCTCGGGATCATCCCGGTCACGGCTGTTCCGGGGGAAGAGCTCCATGACGGCGGCATGAAGATCCTGCCGATCCGGGCGAAGCACGTCGACGACGAAAATGCGCTGAACTGGCTCGTCACCGGCCCGGACGGACGCAAACTCCTGATTCTGAACGATACCGGATGGTGGGAGGAGGAGTCCTGGGAGCTCGTGCGCGGCCGCCGCGCCGATGCCGCCGTCATCGAGATCACCTACGGGTTCCGGGACGGCCGCAGCGGCCACCTCGGGTGCGTCGCGGCGCTCGAATTCCTCGCGAAGCTGCGGGAGCTTGACGCCCTGAAAACCGGGGCCGCCGTCGCGGCGACCCACATCAACCACCTGGGAGATGCGACGCACGAAGAGTTCGAAGCGTTTTTCGCAGGAAGCGGCGTCTCCGCCGGCTGCGACGGAATGAAGCTGGTGTTCTGAAGGCGGGGAAAAATTCCGGAACGGGCTTGAAATATCGCGCTTCCGGAACTCCATTATATACCCGTCAGCAAGTATGAATTCCCTATATCACGGAGCATATGGAACCATGAAATTATCGAACCTGCGCATCGAAATCGGGCTGCCCGGGCCGGTCCGGCTCCTGCATTTGTCGGATACCCATCTCGCCTTCGCCGACGAACGCGACGATATACGCAAGCGCGAGCTGGCCATCAGCCGCAGCAAGGCATTCGCGGAGCACGGCACCGACCTTCTCCGTCATCTCGAAGAGGCGGCCGGACACGCCCGCGCCAACCGCGAGCTGATCGTCCACACCGGCGACCTGATCGACTTCGTTTCGCACCGGAACCTCGACTGTGCCGGGGAATTCTTTTCGAAAGTCGACTGTTTCGCCGCCGCAGGCAACCACGAATTCAGCAAGTATGTCGGAGAAGCGTGGGAGGATGAGGCGTACAAGCTCGACAGCCTGCCGCTCGTCCGGAGCCGCTACCCGAATGATCTGCGGTTCGCCTCGCGCCTCGTCGGCGGCGTGAACCTCGTCGCCGTCGACAACTCCTATTACCTCTTCCGGGAACAGGAACTCGAACTGCTGAAACAGGAAGCCGCCAGAGGATATCCGATCGTCCTCCTGCTCCACAACCCGATCCACACCGACGATCTTTATCATGAGATGATGGTCAACCGCGGCCGGGAATGCGCCTACCTCGTCGGAACCCCGGAAAAACTCCTGAAGCCCTACAGCGGCCATCGCCGCCGCCAGCAGCAGCCCGACGACGCAACCATCGCTTTTATCGACTATCTGGAGCACGAACCCCTCGTCAAAGCGATCCTCGCCGGGCATCTGCATTTCAACTACCACACCCGCCTCTTCGGCCGGATCGGTCAGCACATCGTCGGCGGAGGCTATTTCGACCTCGCCTGCGCTGTCGAACTCGTCTGACGCCGCGGAACTCGGAGAGGGCACTTCGTCCCCCTCCGAACCTCCCCCCGACCGGCAGGGTGCCGGTGCCGACGCCTCAAAAAGCTGCGCTTTTTGAGGCTGACTTTTACCTGGATAGGTCATGCGGGGTCGTGTCTGCGCCAAATACCGCTCCTTCCGGCATGCCTTTCCGCTTTGTTGCGGAAAGGCAGTACTCCCTCCGCCGGTTTTGGCAGGAAATTTGAGAACAAACCGTCAGATGCTTGCGGAAAATTTGGGGTCACTCTCGCTTTTTGGAGATCTTTGCAGGGTCTTGTCAGGCCATTTTGTATCACTGATGGAACCACACTGATGATTCATGGCCGTCAGGGGAGTTTCCGTTTTTGCGAGTCATACATGGCGGGCGGCTTTCATTTGCGCTTCGCGCCAGTGGAACGTCTGCAAATCAGCACCTCGGTCATGGCCGGGGGGAGTTCAAGTGAAACCGTCTCCCCGTCGAACGCCGAAGCGCCGCAGAGGCTCTTCACCGACGCGCCGGAAAACGCCAGCCGGACCGGAACGGCGTTCTCCGTATAGTTATACAGCACGAACACCGCCGCCCCCCCGCCGGTCAGCAGCCGCCCGGCAACTCCCTCCGGCAGCCTCACCATCGGTTCGACTCCGCACTCGAGAGCAAAATCGGTCAGCTCGCGTTCGCCCCCGCCGCCGCACTCGTCGTACAGCCGCCGGCAAAGCTCGATTCCCCAGATCCGCGTCCGTCCCCGGTCCGGACGGTTCGAAACCGCCGCGGCTCCGCCGTCCGGATAACGGGCCCGCACCTCCGCGCCGGGAACCGGTTCGAATGTCTGCCGCATCTGCCTGCCTCCGACCGTCCGGCCGTCGGACACACATACCGAAACCGGACCGGGCGCGGCGACATAATCCGCCTCGCGTACCCCGAAAAGCTCCGTAAACCCGTGCCCCGGAATGCTGCCGCGGAGATACATGTGCTCGTCCAACGCCGCAAACCTCCCGTCCGCCCACGCCGCACCGCCGTTCCGTACGAATTCCGCGATTTTTCCCGCCGCCTCGCCGCCGATCAGATTGACCTGCGGCAGGAACAGAACCCGGTAACGGGAGAGCTTTCCCTCGCGTACCTCTTCATCGGAGACGAAATCAACCTGAAAATTCGCCTCGTTCAACGCCCGGTAACAGCCGAGCACCGCATACAGACTCTCCCCGCCGATGCCGGGCGCATACGGGTGATCCTCCTGCTGCAGGTGGCGGTAAATGCTGTTGGCGTACGAGTCGAGGATCGCAATCCGGGCCGGAACGCGCTCCGCAGCAAGCAGCTCCTCACGGTTTTCCCGGAAAAGCGCGGCGAACCGGGCGACGGCGCGCGAACGCGGCGTCTCCCCGCCGTCCGCGGCGGCGCGCAAACCGAATTCGCCGTTTTCAAAGGTCCCGGCCCGCCACGCCTGCCACAGCCAGTGGATCACGCCGTCGAGCCCCGCGGCGTAGGAGTGCCACAGCTCGTAAAAAACGGTCTCCGGCGTCGGCGTATATTTCCGGACATGGATGTCGCTGGTCCCGACCTGAAGTTCCCCGACCATCGCGCGCCCCCCCTTCAGCCAACTCCAGGTCCGGTCGACGCCGCAGCTGTAGAAGTTCTTCCGGTCGCGGAGCCCGAGCATGCGGGAGTTGTCGTTGCTCTGATGCATGGAACTGCTGATTGAGCCGGGAACGCGGGCGCTCCGATAGAACTCCCGCCCGGCCGAGACCGGGTCGTCGTGGATGCTGTGCAGATTCGTGTGCGTCGGGTGAACCGTATCGTACCGTTCGACCTCCCCGCAGAGGCAGCGGAGCTCTTCGCACAACAGCCCGGCCGCAAATTCGGCGAAGTCATAACGCATCGCCGCGGTGCGGCCGCGGTCGCCGAGCCGGAACGCACATTCGAGCCAGGCGGCGTCGAGCTCCTCCCCCCGCCCCGGCAGCAGCGAGCTGAAAACCGGATATTCACCGCGCCAGCGCTCCGCCAGCGCTTCGCGGTCCGGGCAGCGCCGCCTGAGCCACGCCGCGAATTTTTCGAGCACGGGCCGACTTTTCGTCTGGTTCAGGGTCGGTTCGTTCCAGACGTTCCAGCTTTCGAGGGCGGGTTCGCCCCTGTAACGCGTGACCATCTCCCGGATCAGCATGGAGAGCGGTCCGCGCACCTCCGGGCGCTGCAGCGACGGGTAGCGCCCGGGGTCGTTCATACCGAGAGAATCCAGCCTCCGTGTCAGCCAGTAAGGCGGATAAAAGCCGATCGTGCACATGATCCTGAGCCCGTTTTTCTCCGCGGCCCTGAACACCCGGTCCGGCAGCGAAAAATCGTATTCCCCCTCCGTCTCTTCGATCAGCTCCCACCAGAGGATGAGGCGGATCAGGCCGTAGCCGTTCTCCGCGATTTTCCGGCAATCCGCATCGAAATCGGAAAATCCGTGCCGCGAATTGATCCAATACATGGTTCCGAGGGTAAACTCTCTCATTTCCGCCGCCTCCCTGGTCTGTGATGAAATTTGTGTGCCATACTGTAAATTATGGGCGGAAAATCTCCGTCAGTCAAGGGGCGGCCGTGCCGAAAAACAGAACAATTGCGCCATCCGCGCAAAATTCGCCGTTTGCATTCCCCGCCGGGAACGGATATATTGAGTGCGGAGGGTAAACCGATGCCGGATTGCGCCAGAGACAGCCAGACCGTCACTTTCTTCGTGCCGGATGAAGCGCGGAAACTCAAAACCGATTTCCCGGTTCTGAAATTCGGGCGCACCGACGCGCAGTTCCCGGAGAAGACTCTCTGCTGCCGGGAGCTGGAAGTGTGCTTCCGGATCTCCGGCGGAGGGGCGGCCGAAGACGTGGTGGACGGCAGGCGTTACTGCACCCCGCTGCCGCACGTCATGTTCAAGCTGCCGGGGCGGCGGCACACATCTAGCTGCCCCGAACCGCGCCACGCTTTCTTTTTTCACTGCAGTGCGGCCGCGCCGGAGCTGCTGCGGCTCCGGAACTTCCCGATCGATGAAATCTTCTGGCCCGTCGAGTGGGACGGGACACTCGGCAAAATCGCGGAGGAGATGATGCTGCTCTCCGGATCACTGCACACCCCCGGCGTGCCGGAGCGCGTGGATCTCCTCGCATGGCAGTTGCTCCTGGAGTGCGCCGTCCGCCATTGCTGCCGCCCGCCCGCCACGCCGCGGGGACACCGCGAACAGGCGGTGCGCGCCATCGCCTCGTATCTGCAGCTGCACTGCTGCGAGGAACCCGACTTCGATGCGCTCGCAAAGCGGCACGGGCTGTCGCGCCGGAATTTTTTCCGCTGCTGGGCCGAATACTACCGCGAACCGCCCGCCCGGATGGTGCGGAGATTGCGGATCCGCCACGCGAAAGAGCTGCTTTCCAATACGGATCTCTCTGTTGCGGAGATTTCCGCGCGGCTCGGCTTCCGGTACGCGGAGTATTTCATCCGTGCCTTCCGCGAGGAGACCGGGCAGACCCCGCTGCAGTTCCGCCGCGTTCCCGTTCCCCGGCGGCCGCAGCCGTGAAGATGCGGAACAATCACTTTTCTTTTTTCCTCGAACACGATTGACTTGACTTTCTATTCCTTCGCGTCTAAATTATCTCCAGAGGTATGAAGAATCCGGTTAATACGGATATTTGTGTCTTTCCATCCCGGAAAGGCGGATCAATCGAAGAAAGGAGAAATTGACCATGTTGTGGAAAGCATCAGTCGTGGGCGGCTTCCTGGCCGCGTTCTGTCTCGCGGGCTGCGCGGGTGCGCCGGACCCGGCGCAGACGGGGGAGTTCAAGAAGCTCCCGCTGAATTCATTCGACGGCTACGTCCTGACGGAGAACCTGGACTCTCCGTGGAACGTCGTGTGGGGACCGGACAACTGGCTCTGGGTTTCGGAGCGGGCCGGCAAGCGCATCACGCGCGTGAACCCGGAGACGGGAGAGAAGAAAGTCGTCGGCACCATCGACGAAGCGTGGCCCGACACGCCCCATGAGGGCGTCCTCGGCTTCGCGCTCGCCCCCGGCATGCTCAAGGGCGGGGAGAACCACATCTACGTCTACTACATCCACCGCGTGAACGGCAAGCGGCTCGGGCGCATCGCCCGCTACACCTATGACCCGCAGACGCAGACCATGGGCAGCCCGGTGAACATCCTCGACGGCATGCCGGCGGGCAACGACCACAACGGCGGCAGACTCATCTTCGGACCGGACGGCAAGCTTTATCTTTCAAAAGGCGAAATGGGCCACAACCAGTTCGGGAACGCCTGTCTGCCGATCGAAGCACAGCGGCTGCCGACAACCGCCGAAGTCGCGAAAAAGGATTGGACCGCCTACGTCGGCAAGGTGTTGAGGCTCAATCCGGACGGCTCCATCCCGGACGACAACCCGGTGCTCGGCGGCGTCCGCAGCCATGTCTTCACCTACGGCCACCGCAATCCGCAGGGACTCGCGTTCAGCCCGGCCGGACGGCTCTACTCCTGCGAGCACGGCCCCTCGTCGGACGATGAAATCAACCTGCTTGAAAGCGGCGGCAACTACGGCTGGCCGCATGTCGCCGGATTCCGCGACGACCACGGCTATGTCTATGCGAACTACTCCGCCGCGCCGAACTGCAAAAGCCTCAAATGGGATCCGAACGTGATCCCGGCCGGGGTCCCGCAACAGAAGGAAACCGACTGGGACGCGCCGAACTTCAGGGAGCCCCTCAAAACCTTCTACACCGTCCCGAAAGGATTCGACTTCAGCGACGCCCGCAACGCCGGCGACGGCCTCGACTATGTCAGCTGGCCCACGATCGGACCGTCGAGCATCCTCTATTACCCGCAGGACGGCGTCATCCCCGCGTGGCGGAACTCGCTTATTGTGACCTCGCTCAAGAACGGCGCGGTCTATGTCGTGAAGCTCGGGGAGAGCGGTAAGCAAACACAGGGCGACGCGGGCCGGGAGTTCCTCTCGCAGAACCGTTACCGCGGAGCCGCCGTCGATCCGGAGGGGCGCCGCCTCTTCGTCATCACGGACAACGGCGGCAGCGGGCGCGACGAAACACTCGCCCCGACCTCCGAAATGAAGAATCCGGGCAGCATCCTCGTATTCCGCTACACCGGCGACCTCTGAAATACCGCCGGACGGAGGCGGCCGCTTCCACAAAGAACCGGGAGGGAGCAGAACGCTCTCTCCCGGTTTTTCCTTATACGCCGCCTCTTCGCTCCGGATCGCGGCGGAAACTGCGGCGGTCGAAGCCGTGCGCCTCCGCCTTCAGCCGGCCGCTGAGCGGCGGCGGCTCCGCCTCCGGCGCGGCAAGGTCGTGGAAGATATGGATTCGAACTCAAAATATCGTGCATTTTGTAATCTCATTAAAAATTTTCACAAGCTCAATTGCCTCCCGAATGAATGCACGATATTAAAATTTCGGAGCAATATAATGTTCAAGCTCCTGAAAGCAGGCCGCGGGGTCACGGACCGCGCCGAACTTCAGCTCCTTCAGGCAGTGCGGTTGGCCCCGAAAACTGGACAACTTGAATCGGTGTAAAATGGCCTGTAAAT
>JABLYX010000014.1 GCA_018265615.1 Lentisphaeria bacterium
CGTTCCGGCCGGGGCGCTCCAATTCCACCACGTGTTTAAATCCGCACGCTTTTGCGTAAAGCGTGTGTTTCACCCGGCGGCCGATGCTTTCCCACGGGTTGTTTAAATCCGCACGCTTTTGCGTAAAGCGTGTGTTAAGACGATTGTTCCGGTGACTCCCAAAAAGGTGTTTAAATCCGCACGCTTTTGCGTAAAGCGTGTGGGCGGCACATCAAAGGAGCACTCTGGAGAGCGCGTTTAAATCCGCACGCTTTTGCGTAAAGCGTGTGGTCCACGAGTGGCGAGCATGGGGCTATTTTCCATGTTTAAATCCGCACGCTTTTGCGTAAAGCGTGTGTGCTTATCTGTAACTTGTTGGACAATAAGGGATAATTCGGCTGTTTCCGCGAAGAGGGCGGTTGCGCGGATGCCGGGTTTTCAAAGAACGCGGGCCGCGCTTTATCTCTTTGACTGTGCGGCAGCCGCAGCCTGCGCGAACCCGCTGCATACGATAGCATGCATTCCCGGTCCGCGCAAGCCGGGTTTTGCGTCAGGCGATGGCGAGGCCGCTCCTGAAACGGCTGTCCGCCGCTTCAGGCAGCGAGGCGCTCACGCCGTAACCGCGTTCCACGAACCCTTTGCCGTGACTTCGACGAGGTATTCCCCCGCGTCGAGCCGGAAGCCGCTGACCCCTGCCGCATCCACCGTGAATTTCCGATTCGCGGACGCTTCTGTCGCCGGGGCCCGCCTGCTGCATGAATGCCATGACGCCGTCTCCTGAAAGAGCTGTTGACGATTATGGAAATCGGTTTTCAATACAGTTGGACGCATGCGCCCGGCGTTTCTCAGAGTTTGACCGGGGCTTCCCAGTTTTTGTACTGCTCCGCCTGGCGGCGGTTG
Source organism: Lentisphaeria bacterium (assembly GCA_018265615.1). GTDB lineage: Bacteria > Verrucomicrobiota > Lentisphaeria > Victivallales > Victivallaceae > Victivallis. The sequence goes on from JABLYX010000014.1 coordinate 880, forward strand.
ATGTCGAGCCAGTGGCGCGGGGCCCAGAGCCACTGCACCGGCTGTTCCCGGATCAGCTTCTCAAGCGCGGTGGCGCACATCTGGCAGACGACCTGAACATCGCGCTGCTTGTCGCCGGTCGGCTTGTAGCGGATCAGGTCGCCGTAGACGAGCTCGAATTCGAAGTTGCTGCCGGGCTTGCGGCGGGTCAGCTCCGGCAGGATCGGGATGCCGGTCTTCAGGTGCAGCAGCGCCGGGGTCATGTGGATCCGGGCCGGATGCCCGAAGAATTCGCAGTCCACCCCTTCGCCGCCCGCGGCGTGCTGGTCGATCAGCATGGTGATGTTGCGCCCCGCGGCCGCCGCGCGCAGGATCGGGCGGATCCCCTCGTTCTTGTCGACGAGCTCGTGCAGGCTGCCCGCGCGGTGGTCGAGGATCATCTTGCCGATCAGCGGGTTCCCGAACGGGCGCATGAACGAGGTCATCGGGCGGTTCGCCTGCTCCGAAAACGCGGTTCCGGCGACCTCCCAGTTCCCGTAGTGCGCGGTCACGATGATGACCTGCCCGCCGGTTTTCCCGTCGCCCGGATCCACATATCCGACCGTCTCCTCCGGACCGGCGATGGTGATTTTATCCTTCGAATACAGCTGGTTCATTTTCACGATTTCGACGAGGAGCTTCGAGAATTCGAGATAGGTTTTGCGGGCGAACCTGCGCGCCTCGGCCTCGTCGGTGAACATCCCCGCGTGCATCAGGTGCTGAACCGTGCGGACGCGGTGGCGGCGGTCGGCCAGGTAGAGCAGCCGGAAGAGGAACGTGCTCAGGGCGTAGCCGACCTTCAGGGGGAGGATGTGGATGATGCCGTACAGGACGCAGAACGGGATGTATTCCGCATAGATCCGGAACCCGCTTTTCTCTTTTTTTTCTTTTGCCATATTCTTCAGACCGTGGTTTCAGCTTGACTCGGTTTCAAAAGCAACATATATTAATATATATCGCTTTTTCCGGATCATCCAGTTTTTATTTGCGAATATTCCGGAAAAGCGTAGTGGAAGCCATAAAGATAAAGAGCGGGATATTCAAATGACCTATCGTTTTCAAACCAGTGAAATGGTGTGCAGCCGGATGATCGAAATCGAAATCGACGAGCAGGACGGCCGGGTGAAGCGCGTCGAATTCACCGGCGGCTGCCCCGGGAACCTCTCCGGCATCGGCCGCCTCGCCGCCGGCATGAAGCCGGAAGAGCTCATCGGGCGGCTGCAGGGGATCCGCTGCGGCGGCAAGCCCACCTCCTGCCCGGACCAGCTCGCGAATGCCCTGAAGGAGATCGCGCGGCGGAAACAGGCGTGAGTTCCCGTCCCGCCGTTTCCGCATCTCCGCGCCCGCGCAGCATGCGGGCGTTTTTTTTCCGCAAGGCTGGCAAAAGCCGTAAAATGCATGTATGTTAAATGAAAATTGTCTTTTGAAGAATCACATTTCATGACGAAAGGAATGAAAATGGCGCGTGAATACGACTTTTCCGCCATCGAAAGGAAGTGGCAGGAGTACTGGGAGAAGAACGAGACCTTCAAGGCCGCCGACTTCTCGCCGAAACCGAAATTCTACTGCCTGGACATGTTCCCGTACCCCTCCGGGGCCGGGCTCCACGTCGGGCACCCCGAGGGCTACACCGCGACCGACATCCTCTGCCGCTACCGCCGCATGAAGGGCGACAACGTGCTGCACCCGATGGGGTGGGACGCATTCGGCCTCCCCGCCGAGCAGTACGCGATCGAAACCGGAACCCATCCGGAGGTCACGACCGAAAAGAACATCGACAATTTCCGCCGCCAGATCAAGGCGCTCGGCTTCTCGTACGACTGGAGCCGCGAAATCAACACCACGCACCCCGCCTACTTCAAGTGGACGCAGTGGATCTTTTCGCAGCTTCATAAGAAGGGGCTCGCCTATCTCGACGAGATCCCGGTCAACTGGTGCCCGGCGCTCGGGACCGTGCTCGCGAACGAAGAGGTCATCAACGGACTCTCCGAGCGCGGCAATCACCCCGTGATCCGCCGCCCGATGAAGCAGTGGATGCTGCGTATCACCGAGTACGCCGAGCGGCTGCTCGCCGACCTCGACGAGCTCGACTGGCCGGAGGGCGTGAAGGAGATGCAGCGCAACTGGATCGGCAAATCCATCGGCGCGGAGGTGAAGTTCATGACCACGGCGGGCGAGGCGGTCACGGTTTACACGACGCGCCCCGACACGCTCTTCGGCGCGACCTACATGGTCCTCGCCCCGGAGCATCCGCTGGTCGACGCGCTGACCACGCCGGAACGCCGGGCGGAGGTCGACGCCTACCGCGAGGAGGCCGCGAAGAAGAGCGAGCTCGCGCGCACCGGCGAGAACACCGAGAAGAGCGGCGCCTTCACCGGCGCTTACGCGACAAATCCGGTCGACGGGCGGCAGATCCCGGTCTGGATTGCGGATTATGTGCTGGTCTCCTACGGCACCGGCGCGATCATGGCGGTTCCGGCGCACGACACGCGCGACTTCGAATTCGCGAAGGCCTTCAATCTGCCGGTCGTCTGCATCATCGAACCCGACCCGGAGGCCGCGAAGGCCGCGAATACCGATGTCGAAGCCGTCCACCGCGGCGAGGCGTGCTGGACCGGCGAGGGGAAGCTCATCAACTCGTCGAACGGCGACGGCCTGAAGCTCGACGGCCTCTCGGTCGCCGAGTCGAAGCCCGCCGCGACCCGCTGGCTCGAGGAGCGCGGGCTCGGGAAGGAGGCGGTCAAGTACAAGCTGCGCGACTGGCTCTTCAGCCGCCAGCGCTACTGGGGCGAGCCGTTCCCGATCATCCACTACGAGGACGGGTCGATCGAGCTCGTGAATTCCGACGAGCTCCCGGTCGATCTGCCGGAGATGGAGGACTTCAAGCCGACCGGCGACGGCGAGCCGCCGCTCGCGAAGGCGAAGGAGTGGCTCACCTACACCGACCCGGAGACGGGCCGCAAAGGGCGGCGCGAGACGAACACCATGCCGCAGTGGGCCGGCTCGTGCTGGTACTATCTGCGCTACATCGACCCGGACAACTCCGACCGGGCGTGGGATCCGGCGAAGGAGAAGTACTGGATGCCGGTCGACCTCTACGTCGGCGGCGCGGAGCACGCGGTGCTGCATCTGCTCTACGCGCGTTTCTGGCACAAGGTGCTGTTCGACCTCGGGCTGGTCTCGACGAAGGAGCCGTTCAAAAAGCTCATCAACCAGGGGATGATCCTCGGCGTCAGCTACAAGGACGGCCGCGGCGCGCTCGTCCCGACCGACCAGGTGGAGTTCACGGCGGCGGGGCCGGTCCGCAGGAGCGACGGCGAAGCGCTCGCGGAGTTTCCGGCCAAGATGTCGAAGTCTCTGCGCAACGTCATCAACCCGGACGACGTGATCCGCGAGTACGGCGCGGATTCGATGCGCATGTACGAGATGTTCATGGGGCCGCTCGAGGCGACGAAGCCGTGGAGCACGAAGGGGGTCGAAGGCGTCTTCCGCTTCCTGAAGCGCGCGCACCGCATGTTCCAGGAGGCTGAGATCGTCGATTCTCCGTGCACGAAGGAGCAGGAACGGCTGCTGCATGCGACGATCAAAAAGGTGTCGCAGGACCTCGACGGCTTCGGCTTCAACACTGCGATCAGCCAGCTGATGATCTTCCTCAATGAATTTTCGAAGCAGGAAAAACTGCCGCGCGAGGCGGCGGAGAAATTCGTGCTGCTGCTGTCTCCCTTCGCGCCGCACCTCGGCGAGGAGCTGTGGGAGCAGCTCGGGCACACGGAGACGCTGGCTTACGAACCGTGGCCGGCGTGGGACGAGGAGCTGCTGAAGCTCGACGAGGTCGAGATCCTCGTACAGGTGCTCGGCAAGCCGAAGGCGCGGCTGATGATGCCGGTGGACGCCACGCAGGAGCAGGCCGAAAAAATCGCGTTCGCCGCCCCCGAGGTGCAGGAGGCGCTGGGCGGCCGGACGGTGCGCAAGGTCATCTTCGTGCCGAAGCGGCTGCTGAACATCGTGGTCGGATAAGTTCCCGTGCGTTCAACGCCCCGCGGCTTATGATGATGCCGCGGGGCGTTTTTTCCGCGTTCCCCTGTTGCATCCGGCGGTTCCCGGCGGTAAATTAAAGAGGAAACAGGGAGGCTTTCATGAACACCGTCAAATTCAGCGTATTCGCCGATCTTCACTACCGCGCGGGGAACTGGAACTGGGCCGGGGAGCGGCTCGGGGAGATTCTCGCCCGCGCCGAACGCGAGAAGGTCGATTTCATCATGCACTGCGGCGATTTCTGCCACAACGTCGTCGCGGCGCGCCCCGTGATCGACCGCTACAATGCATTTCACATTCCGGCCCGGCACACGATGGGGAACCACGATTTCGAGGAGACCGACACCGTCGAAGCCGTGACGGAGGCGTACCGGATGGGGGACAGGAGCTATTACTGTTTCGACTGCAACGGATTCCGCTTCATCTCCATCGACACGAACTTCCACCGTGCGCCGGACGGCTCCGTCGCGCACTACGCTTCGAGCGACGTCTATACGAAGTGCCACCAGAAGGAGCTGCTGATTCCGGAGGAGGAGATGGCGTTCCTGCGCGACGCGCTCCGCACGGCTCCGGGCCCCTGCGTCGTCTTCTCGCACGGCAGCATCGTGCGGCCGAACGGCGTCGCGAACCGGGAGGAGGTGCTCGAGCTGCTGCGGGAGGAGCGCGGCCGGGTCCTGCTCTGGATCAACGGCCACCACCACCGGAACAACCTTCAGCTCGTCGAAAACGTCGCGTTCTTCGATTTGAACAGCACGACGTCGGACTGGGTCAACACGCCGCACGACGCCTATCCGCCGGAGCTGATGGCGAAGTTCGCCCTCTCCCGGCACGAGCTGCTGTTCGAAAAGCCGGTCCACGCGGTCGTGACCGTCGCGGAGGACGGCGAGATCCGGATCGACGGGATGCGCGGCGGCATGTACATGGGCGTGACCCGCGCGATGACCGGGAACCCGGAGTGCGACTGCGCCGGGCTCCCGTGCGACGCTTCGGTCCTCTCCGCCCGCTTCCGGCTGCTGAACTGACGCTGCCGCGCCTGCGTCAATGCGGCAGGTTGCCGGTGACGGTGTTACCGCCGGCGGCGATATGGCCGCCGCCCCTGTTCCGGAGGAAGACGCCGCTCTGCGGCGCCGCCGCGTCGATGCGGTTGCCGGCGACGGTCACGAAATCGGCGTTTTCGATGTCGATGAGCGGGCGCTCCGAGCTGCCGGTGATATCGATCCCGTTGCCGGTGATCCGGATATGCGAGGCGGTGGGCCGCCCGCCGGAGGGGGATCCGCCGAAGCGGAACAGCGTTTTCGCCGCCGTCTCGAACCGGTTGCCGTCGATCTCGATGTTGCGCGGCGCGACGAATTCGGAGCCGTCGCGGGCGATCCGTTCCGGGCGGAGGTTCATGAAGAAGCTGTGAGAGAGCGAATCGATGACCGTGTTCCCCGTGAAGAGCCAGTTGCGGCCTCCGGCGAGGAAGCGCGAGAGCCCGTCCTCGAAGCGGTTCCCGGTCACGACCATGCCGTGGCACTGGTTGTCCGGCAGGATCAGCATGTCCGGCAGCCCCGGCGTCGATTCGAGCGTTTCGAACGGGCCGAACTCCGCGTCGAGCGTGAGCTTCAGGAGCCCGCCCTCCGGCTCGACCGCCGTGATCCGCGCCTCCTTTGCAACGGCGGTTTCCCCGGCGGAGGTGCGGATGAGCCCGAGGCGGCGTCCCGGCGCGAGGTTGCGGCGGTTCCAATCTTCGCCCCTCACATGAAGCGTCTTCCCTGCGGCCCTCACGGCGGGGTGGACGTAGGTGTGCATGTTCATGAAGTCGTCGCCGATGTGGCGGACGATGTTCCCCTTCACGAGGCCGCCGAGGCTGATGTTGCGCATGTAGATCCCGTCCGCCGCGGTCGAAACAAAGCTGCCGGGCAGCGCCTCGATCCTGCAGTTCACGATGAACGGCCGCTCGCTGGCGTTGTTCAGGATCGCCATTGCCGAGGAGGTGTTCACGGTGATGTTCTCAAGGCGGGTGCGGCTGGAATTCGCGTTGTTGACCGCGTGGTTCCCGTAGGTCCGGGCGTAGAAGGCGACGCGCAGGCCCTTCGAGTAGTGCTTTGACACCGGCGTGAACGACTTCACCCTGAAGTCATAGCACCGTCCGTCCGCCTTCGTGACGTCCGGTGCGCCCTGGTGCGGGGCGACCGAGCTTAGCAGCGGCCGCAGCGACCCCGGGATCACGTCCGGCGTGTGGAAGCGCATGAGCCCCTTCGTCTGCGCCTGCCGGAACATCGGTTCGGTCGGGGCGGCCATGCCGGGGTCGATCTCGACCCGGATCACGTCGTCCGCCGGGAAGCCGGCGACCGTCCCGGTCGTGTACGGCGCTTTGAGGTAAGTCAGTGTGAGGTTCTTCACGCCGACGTTGTCGCAGTTGAGGATGCGGACGGCCACGTCGAGCGGCCCCGGCAGCAGGAGCTCCGTGCCGCGCTCGCCGACGATGCGGATATCCCTGAGGCTGTCGAGCTTCAGGTTCCCGGTTTCGGGGCCGGTGCAGCGCACGAGGTAGCGGCCGCGCGGCAGGAAGACGGTCCGCTTTCCGGCCGTGTCGGCGGAGGCGGCGGCGATCGCCTTGCGGATCGCTTCGCCGTCGTCGGCGGAGCCGTCTCCCTTTGCGCCGAACTCCTTAACGCTGTAGCGTTTGCTCTCGTCGATCGCGGGGGTGTTCCGGGCGTGTTCGATCTCCCCGGCGATGCGGCCGAGCAGATATTCATAATCGGCCGTGAGGCTTTCGGCCTGAGCCGGATCCGCTTCGATCGCCCGTTCGAGGTTCGCGAGGATCCGCTTCTGGGCGGCGAGGTACTCCGCCAGCAGCGGATCGGATGCGCCGATCTCCGAGAGCGCCGCGGGGGCGAGCAGCGCGTCCCTCCGGCACTTGAGTTCACCTGTGTCCGCCGCGGCGAGGCTCCCGGCCAGGAGTGCGCCGAGACACGCGAGTGTCAGTTTCTTCATCGTTGCCATGTTTCCGTTTTCCTGTCGTTACTGTACTGACCAGTATTTGTCGCCGGAGCCCTGCCAATAGACGACGACCTCCGGAATGGTGGGCGACTGGCTTTTTGCGAGTATGACCGTGCCGATCATTTTCGCGTGCCCGTCCATGAAGAGCATGTTGTTGCCGCCGGCGTGGTGGAACCGGAATTCGGTCTTCACGTGGGCCGGCATCGGGTTCTCCCAGCGCCACCAGACCGACTGCCCGTAGGAGCCCGGCGCGAGATAGTAGTCGATGACCGGGTGGTAGGCGTCGGTGATCGCCAGCGCCCGCGAGGGGGACTTCAGGCTGCCGGGGCGGGGCGGTTTTCTGTAGGCGTCCATGGTCGCGACGCTGGTTGCGCCGATGTTGAACGTGTAGTGCAGGAAGTCGCTGCCGGTGTGCTGCGGCGCGGACGGGCAGCGGATCACGGTGTTCCTGCCCGCCTTCTCCGGCGAATTCACATAATTCAGCCGGATCAGCGCCGTCGCCCAGTGGGAGTTCTTGTCGGAGGTCGAGGCGTAGCCGTATTCCTTGTCGTAGAACGGGATCGTCCAGTAGTCGCTGCAGTCGTTCGCATACAGCATCTCCGCCAGCCCGAGCTGTTTCAGGTTCGAAAGGCAGGAGGAGCTTTTTCCCCGCTCCCGCGCCTGGTTCAGGGCGGGCAGCAGCATCGAGGCGAGGATCGCGATGATCGCGATCACGACAAGAAGTTCTATCAGGGTGAATTTGAGCTGTTTCATGGCCTGTTCCTTTGCGTTTATTTCCTGAGGGATTTCAGTGTTTTTCCTTCGATGAATTCGGGGGAGATCATGGTGTACTGGACCGGGAGGGAAGGGGTCGCGAGCCGGGCTTTGATGAGCTCGAACGCCTGGAGCGCGTGGTCGCGCAGCGACACCTTGAGGTAGGTCGGCTCGGGGCGGTAGAATTCGAGCTCCTGCCGGTCGCCGTTCGCGACGACCGAGACATCCTCCGGCACCCGGAGCCCGAGGTCCGAGAAGGCCGCCATCACGCCCGAAAGGAAGGGGACGCGCGTGATGACCGCCGTGAACGGCGGCTTCGGGCCGATCGACCTGAGCCTTTCGTAGATCGCGCGGTGCGGCAGCTCGAAGCGCGGCGTTTCGACGAGGATCGACAGTTCTCCGGCGGCGCTCTCTCCGAGGGTCTCCGCGATCCGCTGCTTCCAGACCGAGTGGAACGTGGGGACGTCGGCCGTGAGCTGGTCGTTCATCAGCGAACACTGCTCCACGAGCGCGATGCGGGTGTGGCCGGCTTCGGCGAGCTTGTCGAGGATGATGCGGAATTCGACCTCCATCGAGCCGGTCACGGCGTCGAGCCCGAAGTGGTGGGCCGGGACGCCGATGAAGACCACCGGCTTCTCGTGGCTCCGGAACTTTTCGAGCAGCTCCCGCGGCATCTGCGCGACCGGCTGCGGCGCGAAGCAGACGAGCGCGTCGAAGTTCGTCCACGCATCCACGAGCGCCCGGTCCTCCCAGTGGCGGATCGACACCATCTTCGGCAGCCACCCTTCGCGTTCGGCCGCCTCGCCGGCGTACATCACGAAGTCGGAATTCTCCGGCGCGGTCCAGGCCGGGACGACGATCCCGAGCTGGCGCTGCACCTTGTGTCCCGGGATCGTGTGCGAAACGAAGGTCCCGACCCGCGGGATGCGTTCGAGATACTTCTCTTCGACCAGCGTTCCGATCGCCTTGCGGACCGTCATGTAGCTCGCGTTCAACTGCTCGGTCAGCTCGCGTTCGGAGGGGAGCACCGAGCCGCGCGGGAAGTTCCCGAGCTCGATCTGCCGCAGCAGCTGTTCGCGGATCCCCGCCGTTTTTCCGCCGTATATGCTTTTTTCCATCGCATGGCTCCTTCTGTCCGGAAGAGTGGCGTGTCATATTGCTATATATTATAGCAGACTGCGATACATTTGCCAAGAGCCAAACAGAATTTTTCTGAAAATTCTTTCCCCCGGAGCGGAGAAAAGCCGGAGTGACAGATGGACTGAGCGGGGAGAGGCGGGGGCCTCCGCATACTGAATTCCGCGAAATCCTGCTTGATTTCATTTGATTTTCCACCGGACGGGTGTAGAGTAACATATTTTTTCAAACCGAACAATAATGGTGGATTTATGAAATCGGCTGTTGTCAAGAAGCGGGATTCCAATTTTGAATTGCTGCGGATCATTGCGATGTTCGCCATTATCGGATATCATTTCTATCTGCAAACCCCAATTTACACCATGCCGGCGGATACCTTCTCCCATTTTGCCGGTATGCTTCTGGGAAGCTTCGGACGGGCCGCGGTAAATTTATTTGTCATGATCGGGGCATGGCACCTGATGGAGCTTCCGTTCAGGAGCATACGGATCGTGAGGCTCTACCTGACCGCTCTGTTTTATACCGTGACCGTTTCGGGAATCGTGGTTCTGCTGTCCCATGCCGACGCCGGCACTGCGTACAAGGTCATGATCCGGGCGGTTTTCCCGTTCACGGCGAGTCCGTTGTGGTTCATCTCGGACTACCTGTTCCTGCTGCTGCTCAGTCCGTTTCTGAATCTGCTGATCCACGGGTTGAGCCGGAAGAGCTATTGCTATCTGACGGCGGTTCTGCTGCTGGTGTTTTCCGTGATTCCGACTATTGCAAACTTAATACCCGGATTAAATGTATATAAATTTTATATCGTCAAGTCGGATATGGGATGGATGACGGCTCTGTACCTGATCGTCGGATATTTGAAGATATATCCGCCTGCCATGCTGAATTCGGGGAAGGTTGCTCTGAATGGAACTTTGCTTTTGATCGCGGGATGCGCCGCTCTCTGCTTTCTTGACTGTTTTCTCCTGAAATATGCATCATTGGAGTTTTCGGCAAAAAAAGTGCATGCGTTTCTGGAATTTTCGTTCTTTGACCTGTCCTCGGTATTCAATGTGATGCTGTCGGTGCTGATGTTTGAACTCTTCCGGACAGTCAGATTTTCAAGTGCGTTTGTCAACGCCGTCGCAAAACAGACGCTGGGAATATACATCCTGCACCAGGTCCCGGTTTTTATTCCGGTGATGTGGGGATTTTTCCGTATAGATGACTGGATGCATTCTCCATGTTTCATCCTGTGGGAGCTGCTGACGGTCCTGGCTGTTTTCGCGGGGTGCGGAATGATCGAATACCTGAGAAGCCGTGTGTGTGTCCTGCTGTCCGGGAGAGTCAGGCTTGACGGGTTTACCGGCCGGTGGGATTCTTGCGTATCAGACATCGCCGTGGGGGGCTCTCCGTGCGGCGTCAGCGGCAAATCATGAAAATGCGGATCGGAGCGTCCTTCCCTTTCCGAAAACCGTTCCCCTGAAAAAACAAACCCGGCACCCCTTGCGGAAGGCGCGCCGTGCTTGACTCTGCATCAAAAATTCTCTCCCCTCTTTAATTGCCGGTGAAGAGGCCGGTGGAGAGTTGGCCGTCGAGGATGGGATGGTCGGGGAGCTGGTCCACGACTTCGCATTCGGCGGCGAAGGGGGGGATGTTTCCGGCTTTGTCCGTGAAGCGGACGGGGTGCTTTCCGCCTGCGCCGGAGGGGGCCGGGGCGGTCAGGCTGATTTCGATGAGCTGCCGCGAATAGGGCTCGACCTCATAGGGGAGGGCGGTGCGGTCGGAGCTCCACCCCGGCGGGAGCTGTACGGCGAGTTCGCCTGAGAGGGTGCGCCCGAACGGGTTCGCGACGGTCACGACGGCGGTCTGCGCCTTTCCGGCGGCGAAGCAGTAGAGTTCCGAGCGGATGAGCCGCCGTGCGGCGCGGAAACAGCCGTGCGGCCTGTAGATGGGCGCGGGCTGTTCCGTTTCGATGCGGCGCTTCGCCTGCGCGAGTTCGGCGGATGCGCGTTCGAGGTGGAGCGCGCGGGCGGCGTCGTCGCCGTCGGAGGCGTACTGCATGGCGTACTGGTACTCTTTCTGCGCCCGCGAAATCAGGCGTTCGGTGTTCAGGAGCGCGCCCGCGCCGCCGGTGCGCTGTTCGGCCCGGCGATAGAGCGCGCGGATCGATGCGGCGAGCTTTTCCGGCGGCGGCGCGGCGGGGAGCGGGAGTCTGCCCGCACGCATCTGCATGAGACGGAGGGTGTTCAGGAGATCGAGCCCGAAATTCGTATGATAGAGCGCATCTCCGCGCCATTTCGCGCGGGCCTTGTCGAGTTCCGCGACGAGGGCGGAAAGCTCCTCCGGGCCGGCGGAGGGGAGGCGGTCCGCGACGTGCCGGAGCAGCGCGGCGGAGGGGTCTTTGCCTGCCTTGTCCGCGTGGAAGCGCAGCCGGTTTGCCGCGACTTCGCGGACGAACGCGGCGTCGGGTTCCGCGATGAAGAGCGGGCTCCCCGCCGCGACGGTGCGCTTTCCGGGCGGGAGCGCGTTGCCGAAGAGGTCGCGCCATTGCGTCTCCGCGCCGGAGGGCAGGTTGACGGCGACGGGGGCCTCCGAATCGGTGAAGCACGCCGCGACGGCTTCCGGGCCGTTCGCGAAGAGGGAGCAGCGCACGCCGTCCGCCTCATGGATCCCGATCGGCCTTGCGTCGCCGAGTTCGCGGACCAGCGCGGCGACTCCGGCGAGCTCCATCGACGGCGTCCCGCCGCGGTAGAGCGGGGCCCAGAGCGCGCCGTTGTAGAGGAAGGTCTTGCCGTTGCCGCAGAGACGGTGGGCCAGCAGCGACTCCATGAGGAACCCGAAGGGCTTGTCCGGCGTGGCGGTTTCGGTGGACCAGAGCTCAAGGTCGCGTCCGTGGAGCCAGGCGTTGCGGCGGATCTTCTCCAGCCGGCTGAACTCCATTTTGCCGTAGCTGTGGTATGAGATGAGGTCCGCCCAGCGCAGGTATCCGAGCTTGAGCATGTCGCGCCCGAAATTGCGGTAGGCGTAGCGGCTCTCGACCATCTCGGGTTTCACGTCGGTCGGGTAGACGAGCGCGGCGGGGTCGGCCTTTTTCAGCGCCTCGTATGTGACGCGGAAGAGCTGCATCATCTCGCCCGGCGTGCCGTGCGTCCCCCGCAGCCGGTAGTAGCTCCACGCTTCGTTCCAGATTTCGTAGGCGCGGAACGGGCTGCTCTGTTTCACATGCTCCGCCAGCGGCAGGCAGTAGAGCTTCAGCCATGCATCAGGATCGGAGGGGGGATAGAAGGAGTAGGCGGGCGCCGCGTCCGAATAGACCGGCTCGCCGGGGAGGATCGTCGAATAGCGCTTCGGCGCGCCGAGCAGGACGGAGCATTCGCGGCGGTGCTCCCGCTTCACGCTCTCCTGCCGCTGCAGGTAGTTGGCCCAGTCGGGCTCCCCGGCTCCGGTCATGCACTGGTTCCAGCGGCCGTAGTTGTCGTGGTTGCGCCACCAGTGGATGCCGAGGTAGCCGCAGAGGACCCCCTGCGGATTGTGATAATGCGCGCCGAACGGGGAGGCCGTGCGGAAGAATGCATTCGCGGGCGGCAAATAGAGGAAGTCGAAGCTCCGGCGGAAGCTCCGGCCCGAAGCGGCCGCCGCGGTGAACTCCCAGCGGAAACGGCCGAACTCCGGCGGCGGGGGCAGCGCGAGGCGCTGCTTCCCGGAGAGTTCCGTTTCGCGTTCGAACGCGGCGGCCTCCCTCCCGTCCGCGCCGTACAGCGTGCCGCGGACGGCTGCGCGGAGCAACTTTGTTGAGCAGAGCGTGAGTTCGAGCTCCGGCTTCCGCCCGGTTCCCATGATCCCTTCGCCGGCCATGCCGGAGAGCGAGAGCTCCAGCAGCTCCCGCCGGTGGAACGCGGAGAACTCGTAGAGCCGCACCATGTTGTCCGGCACGGTCTTGTGGAAGTCGATCCGGATCGCGTCGAGCTCCGTCGCGGGGAACGCGAGTTCGAGGTCGGTCGAGAGGTTTCCGCTGACGCGCCTGAGCGGCTTCCACCCCTCCGCCGTCCTGCCGCGCACCTCGAACTCGGTGGCGGTGTTCGGAACCTTGTAGACGGTCTGCCAGAACTGGAGCCGGATCTGGTTCACCGTAATGCGTTTCCCGTACTCCACGGCCAGGAAGTGCCCTCCGGCGGAGTTGCCGCTGACCCAGCGCCCGGCCATGGTTTCGGCGTCGCCGTCCACCGCGCGCTCCGGAGTGAACGCCAAGTGATGCGAGTCGGCGGTGACGGTCACGCCGGGCAGGCGGTTCAGGTTCGGTTCCGCTCCGTCTGCGGCGGCGGACAGGCGGAAGGAGAGCGGAAGCAGCAGGAGAAGAAGGAGATAACACAGTTTCATTTTTTCACCGTCGTGCTGATCTTGATGTTGTCGGCGTTCAGCGCGTAGACCGTGAGGCTCGTCCGGGCCAGGTTCGCGAGCATGTCGCCGGCGAATTCGGACTGGTTCCGGCCCGACACGTGCCCGTCGAGATAGAGCCCGTTGACCCTGCCGCCGTGGCGCAGGTGGCAGTGCGCCTTGCCGCCGCTGCTGTGGTCGAAGAAGTAGCTCTGCTGCTGCGTCGAATCGTTCAGGGTGTCGGCCAGCAGCGGGAACTGCGACGGCTTCGGAATCTTCCCCGTCGCGAAGTACATGTCGCTGCTGCCGATCTTGAACCAGAAGGGTTCGCTGATGTAGCCGGTCAGGTTCCACGCACCGTAGCAGGTCGCCTTCATGTCGGCGAAATCCTGGTTCTTCTCGAAGGGCGGCGCGGTCGGGCAGCGCATGACGCCGCGCAGCGTGCGCGCCTCGGAGGCGTTTTCACTGCCGTCGGCGTAGGTGTAGTTCGCGCAGAAGTTCGCCCAGGTCGCGCCGGGATCGCGGTAGATGTAGTAGATCCCCCGGTTGTCGTTCAGGTAGAAGCTGATGTAGTTGCCGCACTGCTTCAGGTTCGAGAGGCAGGTCGAATTCTTCGCCGACTCCCGCGCCTTGTTCAGCGCGGGCAGCAGCATCGCCGCCAGGATCGCGATGATCGCGATCACCACGAGCAGCTCTATGAGCGTGAAGCAGGGGAGCGCAATGTTGCGGGAGCCGTGCTCTGCCGCGGGCGGCCTGCGCGGGGTGAAAGAGCGGATGCAGCGGTGCGCGGCGGTGATGAGCCGAGTGAGAATTACCTGGTTGTCCGGTACGGGGAGAGACGCGGTGCTGCTCACCGCTTTCTTTCCCCCGCCCCCCCCTTTTTCACGCAGGGCGGACAAAAGGGTGTGAATGTATGCATGACAGGTTTTTGCCACCGGGAGCCCGGTGAGGGTGAAGCGACGTTTCCGCATATTCCGGTCCTTTCCGTTCAGGGGGTTAACGATATTGGGGCAGCATGGTTCCATGCGCTTCGATCAGTGCGTCGCAGAGCGCGGCGATGCGGTCGATCGGCAGCTCCGCGGCGGTGTGCGGGTCGAGCATCGCCGCCTGGTAGACGAGGTCGCGCTTCCGGGTCAGGGCGGCTTCGACCGTGAGGAGCTGGACGTTGACGGCGGCCGTGTTCAGCGCGGCGCACGGCAGCGGCAGGCGCCCGGCGTAACACCCCGCGATGCCGTTGCGGTCCGCGACGCACGGCACCTCGACGACCGCCTCGGGCGGGAGGTTCGGGATGAACCCCGTGTTCAGCACATTGCCGTGGAACACATACGGTTCGCCGGTCGCGAGCGCGTTCACGATCCCCGAGATATATTCGCGCGAGGGGGTGTACTCTCCGGCCGGTTCGCTCCGCAGCTTCTCGTACTCCTGCTTCCAGCCGTCGAGCTGGCGGGCGCACCGGCGCGGATATTCGTCGAGCGGAATGTTCCAGCGCTCTATGAGCTCGGGATAGCGGCTCTTGATCCAGTACGGGGTGTACTCCGCGTTGTGTTCGCTCGACTCCGTGACGTAGCAGCCGAAGCGGCGCATGAGTTCGATGCGGATCATGTTGCCCGGCCTCTTTTCAGGCGGCGCGGCGAGCCATTCCGCCATTTTCCGGTCCGCGAGCTGCCGGAGCTCCGGGTAGAGGTCGCGGCCGTCCCGGCTGATGGAGAGCAGCCACGCCATGTGGTTGACCCCGGCGATGGAGCTGCGGATCTTCGCAAGCTCCTCCGGCCCGTGCGGCAGCCCGAGCGTCTCGAAAAGCGTTTTGACGCAGACCTGCACCGAGTGGCAGAGCCCGACCGTGCGGACGGAGGTGGCCTTCAGCATCGCGCCGGTCAGCATCGCCATCGGGTTCGTGTAGTTGATGAACCACGCATCCGGGGCGGCTTCCGCGATGTCGCGGGCGAAGTCGAGCATGACCGGGATGGTGCGCAGCGCGCGGAAGATCCCGCCGATGCCGAGCGTGTCGCCGATCGTCTGGCGCAGGCCGAACTTCCGGGGGAGCTCGAAGTCGATCAGCGTGGAGGGGCGGCCTCCCACCTGGATCGCGTTGATGACGGCCGATGCGCCGCGGAACGCCTCTTTGCGCTCCGCTTCGCCGAGGTAGGCGGAGATTTTCGCGCGTCCTCCGGAGAGGCGGCCGGCGAGCGCCGAGAGGATCGCCTCCGACTCCTTCAGCCGCTCCCCGTCGATGTCGTAGAGGGCGAATTCGCTTTCCCTCAGGGCTTCGCGCAGCAGGCAGTCCCCGACGATTTTCCGGGCGAACACCGTGCTCCCCGAGCCGGCGATGGCTATTTTCATGTCCGAACCTCCGGTATGTTTGTGTTGTTCATTTTAATTATACAATAAAGCGGCCCGTTTGTAAATAGGCCGGTTGTGCTTTCAATGGTCTATTTGTGCTGTATCGGGCGATTTTTGCATTTCGGGGGAGGAGGTTGTATATTATCCGCGAAAGGAGCCGATATGACCGAAGTTACGGAGAGCGAACGGTACCATCCGTTTTTCCCGGAGCATGGTTGGAATTTGCCGGCCATGCTGATCAACGCCGGGCATGAGACGCGGAGGCACGACCGGCCTTATGAATTCAGCGGGCTGCAGCGCGGGCGCGAGGAGCTCGCGATCTTCCAGTACACGCTGGGCGGGGAGGGGGAGCTCGATTTCGAGGGCGCGCGGCGGCGCATCCTGCCGGGGACGGCGATGCTGCTGGCGGTCCCCGAGGAGCATTGCTACCGGCTGCCGGTCCGCTCGGACTTCTGGGAGTATTATTACGTCAGCGTGAACGGCGGCGAGGCGATGCGGCTCTTCCGGGAGTTCCGGCGCAGGCACGGGTTCCTGCTGGAGCTCCCGCCGGACGCGCCGGCCGTGAGGAGTGTGGAGGAGCTGCTCTGCAAGCTGCGGGAGGGGCGGGTTCCGGACCATCTGACGGCGAGCCGCCTCGCATACGGCTTTGTCATTTCTCTGCTGGGCAGCGGGCAGGGCGGGGCCGCTTCCGGGGGCGGGGGACTTCTGCCGCTCATCGACCGCTACTGCCTCGACCACATGGATGAACCCGTGAAGGTCGCGGAGCTGGCGGAGTTCGCGGGCCTGAGCTTCTGGCATTTTTCGCGGCGCTTCAAGGAGGAGACCGGCGAAACGCCGCGCGACTACATCCTGAAGCTGAAGATGGCATACGCGCTGCGGAGGCTTCAGGACACGGCCGACTCGATCAAGGCGATTGCGATGGAGTGCGGCTTTGCGGATCAGAGCCACTTCTGCAAGGTGTTCCGCCGCCTCTTCCGCGAAACGCCGGAGGGCTTCCGCTGCGGCGGCCGCAGCGGAAAACGAACCTAGCGGATAAATGACGCCGTGCGCAGATTTCCCGCGTGACGTCCGCAGGGGGAAGCTCCGCCTTCGGCGCGAGCGGGTGAGCCGGCCTTTCGGCCGGCTCCACCGCGGTCGCTCAGTGCAAAATTTTCAATTTTGCTGTTGAGCGGGTTGCTTCGCGCCCGGATGTCTCCGACGGCCAAAGGCTCCGCGCCTTTGGAATCCGCCAGGGCCGAGGGCCCTGAACCCGCGGACGGCAAGCCGTCCGTTACCGCCTGAATCTGCGCGAAGTAACGTTGTATGCGGGCTTTCTGCGTGACGTCCGCAGGGGGAAGCTCCGCCTTCGGCGCGAGCGGGTGAGCCGGCCTTTCGGCCGGCTCCACCGCGGTCGCTCAGTGCAAAATTTTCAATTTTGCTGTTGAGCGGGTTGCTTCGCGCCCGGATGTCTCCGACGGCCAAAGGCTCCGCGCCTTTGGAATCCGCCAGGGCCGAGGGCCCTGAACCCGCGGACGGCAAGCCGTCCGTTACCGCCTGAACCTGTACCCGTCCTCCCCCAAAAAACTCTCCTGCCGCACCCTCGCAGAAGACGCACCATGCTTAACTCTGCATTAAAGAATGACAGCCATTTCCGTCCCCGGCGAAAGCCGGGGACGGAAATGGCGACGAAAAGGTTTGAAAGGGGGGAAGAGCGCGAGAAGGGGGGGAAACTTTCCTCAAAAGTTTCCCCCCCTTCTCGCATCTCCCATTCTCCCCCCTGAAAGCTCAGGTGCGGGAGAATTCGGGGATGAGGAAGTTTTCGGGGAGGCGCCAGGGGCCGTGCAGAAAGAGGTTTTCTGGTTCGGCGGGTTCTTCCCATCGGAAGTTGATTCCGAGCCGGTCGGGGCAGAATCCGAATTCCACGCGCCGGATTCCCCGGAAGGGCAGCAGCGGGGCGAGCGTCTCCCAGCGCACGGGGCGGTCGGAGAAGAGTTCATGGAGTTTCAGGGTATCCCCCTCCGCTTCCGCCGCGGCGGCGATGCCGGGAGCGAGGCGGTAAAGCCTGTCCGCGAATTCGCCGTAGAGGTGGAAGCAGCGGACCTCGAAGTCGTCGTTTACGCTGAAGAGCGCGGAGGGGATGCGCCGTTTCGCGGCGAGTTCCCGGAGTTCGCCGGGCAGGGCTCTGACGGGAGGGACGGGGTTGTCGACGGCTTCGTCGGCGACCGGCAGCTTCATCGCGGCCGGGACGAAGCCGAATTTCGGATAGAATCCGAGTACGGAGTCGTTCGCGAAGAGATACGCGGGCGTGCCGGAGTAGCGGCGCAGGATGCCGTCGAGCAGCCGCCGGACGTGCCCCCTGCCGCGTTCGTCGCGGGTGCAGGCGACGCCGTTGATCTGGATCGCGCGGCGCTCTTCGCCGGCCACGCGCAGTTTCATGCGGATCAGCCCGGCGTGGGCGATCATGCGGCCGCCGTCGAAGATGGCGCTGCTCTCGTATTTCCCGTTCCACATGCCGAGCCGGAACCAGTAATCGAAGTCGAAGCCGAACGCTTCGCGCATCAGGGCGTTCAGCGCGGCGGCGTACTGCGGGTCATGGGAGTTCCGGGTGCGGAGCGGCAGGCGCTTTTTCCCGGCCCGCGCGCTGCGGAAGAACTCCGAGAGCAGCGCTCCTGCTTCGTCCGCGCAGACGCCGCCGAGCGTTTCCGGCCGCCAGAGGGAGTCGGGGCGGGAGGTGATGCCGAACACGGTGCAGCCGCCGGAGCGCGGATCCGGGACGCCGTAGACGATCCGGCGCACGCGCGCGTTCACGAGCGCCCCGGCGCACATCGGACACGGCTCCTTGGTGACGTAGACGGTCACATCCTCCATGCGCCAGTCCCCCCGGAGCTGTTCGAGGGCGTGCAGCAGCTCGATTTCCGCGTGTGCGGTCACGCTCCGGCGCTCCTCCACGCGGTTGCGGGCTGAGGCGACGGCTTCGCCGTTGACGACGGCGGCCGCGCCGACGGGGATCTCGCCGGCGGCCGCGGCTTCGGCCGCGCGGAGGAGCGCGAGCCGCATGAATCCGGAATCGGGCATGGAGACTACTTTTCGATCACATCCGCGCGCAGCACGACCGTCGCGTAGAGCGCGAAGACGAGCCGCACGTAGTGGTCGCCGTACTGGTAGCTGAAGGTGATGGTGCGGTCGGGCCGGTCGGTCGCGTCGGGGACGCCGTCGCCGTAGTAGAGCAGGTCGTCGATGGTTTTCGCCTCGCGCGTGAAGGTGAAATCGACTTTTTTGATGAGGCTCCTGATCGCGTCGTATTTCTCCTTGCCGTTCGGGGAGAGGTCGGGATTCTTCAGGATCGCGATCTCCTCGGGGTAGAGCCTGGTCACTTCGATGTCTTCGGAGGGGAGGCGTTTGGTCGCACACCCCGCGAGGAGGCCGCAGGCGAGCCCGGCGAGAAGAATCCGTGAGAAAATTTTCATACTTGCTCCTTTTTCGATTTGCATTTTCATAAAAAACGGTTATATTCTGTTCCGTACTCCGAATTGCGGGTGTAGCAAAACGGTCATGCTCCAGCTTCCCAAGCTGGCGACGCCGGTTCGACTCCGGTCACCCGCTCCATTTCCGATTTCCAGATCTGCCGGATCCGGCAAGTTCAGCATATGGGTTCCGCCGTTCCCGGCGGAGCTTTCTGTTTTTCCCGCATGGCGGGTGCGAACCTGATCTTTCATTGCCTGTCCCATTCATCGTATGTCATTGGAATATATTAACGTGGAAACGGCAAATTGCAAGCGCCCGCCCGACACTTTCCCCGATTTTCCCGGCCGGGGCGGAGCATATCCGCCGCACCCCGTTCCCCGCCCGCCGCAGAGCGCATGGTTGACAAAATAACCAACAGGGGGAGGGGGCAGCCGCGGCCGTTACGGTTCCGGGCCTGCCGCCGGAATGCGGAATCAACGAAAGGCGGGATGATATGGCGGTTTATTATGACATCTGCGAGCGGGGCGACCTGCTGCTCCAGTTTTCCGACAAAGAGCTCGGGGCGCTGGTGCGGGCGCTCCTCCTTTATCGCGGCGGGAGCGGTTCCGGGCCGGAGGCGCTGCCCCGCCGCGTGCGCGCCGTCTTCGCGGCCGAGCGCATGCGGATCGACCGCGCCGAAGAGCGGAGAAAGCAGCTCGGCAGGGTGCGGCGGGAGGCCGCCCGGAAGAAGTGGGAGAAGCAAAAGGATCCAAATGCATGCAATTGCATGGAAATGCATGCAAATGCAGAAAAACGGCCCCCCTTATCAACCCCCATAGCAGACTCCCCCGATATTTCCCCCTTCGGGGAAAATATACACCCCCGGACGGGGGTTGAGGGCGGCCGCCGTCCGAAAAAGCAGCCGCGGCCCCGGTTTGAGAAGCCGTCCGCCGAGGCGGTGCGGGAGTACTGCGAAGCCCGGCGGAACGGCGTTGACGGCGGGGAGTTCTGGGATTTCTACGAGTCCAGGGGGTGGTTCGTCGGCAAGGTCCCGATGCGGGACTGGCGCGCCGCGGTCCGGACGTGGGAGCGCTCCGGGATCAGGCGGGAGCGGGAAGGCTTCCGGTCGGTCGAAAGGATGCCGCTGTGAGGAGCGAACAGGAGATCGAGTCGATCATCGTGACGCTGAACGACGTCATGCGCTTCCAGTGCGGACGCAGCCTCATCGACCCGTCGAACCGGGAGTGGCGGCGGTACATCGGCGACCCGCAGTTCGACTACCGGCTCTACGCGGCGGCGATCCGCGGCCACTTCGACGGCGGCGGGAGCCTGAACGCCGACGCCGCGACCGTCGGGATCCGCCGGATTTACGCCCGGCTCCGGAAGGAGCGGAGCGAGGCGGCGCTTCCGGAGCCCTCCGGGAGCGCCTGCGGCTGCTGCCGGGGGGTGCGCAACGTGTGGGCCGCGACCTCGTTGAGCACAGGGAGGTTCATCGACTTCCGCCATGAGGAGCCGCCGCGCGACGTCTGCATCGGCATGGTCCCGTGCCCCGGCTGCCGCGCCGGCGAATACCGCAGGGACGGGACCCGCAGGCGGCTGCTGCGGATGTACATGCCGCCGTCCGTCCTTCCCCGGGACGGCTCCGGCGCGGGGAGCGCCCCTCTGGCCGGAGACGCCGCGATCCGCATCTGCTTCGAACGCGCCGCCCGCCGGAAAGCGGGGAAGGAAACGGCCGGGGCGGAAGATACGGGCCATCCGCATTGAGCGGCTGCCCGCGAAACGGTAAAACAGCCGAAAGCTGATCTTTCGCGGTTGCAATTCTTTGTTTTTCGCGGTATAGTTGAAAACGGATCGTTAACGCGGGATGAAGAGAATTGTGAAAATTCCGCCGGGAATCCGCAGACGATTGAAAGGAAAGCCGAGAATGAAAATCGAATGCCCGCGCTGTAAACAGAGATACGAGGTTGAAGACCGGTACCGGGGGCAGCGGTTGACCTGCGAAAAGTGTCAGGCTGTGCTGTCGATACCGGAAAGCGACAGCAGGGTCGAAGCGCTGGAAGAGAGGGTGAATTCCCTGATCGAAAGGATTACTCTGGACAACCAGGACGGCCCGGCCTTGAAAAAGATGTATGATCGGGCCGAGAAAATTCTGACCAGAAATGAGACGATCGAATATATCGCTTTGCAGAAGAAGCTGCTTTTCAATATTTCCCCCGATGCGCTGGTGCTGACGAACCGCCGCGTTATCGTGATGGAAGTCGGCCTTTTGGGAACCGTCAGGATATGGGATCTGATCTGGCGGGAGCTGCTGGATGCCCGGCTTGACATCGGAGTTTTCAGGAGCAGGATTATCCTTTCCACGACCAGGGGAGATAAATTCATAATGAATATCCTGAAGCTTCCCGCGTCAAAGGCATACGGTATTTTACAGGAACAGGAGGAGCGTACGGCCGAGGAGAGGCGCCAGCGCTCCATCGAAGAGTCCCGCGCGGCTGCGGGAGGCGTTGTCGTCAATGCCCCGGGGACGCCTGCGCCCGGAGGAGCTGCCGCAAATGACTGCGTGACGGCCCTGAAGCAGCTGAAGGAGCTTCTGGATGCCGGATTGATCACTCAGGGTGAATATGAGTCCAAACGGCAATCTGTTTTATCCCGCTTTTAGGGTTCCGGCAGGAAAAGCCCGTTCCGGCCATCCGCATCGTGCGGCTCACTTTTTGTCCGGGTTCCAGGCGATGCCGATCAGGTAGCCGGAGGCCGCTTCGTCCGGCTGCAGCCGGATGACGGCTTCACCCGGCCTTGGCCTGTCCGGCAGGATGGATTCCTCCCGCCCGCTGTGCCGCGGGCCGTTCGAGCTCCAGCCGGACATCCACTCCCCGCCGGAACGCGAAAGGATGATGTGGCTGATGTCGCATTTGTACCGCCCGAGCTCTTCCCGGGAGAGGCCGCTGTGGCTCATTCCCGACATCTCGACCTTGAACGTCCCGTCCGGCAATCCGGTCAGCGCGGCCGCGACGCGCAGCGGCGGCCTGCCCGGGATTTCGATGTCGAGCAGCAGCCGCGACGGCAGCAGCGGAGAGCGGCGGATGAGGCTCTTCAGGGTGTGGAGCCCGTCCGGTCCGGGAGTCTCCGGCAGGCGCAGCGTCTCCCGGATCGGGGCGAGCCGGGTGAGCAGGAACTCCTGCTGCTCCGGCGCCTCTCCGGTGTAAAACAGCAGGCTTTCGACCGCGCCCATGCAGCCGGGGTCGGCAAAGTCGGCGAGGATCTCCTCCGCGAGCTGCCGGAAGAACGCATCATATGCGGGGCCGAGCGCCCGGCGGGCCTTTCCGCCGGAAACCCTGCCGAAAAGGTGCAGCTTCTCCCTGCGGTTCAGGGGCTCGGTTGCGAGCAGCTTCCCGAACGCCTTCCGCATCTCCGGCTCCGGCAGGAAACGGAGTCCGCCGGCCAGCGCGAACGAACGCAGGTCGCTCTCCGCGAACCGTTTCAGGAACGCAAGGTCGGGGATTTCCGCGTTTTTCAGCGCTTTGCCGCTGTAAAGCAGCAGGCCATACCGGCGGCGGCTGCCGGGCGTGCCGGTTGCGGCGTTCTCCTCCGGCACGCAGAGGGTGACGCGGATATCGCCGCCGACCGTCCGGCCGTCGCCTTTCTTCAGGTTGAAGCGGCCGATGCCGGCGTAGCTTTCGGGGCGGCGGAACCCCTGCTTTTCAAGGGAGGCGACGAGCCGTTCGAACCCGTCCCGGTTCTCCGGGAGTTCGAAGCGGAAGGCCGCGAGCACATCGTACTGCGGGCTGCGGCCGGTGAAGATCCGTTCGACCCCGGAGAATGCGCTGAAGTCGAGCCCGGCCGGCTCCGGCTCCGGCAGCCGGATTTCCGGCAGGCGGATCCCGGAGGTTGCCCGCCGTTTTTCCCAGAGCGAATTCAGCGCCTTCACGGCCATCCCGGCGACGCGGCCGATCGATCGATCCGCCATCTCCGGGTTTGAGGTTCCGGCCAGGAAGGTTCCTGAGAACGAAACGGCCCCGTCGGTGAGCTGGAGCCCCTTGTAGAAGAAGCTCGACGACCCCGCGCCGGTTATGGTTTCGACCCGGAAACAGAAGTTCCGCTTCATTTTCCCCGCGAGGCCCCGGAGCGTGTCCTCCCTGTCCGGCGCCGGGCCGGCCGGGAAGAGGGAGTCCGGCAGGTGCTTTCTGATGATGCCGGGCAGCGGCGCGGGCTGCGTATACGTCTCCCGCGTGACGAGGACCGGCAGCGTCCGCAGCAGGTCGTCGGTCGGGACCGGGCCGCCGAAACGGCGGATTTCGCAGACCGTGCCGGGATCGGCCTTCAGTCCGGCGGCCAGCAGTTCGCAGAGCTTCAGCGTCTCTCCGTCCGGCGTCCCCTGGATCAGCAGGAGCTTTTCGAATCTTGCGTAGTTCGCCCCGTCGCTGGTGGCGGAGGAGAAATTCGAGGCTGTGGCGAACCGCTCGTACAGGCTGTTCGACCGGGCGGAGAAGGCGCAGAGCCCGAAGGCGAGCGCGGCTGCGGCCAGGAGCGCTGCGCCGGCTTTCGCGCCGCACCCGGTTTCCGGCCGCCCCGCCGCGATTTTCCGCACTGCCCCCCGCCGGAGCAGGAGGACGTACAGGGCGTAGGCCCCGCAGGCGGCCGTCGGGATGAAGTAGAGCGGCGAGTCGAACGGCGAAAGCATCGCCCGCACCAGTGCGAAGTTTACGATCCAGCTGAAGATCAAAAAGTTGCGCGCCGCGATGCTGCCGTGCAGGATTTTGACCGAGGCGATGAATTCGAAGAGCGCGAGAAGGAGCACGGCCCCTGCGGCGGCGGCGAAGAGCGGCAGTTTTTCGCCGTGAAACTCGTAACTGCCCCTGAAGCCGGGGCTCGCCGCGCAGAGGTGGAGCGCGTAGAACGCGGCGGCGGTCCCGGGGAGCATCACGAACTTCATTGTGCTGTAAATCCGGCCGGACACGGAGACGAGCTTCAGAGGCAGGTCCGGCAGCGGGGAGCGCTCCCGCACCTCCGGGAGCGCGTTGCATTCGGCCAGCAGCTTCTCCGCCTCCTCCGGGCGGAGCGCGCCCCCGGCCGCGAGGCTGCGGATCCGTTCGGCCTCCGGGGAGGGCAGCAGCGCGAGTTTGCGCCGGTAGCGGTCGCGCCGGATCAGTACGGCGCTGCAGAGCGCCACGGCGGCGGTGGCCGCGACCGGGAGCCAGACGGCCAGGATATCCCACGACAGGGCGGCGAAAACGGTATCACTCATGCTGTTTCTCTCCGGAAAGGGGTTTCAGTTGCGTGCAAGCTCTTCGGCGGCCTGTTCGGCGGTGATTTCGCCGCGTTCGAGCCGCCTGATGATCTCCAGCCGCGCGGCGCGGCGGTCGCGGTCGAGCTCCTGAAGGTTCGCGATCACGCGGTCGAGCCGGGCGCGCACGGTCGGATAGGAGAGGTTCAGGATCTTCCCGACCTCCTTCAGGGAGCCGGCGGAGAGGACGAACAGCTCGATGAATTCGCGGTCCCCGGCCTCCAGCCGCGCGAGGCGGGGCAGCTCGATCCGCCCCGCCAGCGAAAGCCCGCAGCTTCCGCAGTTCAGTTTCTCAATCGCCAGCTCCCCGCCGCAGTTCTGGCAGCGGTGTGAAAAATGGTCCTTCGCCATGCGTCTGTCCCTCCTGTGATTTAATGATACCACGGGATTTCAATAAAAGCAAGGTTGATATCAATAAAATTAAAAATAAAATCAATTTTATTCAGGTGTGGCGACAGGCCGGGAATTCCGCAGGAGGGATCTTCCCGCTTCCGGCCATGAACCGCCGATGCGGCGGCGGGAGAAAAAACGGCGGGGGGAGCTTGCATAATCGCGGGGGGAGGATATATTCTGTAAGGGAACAACAGATGCCGTATGTAACGGTTTCACGATTTGAACAAGGAGTTTTTGAAATGAGTTTCTCGATGGTTTGCGACAATGTGGTTGCGCAGCTGGAAAAGATCCGGATCGTCCCGGTCCTCGTGCTGGACGACCTCGATTCGGGCCTCAGAATGTGTGAAGTGCTCGTCGAGTGCGGGCTCCCTGCCGCGGAGATCACGTTCCGCACACAGGCGGCGGCCTCGATCATCAGGGCCGCGTCGGAGCGCTTTCCCGGGCTCTACCTCGGCGCCGGCACGATCCTGAACGTCGCGGACCTGAAGCGCGCGTTCGACTCGGGCGCGAAGTTCGCGGTCGCGCCGGGCTTCAACCCGCATGTCGTCCGCGCCGCCGTGGAGAGCCATTTCGCCTTTGCGCCGGGAGTCTGCACGCCCTCCGAAGCCGAGCAGGCGATGGAGTTCGGCTGCCGCTTCCTGAAGTTCTTCCCCGCGGAGGCGGCGGGCGGCACGAAGATGCTGAAGTCGCTCATTGCTCCCTACAAGCACCTCGGCGTGCGCTTCATGCCGACCGGCGGCGTGACGACCGCGAACGTCACGGAATACCTGGGGATCAGGGAGGTCGTCGCGGTCGGCGGCACCTGGCTCGGGAAATCCGACGACATCGCCGCCGGGAACTGGGATAAAATCCGCGAAACCGTGAAGCAGGCGGTCGCGCTCAAGGAGGGAAAATAAACCATGCTGCAGTACAGAAAAGCCGAAGAGTGCCGTTTTGACGAAATCAGCCTCGGGGAGATCATGCTCCGCTTCGATCCGGGCGAAGGCCGGGTCCATACCGCCCGCAGCTTCACGGTATGGGAAGGCGGCGGCGAATACAACGTCGCGCGCGGCCTGCGCCGCTGCTTCGGTCTGCGCACCGCGGTCGTGACCGCGTTCGCGGACAACGCGGTGGGCCGGCTGATCGAGGATTTCATCCTGCAGGGCGGCGTCGCGACCGACTTCGTGAAGTGGGTTCCGTACGACGGCATCGGCCGCACGGTCCGCAACGGGCTCAACTTCGTCGAGCGCGGCTTCGGCTGCCGCGGGGCGAAGAGCTGCTCCGACCGCGGCAACACGGCGGTTTCGCAGCTGAAGGCCGGCGACATCGACTGGGAGTACATCTTCGGCAGGTGCGGGGTGCGCCACTTCCACACGGGCGGCATCTTCGCCGCGCTCTCCGACACCACGCCGGACGTCGTGATCGAAGCGCTGAAGACCGCGAAGAAATACGGCACGGTCACAAGCTACGACCTGAACTACCGCCCGAGCCTCTGGAAGGCGATCGGCGGCGTGGAGCGCGCCCGCAGCGTGAACCGCGAAATCGCGAAGTACGTCGATGTGATGATCGGCAACGAAGAGGATTTCACCGCCTGCCTCGGGCTCGAGGTCAGGGGGGTGGATGCGAACCTCTCGAAGCTCGACACCGCGAGCTTCCGCGCGATGATCGAAGAGGCCGTGAAGCTCTATCCGAACTTCCAGGTCGTCGCCACGACGCTGCGCGCGGTGAAGTCCGCGAGCTGCAACGACTGGGGCGCGATCGCGTGGAAGGACGGCAAATTCGCCGAGGCGGCCCACCGCCCGAACCTCGAGATCTTCGACCGGGTCGGCGGCGGCGACAGCTTCGCCTCGGGGCTGATCTACGGGCTCATGACCACGGGCGACGCCGACTATGCCGTGAACTGCGGCGCGGCGCACGGCGCGCTGGCGATGACCACGCCGGGCGACACCTCGATGGCGACGTTCGACGAGGTTCAGAAGCTCATGAAGGGCGGCGGCGCGCGCGTCGACCGGTAAACGCCCTTTTCGTGTCGGAAACCTCCGGACGGCCGCCGTTGCAACGCGGTTCCGGAGGTTTTTTTCGTTTCCGGCCGGTAAGGATGCGCCCTGTCGCGCGTCTTACCGGGAGAGAAAGGGGGCTGTCATGGTCCGGATGGAGAGAACCGGTTTCTGGGGGATGTTCTTCTGTTGGCTGGCGTTTGCCGGGCTGCGGTGGGCGGACGGATTTCCGCGCCTGGAGGATGCCGCCGAATATGCGGGCTGCGGTTTCGCGCTTCTTCTCCTCTTCGCTGCGTGGCGGAAGTTGCGGAGCGGGGAGCATTGGGCCGTCACCCTGGCGCGCATCGCGCCGCTCGCGGTGCCGTGGGTGTGGATGGCGTGGGTGTGGACGGCGGTGTTCGCGCTCGTATACCGGTTTGACCGCAGCCGGTTCCGGGTGTGGAGCCTGGCGGCGGGAGTCTGGTGCATCCTCTGCCTCGTTCCGGCCGGGCTGCCGGTGCGGCTGCTCTGGCTTCCGCTCTTCTTCCTGCTGGCGGCGTTTATCGCGGGGGCGGCGGATCCGGAGGGCAGGAGGGGCTACGATGCCGGCTTCTGTCTGGCGCTGCTGGCCGGGTTCCAGATCCGGTACGGGACGATCCCGGCGCCGGAGGAGCAGCCGGCCGGGTTCCCCCTTCACTCATTTTGCGGCGACCCCGCCGTGCCGGGACTGGTTTCCCGGCGGCTGCTGGCTCCGGGGGAGCAGTGGAGCGACTGGTTCGCCGCGAAGGATCCGGGGCAGCTCTGGGCCGTGATACGGGCGAGCCGCTGCCGTGGGGAGTTCGGCCGCCCGTACTGGTGGAAGTACCGCGGCCGGCCGGTCCGCATCAGGGACGAGGTTACGCGGCTGCTCCTGCTGCGGAGCGATGGAACGCTCCTTGCGGAGTATCCGGCGCCGGAGGAGATCAGGTGGTTCTGGGAGGAGGGCTGTAAGCCGTATTCCGTCACTCCGGAGGAAGACGGGCTGCTCTTTTTTGGAAGGAGGCACGCGGCCGGCGGCGTCGAGCCCTGTTTTTCTTTCTTTAAACCGGAAAAGGGTGCGTTGCGGCAGTGAGAAAGGCGGTGAACATGCGGAGTCTGATTGTTTTCCTTGCGGGGTTCCTGATGATGGCGGGGGCGGCGGCGGCCCCGTCGCCGATTTCGCTCGGCGGGCCGGTTTCGCTGCCGTCGGCCGGCGTGCGGTTCCGGGCGTTCCGCGACATGAAACCGATGCCGCTGCCGATGCCCGCCATCGTCGCGACGCGGCGCAGCGACGGCGCGAAGCTCATCGGCAACCATGAGTACTGGCGGTTCCGCCAGACCGCCGGGGTCTGGTTCAACGAGAGCTGCATGGTCCGGGTCGGGACCGTCCTGTTTCCGCCGTTCGGCAAGCCGGAGCTGAAGCCCGAGAGCGAGCTCGCGGAGGAGTTCAAACCGCTCGGCAAAGAGCTTTCCGGAGAGCAGCTGAAAAAATGGGTGCAGGATTTCACCCTCGCGGAGGTGAAGGAGGTCAAGCCGTTCCCGCAGGCGCTCTACGGCTGCAGCGCGACCGTCTTCGAGCTGGAGGGGGCGCAGGGGGTGAACCGGGTCGCGTACCTCCTGGTTCCGAAGAACGAGCCGCTGCGGATGATCCTGCTTTTCTTCAGCGTCGACAGCAGCCGGTTCGACGACCGCGCGGAGCGCGTGATCCGGCAGTCGCTCGGCTCCGTGCAGTTCATGGCGCCGAAGCGCGAAACCGTCCCGCTGGCGGAGAGCGGCCGAAGCAAGGGGACGGCGGAATATGAGGCGTCGCGTTCCCGGGTCATCCAGAGCATCCGCAACTTCAGCGACTGGTGGTATGTCGAGACGGACAACTACATCTTCGTTTCGAACCAGACCGACCGCCGCGCGATGACCCGGCTGCGCAGCGAGCTCGAAAACGCGCGCGTGGTGTTCGAAACCTTTTTCCCGCTGCGGAAGCCGCTGCAGTCGGTCAGCGTGGTCCGGATCTTCAACAGGCGGGAGCAGTACCTGGAGTATGTCGGCAGCGAGATGCAGTGGTCCGGGGGGCTCTGGCACCCGGCGCGGCGCGAGCTGGTCATTTCGCCGCTCGACCGCAGGTTCCGCGATTCGGTGCAGAAGACGATCATGCGGCAGGTCGCGTTCCACGAGGGATTTCACCAGTACCTCTTCTTCGCCTCCGGGGAGGCGCAGGCGGACATGTGGTACAACGAGGGGACCGCCCAGTATTTCGAGGGGATCGAGTTCCGCACCGGCAAGGGGCTCATCCTGCTCGCGCAGCATGACGAGCGCGCGCTGACCAAACTGTTCGACGGGGACAAGGTGCATGACGTCGGGGCGCTCGTGAAGATGGACCGCGCCGCGTTTTACGGGCAGAACCGCGACGTGAACTACCGCCTCGCGCACGCGCTGGTCTATTATCTCTGGAAGGGCGCGCCGGTCGACGGCAGGCCGGAGTATGCGAAAGTGCCGCTGCGCTACTACGACAGGCTCGTCGAGACGAAGGACGCCGGCAGGGCGAACGCCGCCGCGTGGGAGGGGATCGACATGGCGCAGCTCTCGAAGGACCTGAGCCGCTTCTGGAACAACTCGAACCTGATCCGGGAATCGATCCGTTTCCAGCCGCCGCCTCCGCCGGAGAAGCCGGAGGAACAATAATGCGGAACCTGCGGGATTCTTTCCTCTTTTCCGCTTGTTATTTTCAGGGGGGCGGGCTATATTAGTCCGGTTCAGGGAAGGTGATGGTATGTTGATGCCATCGGAACATCAGCAATGCCTGTCCCGCAGGTGTGAGTGCGGTGAAGCCGCACGGAACACAGGAGCCGTGCCCGGCACACGATGCCGGGCACGAGCTCTTCAGAGAGCGGGGCCCCTGAAAAGTATCATCCGCCGCGCAGGCGCTGTGGATGACGGGCCCGGTTTGTCATCCGCGGCCTTGGCGGAGGAGGAAGGGCAGGCAACTTTTTGGGGAGAAAAGGTTATTCATGGCGTTCAATCTGAAACGGAAATGGATTTACTTCTACGCGAAAATCGTCCGCGCCGAAGGAACTCCGACTTATATCGCGCGCGGATGGGCGCTCGGCATGTTTATCGGGTGCGTGATCCCGATGTCCGCCCAGCTGCTGATCTCGATCCCGCTCTCGTTTGTACTGCGCTGCTCGAAGATCGGGGCGACGCTCGGCACATTCATAACGAACCCCGTCACCGTGCTCTTCATCTATCCGGCGCAATGCTGGGTCGGCAACAAGATCATCGGGGGGGAACTGACCTGGAAAGCGACGGAGCAGGCCGCCAAAGACCTCATCAAGCTTGACGTGAGCGGCTTCCTGCACCTCGGCGGCGACCTGATCGCCTCCTTTTTCGTCGGCGGCTTCCTGCTGGCGGCCGTCTGCACGCCGCTGACCTACTTCGGCGTCTACCACCTCGTCCTGCGCTACCGCCGCATCAAGGAGGCGATCAAGGCCAGGCGCCGCGAGAAGGCCGCAGAGGCGAAAGCCGCGGCGTGTGCCGCGCCCCCCGGAGGAGAGGGGCCGAAAGCATAAATAAAAAGAGCGGTCGCATGACCGCTCTTTTTTTATGCACGGCGAGCGGGCTGCGTCAGAGCTTCCGGCCCAGGCTCTGCAGGAGCGGCAGGAACTCCTCCGGGGAGTGAAACGGGTGCTCGTTTCCGGAGGGCGCGGCGGCCCGGACGGGCTCGAGCAGTTGGACGTCATACTCCCGCGCCAGGCGGCGCAGCGCCTCAAGCAGCTTCTCCGCCTGCGCCTCTTCGCCCGGCCGGACCGGGGCGGGAACCAGATAGAGTGCGTGAAGCTTCCGGTTCGAACGCAGTTTTTCGAGGAGGGCGGCGATATAGCGGTCGCGCATCCACGGTTCTGCGGTCCCCATATGGTACAGACAGGGCAGGAAGAGGGCCGCGCGGTCCGCGTCGCTGGAGCCGATGCGGTCGAGCAGCTCCGGCAGGCCGGTCCGGAGCGGGGTTTCCGAATCGGAGAACGGGATGAATTCAACGCTCTGCTGCTGCTTCTTTTTCTTCTTCAGCAGCTCCCGGACGAACATGCCGAACCCTTCGACGGGCTCGCCGATGAGCAGGAGCTTGCGGTAGGCGGTGAGCTCGTCGCCGATTTTGCGCGGCAGCTCCCAGTTGCGGATGTCGCTGAGCTTCGGCCGCCGCAGGACGAGCACGGTGTTGTCCGCGCCGGCTTTGTCCGCGAGGCCGTCGCCGGAGACCGGCAGGATGCGGAGGCGCTTGCGGTCGAATTCAAAGTTCTCGATGTCGAGCTGCACTTCAACCGTTTCGGACCGCTTCTGCTGCTGCGGCGGGAGGGTGATCGTGTCCTTGCGGTAGATGTCCGCGGCGGCGCGGTCGAACCGCTCGTCCGGCTTGGCGGGGAGGCGCACCCGGCGCAGCTCCTGCGGTTTGCCGTCGATTGCGACATCGAGCTGCGCTTCGATCTCAAGCGGCAGGCGCGAGATGCTCTCCGCGGAAACCGGCAGCTCCTCGTCGTCGTAAATGATCTCCGGCGCCCACAGCCTGAGCTGGAGGTCGGGGCGCAGCTCGACAAGGTCGGCGCGGTAGTCGGAGTTGAGCACAGGCAGCTGGGTCTCCGGCCGGCCGATCAGCCGGAACGAGAGGCGCGACTCCGGCGTGTCGCCCGGAACCACGGAGGGCGAGAGTTCATCGAGCGGACGGCAGGGGGCGTCCCCGAAATGCCACTCGATTTCGTCGGTCGGGGTCAGGAAATCGAAGCTTTCAATCGGGATCGAAGACTGCTTGCCCGTATAGAGCAGATAATGGCCGCGCCGCGAAATCAGCGGGTAGCGCACCCCGCCGCTCTCTGCCAGCTCCACGGGGTGCGCCGGACGGGCCGGGGTGAAATGCTCCGCCGCGAGCAGCCGGAATTCGCCCGTCCCGGCCGGCCGCATGCGGACGGTCAGCTGACCGTAGCCGCTGTTCAGCCGGTAGAAGAGCTCGAAGGGGGCGCTCCCCTTTTTCAGCTCGCGTTTCACCACGGCCGTTTCCGGCGGCTGTGAGCCGTTCGCGTTGACCCGGCGCGCGATGATCTCTCCGTCGAGCTTCAGGAGCGCGAGGGAGTTCGAGAAGAGCTCGAACTCATACTCCCCGTCCTCCGGCACTTCGAAGAAGCCGGAGAAGCGGGCCGTGTAGTGCTCCTGCGTCTCCGGCGGCCGGACCATGAGCTGCACCTCGGTCGCGGTGAATTCGCGCGGGTTCTTCCAGCCGGCGGCGCCGAGGAGGTCGTTCTCCGGGCCTTTGGCCATATCTTTGCGCGCCTGCGCATACTGGCCGTCGATGCGCGCCGCTTCGCGTTTGATGTAGTCGAGGTGGTTCTTCATCTGCTGTTTCCAGGAGAGGTTGAAGCGGCGCATCCGCTCGCAGTACGAATTGCCGGTCAGCTCGGAGGCGGCGCGCATCCACTGGCGCTTGTTCTTCGTATGGAGGCGCTTGAACTGCGCCTGGCGGTTCTTGTAATATTGCGGGAACTTCGGGACCCACTGCGGCGGCTCGAATCCGGTGATCGCCTGGCGCTGGAGGATGAACGGGCGGTTGTAGAAATTCCGCGTGTGCCAGCGGTTGCTGCGCTCGATCTCCATGTTGCGCCTGGCGAGGAACTCCTCCGGCGTGCAGGGGCGGTTGCCGCCCCAGTAGAAATTCAGCTTCAGCCGCTGCGCGGGAGGGCGCGGCCCGGATTGCGGCGTCCAGGTGTCGGACGGCTGTCTGCCGGGAAAGCCGAAGTAGATGTCGAAGCTCTTCGCCCCGGGCGCCGGCGCGATGGAGAGTGAAAAGTTGTCGTGCAGCTGGTACGCGGCCGGCTTGCCGGCGTCGTCGAATACCCGCACGCCGTTTGCGGGCAGCTCCGGCAGCACCATCCGGCGCAGGTCGATACTGCACGCCTCGCCGGGGCGCTCGGGAACGGCGGTCAGCCGGAACTTCGCCTCCGGCTGCAGCCACTTGCGTTCCTCCGCGGGGGCGGCGGCGCACAGGAACAGGACCAGGAGGGCGGAAAAAAGGGTTCTCATTGCGGTATCTCCTGTTCGAGTTTGAATGCCAGGTCGATGCGGAACGGCGGCGCGGCGACGGTCACGGGCCTGCCCGGCTCGATCTTGACGGTGGACGAGGCGACCTCGGCGTACGGCAGCGTCGAGAACCAGCGGAGGCGGTAGCTCCCCGGCGTAAGAAGGGCGCTGTCAAGCCGGACGGAGACATCCTTCACCTCCGGGTAAGCCGCCGCGTCGGCGGGGTAGCGCTGGGTCGCGGCGTGGTTGAAGAGCCAGCCGTAGGCGGCGCCCGGTTTCGCGAGCGCCATGGCCATGTAGCGCTGATCCTTCGGCGGCGCGGGGACCGTGACCGGGGGGACGGGCAGGTAGTCGAGCCTGCCGGAGCGCAGGTCGATCCCCTTCAGGTACTCCGCGAACGCCCGGTAATGGTCGTAGTGGTTGTTCAGATGCACGAAGTCGTGCCACCAGAGGAACGGCGTGCCCGCGAGGCGCGAGAAGAGCGACCCCCAGAGCCCGCAATGGATGTCGCCGAGCAGCTGATCCGGCGAGCTGCCGGACGGGTTCCCGCCGTACTCCGTGATGAGTTGCGGCTTGCCGTTTTTCATATTGGCGCAGTAGTCGCGCAGGTGCTCCGCGAAGTGCTGGCTCGGGTTGCGGTAGGCGTCCCCCGCCAGGTGCGTGACGGCGGGCTGCCGGAACAGCTCGATGAGCCCGAGCTGGTTGCGGAACTCGCTGCATACGTGCGTCGAAACCGGCCAGCCGGTCTGGGACCATCCGCGCAGTTCCGCGGCGGCCCTCTGGTGCCACTTCTGGATCGAGCCGTCCCGGTAGCGTTCGCGCATCTGGCTGGTCAGGTCCACCTCGCTCCAGAGCTCGACCGCCATGATGCCCGGCGTGGCGCCCCAGCGCGCGGCGATGTAGCGCGCGCGCTTCGAATTGTTCTTGACGGCGGGCTCCGAGCGGAAGAATTCGCCGGGATCCGCGAGGAAGCCGCCGTTCGCGACGGCATACTCCGCGCCGGAGTTGACCGGATTTTCGCGCCACTCCGGGTCGGAGGTGTCCGAGAGCCGCCCGTGGTTGTCGATGATGAGGTTGACGCGGACCCCGTTCCGGTTCGCGGTGTCGATCACGTGGTCGAGCCGCCACGCCGCCTCGGTGTTGTAGCGTCCGACGCCGTAGTAGCCGCTGCGGCTTGCGTCGTGCTCGACCGCGAATGTCCAGCCGGACATCCAGATTTCGGCGGCGGTGATCCCGGCCTTGCCGCACGCCTCGAGATAGTCGTCGTAGTCGTAGGTCCCGCGGTCCGGCAGATGGCCGAAGCCGAAGCCGAGTTCACTGCGGCGGTCGGTGTTGGTGTGGATGTTGAGCCCGACCGGGAAAAAGAACTCCCCGGTCGAAAGCTCGAAAAAGTACGGATTCTCCGCCGAGACCCGGACCGGGCCGGGAAGCTGCGACGGGAGCGCGGCGAAGCTGTGCCACTCCCCGGTGGTCTCTTCATTCGCGCGCACGTCCTTTACGACCAGCCGCACCTGGTGCTCCCCCTCCGTGAGCGGGGTGAAGCGGACCTCCCAGAAGCCGGAACCGGCGGGCTGTGTGATTTCACGTGTGAAATGGCGGGTGCGCGTGTAGTCGCGCGACCAGAAGCCCGGATAGCGCTTCACCTTGCCGTCCGGCGTTTTGAGCTCGTAATCGACCGTCACCTCCTCCGGGTCGTAGGGGTTGAAGAACTCGCGCGCGAGCCGGAAGCGGCCGGAGACGCGCCGGTTCACCTCGCCGGACTCCGGCAGCTTCCAGCCGACGATCGAGAGCGGCTGCTTTTCCCGCTCCCCCGCGAGCTTCAGGCCGCGGCACTCGAACGTGAATTTGCGCGTTTCCCCGCCGTAGAGCGACACGCCGGCGGAGAAGAGCCGGGTCGCGGCCTCCGCGTCGAAGACCGCATCGTGGCCGACGCCGCGCCAGTTGCGCCCGGTCTGGTCGAGGCGGACGCTGATCTTCGTCCACTCGCCGGGCGTGAAGGCGAACTCCTCGATGCTCTGGAACCAGAGCCCCTCCTTGTCCTTGAAGAAGAGCACCCCCTTGACCGGCTCCGGCGTGTCGGCCGTGACCAGCGCTTCGAGTTCGAGGCGGCCCGCTTCGAACGCCGGGCGCTGCGGACGGAAGCTGCGGCGCTCCGGCTCGCGGTAGAGCTGCGCCCCGCCAGGGAACTCCACCTCGATTTTCGGTTCGCCGGGCACGATGAATTTCGCCCCGTCGGCGCGCCAGGCGCCATCGGCTGCCGCTGCCGGCGGCAGCAGCGGAAAAATGAGAGCAAGGAGGATTCCCGGTAGCAGTTTCATGTGATGTCAAGCTCCTTCAGTGCGAGGTTGCCCGGGCTGCGGGACGCATCCTTCCGGAGGGTTCCGAGGCAGCGGACGACTTTTTCCAGTTCGGCGCTGTTGCCGGCCGGCGGGTTGACCATCCCGGACTCCTCGAGCATGGCGATCGCGTCGCAGACCGTATAATGCTCCGACGGATGCGCGGGCAGGTAGTTCGGGGCGGCCTTGTCCTCTTCGAGTTTGTAGATCACGTTGGCTTCGACGAGCTCGTCGAGCATCGAAAGGGTGAGCACCTGGGGCAGCGGCAGCTCCTCGAAGAGCGTCTCCTCGCTGACCGCGCCCTTGTCGCGGTCGAACGAACCGAAGATCTTCCCGAGGATCAGCAGCTGGTATTCGCGGCGCAGTTTCAGGCTGATCCCGGCCTTGCCGAGCCGGTCGAAGAGCCCGCTGCCGATGTGCTGGTGGATGAACGAAATCTCCGCGCCGAAGAGCGCGATCTGCCACGAGAGCTTCAGCCAGACGAGGAAGAGCGGCAGCACCGCGAAGCTGCCGTAGACCTTGTTGTAGTGGTAGATGCGGGTCTGCAGCACGATGAAGCCGTCCTGCAGGAGCTGGAAGAGCACGCCCGCGACGATGCCGCCGAGCAGGGCGGACCTGAAGCGCACGCGCGTATTCGGCGCGATGAAGTAGATCAGCGTGAAGGTCAGCGCGATGAGGACCAGCGGGGAGGTGTCGACCATCAGCGAAAACAGGAACGCGCCGCAGACCCCGAACCCGGCCCCTTCGCCGATCACTTTGCGCAGCACCGGCCCCGCGCTCGAAAGCACGATGATGAGGAACGGCGTGATGAGGATCAGCGCAAGGTAGTCGCTGAAGCGGCGGAAGAGGTTCCCGCGCGGCGGCAGGTTCCAGATCGCGTTGAACGACTTCTCCACGTTGTTGGCCAGCCACATGACCGTCCAGATCAGCACGATCACGCCGGCGCCGGCGATGATGCCGCTCTGCGTCTGCCTCAGCGTGCTGTCCGCGAAGTCGTAGATCCACTTCAGGATTTCGCGCTGGTTTGCGAGCTTTTCGCTCAGGATGTTCTGCAGTTTCTCCTGCAGCTCGAACCCCTTTGCGATGCCGAACGCGAGCGCGAGCATCGGCACGATCGCGAAGAGCGTGTAGTAGGTCAGCGCGACGGCGCGCAGGCTGTTCCGGTCCGCGGAGAACCGCAGCGAGGAGAGCCAGAGCAGCCGCGTGAACTTCCCGATCGGCCCGAACTCCCGGTAGGAGTAGTCCGAACCGATGACATAGCGGGAAAACAGTTGTTTCATTCTTCCGTCGCGCATCCGTCCCCCCCGTGTGTGTTACTTCGTCTGCCTGCTGCCCCAGGAGTCCTTCAGCGTGACGGTCCGGTTGAAGACCGGGCTGCCGGGCTTCGAATCGGGGTCGACGCAGTAGTAGCCGTTGCGTTCGAACTGCACGCATGTGCCGGCCGGGAGCTCCGCGAGCTTCGGCTCGACCAGCGCCTCGACGGTCCTGATGGAGTCCGGGTTCAGCTGGGTCAGGAAGTCCGCGCCGTCCGCGCCGGGCTGCTCGGCCGTGAAGAGCCGCTCGTAGAGGCGCACCTCGGCCGGGACGGCGCTGCCGGCCGAAACCCAGTGGATCGTCCCCTTGACCTTGCGCCCGTCCGGGGCGGAGCCGCCGCGGGTTTCGGGGTCGAACGTGCATTTGAGTTCGACGACATTGCCCGCCGCGTCGAGCACGGGCTCTTCGCATCTGATGAAGTAGCCGTAGCGCAGCCGCACCTCGCGGCCCGGCGCGAGGCGGAAATACCCCTTGACCGGTTCGAGCATGAAGTCGCTTTTTTCAATATAGAGTTCGCGTCCGAACGGGAGCTTGCGGCAGCCGGCGGAGGGATCCTCCGGGTTGTTGGCCGCGTCGAGCGGCTCCACGCCTTCATCGGGGTAGTTCGTGATCGTGACCTTCAGCGGGTCGAGCACGGCGAGGAAACGCGGGGCCGTGGCGTTCAGCTCCTCGCGCACGCAGTGCTCCAGAAGCGCGATGTCGGTCAGCGCCTCGAACTTCGTGATGCCGACGGTTTTGCAGAGCTTGCGGATCGCGGCGGCGGGGATGCCGCGGCGGCGCATTCCGCAGATGGTCGGCATGCGCGGGTCGTCCCAGCCCGAAACGTGATGCTCCTTCACGAGCTGCAGGAGTTTGCGCT
The DNA here is from genome assembly GCA_018265615.1 of Lentisphaeria bacterium. GTDB lineage: Bacteria > Verrucomicrobiota > Lentisphaeria > Victivallales > Victivallaceae > Victivallis. Next base: position 38,131 of record JABLYX010000014.1, read on the forward strand.
TGCTCATGACCGTGTAGGTCAGATTCAGCCGCGAAAACTCGGTCTGCACCGGCGGGTTTTTGAACTCCAGCGCTTCGAGGACCCAGTCGTAGAGCGGGCGGTGGATCTCGAATTCCAGCGTGCAGAATGAGTGGGTCACGCCTTCGAACGCGTCTTCGAGCGGGTGCGCGAAGTCGTACATCGGGTAGACGCACCACTTGTCGCCGTGGCGGAAGTGGTGGACGCGGCGGATGCGGTAGATGACCGGGTCGCGCATGTGGATATTCGGCGAAGCCATGTCGATGCGGGCGCGGAGCACCTTCGCGCCGTCCTCGAATTCACCGGCCCTCATGCGTTCGAAAAGATCGAGGTTCTCCTCGACGGAGCGGCTGCGGCCGGGCGGCTCCTTGCCGGGGGCGTTCAGGTTGCCGCGGTATTCGTCCCACTCCCCGGGGGAGAGGTCGCAGACGTAGGCGAGCCCCTTTTTGATGAGGGTCACGGCGCACTCGTACATGCGCTCGAAGCAGTCGCTCGCATAGTAGAGGTGTTCGCCGAAGTCGAAGCCGAGCCACTTCACGTCGTTGATGATCGAGTCGACGTACTCCGTATCCTCCTTGGCCGGGTTCGTGTCGTCGAAGCGCAGGTGGCAGACGCCGCTGTTCTCGGCCGCCACGCCGAAGTCGAGGCAGATCGCCTTGGCGTGGCCGATGTGGAGATATCCGTTCGGCTCCGGCGGGAAGCGGGTGACGACCCTGCCGCCGTTTTTATGGTTGCGCAGGTCCTCGGCCACGATTTCGCGGATGAAGTCCAGCGGTGCGTTGTTTTCGTTGTTTTCCGGCATGATTGCGATGACTCCAGATATGGTTGAATTCAAAAATCGGCTCGGTTGCGGGCAGGAGGCACGGCACGGCCCCGTCGCCGGGGGGCCGCGAACGGTTTGAATGCGTGTCGCAAAGCCATGACTGTCTGCTGCTCCGGTTTCACTGTTGACTGTCCGGGAGTAACATACCACGTCTGCCGCTTTTTGCCAGTCATCCGCCCCCCTTTTTGCAGGATTTATCTTGAATAATGGGGATTCGGGATGTATCTTACCGGAATCAATTCATTTGGAGAATTTCATGGCGAAACTGACGCGGGTGACGGCCGGGAGCCTGCCGTTCGGACGGCGGAGCGGGGGGCGCGACTGGAACGGCGACGGCGTGTGGCGGGCGAAATGGATCACGCTGCCGCGCGGGCGGGGCGCCGCGGTGACGACCGCGTTCCGCAACCGCTTCACGCTCTCCGCCCCCGTGAAGCTGCCGGTCGGCGTCACGGCGGACGCGGTCTACCGGCTCTGGATCGACGGCGTCGAGGCCGCCTGCGGGCCGGAGCTCGGAGACGTGCGCAGCACCTTCGTCGACCTCTTTGAATTCGAGGCCGGGGCGGGCGAGCATACGCTTGTGGCGATGGTCTCCTCCTTCGGCGGGCGCGGGCCGCTTGCGAAGGTCGAATTCGAACACGGCTTCCTCTTCGCCGCCGCCGGGGGCGGAGAGGCGGAGAAGCTCGAGAGCCGCGCCGGGAACTGGGAGGCGCTCCCCGTCCCCGGGCACACCTGGGAGCCGGTCCGCGGCTGGGCGGCGAGCGTCGGGCAGGAGATGAGTTTCGACGCCTCCGGCTGTCCGGCCGGAATCGAGCACGGCGGCGGGGAGGGGTGGCTGCCCGTCACGGAGCTTTGGCCCGGCGGCGACGCGGATCTGCGCAATGAGTTCGGCCCCCAGCCGCTGCTGCGCGCCGCGACGCTCCCCGCGATGGAGACGAAGCCTGTGCGCGGCTTCTCCGTCCGCTACGCCGGGCCGTTCGGCGGCAGACGCTTCCGCGCCGCGGACAACCGCGCGCCGGAGCTCGCCGGATTCGGGGAGAAGCTGCGGGCGGGCGGGCTCGAGGTTCCGGCGCATACGGAGCTCCGGCTGCTGCTCGAGCTCGACGACTACTACTGCGCGCGCCCGCGCCTCGTCACTTCGAAAGGGCGCGGCGCGAAGATTTCGCTCGGCTGGGCCGAGGCGCTGATGACGGAGGAGAAGGAGGTGCGCGCCAAGGCGGACCGCACCGGCTGGCGCGACCGCTTTTTCTTCGGGATCTACGACCATTTCCTGCCGGACGGGCGCGACCGGATGGCGTTCTGGACGGCGTGGTACCGCGCCGGGCGGTTCGTCTCGCTCGAAATCGCGACCGGGGAGGAACCGCTCCGCATCGACCGCTTTCTGCTTGAGGAGTTCCGTTATCCGCTGGAGTTCGAAAGCTCGTTCGAATCCGGCTGTCCGGACCTTGACCGGCTCGCGGCGCTTTCGCGGCGCACGCTTGAGATGTGTTCGCACGACACGTTCATGGACTGCCCGTACTACGAGCAGCTCATGTACCTCGGCGACACCCGGATCCAGGCGCTGCTGACGCTGGCGGTCTCCCGCGACGGGCGGCTGGTCGAAAAGGCGCTGCGGATGTTCGCTGCCGGGCAGCTCGGATCGGGGCTCTTCCAGTCGCGCTATCCGTCGCGGGTCACGCAGGTCATCCCGACCTTTTCACCGTTCTTCATCGGGATGCTCGAGGATTACGCGCGCTGGCGCGGCGGCCCGCTCGTCGCGGAGCTGCTCCCGGCCGCGCGGCGGGTCGCGGACGCATATGAGCGGTGGGCCGGCGCGGACGGGCTCGTCTCCGTCCCGCGCACGTGGTGCTTCGTCGACTGGGCGGCCGGCTGGCCCGCCGGGGTGCCGCCGGAGGCGGAGCGCGGTCTCTCCGGCATCGTGAACGCGCTTTATCTTTACGGCCTCGGTTCGCTGGCGAACCTGTATGAGCTGACCGGCGACGCGGTCATGGCCGGATACTTCCGCTGCCGCGCCTCGGCGCTGGCCGATGCGGTGATCCGGGTCTTCTGGCGGGAGAAGCGGGGGCTCTTCGCGGACACGGCCGATGGCGGGAGCTTTTCGGAGCACATGCAGATCCTGATGCTGCTGTCGGACACGCTGCCGGAGCCGGTTGAGGAGGCGTGCGCCGCGGGCCTCTGCGGATCGGAGGAGCTGACCCGCGCGACGGTCTATTTCAGTTTTTACCTGTTCGAAGCCTACCGGAAGCTGAACCGGCCGGATCTCTTCGACCGGCGGCTCGGCGTGTTCCGCGAAATGGACTCCCTCGGCCTCGCGACGCTGCTTGAGGAGCCGGAGCCGAGCCGTTCCGACTGCCATGCGTGGAGCGCGCATATTCTGTGGCACTTCTACGCGTCGATGCTCGGCGTGCGCCCGGCCGGATACGGCTTCCGGGCGGTGGAGGTGCGTCCGCAGCTCCTGCCGGGGCGGCGGCTCCGGGGGCGGGTCGTGCACCCGGCGGGCGGGACGATCGATGTGGAGCTCGACGGCGGCGCGGTTGTGACGCTGCCGCCCGGCTTATACGGAACCTATCACGCGCCGGACGGGCGGAGTTTCGCCCTGAAGCCCGGACGCAATGAAATCAAAGGATGAGAAATAACATGGAAACGATCAAGCTCTGGAGCACGGTTGAAAGCGCGGGGACCGGAAATCCCGCCGACGATTTCGCGCCGTACCTCGAACCCTTTCTGCTCGACAGGACGCAGCCGCTGCGCGGCGCGGTCATCGTCTGCCCCGGCGGCGGCTATGTGAACCGCGCGCCGCACGAGGGGACGCCGATCGCGCTGAAATTCAATGAGCTCGGGTTCCACGCATTCGTGCTGCAGTACCGGGTCGCGCCGTACCGCTTCCCCGCGCCGCAGCGCGACGTGTTCCGCGCGGTCCGGATCGTGCGGAGCCGCGCGGCGGAGTGGGGCATCGACGCCGCGCAGATCGCGGTGCTCGGGTTCTCGGCGGGCGGCCACCTGACCGCTTCCGCCGGGACTCTGTTCGGCGAGGTCGACGCGAAGGCAGGGGACGCGGCGGACGCATATTCGCAGCGTCCGGATGCGATCCTGCCGTGCTACGCGGTGATCTCCTTCAGCACGGTCTGGGGCCACCGCGGCAGCGGGGAGAACCTGCTCGGCGCGTCGCTCGCGGAGCTCGAAGAGCGCTACTGCCTCGACCGCCGCGTGACGGCCGATACGCCGCCGGCCTTCCTGTGGCACACCGCCACGGACGGCGCGGTTCCGGTGCGGAATTCGGTCGCGTTTGCCGAGGCGTGCTGGAAGAACGGCGTCCCGGCCGAGCTGCACGTGTTTCCGGCCGGTCCGCACGGCATCGGCCTGGCGGCGGATTACCCCGACGCGAAGCGCTGGCCCGAGCTGGCCGCGAAGTTTCTGACGGCGACCTGCGGCTTCACCGCGCGCTGACCATTTGCCGGAAAGGAGGATCACAAGATGTTTTTTGACCCGGTTTACCTGCTCTTCACGCTGCCCGGCATCCTGCTGGGGCTCTGGGCGTCGGCGAAGACGAAGTTCACGTTCGACAAATATTCGCGCGTCGCGAGCGCGACGCGCGTGACCGGCGCGGAGGCGGCCGTGCGGCTGCTCTCCAACGCCGGGATCCGCGATGTGCGCGTCGAGGAGACGCAGGGGTTCCTGTCGGACCACTACGACCCGTCCGCGAAGGTTCTGCGTCTGTCGCCCGGCGTCTACCGTTCGGACTCCATCGCCGCGATCGGCGTGGCGTGCCACGAGGCGGGCCACGCGATCCAGCACGCGACGGGGTACGCGGCGCTCGGGCTGCGCAGCGCGCTGGTTCCGGCCGTGAACCTCGCCAGCCCCGGCGCGTACATCTTCTTCGTGCTCGGGCTCTTCATGCACAGTCCGGCGCTGGTTGTGCTCGGAATCGTCTGCTTCGGGCTGGCCGTGCTCTTCTCGCTCGTGACGCTGCCGGTCGAATATGACGCGAGCATGCGCGCGAAGAAGCTCATGGTTTCCTCCGGGATCGTGACGCAGAGCGAGGCGAAAGGAGCGGGGGAGGTGCTCTCCGCCGCGTTCCTCACTTATGTGGCCGCCGCGGTCACGGCGCTGCTGACGCTGCTTTATTTCCTGTTCCGGTCCGGCCTTTTGGGGCGGCGGGATTGAAAAAGCAATATCGGCGTGGTATATTGAGAACCGTATGGACGGTAATTCATTCTGAACACGAGGTGCCAATTGGCTCGACAGATCACTTATTCCGCCCGGTTCAAGCGCGACTATGTCGCGGCGCTGGCGGTGGTTATATTCTTTGCGATCGTGATTGCGGAAATCACGCTGGCGATCAGCATTCCCGCGTATCTGAAGCGTGAGAACGCGATGGTGCTCGAGGTGCGCCGGCTGCGGCTGCTCGAGTCGTTCGACGGCGCGCGCAACATGTCCGAAAAGCTGAAGGTCAAAGGCGGCGAGACCGCCGAGCTTGAGGCGCGGCTGGTCGCCTGGGGGCTCAATACGCTGGCCCCGTACCTGCGGGAGCACTCCGGCTCGCTCTCCGGCGAAGAGATCTCCGGACTGCAGAACACCGTGACGGAATTCACCCGGATCATGGCCCGGCTCCGCGACGCCGGGCCGTACTGCATCGAGCAGACGCTCGACACGGGGATCTACATCGACGCCCGGATCCCGCAGGAGGCGAAATGAAGGAGGAGGCGCTCTCCCGCATCCTGCGGACGTTCGGGTCGCGCCGGATCGCGGTCGTCGGGGACATGATGCTCGACGTCTATCTGTGGGGCAGGGTCAGCCGCATCTCCCCGGAGGCGCCGGTCCCGGTCGTGAACGTCGTGAACCGCACGAGCTGCCTCGGCGGCGCGGCGAACGTCATGCGCAACGTCGCGACGCTCGGCGCGCAGGCGCATGCGTTCGGCGTGACGGGGCGCGACCTCTCCGGCGACGAGCTCGCCGCCGAGCTGCGGAAGTACCGGATCGCCGTCGACGGCGTGAGCCGTGACGATACGCGCCGCACGACCGAGAAGCGGCGCGTGATCGCCGGGGTCCAGCAGCTGCTGCGCGAGGACTACGAGGATGTGCATGCCGTTTCGGACGAGCTCCGGCGCGGCATGGTGAACCGGATTGTGGAGCTGATCCGCTCCGGGGCGGTCGACGCCGTGATTTTCGAGGATTACCGCAAGGGGCTCCTCGCGGACTGGATGCTCGCCGAAATCGTCTCCGAGGCGCGCCGCGCCGGGATCGTGACGGCGCTGGACCCGAAGCCGGACAGCGTCAGGCCCGTGAAGGGCATCTCCGTGATGAAGCCGAACCGCAGCGAGGCGTTCGCGCTCGCGGGGGTCGCGGACTCCTCCGAGTGGGTCCATCCGCTCGAGGACAGGGCGCTGGCCGAGGTCGCGCGCCGGCTGCTCGGGGCGTGGGAGCCGGAGCATCTGCTCATTTCGCTCGCGGCGCAGGGCATGGCGCTCTTCGGCCGCGACGGCACGGTGGAGGTGATCCCGACCCGGGCGCGCGAGGTGTTCGACGTCTCCGGCGCGGGGGACACGGTGACGGCGACGTTCACGCTCGCGCTGGTCTCCGGCGCGACGCCGGTGCAGGCGGCCGAGATGGCGAACCGGGCGGCGGGCGTGGTCGTCGCGAAGGTCGGGACCGTGCCGGTCCATTACAGTGAATTGGAAGAGGCCCTGAAGAGGGCCTGAAACAGATAAGGGAAGAGGATCATGAGTCAGGACCGGGTCGCCGTGGTGATTCCGTCGCGTTACGCGAGTACGAGGTTTCCGGCCAAGCCGCTGGCGATGCTTTGCGGCAGGCCGATGGTGCAGCATGTATATGAGAAGGCGGCCGCTTCGTCGGCGGACCTGACGGTGATCGCGACCGACCACCAGGCGATCTGCAATACGGTGGCGGGCTTCGGGGGCAGGGCGGTCATGACCGCCGAATCGCACCCCTCCGGCACCGACCGCATCGCCGAAGCCGTGTCGAAGCTCGGCGAAGAGGTCGATATCGTGATCAACGTGCAGGGCGACGAGCCGCTGATCCCGACCTCGGTGATCGACGAGCTCATCGCGATCATGAAGTGCGACCCGTCGATCGAGATGGCGACGGTCGCGGTTCCGGGGAACCGCCGCACGATGACCGAGAACAATGTGAAGGTCGTCTTCGGCGAAGACCGGTTCGCGCTCTACTTCAGCCGTTCGATGATCCCGTTTCTGCGGGCGGGCGGCGCCGAGGCGCCGGTCTACCTGCACTGGGGGATCTATGCGTACCGCAAAAGCGCGCTCGACCGGTTCGTCGCGCTGCCGCCGGGGAGGCTCGAGGAGTGCGAGAAGCTCGAACAGCTGCGCGCGCTCGAAAACGGCATCCGGATCTACGTGCACCTCTCCGAACTCGAAAGCATCGGGGTCGATACCCCGGAGGACCTGGTCCGGGCGGAGAAAAAACTGCTGGAGGGCAGATGATATGGAACTGATTCAAGCCGGAAATGTGACGTTCGGCGACGGAGGGCTCGTGCTGATCGGCGGCCCCTGCCAGGCCGAGAGCCTCGAACTCTGCTGCGAAGTCGCGGGGTTCCTGAAGGAGCTCTGCGCGGAGCTCGGCGTCGGATATGTGTTCAAGGCGTCGTACGACAAGGCGAACCGCTCGAGCGAGGGGGGCGTCCGCGGCCCCGGGCTCGAACGCGGGCTCGAAATCCTCGCCGAGGTGAAAACGCGCTTCGGCGTACCCGTCATCACGGATGTGCATGAAACGGTCGAAGTGCCGAAGGTGGCGGAGGTTGCGGACATTCTGCAGATTCCGGCCTTCCTCTGTCGCCAGACCGATCTGCTGCATGCTGCGGGGCGGAGCGGGCGCGTGGTCAACATCAAGAAGGGGCAGTTCATGGCTCCGGAGGATATGACCGGCGCGCTGGAGAAGGTGCGCGCGGCGGGGAACGGCAGGCTGCTGCTGACCGAGCGCGGGACGACGTTCGGCTATCACAACCTCGTGGTGGATATGCGTTCTCTGGTCACGATGCGTTCGTTCGGGGTTCCGGTGGTGTTCGACGCGACCCACTCGGTGCAGCTTCCGGGCGGGCTCGGCAATGCGTCCGGGGGGCGGCGCGAGTTCGTCGCCCCGCTGGCGCGCGCGGCGGCGGCGGTCGGGATCGACGCGCTGTTCACCGAGGTGCATCCGCGCCCGGACGAAGCGATGTCGGACGGCCCGAACTCGCTCGACTTCAGACAGGCCCGTGAAATCCTGACGGCGGTGAAGGGGATCCATGACGCACTCCGGTAAACTCATGAAGATCCGGGCGGTCGTCCTCGATGTGGACGGCGTCCTGACCGACGGCCGCGCGGGGTTCGGCGGGGAAGAGGAGATCAAATTCTTCCACCTGCGCGACGGCCACTGGATGAAGCTCGCGATGCGGGCCGGGCTGAAGGTCGGGCTGCTCTCCGGCCGCGGCGCGAAGGCGAACCGGCTGCGCGCCGCGGAGCTGGGGCTCACATTCATCTACGAGAACTGCAAGGACAAGCTCGAGGCGTTCGAGCGCATGCTTTCGGAGCAGCAGCTCGCCGCCGAGGAGTGTCTGTATATGGGGGACGACGTGATCGACCTGCCGCCGATGCGGCGCGCCGGCGCAGGCGTCGTGGTCGCGGACGGCGTCCCCGAGCTCGACGAAGCGGCGCTCTGGCGCACGGAGACGCCGGGCGGACACGGCGCGGTGGCCGAGGTCGTGCGTATCCTGCTCGCGGAGCAGGGGAAGCTCGACGCCGTCCTCGAACGCTACCGGCGCTGACAACCCAATGTAAGGAAAAGCCATGAAGAGACTCATGATTGCGACGGTCGCCGGAATGCTGGCGTTGTCGGCATGGAGCGCGGGCGACCTGAGCGACCTGCGCGGGCTCGTGCTGACCCATGCGAAGCTGCCGGTCTACAACAAACAGAACCTCCAGATGATGGTGTTCTGCAGCAGGGCGGAGCGGTCCGGGCGCGCGATGGTCGGCTACGACGCGGTGCTGGACCTGATCCGGCGCGGCGCGGACGTCGATTCGATCCGGAACGGCTGGAATCTGAAGGCGTATCCGCTCGACGCGAAGCTGCCGGAGATCCTGGCGTTCTGGACGGAGCGGCCGTACAGCGACGGCGTGATCCTGACCTCCCGCGCGAACGTCGATCAGGAGACGCGCATGGCGGACGGCGACGAGCCGGTCTTTTTCCGCTCCCCGCTGCTGGACCTGAACGGGATCGGCTTCGAGGCCGACTTCGACAGGCGGAGCGTGCTCGTGAAGGAGGACGTGAATATCGTGCTGCGCATGGAGCCGAGCGATCCGCGCCGGATCCTCGCCCCCGGCGGAAAGCAGCCGGAGAAATATGAGTTCGTGACCGCCACTTCGGATTCGATGCGGATCGACATGGCCAACAACCAGATCCTGCTGGTCGGCAATGTCGTGGTCGACGAGGAGAATTCGGTCGTGACCTGCGATCGCATGACGATCTTCCTCGACCGCAGGGACGACGCGGAGCTCAGGGCCGCGAATGACAGAGGCGGCGTCGGCAGCGGCTCCGACATGGGCGGCGTGAGCCGGGTGCTCTGCGACGGCAACGTCGTGGTCACGCGGAAGCTTTCGAAGGAGGAGATCGCGAAAGGCGGCGAACAGAAGGCGTTTGCGGACCACCTCGTCTACGACCCCGTCGCCGGGACGGTCGTCCTGACCGGCGACAGGCGCCGCCCGGTCGTGAAGCGCGGCGGCGAGTCGCTTTCCGGCGAGACGATGACGCTGCACCGCGAGGAGCAGCGCGCGGTCATCAGCCGGAACTGCGAAGTCGTCGTGTTCCAGCCGGCGGAGAAGCCCGGGGAGAAGGGGACGTATGTGACGATCGGCTCCGACGACGTGCAGCTCGACTATCTGCGCAACTGCGGCGATTTCATCGGCAACGTCGTGGTTGACGACCCGCGCATGCAGCTCAAATGCGCGCGTATGCGCATTGACCTGAAGGAGCTCGCGCAGGAGAAGGCGCAGCTTTCGAAGGAGGCCGCCGCCACGCTCTCCGGCATGCCGGATTTCGATGCGGGCAGCAGGCGCGAGCTCGACAGGATCACCTGCACGGGCGGGGTCGACGTCATGCGCCGCGACGCGGCGGGCAGGCTTCTGCCGGACGAGCGCGGCACCTCGCGGAACGCGGTTTTCGACTATATGACCCGGACCATCACGATGACCGGGGATGCGCCGACGCTGAAGCGCGGCAACGATTCGCTCTCCGGCGGGGAGCTCCTGATCTGGGTCAACGACGAACGGGTCAGCGCGCGGAACGGCAGCAGGGTCGTGCTCGGCGCGCGGACGGAGGCGCCGGGGCAGGCGGGCAGGAAGGGCGAGACGGTCATCCTCTCCGATTCGAGCGACCTCAACTACGGCGGGAATCTGCTGACGTTCAACGACGACGTGAAGGTCGACGACGACCGCATGAAGCTCGATTGCGACAAGATGGAGATCTTCCTGCTTGAGCAGGCCTCCGCCGGAGGCGAAAAGAAGGGCTCCGGCGGCGCGCTTGCGCTCGACGACCTCGGCAACGGGGACCGCAGCCTTTCGAAGGTGCTCTGCACCGGTAGGGTCCACGCGGTCGATCCGGGCAGCGATATGCGCAGCGACAGGCTTACGCTGCACTTCGCGCCGCAGGCTCCGGGCGTGAAGACGCCGGGCATGTTCCAGTCGGACGGCACGGAGCTCGTGCTGATCGAAGCCGACGGCGCGCTCGAAATCGTGAACACGCCCGCGCCGGGCGAGGATCAGAAGGCCGCGGAGAGCGACCTCGGCGGGCTCATGAAGGGCGGCTCCGGCACGCCGCGCAAGATCTCGTCGGACCGCGGGCAGGTGGACTTCCGGAAGAACATCACGGAGTTCCACGGCAGCGTCCATGTGCGCGACGCCGGGAATTCTCTGAAGTGCGACGACATGTACCTCTTCGCGGGCAAGGCTCCGGCCGCCCCGGAGAAGGGGGCGCCCGCGCCCGCGCCGGATCTCGACGACGACCCGTTCGCGCTGGCGTCGGCCGGGAAGGTCCCGGCCCGCATCAGCCTGACCGAGAACCTCGACCTCAGGCGCGTGCTCTGTCAGAACAATGTGCTTTTCGTCCGCCGCACGGCGGGCGGCGAAGTGCAGCGCGCGGGCGGCCATCAGGCCGATTACGTCGTGGCGGACCGGGTGATGGTCATGACCGGCGAACCCGGCAAACAGCCGTGGATGAGCGCCGAAGGGCGGCGCATGTACGCCGACCGGATCATCGTGGACGTGGTCACCGAGACCATGCGGGCTGAGGGGAATACCTCCGCCGTGACGGAGAATGAGATAAAAATTTGACGGAAGAGCGATTTTGAACTTGAACTCAACCGGGATTGTGATATACTACTAATGAACGGAGGGGCGGATGCCCCCCCGGGGAGAGCCATCGGAACTATGAGTGAGAACGAAAACAACGGCGTGCTGATCCGCGCGGATCACCTTGTGAAGAGCTATCACGGCCGCAAGGTGGTCGACGACGTGTCGATTTCAGTGAAGGCCGGCGAAGTGGTCGGCCTGCTGGGGCCGAACGGCGCGGGCAAGACGACCAGCTTTTACATGGTCATGGGGCTGATCCGGCCGGATTCCGGCGACATCGCGTTCCGCGACGTGGACATCACGCATATGCCGATGTACAAGCGGGCGCGCATGGGGATGGGTTATCTCGCGCAGGAGCCGTCGATTTTCCGCAAGCTGACGGTCGAGGAGAACATCATGGCGATCCTCGAGACGTTGGCGATTTCGTCGGCCGAGCGCAAACAGCGCTGCCGGGAGCTGCTCGACGAGCTCGAGCTGACCCGGCTGGCGAAGCAGAAGGCGATGACGCTCTCCGGCGGCGAGCGGCGCAGGCTCGAGATCACGCGCGCGCTGGTGACGAATCCGTCGTTCATCATGCTCGACGAGCCGTTCAGCGGCGTGGATCCGCTCGCGGTCTACGACGTGCAGCAGATCATCCTGCAGCTGAAGGGGCGGAACCTCGGGATCCTCATCACGGACCACAACGTCCGCGAGACGCTCTCGGTGGTGGACCGCGCGTACCTGATGTGCCAGGGCAAGATCCTCGTGGAGGGGTCGAGCGATTTCCTGGTGAATGACGAGCGGGCCCGCGAGATTTATCTCGGGCCGCAGTTTTCGATGTAACGGAAAGGGTGTGCCGGGAAGGGATCCCGGTTCGCCTGATAGAAGAGAAGGAGGCTGAATATGAATCTTAATTTAACCGGTCGTCAGTTCGACATCACCCCGTCCATCCGGGAGTATGTGGAAGCCCGGATCGCTTCTGTCACGGAAGACAAGCTGCTGAAGATCACCAGCGTGAACGTCGTGATGGAGCGCGAGAAGGACCGTTTCCAGACGAACATCGTCCTGAACTGCAAATACCACGTCTTCGAGGCGACGGTCGAGGATTTCGACCTGTACAAGTCGTTCGACGCGGCGGCTGACAAGATCGACGTCCAGCTGACCAGGCTCAAGGAGAAGGTCCGCGACCACCAGGCCGAACCGATCCGCGAAGCCGAGGCGAAGGTCGACGCGAAAGCCGAGGCGAAGGCCGAATAACGCCCCGCGCGGGTGTTTGCAGCGGAGCCGGTCCGAGTCTGTCGATTCGGGCCGGTTTTCATTCAGGGGGGAAGCGTCATGATCATTGCACTGGCCTGCGAGGAGAACCGGGTGGCGGAACGTTTTGTCCGCGCCCCGGAGTTCGCCGTTTACGAAGTCGATTTCGGCCGGGTGGGCGGGCGGAACACCGTGCGGCCCGGCGGGAACGCGGCGGAACGCTTTCTGCGGGAATGCGGGGTCGACCTCGTGATCTGCGGACGGATCGGGGAGGGCTCCCGGCGGAGGCTCATGGACGAGGGGATCAAGTTTTTCGGCGGAGTCTCCGGTCCGGTGGAACGGGTGCTCTGCGCCTACCTCGACGGCAGCCTCGAAGCCGTCGCGGATTTCGATGATTTTGAGGAAGAATAAGTTACTTTTTATCAGGGAGTTTTGAGAAATGAGTTCGTGTTCGGGCAACTGCGGCAGCTGCGCTTCGGCGGGAGGCTGCAACGAGCAGAAGGAGAATCAGCTCAAGGGGGTCCGGGAGGCGATTCTGGTCCTCTCCGGCAAGGGCGGCGTCGGCAAGAGCACGGTCGCCGCATCGGTGGCCGTCGGCCTTGCGAAGGCCGGGAAGAAAGTAGGGCTGCTCGACGTCGACTTCCACGGCCCTTCGCAGCCGACGCTCTTCGGGCTCCGGCATATCCGGCTGGAGGAGGGGGCGAAGGGGTTCGTCCCGGCCGACGCCGCGGGCGTGAAGCTGATTTCGGTCGGCCTCGTGCTCGACAATCCGGATCACGCCGTGATCTGGCGCGGGCCCGCGAAGACCGGCGCGCTGAAACAGCTGCTTGAAGAGACCGACTGGGGCGAACTCGATTATCTCGTCATGGATTTTCCGCCGGGGACCGGGGACGAATCGCTGGCCGGCTGCCAGCTCCTGCCGGTCCCGAAGCGGGCGCTCGTGGTCACGACGCCGCAGGAGGTCGCGCTGGCCGACTGCCGCAAGTGCATCGACTTCTGCGCGAAGCTCGAGGTGCCGGTGATCGGGATCGTCGAAAACATGTCCGGCTTCGTCTGCCCCGGCTGCGGCTCGCGTCACGAGCTGTTCGGGACGGGCGGCGGCGCACGGCTTGCGGAGAAGGCCGGGGCGCCGCTGCTGGCGCAGATCCCGCTCGACCCCGCGTTCCTGAAGCGCTGTGATTACGGCGAGCTCCCGGCCGGGCTGGAGGGGGCGCCCGCCGTTCGCGCCGAAGTCGAAAAGGTCGTCGGGGCGATCACGGCGAAGTAGGGGGCGGGCATGCACGCCGCGGATTCGGCCGACAAGTTCCTCACGATGACCCGCAGCCCGGTCGAGCCGCTGATCTGCCGCCTCGCGGTTCCGACGATCGTCAGCAGCCTCGTCACGACTTTCTACAACGTGGCCGACACCTATTTCATCGGCAGGATCAGTACGAGCGCCTCGGCGGCGGTCGGGGTTTCATTTTCGCTGATGGCCGTGATCCAGGCGGTCGGCTTCTTCTTCGGCCAGGGGTCGGGGAACAACATTTCGAAGGAGCTCGGGAAGCGGCACGCGGGGGAGGCGGAGATCCTCGCCTCGGTCGGCTTCTTTTCCGCGCTGGCGGCGGGGGCGCTGATCATGGCCGCCGGGCTGCTCTTCCTTGAGCCGCTCGCGGCCGCGCTCGGCTCGACGGAGACGATCCTGCCGTATTCCACCGCCTATATGCGGCTGATCCTGATCGGCGCGCCGTGGATGACCGCGTCGCTCGTGCTGAACAACCAGCTGCGGTTCGAGGGGAGCGCGTTCTACGGCATGATCGGGCTGGGTTCGGGCGCGGTGCTGAACATCGTGCTCGATCCGCTGCTGATCTTCACCTGCGGCATGGGCATCGCGGGGGCGGCGTTGGCGACAGTCGTCAGCCAGTTCGTGAGCTTCACGCTGCTCTTCTGCGGCTGCCGGTTTGCGGGCAACGTGCCGATCAGGGTGCGGAACTTCCGCCCTTCGTTCCGGGTTTACCGGATGATCGCGAACGGCGGGACCCCGTCGCTCTGCCGGCAGGGGATCGCCTGCATCGCGGTCATCTGCCTGAATACGGCGGCGAAGCCGTTCGGGGACGCGGCGATTGCGGCGATGGCGATCGTTTCGCGGATCACGCACTTCACGAATTTCGCGCTGATCGGCTTCGGGCAGGGGTTCCAGCCGGTCTGCGGCTTCAATTACGGCGCGAAGCTGTACGACCGCGTGAGGCGGGCGTTCTGGTTCTGCGTGAAGGTGACGGCGGTGTTCCTCACGGTGCTCGCCGTGGTCGAATACCTCGCGGCCCCGGCGCTGATCGAGCTGTTCCGCAAGGGCGATCCGGAGGTGACGCGGATCGGTACGACGGCGCTGCGGCTGCAGTGCCTGACCTTTCCGCTGGCGGCGTGGATGACGATCAGCAACATGATGATGCAGACGACGGGCAAGGTGTTCCGCGCATCGTTCCTCGGGCTCGCGCGGCAGGGGGTGTTCCTGATTCCGTTCGTGCTGCTGCTGCCGCCGCTGATCGGGGTTCTCGGCGTGCAGGCCGCGCAGCCGGTTGCGGACCTGATTTCGTTTGCGGTTTCGATTCCGCTTCAATGCTCGCTGCTGCGCGGGATGCGCCGGGAGCAGGAGGCGTTTACAACGGATCAATCAGCGGGAGATGGAAATTGATGGATATCAGGATTGCGGCGCCCGGCGACGGCGCGGGGGCCCTGGCGGTCTATGCGCAGTATATCGGCACGCCGGTCACATTCGAGTGCGGACTGCCCTCAGAGGAGGAGTTCGCGCGGCGCATCCGCACGACGCTGGAGCGTTACCCGTACCTCGTCTGCACCGATGAGGCGGGGCGGGTGCGCGGCTACGCTTATGCGCATCAGATGCGGGAACGCCGGGCGTATCAGTGGGGGGCGGAGCTTTCGGTCTACCTCGACGCCGGAGTCACGGCGCGCGGGCTCGGGCGGAGGCTCTACGCCGTCCTGACCGGTCTCCTGAGGCTGCAGGGGGTGCGGACCGTCTACGGCTGCGTGACCACGCCGAACCCGCGCAGCGAGAGGCTGCATGAGCGGATGGGGTTCCGGCGGATCGGCGTTTTCCGGAACGCGGGCTTCAAGGGCGGCGCCTGGCACGACGTGACGTGGTTCGAGAAGGAGATCGCGCCGTGCGACGCACCGCCCGGGGAGTTTGCGGCGTTTCCGCATCTTGCCCCGGAGCGTGTGGCGGAGGCCGTCGCCGCTTACAGGGGAGGGCCGGACGCATGAGCGGGCCGTCGCCGGATGCGGAGCGGCTGACCGCGGCCTGCGTGCTGAGCGTGGTCGGCGGCTTCCTCGATATCTACACTTATCTGTTCCGGGGGAACGTCTTTGCGAATGCCGTGACCGGGAACATGGTGCTCTTCGGCTTCCATCTCGCGAACCGGGAATGGGCGTTCTGCGGGCGTTATCTGCTGGCGATCGTCTTCTACGCGCTCGGGATTTTCATGGCGGAGCTGGTTCACGCGAAGCTGCCCACCTCCCGGCGGATCACGTGGCACCAGTCCGTGATCGTGCTGGAGCTGGCCTGTCTGCTGCCGGTCTGCTTCATCCCGTACGGCGGCTGGGATTTCGCGGTCAACGCCGTGATCGCGTTCGTCTGCGCGCTGCAGGTGCAGACGTTCCGCCGGGTGCACGGGCTTCCGTTCGCCTCGACCATGTGTACCGGGAATTTGCGCAGCGGCACGGATGCGCTCTTCCGCTCGCTGCACGGGAAGGTGCCGGGGGAACTGCATAAGGCGCTGCATTATTACGGCGTCATCGTCTGCTTCATCTCCGGGGCGGCGGCGGGCGCGCTGCTGCTGCCGCGCTTCGGCCATTATGTGTTCCTGCTGGCTCCGGCGGGGCTGTGCGCGGTCTTCTTCCTGATCTCCACGCGGCGGAAGCTCGCCGAATGGAGGCGCATGCTCCGTTCCCTGTTCCGCCGCGGCGCGCGCTGAGCATAAAAAAAGCCCCGGCACGGAGCCGGAGCTTTTTCCGCCTGATGCGGCGTTACTTTTTCGCGTCGTGCGCGACGACGAGCGCGTCGTATTCGAGCAGGTGGTCGCAGTAGATCTTCTTGAGGCCGTCGCCGTTGTCGCGCCAGTCGCGCTGCAGCTCGGAGGCCATCGCGAACCAGGTGATCATCTGGGCGCCGGCCTGCTGCATGCGCGCGAGCGCCGCGTTGCGGGTGGTCTTGTTGAAGGTGCCGGAGGCGTCGACCACGACGAACACCTCAAACCCCGCCTGCAGCGCGCAGAGCGCCGGGAACGCGACGCAGACCTCGGTGACGATGCCGGCCATGATGAGCTGCTTGCGCCCGGTGGCCTTGACGGCGTTCACGAAGTCCTCGTTGTCCCACGCATTGATCTGGCCCGGACGCGGGATGAACGGGGCGTCGGGGAACATCCTGCGGATTTCCGGCAGCAGCACGCCGTTCGGCCCCTGTTCGAAGCTCGTTGTCAGCACGGTCGGCAGTTTGAAGTGCTTCGCGGTGTCGGCCACGGCCAGGACGTTGTTCTTGAACTCGGCCGGCGTGAAGTCGTGCACGAGTGAGAGCAGACCGACCTGATGGTCGATCAACAGAACGGCGGCGTTTTCTTTGCTGAGTCTTGACATGATGATTTTCTCCTTCTTCTTCAATTGTCGCAGGCGAGATGCCGGCGGCTTCCTCAAAACTTCCTCTGAGATTTAAACTAGCACGGGAAAATATATAGTCAAGCCTTTTTTGCGGATATTCTTATTTTTTGTCATGTTTTTTTGAACCGCACCGAATGGCAGTCATGCTGTTGAATCGTGTAAATTTATGATATATAATGAAATGCAAATTGATTTATGAATTTCATGTTTGTTTTGAACATATGACTTGACGGATGCAGGAACCTGTTCCATATTATGGTGCGCAATGTTCTGAACGGTTTTTATTATGGAAAGTGAATGTCATGTCTGAACTCACCCTGCCGGAAGCCCGGCGTTTTCTGACCGCCCTGCACCGCGTTGTTCCGGAGAGGGAGATCGGCGGCCCGGAGGAGGCGGTCGGCTTTGTCCGGCAGGCCGGATGCATCCAGTTCGACCCGCTCGACGTGGTCGGGCGCAACGCCGAGCTCGTGCTCCAGGCGCGCTGGCCCGGATACCGGCGCGGCATGATCGGGGAGCTGCTCTACGAAAAGCGCGCTCTCTTCGACGTCTGGGACAAGAACATGTCGATCGCCGCGATGGAGGACTGGCCCCGCTTCCACCGCTTCCGCCGCCGCTGGTTCGGCTGGCTGGAGAGCTGGGAGCCGGCGGTTGCGGAGATCACGGCCCACCTGCGCCGGAACGGCTTCGCGTGTTCGACCGATTTGGGGGAGGAGCACGATGTGGAGGTGCAGTGGCATTACTACGGCCCGCAGCGCCGGGCGAAGGCGGTGCTCGAATGCATGTGCCACGCGGGGCTCGCGGTCGTGCACCACAAGCGCGGCACGCGGCGCTACTACGGGCTCGCGGAGCAGCTTGTCCCCGCTCACCTCTACCGGGCCCCGGACCCGCACTCCTGCGAAGAGGAGTATCATGACTGGATCGTGCTGCGGCGGATCGGCGGCATCGGCCTGCTGCGGAACCGTCCCGGCGATGCGTGGCTCGGGCTGTACGACTTCAAGGCGGCGCACCGGAACGCGGCTTTCGCGCGGCTCGCTGCGGCCGGGCGCATCGCGGAGCTGCGGATCGAAGGGCAGAAGCTCCCTTACTATGCGGATGTGCGGAATCTGCCGCTGCTCGACCGGGTTGTGCGGGGCGAACTCTCCGGCGGCGCGCCGGAGTGCCGTTTCATCGCCCCGCTCGACAACCTGATCTGGGAGCGGAAGCAGACGCTGGAGCTCTTCGGGTTCGACTACCGCTGGGAGGTCTATACGCCTGCCGCCTCCCGCAAGTACGGCTACTATGTGCTGCCTGTGCTGTACGGCGACCGCTTCCTCGGGCGGATCGAATTCGAAGCGGGCCGGAATCACTTCGGCGTAAAGCGGTTCTGGCCGGAGGACCCGGCGTCGTCCGGCGCGCGGGAGCGGCAGGCGCTGAACCGCGCGCTCGAACGCTTCGCCCTTTTCCTGGGGAAGGAGTGCACAACGCGCTTCTGAGTCCGGAGCGTCTGCTTTACTCCCCCGGCGGCCCGGGCAGGCCGGAGAATTCGCGGCGGTACCTGAGGGGAGAGATCTGGTACTTCTCCTTGAAGAGGCGGGAGAGGTAGAATCCGCTGCCGATTCCGCAGAGCTCCGCGACGGCGCCGACGGAGTGGGGCGTGCCGGCCAGCAAAGCGGCCGCGCGTTCGAGCCGGCAGCTGATGAGGAACTGCTGCGGGGGAAGCCCTGCGGCAGCCTTGAAGAGCCGGCGGAAGTGGTGCTGCGTCAGGCTGCGCTTCGCGGCTTCGGCGGCGAACTCCCACGGCTTCTCCGGATGGTTGCGCACCTCGGCGGCGAGGCGGCGGAAATACTCCCCGTGATAGGCGGGCAGCCACGCTTCCGCCCGCTCCGCCTCGTGGAGCTGCAGCAGTAAATCCTCGTAAAGCAGAACGGCGCGGGGCGGCGTGAGCGGCGCGGCGCACCGCAGGAGCTTCATGATGCGCAGCATGGTGTCGAGGAAGCGCTCGGGGTCGGGGACCTTCCGCACCGGGTTTTCGCCGTCGAGCGGCAGCAGTCCGCCCGCCGCATAGCGCATGACGCGCTCCCCGTAGGAGCAGATGAAGCTGTGGTGCCGCTCCTCCCCCGGGAAGCTCCCGTATTCGAAGAATGCGCCGGGATGCGTGACAAATGCGCACGCGCCCCCGTACTCCATGCGCGGCCCGCGGTTCACCGCGAGCCAGAAGCGCCCCGCGTGATTGTACTGCACGCCGTAATAGACCGGCACATGGTGCGACTCGCCCCGGTGGCCGGGGATCGAGGCGTACAGGCTGAATGCGTGTCCGTCAAAAAAGTCCATGCCATCTCCGTTTTGTGCAAAAACAGGTTCCTTTCGTCCATTCCTGAACCGGGGAAACTGTGGTATAATATATGCAAATCCAACCGGAAATGCAAGGAGGACCAGGATGAAACAGGAAAGAATCGCCGCGCAGCTCTACAGCTTCCGCGATCATATCGGGACCCCGGCGGGCGTGCGCGACACGCTGCGGCGCCTGCGGAAAACGGGGTACGGGGCCGTCCAGCTCTCGAGCTCGATCGCCCCGATGCCGGCGCGGGAGCTCGTCCGGATGCTGGAGGACGAGGGGATGGCGGCCCCGACCAGCCACGAACGCGCGGCCGATCTCGTGAATGAGCCGGAGAGGGTGATTGACCGCCTGCTCGAACTCGGCTGCCGCCACACGGCCTATCCGTATCCGCACCGGATGCCGGGCAACGAAGCGGAGGCGATCGCGTTCGCGCGGGAGCTGAACCGCGCGGCGGAGAAGTTCCGCCGTGCCGGGATCGTCTTCGCCTACCACAACCACGCGGCGGAGTTCCGCCGCTTCAACGGCCGGACGATGCTCGAAATCATCTACGCGGATGCGCCGCTCGTCGACGGCGAGCCGGACACCTACTGGATCCAGAAGGGCGGCGGCGACCCGGCGGCGTGGATCACCGCACTCTCCGGCCGGCTCCGGGTCCTGCACGTGAAGGACTTCGGCGTGACGGCGGAGAAGGAGGCGGCCATGCTGCCGGTCGGCTCCGGCAACCTCGGCTGGAAGCGGATCTTCGCCGCGGCGGATTCCGCCGGGGTCGAGTGGCACGTGGTCGAGCACGACGGCGACTGCCCGGACCCGTTCGCGTCGTTCGCATCGAGCATGGCGTTTCTGAAGGAGAATTTCGTATCATGAAGAACATCCGCGTGACGATCTGGAATGAATTTGTGCATGAGCGCGAGGCCGGTCCGGTCGGGGAACATATCCGGAGCATCTACCCGGAGGGGATCCACGCCGCGCTCGCCGCGGAGCTCGCCGCCCCCGGCCTTGAGCTGCGCACCGCGACGCTGGACGAACCGGAACAGGGGCTCCCGGAGCCGCTGCTCGGCGCGACCGATGTGCTGGTCTGGTGGGGGCACTGCGCGCACGACCGCGTCGACGACCGGCTCACGGACCGGATCCAGCAGCGCGTCCTGTCGGGCATGGGGCTCGTCGTGCTGCACTCGGGGCACTGCTCGAAGGTGTTCCGGCGCCTGATGGGGACGGACTGCCGGCTGCGCTGGCGCGAGATCGGCGAGAAGGAGCGGCTCTGGACCGCCGCGCCGGGGCATCCGGTCGCGGCCGGCGTGCCGGAGACCTTCACGCTGCCGCACAGCGAGATGTACGGCGAGCCGTTCGGCGTCCCGGACGACGGCAAGGTCGTTTTCATGTCGTGGTTCGAGGGGGGCAACGTGTTCCGCAGCGGCGTCGCGTTCGAGCGCGGCGCAGGGAGGATCTTCTACTTTTCGCCGGGGCACGAGACCTATCCGATCTACCGTGACGCGAACGTCCTGCGGGTGATCGGCAACGCGCTCCGCTGGGCCGCGTCGCCGATCCTGCCGCCGCGCGTCACGCCGCAGCCGGAGCCGCTTGAACCGGTCAGGACAGCGGACCCGCTCGCGGCGCTCGATACGGAATCCCTGCACGAAAAGCAATAAGGGCTTATGGAAGGAGAGAGTTTTATGGCAAGGAAAATCAGGGTCGGGATCCTCGGCCTCGGCCGCGCCGGAATCGGCATGCACATGAAGGAGTTCGCCGAATATCCCGACAAGTTCGAAATCGTCGCCGTCGCGGACCGCGATCCGGCGCGGCTGGAGAACCTGCCGGAGCCGCTCGCCGCCGCGAAGCGTTACGCGAACTGCGGCGAGCTGATCGCGGACCCCGCCGTCGAGCTCGTTTCGGTCGCGCTGCGCCACAGGGAACACACGCCGTATGCGCTCGCGGCGCTCGAAGCCGGAAAGTACGTGCAGCTCGACAAGCCGCTCAGCGTGAATTATGAGGAGATGCAGACGCTCACGGAGTGCGCCCGCCGGCATCCCGGCAGGCTTTTTCCGCGCCAGAACCGGCGCTTCGAGGGGCCGTTCCGGAAGGCGATGCAGCTTGTTTCGACCGGCGCGATCGGGGACATTTCGCTCGTGAAGCTGCACCGCGCCTGCGGCTTCTGCCGCCGCAACGACTGGATGACCATGACGGAGTTCGCGGGCGGGCTCCTGACGAACTGGGGGCCGCATGTGATCGACCAGGCGCTGCGCTTCATCGGCGCGCCTGTCGCCGACATCTGGGCGGACGTCCGTTCGGTCATCAGCATCGGCGACGGCGACGACCAGATCAAGCTGCTGCTGCGCGGGGAGAACGGCGTGGTCGCGGACATCGAGATCTCCGGCACGAACGCGATGCCGGGGCGGGAGATCGAGATCCTCGGCTCCCGCGGCACGCTGGTTTACGATCCGGCGAAGGGGCCGTTCATCGAGATGCGCTTCATCGATCCGGCCTGCGGGCTTGAAGCGCTCGCGCCGCACCCGGAGAATCCGCCGATGCAGTACGGCAACTTCGACGAGAAGCTGACCTTCATCGAGCAGCGCGTCGAGATCCCGCAGATTCCGATGTCGGAGATCGTGAAGCACATTTACGCTTCGATCGCGGAGGACGTCCCGTTCCCGGTCCGGCTCGAGGAGTCGGCGGAGGTGGTCCGCATCTGCGACGAGGCGTTCCGCCGCGGCAACTTCCGCCCGGCGGCCCGCTTCGTGCGCTTCGACCGCCCCCTCTCCGAGGGGTGACAAAGCCGTTTGCAGGAGGAGAGAATCATGCAATTTTCCGCCTGCGGCCCGGCTTTGTTTGCGGGAAAAACGTGGCGGGCGTTACTTTGCGGCCCGGTATTTATTCGACCACCAGCTGCGTCAGCTCAAAATCGACTCCCGTGCGGGGATACGATTTCTGCTGGTTGAAACCGTTGTAAAGGTAGAATTCTCCTCTCCCCTCCCGCAGAGGAAACGGCGCGCCCGTGTAACGAAACTCGCGGATCGGGATCCGGCAGGAGACCCAGCGCCCCGGCTCGTTCAGCTCGATTGTCGCCGTGAAGCAGGATTTCCAGTCCTTCGACGGAAACACCAGGTCAATGACGCCCGGCCCGTCCGCTTTGACCCGGAAATTGACGGAACGCGGCTTTTCCGGGAGCCGGGAGGGGGCGAAACCGGTGCTGACGACCGGGACTCCGTTGTTTTCCACTCCGGGGAGGCGGAAGCGGACCGCATACGGGGCAGGGGCGGTTTCCCCGGTTTTCACGACCCGGATCTCCGGCTTCTTCCCGCCTCTCCACGCCATGCCCCACCAGGAGTTGCGGTTTTCCCGGCCGGAATAGATCTCCGCGGGTACACCGTTGCTTTTTTCGCCGGTGACTGCGGCGAGGATCGGAACCGCCGCATCGGGGTTCACCCAGTCGACGCCGCCGTCGCCTTCCCGTATTGCGGAGAGGAAATCCATCCGCTCGATCTTCTTTTCCGGATGCGGGTTGATCCACTCCGCGACAAAGAAACCGACCTCCGCGCCCGAGGCGTTGCGGCAGACAAAACCGATTTTCGCCTCGGGAAGCTGCTTCACCTGCCACCAGTCGCCGATATTGCGTTCCCCGTTCAGCGGAAAATCAGCGGAGGAGCCGTCCTCGTAATTGAAGCGGTAAGTTCCGCACGGTTTGGCGTTGCCCCAGCCGGAGGTGTGGAGAAAGAACAGCCTGGAGAATTTTCCGCCGATCCGGATGCCGCGGATCGCTGCCGGAAATTGCTTCCGGGCGGACCCTCGGACGATCAGGCAGCCGCGCCCCCCGTTCTTCTCCGGATCGATGATCTCGAACGGGATCCCCCCTGCGCGGACCGGCCCCTTCGGCATCATGCGAAAGTCGTTTTCCCCCTGGTCGGTCCAGCCGCCTTTGCCGTCGTTGTCCATCTCGTCGGCAAAGGAACGGTTCGCCCACGGGGCGAGATCGATCGCGGCGAGAGATTCGCTCTCCGCCCGGTATTCCGCCGGGGTGACGGGCGCGAGCGGGCGGGTATCCGGAAAGAGGGGCCGGCTGCCTGCGTATTCCATGAGGTTTCTCAGGTAGCGGGCCGCCGCGCTTTCCGTTTTCCAGTTCGCGCAGGCGTTCAGTTGCGAGGCGATCAGGCGGCCTTTCCCGGATTTCGCCTCGAGAACCGCCGCTCCGACCGTGCTTCTGACCAGGAACGGCGGCTTGGCAGCGAGAACATTGTCGGTGATGGGGGAGATCATGTTGGAGAGGACGTCGCCGTTCGGGGCGGAAGACCAGAGATCGAAACGCTCCTGCCCCATTCCCCGGAAGAGCGGATGCCGGGGGACGACCAGATCCGCGAGGGAGTTCGGGTCCCGTGTGCAGAGAAACTGATCGTAAACCGGAAGAGGCCCGGCATTCTGTTCGAAGATCACGAGACATGCCCCGTTTTCCACCCTCTTCCGTATCTGCTCCGCCGCCTTCTTCAGTTCCTCGGCGGGAGTCGCGGGAGGAATCAGCAGCGTGTCGAATGCATTGAGTTCTTCTCCGGGACGGATTGTCCTGAACGGTATTTTCACTGCGCCGAGGAACTCCGCAAGCATCGCGTGATTTCCTGCTTCAAACATGGCGATCTTCACAGAAGTCTCCACCTCGGCCGACCGGAGCGCGGGATCGTCCAGCGTGATGTTCGCATAGTTCCTGCCGATTTCATTCCCGTCTGCGTCAAGTACCGTGAGGCGAAGCTGGGCGGGGAGCGCTTTATCGGCGGCCGGCAGCCGTACGGAAACCGGGCGGAGTATCCGCTTTCCCGGCTCGAGGGCGGGGAAGCCGGCTTCGGCAAGCGTCTGCTCCGGCAGATTTCCGCCTGTCAGCGCAATGCGCACTTTCGGATTTTTCAGGGTATCCTGAGAGTCGTTGACAAGAAAGACGGTCCATTCATGGAGATCTCCCCCGAAGAGGTTCCGGGGCGGCAGACCGTTCGGGGCGCTCCGGAGCGCGGCGTAAATCGGCTGGTTCCAACGTGTGTTCTGCGGCAGATCAGGCGGCATGCCCCACCCGGCAAAGCCCTGAAAACGGGGATCCTGCCGGTAAAGGTCGAAGATGCGCCCCGCTTGGCGGTCCATGGCATGGCGGACGCCGCGTTCCGGGTCGAGCATGGCGGCGAGCCCGGTCGCCGCGGCGTAACCGATACCGTGCGGCTGCGCCCAGGTGAATTTCCTTTTCGCGTACTTCAGATATTGATCGGGGTCGCCGGCGCGGAACTCCCTGTTGACGTGGTTGCCCCAGGTGTAGCCGATGCATTCCCATGTAATCAGCGGAACCTTTCCACCGTAAATTTTCCCGATGGCGTCCGCGTGATGATCCATTTCCGTTTTGAAATGGGTCCACGGCCGGTCCACGATTCCGAGATAGGTGTGCAGGTCGATGACGTCCGCGTCGAATTTTCCGGAACCGTACTGCGCGATTCCTCCGACGCCGGAAAACGGAACGACCGGGCGTTTCTGGAAGTCGATTTTCCGGGTCAGTTCAATCTGTTTGGCCAGCTGGCGGAACGCTTCCGGGCGGCTGCCGTGTCCGACCTCGTTCCCGAGCGACCACATGACGACGGACGGCGCGTTGAAATCCCGGAGAATGAAACGCTCAAGCTCATTCAGGTTCGTCTTTTCGAATTCCGGTTCGTTCATGTTCGGGATAGTGAAGCAGTAGCTCCATTCGTCGTAAATCATCATGCCGAGCTCGTCCGCGATGCGGATCACCGCGCGCGTCGCCGGCATGTGGGCGGTTCTCAGGATCACCACGCCCGCTTTCAGGTGGCGCTTCATGAAAGTGCGGATCAGGGACTCCTCCTCCTTCTCCGAACGGCCGAAGCCGCCGTAGTTGGTGCTTGAGAGATTTTCCCCGAACAGGTAGATGTGCTTTCCGTTCATCCGGAATTCCGGGCCGTTTGTTCCGAACTCGCGGAATCCGAACCGTTCCGTTCCGGCCGCCATGATATTTTTCCCGTCGGAGAGGTACAGCGTCAGGTAATAGAGGTTTGGCTCCGCCGGGGCCCACCTTTTCGGCCGGTTCAGGGGGATCTCCACCCGGAAGGGGGTCCTGCCCGGCTTCAGAGTAAGGGGGGGAAACGTCTTTTCGCAGTTCTTCCCGTTTGCGGAAAGACGCTCCGCGTCGCTGACGACCCCGCCGAAATTCACGGTTTGAGTCTTGCCCGTGTGATTTTCCAGCACGCCCCGGACGTCAAGGCGCTCGCCGTCGAGGCGCGGGGCTATGAGGAGCTTCCCGAAGCGGATTTCCGGTTCGATCCTGAGGCGGACCGGCTGCCAGATTCCGCCTTTCACGTTTTCCCACCACCATTTTGCCCCGTATGTCCGGCTGTTTTTGATTCCGGTGGATGGCTTGGCCTGGAAATCGGAGCAGACGCGGACCGCCAGCGTGTTCTTTCCCGGCCTGGCGAGGCCGGTGATGTCGAATTCGGACGGCACGAACTCCCCGTGCGCACGCCCCGCCGGTTTCCCGTTGACGAACACGAGCCCCTCGTAGCCGATTGCATCGAACTGCAGCAGAAGCCGCCTGCCGCTCAGCTCCGACGGCTTCAGTTCGAAGCTCCGGCGGTACCAGGCGAGGGCGAAGGGTTTTTCCTCGTTGTGGAATTTTCCGTAGCTGTAACGGGGATCGCGGTACCAGTTCAGCGGCACTCTGATTTTCTCC
Source organism: Lentisphaeria bacterium (assembly GCA_018265615.1). GTDB lineage: Bacteria > Verrucomicrobiota > Lentisphaeria > Victivallales > Victivallaceae > Victivallis. The sequence goes on from JABLYX010000014.1 coordinate 64,212, forward strand.
CAGCAGGAGTCATCGAACTGTTCTCCCGCGAAACCGGAAGACAGCTCCGCATCCGCCGGAAACGGGGTCGCTGAAAGGCGGATTCCGTTGAACTTCCACTCTCCGCCGAGATCGATCGTCCGAACGTAATCCCCGGGCTTCAGGAGCGTTCCTCCCGGAAGCCGGACGACGACCTCCTCCGGGGACAGGAAGGATTTTTCGGCGATCTCCCGTTCCGGAGGCAGGTAGGGAGCCATTTCATTCTGCCGGGCGGGAGCGGAGAGCGCCGCCCCGAAAAGCGGCAGAAGTGCAAAAAGGAGGATTCTTTTCATGATGGGAGTCTTTTGTTTGTCTGTTGCGGTAACATCCGGGTGAAATCAAGGCTTCTGGATAAAACCTTTCTGGCCGTTCCAGGCGAACAGCTGTACAGGGAACCAGTGTGCGCGCTGAGGAGTGTCGGCGCCCCAGCTTGAAACGACGAGGTCCTGTTTCCGAAAGCTCTCCGCATGACCGTCGAACATGGCCGCGTTGACGTTTCCGCCATGGTTCAGGGAGGAGATTCCCGGATTATATTGGCTGTCGCCGTCGACTTTTCCCCAGATATCGAAACGGTAGCCGGGCCATGACGTATCGTATTGAACGTTGTCACGGCTGCTGTCTCCGAAGACCAGAAGCTGCGATGGCCGCTGGATCATACCCGTTTTGACCGGGACGCAACTGGAGTTGTAGGCCGGAAGAAGCGAATAGTAAATCGCGATTCCGAGTTTCCCGTTGTAAAAATTTCGATTCTGGAGCGACGGACAGGACAGGCCGGTCTGCCGCGTATAGGGACGCAGCTTGTAGAACCAGTAGGTTTCGGGTTTCTTCTCGTCATCGACGCAGGAGCAGATGAAGTCATCGCTGTCCATGGCATATTGGATATACGCGAACATATACTGCTTCTGGTTCGACAGGCAGTTCGTCTGGTTTGCCCGTGCGCGTGCTTTGTTCAGTGCCGGGAGCAGCATGGCCGCAAGGATGGCGATGATCGCAATCACGATGAGAAGCTCGATGAGGGTAAAACGGCGTTTTCTCCGGGGGGCCGGGGGGGCGAAGCCCACCAGCGGCATAAGCAGGAACGAAGTGACGCACATGCCGTCACGCGGCTTTTCTTTGCCCGCTTTCTTTTCACCGGGAAAAGAAAGTATGGCGATGATCGCAATCACGATGAGGGTAAAATACCGGCGCGTAAGACGCATGGGCTGGGTACGGCTTGGCTCTGTCATGATGCAACACCTTTCTGGTTGAATGTGATTTATGGCCTCTGGCCGGTCGACTCTTCACCACCCGCTTTGCGGGCTGCGGCAGGGGGCCTTCGCTACGCTGCGTTCACCTGCGTCACTTTCGTTCCCTGCAACGCGCTCCGCGGCGCATACCGCGCTTTTTCTGCCGGGCGTCGCTGCCGTCGTATTGCCTGCGGGCCGCAATTTTTTTCTGGTTGGAGCAAATCTATTATAATTATACCAGAGATAAATCACATTGTCAAGCTCTGTTTTAAATAAATAAATTAAAAACAATACTCTTGATAAAGTGATATATTGTGATATATTAATTCTGACGGCATGCGGAAAGATTCAATCAGAAAGGGGCTCGATGATGGAAGGGACGAACCGGGGAATTCCGATGACGCGCCGGATCGCGGCGGAGATGGAGGGGCGGATCGCGGACGGGACCCTGGCCGCCGGCTCCCGCCTGCCGAGCGTGCGCGAGCTCGCCGTGCGTTACGGCGTCAGCACGGCGGTCTGCCTTTCTGCCTACCGCGCGCTCGAAAAGAAGGGGTTGGCCGAACGGCGCGCGGGCTCCGGGACCTTCGTCAGCGGCGCGCCCGCCGCCGCCGACCCGAAGAACCATTTCTACAGCTGGGACTGCGTGCTGCCGTCGATGGAGGCGGCGAGGCTCGCGGCTTCGATCTCGCCGGAGTTGGAGTTCTCGGCCTTCCCCGCCTCGACTTACGACTACAATCCGGACTATCTCGACTGGATCATTTCGCGGAACTCCGGCGGCGAATCGCATCCGGGACTGGTCGCGCTGAACGAGGGACAGCTTCCGGTCCTCGCGTCGGAGAACGCGCTGCTTCCGCTCGACGACCTTCTCGACGGCTCGGAGCTGCCCGCCCGCGGCGGCTTCCCGCCGGAGCTGCTGCGCTCGATGAGCTTCGGCGGAAAACTGTATGCGCTGCCGTTGGCGTTCAACCCGGTGGTGCTTTTCTACAACCGCCGCGTTTTCCGGCGCCGCGGCGTCGCGGAGCCGGACGGCTCGTGGAGCTGGGACGACCTGATGTGCCGTACCGGACTGCTGACCGACGCGGGGCCGGAAGGGGTCTCCTGTTACGGCCTCGCCGTTTTGTTCACGCCGAACACCTTCATCCCGTTCGTGGTGCAGAACAACGGCGAGTTCTTCGACCGGAGCGGCAACTGCGCGATCGACAGCGGACCGGCGTTCGAAGCGCTGTCGTTCTTCTCCGACCTCTACCGGCTGCCGGGCGTGTGCAGCCACCGCCACGGCGACCCGCGCAGCGCGCTGGTTGACCTGATGTGCAACGATTTCGCCGCGATGCTCATCGGCGACGGCGTCGATTATATGATGCTGCGCGAACGCATGCCCGAAGGGGATTGGGGGATGGTGAGGCTCCCGGCCGGGAAACGCAGCGCGACGTCGCTCTCGGTCTGGGGGATCGGGCTCTCCGCCGGGCCGCGCGTGGAGGAGCGTTTCGCGCTGCTGCAGCGCTGCTTCCTCCCGGAACACTACGCCGGCTGCTGCCGCGGCGTTCACACGCTGCCCGCATACGATCCGGCCGCGAACGGCGTTCCCGCGCTGATGACGGAACTGCTGCCGGAGGCGTTCCCGTCGGTCCAGAGCACGAGCCGCCATGCCGTCAACGCGATTGCCGAGACGGTCCAGCTGCTGCTCGCGCACAAGCTGCGGCTGACCCGCGAACAGTGCCGCGGGTTCTGCCGGAAAATCAACGCGCGGCTGTGAATGGCCGGCACGTGCCGATTCCGCTTCCGCATCCCTTGACTTTTCCCGGAGAGGAGGTATATTACATTTATAAATGTGATTTATGAATATTGCGGAAGGGAGTTCGGAATTGCAATGAAAGTCGCGGGTACGTCTCCGAATGTGAGGCAGTGCAACTGCAACCTGGTCAAATGGTTCCTGCTTTCGAACGGGAGCGCGACGAAGCCGGAGATCGCGGAGGCGACCGGGATCAGCCTGATGACTGTCGGGAAAATCGTGAATGCGATGCTCGAAGAGGGCACGCTGCGGAAATGCGGCATGAGCGAAACCGGCCTCGGCAGGCGCGCGGAGCAGTTCGAGCTCGACGGCGACCGGAGCTGTTCGGTTTCGCTGCGGTTCCGGGACGCCGGCGTCGATTTCGTCGCGGCGAATGAGTTCGGCACGCTGCTGCGGGAGCATTTCGCGCCGATGCCGGAGGGGTATCTGATCCCCGACCTGGCTCCGGTGCTGGCCGGATTCCTCGGCGGGCTCCCGGCGCTGCGCTCGGCCGTCGCGGGGTTCCCCGCCGCGGTGTTCGGCGGCCGGATCCACAGCGGCCACCTCTGCCAGTTCCAGCGCGTTGATCTCCAGGAGCAGCTCGACGCGCTTTTCGGCATCCCGGTCTGGATGGGGCGCGACCTGAATCTCGCCACGGTCGGGTACAGCCGCCGCGGCCTCGCGCCGATGGCGCAGGAGACGCCGGCGCTGCAGGATATCGCCTGCTTCCTGCTCGACCCCTCCGGCTACGGCGCGGGCTGCATGGTCGGGGGGCGCGTGCTGCGCGGCGCGGACTTCTTCGCGGGGGAGGTCGGGCGCATGCCGCTGCCCGGCGGGCGCTGTATCCGCGAAGCCGCCGCGGAAGAGGTCCCGGACGAGGAGTACATCGAGTGCGTCGCCCATCTGCTCGGAGCGGTGGTCTGCGTCGTGAATCCGCGCGCGGCGATCTTCTCGGGCCGGTCGGTCCGCCCGCGGCTGCTGCCGGAGATCGGCCGCCGGATCCGCACGCGCATCCGTTTCCAGTGGGAGGGCGAGGCGAACGTCTGCCCCGAACTGCTTTACGAACCCGACATCTGGCCCGATTACCGGGCCGGGATGGTCTACCGCGCGACCCGGCGCCTCCACTCCGGCGTGCAGATGGTCGACGATGTGTTCTGAGGCCCGGGAAACGGACGGCCGGGAGCCCCGCTGCCGGCCCGGATGCGGGGCGTGCTGCATCGCGCCGTCGATCAGCTCCGCGATTCCCGGAATGCCGGAGGGGAAGCCCGCCGGCGTGCCCTGCGTGAACCTCGACGCGGAGTTCCGCTGCCGGATCTTCAGCTCGCCGGAGCGGCCGCGCGTGTGCGCTTCGCTCCGTCCCGGCCCGGAGATGTGCGGCTCCTGCCGCGGGGAGGCGCTCGCATACCTCGCCCGCCTCGAAGAACTGACGCGCCCCTGAACGGCGGCGCATCCGGGAACACCTGTTGAGGAAACAGGAATAATTTTCATTCTCCCACTTGTAAATTAGCTCGATCTAATTTATATTAATCGGCATCAACGGACAGGGAGGGAGCGATGATGGAAACCCCGGAGACGGGAAATTCGAAGCCTGTCCGCCGGGCGCTTCTGCTGGCCGGCGGATGGTGCTGTATCCTGCTCGGGATCCTCGGGGCGCTTCTGCCGCTGCTGCCGACGACCCCCTTTCTGTTGGCGGCGGCAGCATGTTTCGCGGGGAGCTCCCCGCGTATGCGGGACCGGCTGCTGCGGTGTTCCTTTCTGCGGCACTACTTTGAAAACTACCGTTCCGGCAGCGGGGTCCCGGTGCGGACGAAGTGCGTCAGCCTCGCGTTCCTGTGGATCACGCTGGGGATCTCCGCGCTGCTGAAAGACAACATGACATACCGGGGGATCCTGCTGCTTGTCGGGATCGCCGTTTCCACCCACATCCTGATGCTCAGGGGGAGGAAGCGCGTGCCTCCGGAGAAAGGCGAAGGGTGACCGGGTGTTCGGTTTCGGAAAAGAGAAGATGGTCTGGACGCGGGACGCGCGGGAGCTGCTCGAAAAAGCCCCGCCGTTCATCGTGAAGTTCGCCGCGGCCGCGGCGGAAAAGGAGGCGCGGAAACGCGGGCTCGCCGCCGTCTCCGTCGAACTGGTCCGGGAGCTGGCCGACGCGGGCTCCCCGCGGAAGCGCGGCGGAGCGGAGCCGTTCCGGCTCGCGGAGTGCTTCGCCGCGGAGACGGAGAACCCGCTCTACGGCTCGTTCCCCGCCGCGACGCTGACCAATAACCACTCCTCCAAACTCGATGCGGGGCTCCCGCGGGAGCAGTATGAGGCGGTGTGGGAGGAGGCCGTTTCGCATGCGCCCCGGCACGGGAGGCGCGCGCTCTATGTGCATACGCCGTTCTGCTCCACGCACTGCAGATACTGCGGCTTCTTTGTGAACGGCAGCGCGCCCGGCGTGCTGGACCGCTATACGGATTACCTGGTCCGGGAGCTTGAGATGATGCGCGGCAAAGCCGCCGTTGCGGAGTATCCCGTCAACTGCGTCTATTTCGGCGGCGGGACCCCGAGCGACCTCAGCGCCGCGAACCTCGAACGGATCCTGAAGACGCTGCGGAGCTTCAACCTCGCCGCCGACTGTGAGATCACGCTTGAGGGGCGGGTCAGCTCGCTCACGCCGGAGAAGGTCCGGGTCTGCTCCGACTATGGCGTGAACCGCTACTCCCTCGGCGTCCAGACCTTCCGGACGGAGCTGCGCCGCTCGATGGGGCGGATCTCGGACCGGGGCGAAGTCATCTCCGCCCTGCGGAGCCTCGCGGAGTCGAACCACGCCGCCGTCGTGATCGACCTGATCTACGGCCTGCCCGGGCAGACCATGCGGATGTGGGAGGAGGACCTGCGGACGCTGTTCGAGGAGTGCCCGGTCTCCGGCGTCGACCACTATCCGCTGATCCTGATGCCGGGGACGCCGCTCGCGCGGGCCGTGAAGGCCGGGACCCTGCCGCCGGCGCCGGACGCCGCGGAGCGGGCCGATATGTTCCTGCGGGGCGTCGAGCTCATGGAGTCGAACCACGCGCGCCGGATCTCGCTCAAGCACTTCGCCCTCGACGAGCGCGAACGAAACTGCTACAACCGGCTTCAGGCGTTCAACGGCTGCTGCTTCCCCGCCGGCTGCGGGGGCGGCGGCACGGTGAACGGCTTCTTCTTCTACCAGGGCGGGACCCTCGAACGCTATTATGAGATGGTGGACGGAAAGCGCAAGCCGCTGACGCAGGTTTCCGCCGCCGGCCCGGACGCGGAGGTGCTGAACCGCATCGACGGCGGGATCCGCATCGACTGCGGCTTCCACCCCGGCAGGATCGGGCGCGCCGCCGGCTTCACGGAGTGCGACCTCGCCGCGCTGTTCCGGCCGCTGCTCGGGCAGTACGAAGCGCGCGGCCTCGTGAAGACGGACGATGACGGCTGGGTGAACCTGACGCCGGCCGGGCAGTTCTGGCACAACGCGATCATAGAAAACCTCAAACACCTGTTCCTGCACAGGCGGGAGCTCGAAGGAGCTGAATGATGAACGTACTGATTGCATACTCTTCAAAGACGGGCAACACGAAAGCCGTGGCGGAAGCGGTCGCCGGAGCGCTGGGGGAGGGGGCCGTGCTTGCGCCGGTTTCCGTCGCCCCCGCTTACGAGCCCTTCGACCTCGTGATCGTCGGGTTCTGGATCGACAAGGGCGGGCCGGACGCGGAGGCGCTCCGCTACATCCGGCAACTGAAGGGGAAGCGGGTCGCGTTCTTCTTCACCCTGGGGGCCGACCCCGATTCCGGGCACGCGAAGGATTGCCTCGAACGGTCGAAGGCGTGCTTCGGCGGGAACGAGCTGACCGGGCACTTTTTCTGCCAGGGGCGGATTTCCGAGGCGATGATGAAGTGGATGAAGCGGATCCCGAAGTGGATGCCGCATGGCCCGACGCCGGAACGGCTCGCGCGCTGGGAACGGGCGTCGACCCATCCCGACGCGGACGATCTTGCGCGCGCGGCGTGGTACTTCAAAGAGCTCACGACGCTGCACCGGTGACGGAAACGCCCCGGAAAGCGCGGCTTCCCGGGGCGGAAAGAACGGGGGGCGCTCCGCCCCCCGCACACGTTATTTTTCGGGGAAGAACAGGATCTTCTGCTGATCGAGTTCGACCCGGACCTTTCTGGCTTTCTCGAATGCGCCGCGCAGGAGCTCCTCCGCGAGCGGGTCCTCGATGAAGCGTTCCACGGCGCGCCGCAGCGGCCGGGCGCCGAATTCCGGCTCATACCCCTTGGCGATGAGGAAATCCTTGACCTCATTCGAGATCTCGAAGTCGAGCCTGCGGCCGAGCAGGCGTTCGCGCAGCTTGCCGAGCTCGATGTCGATGATCGCCAGGAGATCCTCCTTGTTCAGCTTCCGGAAGACGATGATGTCGTCGACGCGGTTGATGAACTCCGGCTTGAAGAACTTCTTCGCGATGCCGAGCAGCTTCTCGTCGGAGCTGACCGGTTCGGTCGCGTCGCTGCCGAAGCCGAGCGGGCCGGAGCTCTTCGCAAGCTGTTCGGCGCCGACGTTGCTGGTCATGATGATGATCGTGTTGCGGAAGTCGATGCGCCGCCCGAGGGTGTCGGTGATGCGGCCTTCCTCGAGGACCTGCAGCAGCATGTGCATGACGTCCGGATGCGCCTTTTCGATTTCGTCGAAGAGCACGACCGAGTAGGGGCGGCGGCGGACCTTTTCGGTCAGCTCCCCGCCTTCGCCGTGGCCGACGTATCCCGGCGGCGAACCGACGAGGCGCGACACGTTGAACTTCTCCATATACTCGGACATGTCGACCTGGATCAGCGCGTCCTGGTCGCCGAACATGAATTCCGCGAGCGCCTTCGCCAGCAGCGTCTTGCCGACGCCGGTCGGGCCGAGGAAGATGAACGAGCCGATCGGGCGCGCCGGGTTCTTCAGGTCGGCGCGGCTGCGGCGCAGCGCGCGGGAGATGATCCCGACCGCGTTGTCCTGGCCGATGACGCTCTTCTTGAGCTCGGACTCCATGCGCAGCAGTTTCTTGCTCTCGCCCTCCTCCATCTGCTGGAGCGGCACGCCGGTCAGTTTTGCGACGACGGCGGCGATATCGCCTTTGCTGATGACGGTTTTCTTCTCGGCGCACTCCTGCTTCCATTTGTCCTGCAGGTCCTGCAGATTGCGCTTGAGCTCGCGTTCGCGGTCGCGCCACTTGGCGGCGGCCTCGAAGTTCTGCTCGACGATCGCGGCCTCCTTGTTCGCCTTGGCGGCTTCGATCTCCTGCTCCGCGAGCGCGGTGTCCGGCGGCGGGCAGACGCTGCTGATGCGGGCGCGCGCGCCGGCTTCATCCATGACGTCGATCGCCTTGTCCGGCAGGAAACGGCCCGTGATATAGCGGTCGGAGAGTTTCACGGCGGCTTCGAGCGAACCCTTTGCATACTGCACGTGGTGGTGCTTTTCGTAGGTCTCCCTGAGCCCCTCGAGGATCTTGATCGAATCCTCGACGCTCGGCGGATTGACTAGCACGGGCTGGAAGCGGCGTTCGAGCGCCGCGTCCTTCTCGATGCCCTTGCGGTACTCATCGAGCGTGGTCGCGCCGACGCACTGCAGCTCGCCGCGCGACAGGGCCGGCTTGATGATGTTCGCGGCGTCCATCGCGCCCTCGGCGCCGCCCGCGCCGACGATCGTGTGCAGCTCGTCGATGAACAAAATCACCTTGCCGGAGTTGCGCACCTCGTCGATGACCGCCTTGATGCGCTCCTCGAACTGGCCGCGGTACTTGGTTCCGGCGACCATGAGCGGCAGGTCGATGGCGTAGACCATCTTGTCCGCGAGCAGGTCCGGGACCTTCCTGGCGACGATCGCCTCCGCCAGCCCTTCGAGGATGGCGGTCTTGCCGACGCCGGCTTCGCCGATCAGCACGGGGTTGTTCTTCGTGCGGCGGCAGAGGACCTGGATCACGCGCTCGATCTCGTCGGTGCGCCCGATGACCGGGTCGAGTTCCCCCCTGGCCGCGAGGTCGGTCAGGTTGCGCCCGAAAGCGTTCAGGGCGTTGAGCCCCTCCTGTCCGGGCTGCGGGGCGTTCCCGGGGCCGCCGCCGTTCTGCTGCGGTGGGATGTTCGGGGTCTCGGGCTGGTCGTCGCTGTTGTCGGGCAGATAGTCCGAGTCGAGCGTCTTGATGACCGCCTGGCGGACCTCGTCGAGGTTCACGTTCAGGTTCTGCAATATCCGCGCGGCGGCGCTTTCGCCCTCGCGCAGGATCGCGAGCAGCAGGTGCTCGGTCCCGACGAAGTTGTAGTTCATCGCCTGCGCCTCGGTCGCGGCCAGCATCAGGACGCGCTTCAGCCGCGGGGTCAGCGGCAGCGGGCCGTCGGTCTGGGTCGCCCCGCCGATCCCGCAGGATTTCTCCACCTCCAGCCGGAGCTGGGAAAGGTTCAGCCCGAGCGACTTGAGGACGTTGACCGCCACCCCCTCGTTCAGGCAGAGTATGCCGAGCAGCAGATGCTCGGTGCCGATGTGATCGTGATTGAACCGCTCGGCCTCCTGCTTCGCGAGAAGCAGGATCTGTCGCGCGCGCGGCGTCAGGTTCCCGAAATTGTTGTCTTCTGATTTTGCCATATGTGCTCCTCCTCTCAGATTACATAACGATATGACAATATAAACGCTTTTTTTTACAAGTCAACTTGAAAAGTTAACCAATTTACTTTATACTATCGAAAAGATTGAAATCGAGGTGAGTCCCATGAAGGAAAAGATCGTTGTCGCGCTGTCGGGCGGGGTGGATTCCTCGGTCGCGGCGGCGCTGGCGGTCGAGGCCGGGTACGAGGTCGTCGGCGCGACGCTGCGCCTGAAACACCCCGACCCGGCGTTTTCGGCCGCGCAGCTCTGCGCGTCGAAGAACGACGAGGCGGCGCTGGAGCAGGTCGTGCGGGCGCTCGGCATCGAACACCGTTACATCGAGGGCTTCGAACGCTTCCGGGAACGGGTGCTCGAACCCGCCGCCCGCGACTATATGGCGGGACGGACGCCGAATCCGTGCTGCGACTGCAATCTGCTCGTGAAGTTCGGCATGCTCGTCGGCTTCGCGGAGGAGATCGGCGCCTCGCGCGTGCTGACCGGCCACTACGCGAAGCTCGCGCGCGAGCCGGAGGGGTTCGTGCTGCGGCGCGGCGGCGACCCGAAGAAGGACCAGAGCTATTTCCTCTACCGCCTGACGCAGCGCGAGCTCTCGAAGCTCTCGTTCCCGGTCGGGGCGATGGAGAAGAGCGCGGTGCGGGAGATCGCGGCGCGGCTCGGGCTGGCCACGTCGCGGAAGCCGGACAGCCAGGACGCCTGCTTCCAGGTCGGCGGCGAGTGTTTCGGCGAGACGCTGCGGCGGCTCTGCGGATTTCCCGCGAAGCCGGGGCGCTTCGTCTTCCGCGGCAGGACGGTCGGCCGCCACGCGGGCGCGCACCGGTTCACGATCGGGCAGCGCAAGGGGCTGAACGTCGCGCTCGGCGTGCCTGCCTATGTCGCGGCGATCGATCCGGAGTCGGGGGACGTGCTCCTGGAGACGGAGCCGGAGGCGCTGCTCTCGCGGAGCTTCCCGGTCCGCAATGCCGCATGGCAGCTCGGCGCTCCGCCGGAGGGGGAGGGGCTCGAGGTGCAGATCCGCTACCGCAGCCGCGCGGTCCCGTGCCGGGTCGAAGCGGCACGGGAGGGGGAGCTGCGCGTGATCCCGGCCGAACCGCTGCGGGCGGTCACGCCGGGACAGGCGGCGGTCTTCTACCGCGGCGACAGGCTGCTCGGCGGGGGGGTGATCGGATCATGCTGCTGAAGCTCGTTTCCGTCGGAAAACTCAAGGACCGCGCGATGCAGGCGCGCTGCGACGAGTTCGCGAAGTGGCTCTCGCCGTATGCGAAGCTCGAAATCGTCGAGCTGCCCGATTCGAACGTCGCGAAGGAGGGGCAGGCGATCCTGAAGGCGCTCGAAAAGGAGCGCAATTCCGCCGTCGTCGTGCTGTCGGAGGAGGGCAGGGAGTTCACGAGCGCGCAGTTCGCCGGGAAGCTCGGCGCGTTCGACCGCAAAACCGTCTTCGTGATCGGCGGCCCCTGCGGGCTCGCGCCTGAAGTCAAGGCGCGGGCGGAGCTGCTCTGGTCGCTCTCGAAGCTCACCTTTACGCATGAGCTCGCGCGGCTGCTTCTGATGGAGCAGCTCTTCCGCGCGACGAACATCCTGCATGGCGGCAGCTACCACAACCCGTGAGGAGTCCGTTTATGAAAGAGTATGTGGCGGAAAACGCGAAGGTCATCGACGGCTGGTGCCGCGACGGCTGGGAGTGGTCGCTCCCGGTTTCGCACGAGGTGTACGAGGAGGCGCGGCGCGGAAACTTCCGCCTGCTGCTGACGCCGGTGAAGCCGGTTCCGCGCGGCTGGTTCGGCGAACTGCGCGGCAGGCGGGTGCTGGCGCTCGCCGCGGGCGGCGGCCAGCAGGGACCGCTCCTGGCCGCGCAGGGGGCGGAGGTGACCGTCATGGATTTCTCGGAGGAGCAGCTCAGGCGCGAACGCGGGGTGCGGGAGCGCGAGGGGTACGCCATCCGGATCGTTCAGGGGGACATGAGCGAGGCGTTTCCGTTCGGGGACGGCGAATTCGACCTCATCGTCCACCCCGTCGCGAATGTCTACGTGCGGGACGTCGCGCATGTCTGGCGCGAGTGCGCCCGCGTGCTGAAGCCCGGCGGGCTCCTGATGGCCGGGCTGGACAACGGGATCAACTTCATCACGGACGACGGCGGGACGCGCATCGAAAACGCGCTGCCGTTCGATCCGCTCGCGGATGAGGAACTGCGTCGGAAGAGCCTTGAGACGAATTCCGGGTTCCAGTTCTCCCACACGGCCGGGGAACAGCTCGGGGGACAGCTGAAAGCGGGCTTTGAGCTGATCGACCTCTACGAGGATACGAACGGTTCGGGGCGGCTGCACGAGCTGAACATCCCCGCCTTCTGGGCCACGCTCGCGCGGAAACGGTGAGGCGGCGCACCCGCCGTCCGCGTCACTGGTGGCGGAGCTGTTCGAGGCGCTGCTCGCAGACGATCATCAGAATCTGGTCGAGGATCAGCTCGAGGTCTCCTTCCATGAGCTTCGGCAGGTCGAACGTATTCACGTTGTACCGGTGGTCGGTCACGCGGTTCTGCGGGAAGTTGTAGGTGCGGATGCGCTCGCTGCGGTCGCCGGTGCCGACCTGCGAACGTTTGTCGGCGGCCTGTTTGCTCGCCTCCTCCTGCTGCTTGTGCTCAAGCATGCGGGCGTAGAGGATGCGCAGCGCGATCTCCTTGTTGCGGTGCTGGGACTTCTCCTGCTGGCTCGCGACGGAGAGCCCGGTCGGGATATGCGTCACGCGCACCGCGGAGTCGGTCGTGTTCACGCACTGTCCGCCGGGGCCGCTGGAGCGGAACACGTCGAAGCGCAGGTCCTCCTGGCGGATGTCGAGCTCGACCTCTTCGGCCTCCGGCATGACGGCGACGGTGACGGTCGAGGTGTGGATGCGCCCGCCCGCCTCGGTGGCCGGGACGCGCTGGACGCGGTGGACCCCCGATTCATACTTCATCAGAGAGAAGACGTCGCAGCCCGAAAGCGAGAACGAAACGTCCTTCACCCCGCCGAGGTCCGTGTCGGACTGGTCGAGGATCTCGACCTTCCACCCCTGCTTCTCCGCGAAGTGCAGATAGGCGCGGAAGAGCTCCCCGGCGAAGAGCGCGGCTTCGTCGCCGCCCGCGGCCGGCTTGATCTCCACGATGATGTTCTTCGCGTCGTTCGGGTCGGGCGGCAGCAGCGAGACCTGGATCTCCTCCTCGAGCTTCGCGGCCCTCGCTTCGAGCGACCCGATGTCGGCGGCCAGAAGGTCGCGCATCTCGGCGTCCTCCTCGACGGTCAGCATCTCTCGGTTTTCCGCGAGTTCGCCGAGCGCCTTCTTCCAGCTTTCGAACTTGTCGAAGAGGTTTCCGAGTTTGCTGTGCTCCTGCGAGACGCTGCGGAACTCGGTCCCTCTGGAGTAGATGGCGGGATCGGCCATGCGCTCCTCAAGCTCGGCGAAGCGGCCGCGCAGGTTGTCGATATATCCGGCAATGTCTTCAGGTATCATAGGTCGCAATCCGAAAAAGGGCTTGCTGAACGTAAACGTTCCGGCAAGCCCGGGCAGTGAGTTGTGAAGCGCTTACGCCTTCTTGTAGCGGCGGTTGAACTTGTCGATACGGCCCGCCGTGTCGACGAACTTCTGCTTGCCGGTGAAGAACGGGTGGCACTTCGCGCAGATGCCGACCTTCATCTCGGGACGGGTGGATTTGATATGCCAGACTTCGCCGCACGCGCAGGTGACGACGGCATCTTCGTACTTCGGATGAATGTCCTTTTTCATTTTGCACAACTCCGTTTTGCAGGTTATATTATGAAAATTCTTTTTCTAATGCACATAAGCAACAATCTTTATAAAATAACAGAATTCGGCGGAATTTCAAGTCGGGAACGGGAGGAATTGCAATGATTTTGGCGGATTTTTTACGGGAGGGCGGCTTTCCCCCGGAAGCGGAAGAGCTGTTCGCGCCATATTGGGACGGCGCTCCTGAACTGGAGGCGATGCCGGAGCAGCTGACGGCGGAGTTCTGCCGCCGCTGGTATCCGCTGCTCGGGATCGGGGAGCTTCCGGAGGAGCGGATGCGCGGGCTCGCCGCCGCGGCCGCGGGGAATCCCGCCCTCCGCGTCTATGCGAATCTGCTCGACGGCTGGCTGCTGCGGGGCGTGCCGGGCCCCGACGCGCGGAAGCTGCCGTATCCCGTTGCCGCGCTCGGGGAGGAGGGGGCGGGGCTCTTTTCGCTGCTGGCGGCGATGGCGGCGCTGCCGCGCATCGCGGAGACCCACGCGCGGCTCGGGCTCGACGGCTCGTTCCTGCGCGGGGCGGCCGCGTGGATCGGCGGGACGGCCGGCATCTACGGCGCCGCGCACAACGGCGTCGCCGGGACCGACTTCCGGCAGCATCACTGGCTGCGGCACTCGATCGACGGGCGGCTCTTCCGGGTCGGGCGCTTCGAGTTCCTGATCCACACCGTACCCGACTGGGTTCCGGCCGTCTACCGCAACCGCGCGACGGGGCGCATCGAAGCGTTCTGCCGCGACGGATGGCGGATCGATGAACACGGGTTCCGCTGCGGCTGCGGCGGTCTCGCGGCGAAGCTCGAATGGGACGGCCCGATGCTGACCGGCACGCCGGTCGATCCCGCCTCCGGACGGGCGCTGCCGGGGGCGCTGCGGACGATCAACCTCGAGGTGTGCGAACCGCTCCTGACGCCGCACGAGTGGGTCCCGAGCGTCCATATCCCGGGCGGCGGCGGCATGACGCCGGAGCTGGCGGGGGAGTCGTTCCGCGAGGCGGTGCGCTTCTTCCGGGAGCACTTCCGGAAGGAGATCCGGATGTTCGTCTGCGAGTCGTGGATCCTGAACCCCGCGTGGATGGAGCTGCTGCCGGAGTCGAACCTCGCGAAGCTCATGCGCGAGCTCTTCCTCTTTCCGGCCCCGCCGAGCCCGCTCTCCGGGCTCTTCTTCGTGTTCGGGCGGGACGACGGGGATTTCGCGTCGTATCCGGCCGACACCTCGCTGCGCCGCGCGTTCCACCGGATCCGCGAATCGGGCGAACCGCTGCGCTCGGGCGGCATGTTCCTGCCGGTTGACGGGCTCGGCCGCTGGGGGGAACAGCCCTACCGCGGCGGGCACGGGGAGTGATCGTCGAGGAAGTACATCCTCATGCGCCCCTTGCCCTTGACCTCGCAGGGGGGGCGCTCGATGAAGCGGCAGCCCTCCGGGGCCGCGTCGCGCACCTCCTGCGACACGTTGATCCGCATCGGCTCCGAAAGCTGCTCCATGCGCGCGGCGGTGTTGACCGTGTCCCCGAAGATGTCGTAGATGTACTTCTCCCGGCCGACGATCCCGCCGACGACGCGCCCGGTATGGACGCCGAACCGCATCTGCCACGGAAATGTGCGGATGCGGTTGCGTGTCTCAAGATAGCGCACCGCCGCGCACGCGCCGGCGAGGATGTTCGCACAATGGTTCTCCGTCGGCGCCGGCAGCCCGGAGACGCAGAGGTACGCATCCCCGACGGTCTTGATCCGTTCGCAGCCGTGCAGGGAGAAAATTCGGTCGAATTCCGTGAAGATGTCGGAGAGCTCCGCGATGACCTCCTCCGGGTCGAGCTCCGCGCTGCGGTCCGTGAAGCCGACGATGTCCGAAAAAAGCACCGTCACATGCTCGAACCGCTCCGGCCTGCTTGACCCGTTCGCCTGAAGTTCGGCGATGACCCGCTCCGGCAGGAGGTTGCGCAGCAGCTTCGCGGATTTCTCCTTCTCCGCCTCAAGCGACTCCTTCAGCGCAAGCAGCCGGAGATTGTTCTCCGCCATGGCGAACCGCTGGTCGAGCGCCGCTTCGCGCTCGGCGTCCAGGGTCCGCCTGAGTTCCATGTACCGCGCCCGCTCCGTGGCGAGGCGCGCTTCGAGTTCCGCGATTTTCCGTTCGAGCTCCGCTTCCCGGCTCATCGCGTTTCCTGCCGGCCGGAGCCGAGCACTTCGTCCCACGGCCGGACGAAGCTCGCTTCGTCGCCCGTGAACAGGTTGAACCGCACAATGTGGCAGAGCGCCGCGACGCCGTCCTTCCAGCCGATCTTCTTGCCCTCGTTGAACCGGCGCGGGTTGTAGGAGATCGGAACCTCCCAGATGCGCAGCCGGCGGGAGCGCGCGAGCTTGGCCGTCAGCTCGACTTCGATGCCGAACCGGCACGATTCGAGCTTCAGGTTCTGGATCACCTCGCGCCGGAACGCCTTGTAGCAGGTCTCCATGTCCGAGAGGTGGATGTCCGAAAACCAGTTCGACAGGAACGTCAGGAACTTGTTCCCCATCTCGTGCCGGAAGAAGCGGACCTGCCCCGGCGTCCCCATGAAGCGGGAGCCGTAGACCGCGTCCGCCCTGCCGGCGAGCAGCGGCGCGAGGACGACCGGATAATCCTCCGGCGTGTATTCGAAATCCGCGTCCTGCACGATGACGAACGGCTTTGTCGCCTCCCCGAACCCCCGGATCAGCGCCGCGCCCTTGCCCTGGTTGACCTCCTGGTTGAAGAGCCGCACGCGGGGGTTCCCCGCGAACTTCTGAAGATTCTCCCAGGTACGGTCGGTCGAGGCGTCGTTCACGATCAGCAGCTCGCCGACCTCGGGGCGCGCCAGCACCCGGCTGATGATCTCCTCGATGGTCTGCTCTTCGTTGTAGGCAGGCATAACGACGGAAAGGCATCCGGCTGCGTCGTCCATGATCGTATCCTCCATCGTGTCAGCTCCTGCCCAGTTCTTCCGAGCGGCGGCAGGCGGCGCGCACCGCCTGGATCACGGTCCCGGCGAAAGCGCGGTCCTCAAGCACCTCGAGCGCCCGGATCGTCGTTCCGCCCGGGCTGGTCACCTGATCCTTGAGCGCGGTCGGGTGCAGCCCCGTGGACCTCACCATCTCCGCCGCGCCGATCACGGTCTGCACCGCAAGCTCGGTCGCCGCCGCGCGCGAGAGCCCCGAGGCCACGCCGCCGTCGGCCAGCGCCTGGATGAATTCGAACACATAGGCCGGCCCGCTGCCGGAGAGCGCGGTCACGGCATCGAGATTATGCTCGTCGACCCGCATGACCACGCCGACCGAACCGAAAATTTTCTCCGCGAGCGCAAGCTCGGAATCCTCCACCCCGGGCGAGGCCGCGATGCCGGCGGCGCCCTGTCCGATCAGGGCGGGAGTGTTCGGCATGACCCGGATCACCTTCGGCGACCCGGTCAGTTCGGCGAGCCGGGCGAGCGGAATTCCCGCGATGATCGAGATCACCGTCTTGCCCGCGAGCGCCCCGGAGAGGCCCGACAGCGCCTTCGCCATCGTCTGCGGCTTGACGGCCAGCAGCACCCGTTCGGCCTCCGCGGCCAGCGCGGCGCAATCCCGGATCGCGCACGCGACGCCGGTCGCCTTCGTGAAATCGGCCGCCGCGACCGGGTTCACGTCGCAGGCCCGGAGTTCGCCGGGAGCGAACAGCTTCGCCCGGACGAGCCCCCCCGCAATGGCGGTCGCCATTTTTCCGGCGCCGATGAACAGCAGTTTACTCATAATCCATTTGCCTTTCTGACCATCACTGCGAGCTGCCAGAGAATCACGCCGGCGCCGAGCACATAGAGATACCATGCGAAACAGGCGAGCTTTCCCCGCCTGATGAGTTTTGTCAGAAGCAGCAGCGCCCAGTAGCTGACCGCCGCTGAGACGAGCAGCCCGACGCCCATCTGCAGACAGGTGATATCCCCCGCCTGCGGGGGTGTCTTCACCATTTTGACCAGGTGGATCAGCGCCGCGCCCGCGATGACCGGGATCGCCATCAGGAACGAGAACGTCCCCGCCGCCTCGCGGTTCACGCCGGTCAGGATTCCGGCGGTGATCGTCGTGCCGGAGCGCGACAGCCCCGGCAGGATCGCGAACATCTGCCCGAGACCGATGACGACGGCCTGCCGCAGCGTGACCTTGTCGAGCGGCGTCGGCTCCGCGTTCTCCCCGCCCGCCGGGCGGACGATGAGCTTCGGTTTCTCCGAGAGGCGCAGCAGCGTGCCCGTGATGAGGAACGCGAACCCGACCAGAAGCAGGTTGTCGAACAGCTCCTTCGCGAATCCGGAGAGCTCGAGCGCCACGCCCATTGCTCCGGCCGGGATCGTCGCGACGATGAGCATTCCGGCCAGTCTCCACTGCTCGGGCCGCAGGAAACCCAGCAGGGTTTTCCAGTAGAATATCACGATCGCCAGCAGGGAGCCCGCGTGGAGCACGATCCCGAGCGCCTGGCTCTTTTCCCCGTCGAATCCGAACAGCGCTCCGAGAAGCGCAAGGTGGCCGGAGGAGCTGATCGGCAGAAATTCCGCCACTCCCTGGATCACCGCCATGATGATGATGTAAAACCAGACGTTCACTTTCGATTCCTGAACTCGAAATGACCGGGCCAGCCCGATGGGCGCCGCCCGGTCATATTAGATTGCATACGGATCCGGAGTATTTCCGGAGTTTCATTTTTTCTCTTTGGGGTCCGGCTTGGTCGGCCGGATGATCATCTCCAGCACCGGCAGCTTCCAGAGGGGGGCCGAGCTGTTCGGCTTGCGCGTCCCGGCTAGCCGGAACTCCTTGACGCTGTGCCGCCGGGTCTCCTGAAGAACGAACTTGCCGTCTTCCGTCCGGCACAGGTCCAGCTCGCGGTAGCCCGCGGGGCGCTTCGGCGTCACGAGAAGCTGGATGATGCCCGGGATCCCGATCGCGAGATCGCGCCCCGAGGCGCTGATCGCGACGATATCCTCCGGCAGGTCGCGTTCGCCGAGCTCGAAAATCTTGGTCGCGCGCTGGGCGAAGGCCGTGATGGAGTTGCCGTCAAACTCTTCGAGGTCGACGAGGTTGAGCAGCGGGGACTGCCGTTCGGCGTGATAGGCGGCAACGGCTTCGCAGACTTCATCCTCCGTCATCTCCCCGGTCGCGGTCAGCTTGTCGATCGCGGTGCGCGAAAGGCCCCCGACGCCGGCGCTCTGCAGGAGCGACGCGGGCGTGCAGCCGAGGATCGGGGCGAGCTTGCTCGCCTCGTCCAGGGTGGGAACCGCTTCGAAGCAGTTCTCGAAAACCTGAAGATGTGAAGCCGGGATCCCGGAGAGATTGGCCAGCTGCTGATGCGTCAGCCCGCGCTGGCAGCGCAGCGAGAACATCGCCTCATTGAACGGGGAGCGCATGTTCTCCGCCCCCGTCCGGATGCAGGAGAGCATCGACTGAAGTTCGAACGACTGCGCCCGGTCGAGCTGCAGGAGTTCACATATGGCGTTGAGCTGCTGCTGGTTCGGCACGATTTTGCCGTGCAGCATCTGTGATACCGCGGAGCCGGAGATCTGCAGCCGGGCCGCAAGATCGTTCTGGCGGATTTCCGCGTTGCGGAGATAATCGCGAATCAGTTTACCGAATTTTGTCTTCAATGGCGTGATCGGCATCTTAAACCCTCACTGTGATTGTTTCATATTTAATAAACAAACCATCCGGAAGCGCCGCAACCCATCTCATTTGCTCAAGCACTTCTATAATTGTTTGAAACACAATCGGATATCCGTCCTTTGACAGGCTCCTTTTCACCGGAAAAGAAACCGGCCCCTGCTTTTATAACGAGTATAATATACTGTTTCTTTCACTGAATCCAAACTGTTTGCCGCTTAATTTGTTAATTTTTCAATTTACGCATTCAGCATATGCTTCCTGCCGGGCAACCAGGGGAGATGGGGATAGTGGAAACTGTTCCACCTGGACAGTGAAATAACCGGAATATATCAACCCGGTTGCACAGAACTCTACCCCTCATTACTAAGATAGCATTATGAAGCCGGTTTTCAAGAACGAATCTTAAAAAAAATCAAAAAAGATTAAGTGTTGCCTGAAAATCTTCCGGGAGCGGCGCCGTGAACTCCATCTCTTCCCGCGTGACCGGGTGGGGGAGTCTCAGCTTCCAGGCGTGCAGCATCTGGCGCTCGACGCCCGGTATCGCCGGGTTGAGCCCGCCGTAGGTCGCGTCGCCGAGGACGGGTATCCCGATCGAGGCGAGGTGGACCCGGATCTGGTGCGTCCTGCCGGTCAGGATCTTCACCTTCATGAGGCTGACCGGGCAGCCGTTGATGCCGCCGCCGCGTTCGAGGCGGTAGCGCGTGACGGCGAGTTTCCCGTTGCGTTCGACCACCGCCATCTTCTGCCGGTTGACCGGGTGGCGGCCGATGAGCCCGGTGATCTCCCCCTCGGGCCTGTGCGGCGTTCCGCGCACGACGGCGAGGTAGGTCTTGTCGGTCTCACGCCCCGCGAACGAGGTGCAGAGCTTGAATTGCGCCTCCGGCGTCTTGGCGATGACGAGGCAGCCGGAGGTGTCCTTGTCGAGCCGGTGGACGATCCCGGGGCGGCCCGACCCGCAGGCGAGCGTCTCCGCCAGGTGCGGATACCGCCCGAGCAGCGCGTTCACGACGGTTCCGGTCGGGTTTCCCGCCGCCGGATGTACGACCACGCCGGCCGGCTTCGCAATCACAAGCATCGCGTCATCCTCGTAGAGGATCGGATAGTCGAACGGCTCCGCGGCCGGTTCCGTGCTCTCCGCTTCCGGCAGCTCGACGGTGATCCGCATGCCGGCCCGGACCGGGTAGCGCGGGACCGTGAGCGCCGCGCCCTCCGACGTGACGAGTCCTTCGGCGATCAGCTTCTGCAGGCAGGTGCGCGAGGAGCCCGGGATCAGCCGCGACAGACAGCGGTCCAGCCGGGTCCCGGCCTCCTTCGGGTCAATTTGAAAGCTCAGTATCTTCCGGTTCATGCTGTTTGGGCCCGTGACGCAGGAAATAGATCAGGAACACGATTCCGGCCGGAATGACGGCCAGGCCGATCAACTGCGCGATCGTGAAGAATTCAAGCATCTTCGCATTGTCGCCGCGCATGAGTTCGTTCAGGAAACGGAAAATTCCGTAAAGGATCAGGTAGCTCGACATCGTGATCCCGCGCCGGGTGTGGCGCACCATCCAGAAATAGAGGAAGAAGAGCGCGATCTGCTCGCCCGCTTCGAAAAGCTGCACAGGGTAGAGGCTCTGCCCGGGGTAGCATTGGGCGGGGCTGCTTCCGGCCGGGTAGGTCACCCCGAAGAAAAGCTCGGTCGGCTTCCCCCAGCAGCAGCCGTTGAGGTAGCAGCCGATCCGGCCGCAGGCGTGGGCGATCGCCATCGCGGGGGCGTAGACGTCGAGGACCCGGATGATGTCGAGTTTGCTCCGCCGGCAGTAGCCCCAGAGCGCCGCCAGCGCAAGGAGGAAGCCGCCGTAGAAGACGAGCCCCCCCTGGTCGATCCGGAAGACGCTCCAGAGGTCGCCGCGGTAGTTGTCGAAAAACTGGATCACATAGAAGAGCCGCGCGCCGATGATCCCGGTGATCATGGCGACGAAAAGCGACGTCGACGCCTGGTCGGAGCTCATCTTCGCATATTTGCGGTTCACGTTCACGAGCCAGCAGCCGAGCAGGAACCCGACGGCGGCCATCGCGCCGTAGCTGCGGACGGAGAATTTACCGATGGAAAACAGAATCGGATGCATTACGCCTCCCGTGTTCCCCGAAAAGTTGCCCCCTTTCGGCCACGGGCCTCGGGTCTTTCGGGCTGATCGCCCGAAAGCTTCGGGTACTTTCCGGGGGCCCCGCTCTCCGGTGTTCCGTGCGGCTCCGCCGTACTCGCACCTTCGAGAAAGGCATTGTTTGTTAACATATTGTCTCCGCGGCCCGCTTTTCGAGCCGTTTTGCGACCGTTTCAAGGACCATGACAAGCAGGAAGCCCGCGACGGCGAGGCCGACTGCGGACCAGAATTCCGCATTGAACTGCGCCGGCAGGACGTTGGCGGCGTCGTCGGACAACCCCGACTTCCAGGGCCACACCTTGCGGAGGGAACCGGCCATGAAGCCGATCAGGACCGCGACGGTGAGGTCGTGGAATTTCCGGAACAGGCAGCTCAGCAGCCGCACGAAGGAGCTGATCCCGATGATGATTCCGACGACGAACGTTCCGAGGATCAGGAGGTTCTGTCCGATGTTGGTCATGCTCTTGAGCTCGTTGACCGCATTGAGCACGAGGGCGTATTTGCCCATCAGCAGCAGGATGAACGAACCGGAAATCCCCGGCAGGATCATCGCGCAGATTGCGATCGCGCCGCAGAACGCCAGATAAAGGCAGCTGTCCGGCGGATTGTTCAGCAGCGGCAGCCCGACGACGATCCAGCCCGCGGCAGTGCCGGCCAGCAGCGAAACGACGGTGAACGGGCTCCATTTGCGGATCCGGCTGAACACGGTGAAAATCGAAGCGACGACCAGTCCGAAGAAAAACGCCCAGATCAGCACGGGCCGGTTCTCCAGCATCCAGTGGATCGGGGAGGCGAGAACGACGATGGCCGTGAGGATGCCGAGCCCGAGCGCGAGCAGGAACGGCCACGGCAGCGTCTGATACGCCTTTTTGATCTGGAACTTCAACGCCATCGCAATCGCGTCGGCCGAGGTGAATTTCTTGATCGATTCGATCAGCTCCTCGTAGATGCCGAGGATGAAGGCCATGGTTCCGCCGGAGACCCCGGGAACGACGTCGGCGCCCCCCATGATCAGGCCGGTGACATAAATCCGCAGATACTCCTTGATAGAACGCTTCTTGCCGCTGTTATCGCTCATCTTGTTCCTTAGAATTCCCAAAACAGTTACATCGCTGGTGCATTTTCGAAATATACACCATATTTTGAAAAAACGTAGCAAAAAATTTTTTTTTATCTGGAATTTTTCGGGAACAGGAGCTATTTTGTATAGCTGTCCGGCTCTCAACCCCGTGGTGTAATGGTAGCACAACTGGTTTTGGTCCAGTTAGTCTAAGTTCGAATCTTGGCGGGGTTGCCACGTTTCCCCGAAAAGTTGCCTTCCTTCGCCCACGGGGCTCGGAACTTTTGCCTTGCAAAAGCTTCGGGTACTTTCCGGGGGCCCTGCTCTCCGGCGGTCCGTGCGGCTGCGCCGTACTCCCGCCTGAGAGTATGGATGTAGCGAATCGCGAAAAGTTG
>JABLYX010000015.1 GCA_018265615.1 Lentisphaeria bacterium
GGAAAGGATGGCTTGCCATCCGTAGCTCGACTTTGTCGAGCGAAGGATGGTGGGCCATTGAGTCCTTATTAGAACTCCGCCTACTATGCTTTCAATATAGTGCATAGATTATTATTCGTCAACTTTGGCCGCCCGCTTGGGCGGCCTTTTTTTGCTCTGAATTTCCGGCTTCCCTGCGCAAAACAATGATTTCTGTAACAAAATGGTATTTTATCGTAAACTCTGAACTGCAACGGCAGATAACACGCGGATAACGACACATACGCGCGCGCCCTCGCTCTATGCAGTAGACGGCAGCCAGAGGTACACCAGACGGCAGCCGGAGCAGCGCCAGAGTTACAACTTTGTTCAACGTTTTTCAGGCTTTTGCTTTCAGAGTCAAGGGGGATTTATGGCAGGCGGCAATAACGAAACTGTCGAGGTGTGCGGGCGGAAGGTGATTCCATTCGTGGAAAATGCCTGTTACGATGTCAAGCAGGCGGCGCGGATTCTCGGTAAGTCGATCCGGTATGTGCGCTCGGCCTGCCGCGCCGGTCATATCAGGGCGCGGCAGGAGCGCGGCGGATTCCTGATTTCAGGCTGGCAGCTCCGCGCCTTCATCGAAGGGCGCTGCGATCTGGAATGAACTTTTTCGTTTGTCAATAATAATGTTGTGAAAAAGTCTGAAAAAAGATTTTCTGAGCATAAAAAAGTGTAGAAAATGGCTCGAAATATTGTAAAGCAAGGTCGGAATATGGCAAAAAGAGAGGGCGTAAAGCGCGGCAGGCCGCGTATTCATACCGAATGGACGGCGGAACTGCTGGCGGAACGGGCGTTGGCGTACTTCAACAAATGCGATTCCCGCACAAAGACCGTTGCTACTCGTGACGGGCTTGTGGATGTATCCGAACCGGCCCCGTACACGGTCGAGGGGCTTTGCTGCTATTTGGATATCACCGTCCAGACTTTCCGTAACTGGCGCAAAGGGGAAGATGCGTCCGAACTGGCTCAAAAAGCGCGGATGCTTCACCAGAAAATCACCGAAAACCGCGTCTCCGGCGCTCTGGAAGGGACACAGAACGCCAGCTTCGCCCGGTTCATGCTGACCAACAACAACCCGGATGAATACCGCGAGAAGGTCGAAGTCGAAAATTCCGTCTCCGAACAGGTGCAATCCATCCTCGAAATGGCGGTAGGATCGTGGAAAAACAAGTTGAAACCTTGAAGCAGGCGTTCGCCGATCCGTTCTGGCGGCTGAACAATCTCTACCGGATCATCGACGAACAGGGCGCGGAAGTCCTGTTCCGGATGCGTCCGGCGCAGGTGGCTTTCTATCTGGCGATGTGGTTCTTCAACATCATCCTGAAAGCCCGGCAGCTCGGATTTACCACGCTGATCGACCTGATCGGCTTGGATATGTGCCTCTTCACGCCGAACTTCACCGCCGTCATCATCGCGGAAACCAAAGACAAGGCGAAGGATATCTTCGAGCGGAAGATCAAGTATCCTTACGAACATCTGCCGCCGGAAATCAAGGCATGGTGTCCGGCTACCGGCTGCTCGAAAGGCGAAATGACGTTTGCCAACGGTTCCAGCATCAAAGTCATGGTGTCCGCCCGCTCCGGAACCTGCAACTTCCTGCACGTTTCCGAGTACGGCCCGGTATGCGCGAAGTCGCCCGCAAAGGCCGAAGAGATCAAGACCGGATCGTTTCCCTCCGTCCACGCCGGAGGCTTCGTATTTGTCGAATCGACCGCGATGGGGAACGCCGGAAACTTCTATGAAATGGTCAAAATCGCCGAGGCGCTTAAGCTCCAAGGGCGGAAGCTGTCGCCGCAGGAGTTCAAGCTGCACTTCTTCCCGTGGCACCAGAACCCGGAATATGTGTCCGATTCCGAAATCGTGATTCCGGAGCGGCTGCTGCGTTACTTCGATGAGCTTTACGACAACTTCGGCATCGCCTTGACCGAGGCGCAGCAGCGCTGGTATGCCGTTCAGGAGAGCACTTACCACGAAAAAATGTGGTCGGAATATCCGTCTTATCCGCAGGAGGCTTTCAAGGTCGCGCAGGAGGGCGCGTATTACGCCCGGCAGTTTGAGAAGATTTACCGCGAGAACCGGATCACGACCGTTTCCTATGAACCGGCGCTTCCGGTTTTCACGGCCTGGGATTTGGGAATCTCCGACGATACCGCGATCTGGTTCTTCCAGTTCTTCGGCAAGGAAATCCGAGTGATCGACTATTACGAGAACTCCGGCGAAGGGCTGCCGCACTACGCGACAATAGTGAATACCAGAGAATACCGCTACGGCAAGCATTTCGCTCCGCATGATATCGCGGTGCGGGAACTCGGCTCCGGCCTTTCCCGGCTGGAAACCGCCCGGAAGCTCGGCCTCGTATTCGAGCGGATTCTGACCAACAAAGACCTGCCCGGCGGCATCGAGCATTGCCGGGAAATGCTGCAATACTGCTGGTTCGACGATTCCAAGACGGAGGCCGGGCGGAAGGCGCTCGAAAACTACAAGAAGGAGTGGAACGAGAAACACGCCTGCTATCAGAGCTATCCGCTGCACGATTGGACCAGTCACGGCGCGGATGCGTTCCGCACAATGGCGATGGCGTGGAAGATGGGCCGGGTGACGGGCATTGCAAGCGGCGGCGCTGCTCCCGGCGGCGGGTTGAAAGTGGTCGGAGGCCGCACGAAGATATGAGAATCTATTTCCAGAAGGTGACTGAACCGGGCCGGGCTGCCTGTAATACATCTGTGGTGGAATGGCACATTTTGCATGGATGGTGTTACAATGTGTGGCATTGTTCCGACGATGGCGCGCGGGGCCGGATCATCGGCGTTTTCTATGTCACGCAGCTTTGCGGCCTCGGCGGGGTCCTGCACTTCGATACTGTGGTGAACGATATTCCCGGCTCGCATTTCCGCGCGGCGTTCCGCAAGGCGATCCGCATTGTGCAGCCGTATCTCGGCCTGATCCTGACGACGATTCCGCGCGATAAGGGAAAGCTGATCCGTACCGTGGAGCATTTGGGTTTCGTGCCGGTTCCGCTGTCCATCCCCTTTCTCTCTGCGGGGGCGGAGTATCTGCTGCTACAATATTTGCCGCGCCGGAAGCCTATAGTATAGCAGACAACCAAGAAAGGGGTTTATCATGGGCGGAGCAAAAGGCGTATCAACTCCCGACGATCCCGATCCGTCGCCGATGGTGACGGGCGATCCCTCGACCGAAGTACAGGGGGCGCGGCGCGAGACGAAGAAACGGGCAGCCGCGACTTACGGACGGCAGAAAACCATTCTCGCCGGAGGTTCTTCATCTGATAACGCGAACAAGAAAACGATCCTCGGCGGCTAAGGGGGCAATATGGATGTACAGCAAATCGTCACGCGCTATAACCAGTTGAAGGCGGCGCGCGATGGCGCATGGCTCGGCGTATGGCGCGACGTGCGGCGTTTCGTCTATCCGACCAGCAGCGACTTTCTTTCCGAAGGCGGGACACGCGGCGAGGACATCTTCGACACCTCCGCGATCGATTATCGTTCCCGGCTGGCGGCTGGCATGTTCAGTTGGATGCTCGATCCGACGAAACGGCTGATCGAGCTGATGCCGGGCGACAAGAAGTTTGATGACGATGACGAAATCAAGGAATACTTCTCCGCAGTCACCAAGACCGTGATCGACATGATCGCCAACTCAAATTGGTCCACGGCCACGATTCAGATGTTGAACGATATCGCCGCCGGAATCGACGGCGTGGTGTTCTCCGAAGACGACGGGGACGATTCCCCGGTCAACCTGAAATCGTTCCCGATCGAATCGATCTGCTACGCTGAAAACTCAAAAGGGCGGGTCGATACCGTGTTCCGGGAGCTTTCCATGACTTCCGGGCAGATGGTGCAGGAGTTTGAAGAGAAGATGCTGCCGGAGATCATCCGGGAGGAGGCCGCCGATCCGAAGCGGCAGGACAGGAAGCATCAGATTCTTCATGCGACATTCCCGCGCCGGAAGCGCGAAGCCGGAGTGATCGACAACAAAAATATGCCGTTTGCGGACGTGTATCTTGAACTCGCGCTGAAGCATATCGTCTACGAGGGCGGATTTGAGGAGTTCCCGTATTGCGTCTGTCGCTTCGAGAAAGCCGACAATGAGGCATACGGGCGCGGGCCGGGACTGAACAAACTGCCGGATATCAAGATGTTGAACCGGATGCGGCAGGCGTACATCATCGGCTCGGAACATGCCACCGATCCCGATACGCTCGTTCCGGACGGCAGTATCGATACCGGAGCGGTATGGAACAAAACGCCGGGCGCGGTCCACGTTTATAAGCCGGACGCAAACGGGCTGAAACCGGAGTATATGCTGTTCCCCGCCAACCTGAACCAGCTCGCGGCTGATATTCAGGCCGAACGGCTGAGCATCAAGGAGGGGTTCTTCCTCGACATCTTCGATCCTCTGGGCGATTTGAAGAACATCACGGCGACCGAGGCGGAAATCAGGAACGAAAGCAAGGTCGTACCGTTCGCTCCGATCGTCGGCAATGTGCATTCGGACTATCTCGCGCCGATGGTACACCGGTTTCTCGGCATCGCCGGGCGGCGCGGGTTGCTGCCCGATCTCCCGGAACGGCTCCGGGAAAATCCGACGTACCGGATCAACTACGTATCGAAAATCGCGCTGGCGATCAAGAAGGTCGAAGCGCTCGGATGGCTGCAAACCGAAGCAGGAATCGGAAACATCGTGGCCCTGAAGCCCGAAGTCATGGACAATTTCGACGAAGACAAAATCGCGCGGGATATCTCCATCGCCAACGGAATTAATCCGGAATGGCGGAGGCCGGAGCAGGAACGCGACGAAATCCGGCAGGCCCGCGCGGAACAGCAGGCACAGCTCCGGCAGGCGGAAATGCTTTCTCAGGGAGCGGCGCTCGCGCCCGGTCTGGCGAAGGCTCCCGAACCCGGCAGCCCGCTTTCGGCGCTTATGAACGGAGGGGAGTAGCATGGACATATTGAAATCATGCGCGGAACAGGAACAGGAACGGTCGGAGCAGAAGCGCCTCGCTTTCCTGCGGGCCTTCTCCGGGCAGGACGGGGAGATTGTTTTGGAACATCTGGCCGACTTCTGCGGAGAAGGCCGGGATAACTTTGTCCGGGACAGCGAACGCTTCAATGCCTACAAGCAGGGGCGGCTCTCTGTCATGATCGAAATCCGCAACCGTCTAAGAAAGGGAACAGTTGAAAAATGACGGAATCAAAGGAATTGGAACGGGAGTACAGCTTCTCGGATGGGAAGTTTTACTCGGTCGAAAACGGCAAATGCGTTGCCGAACTTTCACCTGCCGGGGAAATCGTTTTCGGCCCCGGCTTCAAGGGGCCGCACACGGCGACGCTGACCGCGTGGATTGAACGGAACGGCCTTGTCTTCAACGCTCCGCCGGAAGAACCGGATGTCGAGGGGCCCGGGGAAACTTCCCCGGCGGCGCAGGAAGGAGCGCAAGCGACGAACGCGCCGTTATCCGGCAGCGGCACCCTGCCGCCGGACGTGAACGATATCCCGGATGATCTGCTGCCGCCGTTTGACCGGGTGCTCGGCACGAGAACGCCCGGCTTCGCGGAGTTCGTAAATGACCATAAGTTCGATAAAACACAGCTGGCGGCGTTGATCCGCCGTCTGGAAAGGAGATAACCATGCCTCCCGAAGAAACCATTCTCTCGGCGGCTGCCGCCGCACCCGATACCGGTATTGTCCAGTCGCAGGCAGTCGAAACGCCCGACGCTCCCGCTCCGGCGGCGGCTCCCGCCGTACCGCAGTCACCGGGGCCGACGTTCGGCTTCGATAAGGTGATCGGCCCGGACGGGACGCTCTCCGACAACTGGCGCGAGCTGCTGCCGGAAAACGTTCGCGGGGAAAAAAGCCTCGATTCGATTAAAAATCTGAACGTTCTCGCGCAGAGCTACGTCCACGCGCAACGGGCGATCGGCGCAAACAAGGTGGCGATTCCCGGCCCGAATGCCACGCCGGAAGAGATCGACGCTTTCCAGCGTTCGCTCGGCAGGCCGGAGACGGCGGACGGCTACCAGATCGAAGTACCGAAGGATTTGCCGGAAGGTCTGGTGTACTCAGATGAGAACATGAAGGCGTTCCGGGAGTTCGCCTTTCAGAAAGGCTGGTCGCAGCAGCAGGCCGCCGATGCCGTCGCGTTCCAGCGGCAAATCCTCGAAAAACAGTATCAGGAGCAGACGGCGGCGGCGGAAGCCGAGTACGCGCAGACCGAAACGAAACTCAAAACCGAATACGGCGACCGGTTCGATGCTGTAGTTGCACAATGCAACAGGGCGGTCGAAACCTTCGGAGTCGGGGAGACGTTGAAAAATGCCGGGCTGCTGAACAATTACGATGTGATCAAGATGTTCGCCCGGATCGGGGAAAGCCTCTCCGAATCCCGGTTGAAGCAGCCGGAAGCGACGGTACAGCCGAACGCGCAGAGCCGCTATGAGGAATTGTACAACAATCCGGATAGCGCCTACTGGAAGCAGGATCATCCCGGCCACGCGGCGGCGGTCGCGGAAGTGACGCAGCTTGTGAAAATCCTCAAAAAGTAACCGGCACCTACCGGGATTCAAGGCGGCAAAAGCCGCCTTTTTTTGTGCAACAATAATTAAAATCCGCATTCGCTATATTGAGTAACAGAGAATGAAAGCAGCCGGGCAATTCTCTGATGAATCCGGGGGCTGAAAATTTTCAGCGGTGGAAACGCCGCGCCCGATCCACACTGGAACCTTTCTCGAAGGCACGAGCACGGCGAAGCCGCGCGGAATGCCGGAGAGCGGGGTCCCCGGAAAGTACCCGAAGCCGCCGCAGGCGGACCCGAGGCCCGTGGCCGAAGGGTGGCAGCTTTACGGGGAATTGAGGTGGGCAATCGAGGTTGAAGGTATCCCGAAAGGGAAGTCCGTAAGGACGATTTCAAGTTTGTATGCCAACAGAAACAGGAGGATTGGCAAAATGGCAGAAGTGGAAGATGCCTATGTGAGGCAGTACAGCGCCAACGTCTACCGCATGGCGCAGCAGACCGGTTCCCGGCTCCGCCCGTATGTGACCGAAGTTTCGATGAAGGGGGAGAGTATGACCTTCCCGCGCGTTCATCCGACTGCGGCGATCCGGAGCACCAGCATCTACGATGATTCCCCGATCGTACATACTCCGTTCAGCGTCCGGACGCTCCGGGCGTATGAATACGTGTGGGGCGACATGGTGGATTGGAAACAGGATTTGAACCTGTTGATCGACCCCACCAGCGACGTTACCGCGATGGGGGCTTACGCGATGGGGCGTGTCATTGACGACATCATCATCGAGGACGGTTTTCTCGGCAACGCCTACGAAGGGAAGAAGGGCGAAACGGTCGTGACCTTCCCCAGTTCGCAGAAAATCCCGATCACGGTCGGCGGCAGCAGCTCGAATACCGGGATGAACCTCGCCAAGCTCAAGGAAGCGAAGTCGCTGTTCGGCAAAGCGGATATCGACCTCGACAACCCGGCGAACAAGCTCTATATGGCGATTTCGCAGTCGCAGCTTGACGACCTGCTCGACGAAGACAAGCTCACCAGCAATGAGTACGCCAACGTGAAGGCGCTCGTGAACGGGGATGTGGATTCCTTCATGGGCTTCAAGTTCATTCGGCTCGAACGCCTGAAAAAGACCGACATCGGAGGCGGCGATATCGCCCGTACCTGCGTAGCGTGGACCAAGGGCGCAATCAAGCTCGCCATGCCGCAGGAGATCACCGGCCACATCTCCGAGCGCGCCGACAAGAACTATAACTGGTACAGCCATATGAAGATGAAAACCGGTTCCTGCCGGTTGGAAGATCAGATGGTCGTCCATATCCCGTGTCTGGAAAAATAAGGAGGAAATTTTATCATGGCTACTTATAACTCCAATATCGCCGCAATTCAGGCGGAACGCGGCACATCTCCGAATATGCTGCTGCCGACTGACTACTACGGGCGGGTGCGGGCCGCTGTCGGAACTGTCGTGCCGGATGCGGCATGGGCTGCCGGTTCCGTGGTTCGGCTCGCCAAGCTGCCGAAGGGCGCGCGGCTGCTCTCGCAGTCGCAGATTCATTTCGAGGCCGGGCAGAACGCTTCGCTCACCATCAAGGTCGGCGACGAAAAGGACGATGCACGGTATTTCGCCGCCGCTTCGCCCGGCGCTGCGGCGGTCAGCAAGAATCTCGACGCAAACAAGCTCGGAAATTACGTTTGCGAAGCGGAAACGTATCTGATCCTCACGACCGGAGCGGCGGCGCTGGCCTCCGGAAAGAAGATCACCTTCGAGCTGTATTTCGTGCTCGATTAACCCGGTTCCGGCGGGAACGGGGCAAGGCGGCCTTCAGGACGGGCCGCGTTTCCTCTTGTTCCGTTCCCGCTTCTTTTTGAAAGGATGGGATATGGACAGCCTTATTATCTGCAACATGGCGCTTTCGATGCTCGGCATCCCGGCGATTGCGCGGCTCGACGACGGCAGCAAGCAATCTCAGCAATGCGCCCTCCTTTTCCCGGTGATCCGTGACCGGGTGTTGCGCGATCATACATGGGGATTCGCTTCTGCCGGATACGATTTGCAGCAGCTCGCGGAAGAATCCTTCGATCCCTCTTTTCCGCTCGCCTGTTCCGTTCCTCCCGATTTTATTCGGGTGATCCGGCTCGCCGATTACGGGGAATACCGCATGAACGGGCGTAAAATTCTCCTGAAGTCACTTCCGGCCCGGCTGCTCTATATCCGCCGGGTGGAGGATTCCTCCCTTTTCGATCCGACTTTCGCCGAAGCGATGCAGTATTTGCTCGCTTCCGAACTCGCCATGAGCAATACGCGCGACGCGCAGCTTGAGCAATATTATCGGCAGATGTACGAGGCGCGGCTCGCCATCGCCCGCAGCATCGACTCGCAGGAAAATATCCACGTGTACCAGAATCCGGCAAAGCAAAGCACCTTTCTCGCGGCCCGGCGCTGCGGGCCGATGGGCGGCGTTCCTCCTGACGCGGTTCCGCTGAAATTCACCGAAGGTACGGAGGGGAAACAATGACTCCCCAAAAAGTTGCCACCCTTCGGCCACGGGCCTCGGGTCTTTTGCCTGCGCAAAAGCTTCGGGTACTTTTCGGGGGCCCCGCTCTGCGGCATTCCGCGCGGCTTCGCCGTGCTCGTGCCTGCGAGAAAGGAGTGTTTTGATTATGGGGAACTTCGCTACGCTGAACTGTTTCAATGCGGGTGAACTGTCCTGCAAGATGATCGGACGGTTCGACGTGTCGCAGTACACGAAGGGATGTTTGAAATTCCTGAATTTTCTGGTGACTCCATACGGCGCGGCGGAGCGCAGGCCCGGAACGCTGTATGTCGCGCCGCTGCGGTACAACGATCGCGCGACGCGGCTGATTCCGTTTGTGTTTTCGCTGGAAATCTCCTATATCTGCGAATTCGGCGATTGCTTCATCCGTTTTTACCGGGATGATGTTTTTGTTACGGAAATCGATTCCCCTTACGGCGCGGACGATCTGGCTCAAATTCAGTTCGTCCAGTCGGCGGATGTGATGACGCTGGTTCATCCGCATTTTGCGCCGCATGAGTTGAAACGTATCTCGGCAACCGAGTTCACCATCGCGGAAATGAAATTCACCTATCCGGCGGTGCTTGATCCAAATCTTGAAAGCAAGATCACCCTCATGCCTTCGGACCGCGACGGCGATATCACGATCACGGCGGAACTGCCGGACGGCTACGACGGCGAACCGGTATTCACGCCCGATAACGTCGGCGGTTATTTCGAGCTGATTCATACCCGGACCGAAAATGATATCAGTTTTGACTTCAAGGCGAACGGCGAAACCGAACCTTTGGAGGTATTCGGCTACTGGTCGCTGACGACGCACGGCACATGGACGGGAGAACTGAAAGTACAGCGTTCTTTCGATCACGGTGTGACATGGGCGGATTACCGCTCTTACAGTTCGGCCAAGGACAGCAATGTTTCGACCTCCGGCGAAGAGGAAAAGGATGATGTGCTTTACCGGCTCAGGATGGAAGAGTACGAACAGTCCAGCAGCGGAACGCTGAAACTATGCCGGGCGCTGCTCTCGAATCCGGATTTCGTCGTTACCGGGGCGGTGAAGATCACCACATACAAGAGCGCAACGGAAGTATGCGGCACCGTCATAAAGAAGCTCGGAGACGCGGCCCCGACAGGCGAATGGAACGAAGGGGCATGGAGCGTCCGGCGCGGTTTCCCGTGTGCGATCGCGTTCTTTGAAGAGCGCATGATGTTCGGCGGAACGGCGCACAAGCCGCAAACCGTATGGGGCAGCAAGACAAATGACTGGAACAATTTTTTACTTGGCTCCAACGACGACGACGCGATCGAGTTCCAGCTCGTTTCGGATACGGTCAATGCAATCTGCTGGATGTGTTCGCACGATGCGCTCGTGATCGGCACCTGCGATTCCGAATGGACGCTTTCCGCCTCGAACGCCGAAGAAGCGCTCACCGCCTCGAACGTCAAGGTGCGCCGCCAGAGCGTCTACGGTTCCAGCTCGATTCCGGCGCGCATGGTCGGGGATGTGATTCTTTTCGTGCAGCGGCAGGGGCGCAAGGTGCGGGAGTTCGTTTTCTCCGTCGAGAAGAACGGCTATGTGTCGCCGGATTTGACCGTCCTCGCCGAACATATCACCAAATCGTCGATCCGGGAAACCGCATTGCAACAGCAGCCGGATTCGATTCTCTGGTGTCTGCTGAACGACGGCACGATCGCCGCCATGACCTACGAACGCGATCAGGAGGTTTGCGGCTGGCAGCGAATCGTCACGGATGGAACGGTGCTTTCGCTGGCGATTCTGCCGCAGGAACGGGAAGACTGCATTTACATCGCGGTCCAGCGCAACGGAAAGCGGATGCTCGAACGTTTCGCGCCGCGCTCGTGGGCGGCGATTTCGGATTGCGTTTTCGTCGATTCCGGCGTGGTGCGGACGGGTCAGAACCTCGAAACCGTTTCCGGACTCGATCACCTCGAAGGAAGGGAAGTGCAGATTCTCGCGGACGGCGCGGTGCAGCCGCCCCGGAAGGTCCTCGGCGGGAAGATCACGCTCGACACTCCGGCGGATAAGATCGTCGCCGGGCTCGGATTTGAAAGTATGCTCTCCCCGATGCCGATTGAGATAGAGATGCAGAACGGCCTTTCGATGCTGCGGCGGAAGGTGATTTCCGAACTGCGGGTTCGGGTTTACGATTCGGTCGGCGGGGAAGCGCGGGCCGGGGAAGATCAGTTTCAAAAGATCATCAGCCGGGATGTGCTCGATGATGTCGTCGATGTCGCGGTCACGCCGAAAAGCGAACCGGTGCAGTTGCAGACGCAGAGCGGGTATCTGGATGCGCCGATGATCGAGGTGCGGCAGGCCGAGCCGCTGCCGCTCAATGTCGCGGCGATCGTGGCAATTTACGGGGTGATGGAATGATCGTGCGGGAAATGACGCAAACGGACAGAGCGCAGGCGCTCGGCTGGATGAGCGCCCGGTATGGACAAAGGTTCCCTGCTGATTTCTTCCCGCAGACCGGAGTGGTGGCGGAAGATGGAGCCGGGAGGCTGCTTGTGGTGATTCCGGTTTACTTTGAGGAAAGCAGCGCGGTTGCGGTAGCCGGACACTGTATGGCAAATCCGGCCAATCGCCCGCGTATTTCGCGCGCGGCGGTAGAAGCGGCCATGCAGGAAGCCCTTCGGTATGCAGCGAAGCGCGACAGGAAATATCTCGTAACGATTTACGGAAATCGCGGCGTAAACCGAATTGCCGACAAGCTCGGATTCGGTCCCGCCGATACCGTTGAAGAAAAATTCATAACTTTGAGGTGAGATATGGCCGATCCCTTAACTTGGGCAATCATCGGTACGACTGTTGGAGTAGCGGGGGCCGTCTCCGGAACAACAACCAGTATCATCGGTGGCGTAAACAGCTATAACCAGCAGAAAGAGAATGCCAAGGCGCAGCAGAACATGCTCGAATACAACGCGCGGCAGGAACGGCGGGAGGCGACGGCGGAAGAGGCGGAGGCCAACGAAGCCGCACGGCGGCAGCGGGCCGAAAACGAACGGCTGCAAGCGGCGCAGCGGGCCGCATTCGGAAAATCCGGCGCGGCGATCGCCAGCGGGTCGCCGCTGGCGGTGCTGGGCGACACGGCGGCAAATCTCGAACTCGGCGTTCAGGACATCCACCGTAACGGCGCGAACGCCTATAACCGGAGGATGGCACAATCGAACAGTCTCTTGTATCAAAGCCGGGTTGCCGGAAACTCCGTTTCCCGGGGGCAATTGTGGGGCAGCATCGGCAGCGGCATCGCCAACGGACTGGCCGGAGTTGGCGGCGCGGTTTCCGGCGGGGTCAATTCGTATGTCAACATCAAATCGACGCAGGCTAAAGGCATCATCAAGTGATAAGGGGGTAGTATGCCGAGGATTCCACTTGCAGCCCGTCCGCAGCTCGGCGGGCATCAGGACAGCACCGCGCCGCTCTCCGGCGCGCCGTCGCTCAATTGGCGAGCGGATAACGGATTGCAGCAAATCGGGGATGCCATTGCCAAAGGGACCGGCGCGATTGGTGACACAGTCCAGAATATTGCAGTTTCCAGTCTGCGGCTGGAAGTCGCCTTGCAGGAAACGGAGGATAAGAATCAGTTCAATGAATTGGAACTTTTTGAGACCTCCCGGAATGCGGAGGCCGAAAAGTATTTCCGGGAAAATCCGGGAGAATACAGCAAATTTCCGGAATATCTTCGGACGATGGAAAAGGATGCCTCCGACATCCGCCGGAAGTTTCTGGACAAGATGTCTCCCTCCGCCCGCCAACAAGCGGAATTTGCCATCTCGCAAAACACCCTTGCACGAGAAAATTTTATGGAAAAAATCCGCTATCAGGCGCATGTGACCAGTCTGATGCAGGATATGGAAAATCAACTGACCTCCTGCGCCAAACTCGGCGCATGGGATAAGGCCGAACAGATTATTGCCGGACATGAAAAAAGCAACGGCGAATTTCCTCCGCTTCTGACGCGGGAAATGGCTGAAAAATATCGCGCCCACTACCGGAATTTGAGTGAGTGGTTCACGCTCAGGGACCAGATTGAATCCGGATCGCTGGTCAGAATGCCGAAAAACTGGAACAAAAATGCGGATTGAGGCGATTTATGAGTGATTTTGTCCAAACAATAACTCCGGGAGATGTTTCCGGCGGCACGGAAGTTCCGGAATCTTCCTCCACTTTCCCAAAGCCGGATGAACAGGAACAGGAGTATGAACTGGTTCCGGTGTCCGAGGTGTTGAAAGCGAAGAACGCGGACGGAAGTTACAAATTCCATACTGAGCTTATGCCGGAGCAGCGATTTCAATTGCTCCGCTACGCGGAACAGAAACAGGCCCGGCAAGAAGTCGAGTTAATGGACGCATTCGTCGGTGATGTGCTGGCGGGAAAGACGATTTCCGAAGAATCGGTGTTGAAACGAACCGATATCCGGCAGGGAGCGAAAAACGATTTCATCAAGATTCTGCGCTCTGTCCAGAACACGAAGGCGAAACAGCAGACGGCGGAACAGAAACATGCGCGGCAATATGCGCGGGATGCGCTCGAATTCGAGATCATGGAACATTCGTTTTCGCCCGATCCGGTTGAACGCGATAAGCAGTTCGCGGCTTTCAACCGGCGTATCTACACCGAGTTCGCCAAAGACGATCCGGCGTATGCGAAGCAGCTCAAAACGCAACTCAATGAATCCCTGAAAGCCGCGACGAAGCCGGACACGAGCTATAAGAAAACTGCGGCGTACCAGTATGGCGAAAACCTGATCGGTCAATTAGCCACACAAGGCAAGTTCTTCGCGCAGAAGCCCGGTTGGATATGGGGTACAAATAAGGCGGAAGATAAGCCGATCATACAGTACACGGAAAAACTGGTGCGCCGCGATCTGGATAATTATCTCCGGAATCATCCGAATGCAAGTGAAAAGGATGTCCGGGAGGTGATCGAGGTTATGACCGAGGATTATAACAAAACGCTGGTCGATGAATTGGCCGAACAGTCGATTGTCCACAACAGGGCCAATATGAAAATCATTCCGAAAGAGGGCCAGACCGGAAGCTATAACGGAAAAAAGGTGATCTTTAAAAATGGGAAATGGAATTATGCCGAATGAAGCGATCGATCCGGCGGAAGTGGTTCTCGACCTTTCCACGCCGAAGAGCGAACCGCCGCCCGAAGAGATCGATCCCGCCAAGGTGAAGATCGATCCTTATTTTTCCCCGACGAAAAAGCAGTTTTCCCGCATTCGGGAAGCGTTCACTTCCGATCCTCTGGCGGTAGTCGAGGATGAAGGCGACCGGGCGCGGCTGGAACTGGAATCCAGCCGGATGCCGGACCCGGAGAATTTCAGGAAACGTTACGCTCTGGCGGCCTATTACAGCCGGATGCAGAACAGCGATTTCAAATTCGTGCTTGCGAATCTGGATCAGTTCACGGCAAAATACAACGACGGCAAACCGCAAACCGTCGAGGCGGCATACAACGATATCGCGCAACTCCTGAATCCGCCGCAGCCGGGCGAAGGCGGCACGGCGGAAGTGCTGAAAGCCGGAGGTTCGCGGCTGATGCAGACGCTTTCTAATTTATTCTGGACATACCTTGAAGGTCAGGCTCTTTACGAATCCTACAATTCCCGTGGAAAATATGGCGCGAAGGAACGCGAAGGAATTGTAGAAACCGTAGACGAATTACGGGGGGAAAGCGCGGGATATTACAAGGACATTGCCGACAGGAATACGGAAGCTGCGCTCGATGCGGATTGGTTTTCCCGCTGGAACAAGGGCCGGTGGCTGGTGAATGCCGGGAAGTTTCTCGCAATTCAGGCCCCGACACAAGCGGCGCAACTCGCCGCCGCCTACTATACCGGGCCGCTTGGCTTTACCGCCCTGATCGGCAGCAGTTCCGGAATCGATAAATACTACGATCTCAAGTGGGACAATCCCGATCTGCCGGAAGATCAACGCTTGAAGAACGCCGCGTTTACCGGATTCATCAACTCCGGCTTCGCGTGGCTGACCGCCGGAATCGTCAAGGGGAAAATTCCGGTATTGAACCGGATACAGATTCGGGGAGAAGCAAAAGCATCGGTCCTTTATTTCCTTGAAGCAACCGGAATTGAAGCTTCGCAGGAATTTGTGGAGCAAATGGCCGAAAACATCACCGATTTGCATACCGGAGTTTACGGCGACATAGAAAAGATGTCACCGGAAGAGTATCGCAGGAATCTGTGGAACGGCTGCGGCGAGTCTGCGTTGGCGGGTGGCTCCTTCGGCTTTGCGGGCGCTGGCATGGGATACCGGAACTTCCGGACGCAGCACCGGAGCAGTATGCAGGCGATGAACTCCTTGCAGGCGGAGAGAACCCGTTTGCTGCAAAAAGAAAACCTGTCTGATACGGAAGTCGCGGAATTGCAACAGGTCGAAACCGCGCTCGATTCCGGAAACATCAACGATCTTGCGGAAACCGCACAGGCGGTCGCCCGTCTGGAACAGGAGAGACAGCAATCGGCGCGGGAAGCGGAAGCGGAGCTTACCGACGAAGAGCGGACGCAACGCGAGGCGGAAGCCGCCGAAATGGACTATACGCTGCGGAAACAGCTTCCGCACAATCCGCAGGACACCATAGATACGGCAAACGAGCTGATGGCACAATTCCCGGCGTTCCGGCTGGATATCGTCAACACGACCGGGGAGCTTGCGCCGGAAGTCCGGGCGAAAATCGAGACCGAAGGAATCGACCCGGCCCGCGTCCGGGCGTGGGTGGACGATTCCGATACCGTTCATCTGGTCGCCGAAAACGTGCGCCCCTCCGACGTGGCCCGGACCATCGGTCACGAGGTGATCGGTCACAAGGGGCTGCGGGCGGTATTCGGCGAACAGTTCGACAATCTGCTTGATCTGGTCTACCGGGATCACTTCGAGGAAGTCACCAAGCTCGCGGAGACCTATCACCGCGATACGGAGACCATCGAGAACCAGCGTTATCTGACCGAAGAATTTCTCGCCGACTGCGCCAATGCGGAGATGAAGCCGAAGTGGTGGAAGGAGCTGTTGCAGCAAATCAAGATGGGGCTGCGGAAGATTCCGTACCTGCGGAATCTGCGGTTTACCGACCGCGACATCGAAGGCGCGCTCATGCGTTCCGCCCGCGCCATGCGGCGGGGCAACCGCACTGTCGGCCCGGACGAAATAAGGTTCGCCGCCGCCCTCCGGCGCAAAGGTGCGCCGAATGCGGCAGAAAATCCGGGACAGCTCCGCGACGGTAACGTGCCGCACAAAAAAGGTTTCCCGGAATCAGCCGGATTGCCCGGCGAGCGGTTTTATGCGGATTATGAATTCTTATATGGGAAACATCCGGAATATTTCGACGATGTGGAACACGTAAGAGCTGCCGTGGAATTCGTATTGAATGATCCGGAACCAGCCGGAACGATCGGTGAAAATCTGGCATTTGTCCGAGCGGACGAATCGACGGGAAAATATTTCCGGATTGAAGTCAAGCCGGCATTGACGGCAAAACGACATCATATCCGATCTGTTCATGAACTGACGGCGGAACAGTATCTAAAAGCGAAGTCGGCCACTCCGCCCGGTACTACAACCGTCACAAAACCGACGCATCGGCAAGCTAGCAAAGTGTCCGACTTTCTAAGATACAATATAGATGATTCCGGGGTGGATATCAAGCCGGAACCAGGAGAAAATCAGGAAAATCACGATATCCGGTTTTCGCTGGCGGCAGAGCGGCTGGCCGGGGAACCGGTCGCCTCCGTTCCGGCCAGGGCAATTCAATCCGGAGACGGCAGAAGCGCAATCGAAGTTGCAATGGAATGGGTCAGAGGGCATTTCACCGCCCCGGTCCAAACCGAAATCGGCGAAGTGACGGTCGATCCGGTCGCCGTCAAGCAAAGTCTCAGCCATTCCATGTATCAGAATAAGCTCGATGCGATTCAGGCGGTCGGGGATGTGCTTGAGCACGGCGCTTATCTCGGCAGCGCACCGGATAAAGACGGGAAACCGCTTGTAAACCATTACTTCGCGGCCCCCGTGCAGATCGGCGGCAACCGGAAAATCGTGTTTGTCCGCACCCGGCAGGCTGAGGGACGGCCGAACCGCTTTTATGTACACGAGGTTTTTACGGAAGATGAGATAGAAAAACTCGGAAGCCGACAGACTGATGCGACATCCGGCAAGCCGGACCGGTTATACAGGAATGCTTCCGAGTTCTACCGCAATATAATCGCCTCAGTCATGAATATCAAGCCGGAACCAGGTGAAAATCAGGAAAATCCCGATATCCGCTATTCGCTCTCCGAGTACTCGGAGGCGGACCGGAATGACATCATCGCCATGCTGAAACCGTATGCCGGAATCGTGCTCGACCGCGACGGGGCGGACTATGCGAAGTATCTGGCCGCAAAGGGCGTGGATATCTCGGCAACGGATGCTCGGATGTTTGCGCTCGAAGCGACGCGGGAGAATATGAAAGCCGCGCGGGAAAAGGCCACGAAACGCCGGAACGACTGGCTTTTCGAGAACGTCCCGGTCTGGCGCGATGTGGTCGAGGCGATCGGCAGCGAGAATTTCAAAATCGTCCCGTCCATGCGGTTCCGGGACGAAGAGATGTCCGGCACCTTCATCGCAAAGAAGAAAGAAACCGGGATGCCGTCCGACGAACTCGCGCAGGCCATCGCCCGCCGCACCGGGCGCGATCCGCTCGACATTGAGCAGGAGGTGATGGATTTCTTCCGCGACTTGAAGAAGCCCGATCTTTACAAGATGTATTCCGACTGGAAGAAGGAGAATGTTCTCGGAGACCGGGAGGCGGAAAAACAGATGCGGGCCGAATGGGAGAAGCAGAGCCGCGCCCGCGTGGAAGATGAGGTGATCCGGCTCCTTGAACGCGGAACGCCGGTCACGGCGGAATGGGCCGCCGAAAACCGCGACGTTTACCGGGAGCTGTACCGGCAGCTTTTCGGCGGCAAGGAACCTCCGCAGAATCCCGGCAAAGCCGATCTTGAAGCGATGAATGCCGCGATCCGGCAGGAGGGCGGCAACGCCGCGACGTTCGCGCAGGCGTACAGGGCCGCGCGGGAAAAGGCGTATGAGGAATTTGCCGGGAAGCTGCGGGAGTTCAAGGAAAAGGTGCTCGCCGCCAAGACGGATGCGATGAAGCTGCAACGCGACGCGCTCTCTTTCGCGGAGAAGCATCTGCCGAAAGAGAACCGGGGCGAATTCGCCCGCGCGATCGTGAAGCTGATGGAAGTGCCGTCCAGCCCTTCGGCTAAATATCCCGAGGGCCGCCGCGCGGCGGAGTTCCGGAAAATCTTCGGGGATATCCTGAACCGGGGCGCGGAAGTCCGCAAGGAAGGCGCGATTGCCGATATCCGGGAAATGCTCGATGCGGCGAAGATCAAGCGCAATTACAAGGGAATCCCGACTTCGGTGCTCCCTTCGGAACAGGCGCGCGTGGACCGTATCCGCAAGATCGTTTCGCTCGACCTGCCCGCCGTGGCGAATATGATCGACTTCAACAACGAACAGCTTTCCGCGCTCGATGCCGACGCGGAGGGCAGCCACAAGGCGGAAGCGCTGCTTGAGGATAATCTGCTGCTTACCACCTTCGGGAATCTCGACTATCAGGCCCCGGACAAGGTGGAGGCGGCGGCGAAGCAGCTGCGGGAGCTGATTTCCGGCGGCAAGGCGGCCTTCGCCGAAAAGCTCGCCGAACGCAAGGCGTATCTCGACGGCCTCCGGAAGCGGATGGTCGAAGATGCGACGTTCGGAAAGAACAGCTTCGCGGATCGCGGCGACGCGCGGAAACACTCCGATTTCATGTTGAAAAACGAATCGCTCGGAACGCTGATGCGGATCGCTTCGGGCCGGGGGATTCAGGAGTTCGATTCGACGGTCGGCGGAGAACTGTACCGGAGAATCGAAGACGCGACGCAGGCCGAGCAGACGCAGCTCCGCCGGATGCAGGCCGATCTTGACAAGGCGCTGCGCGATATCGCGGGCGTGGATTCCATGCGGAAGAAAGGACAGTTCTTCCGGCTGCTCTCGGAAGTTGTCGAACACTCCGGCGTTCACAAAACCGAGTACACCCGCCCGATCCAGACCGGAAAGCATGATTACGTTTTCGAGGAAGGGCGGCGGCAGCTCGTGAGCAAGAGCATTCCGATCGAGGATTATGAGTTTGAGGGCAAGCCGCGCAAGGGGGCGCGTTCGCTGCTGCGCGACATCGACAATGCAATGCTCCGGCAGGGGGGCCGGGGGAACTCCCCCGGCGGCGTAAGTAGCGAAGCGCACACGCCGTTACCCGGCAGCGGCACCTTGCCGCCGCTTGACGAAACCGCCGTCGCGTTCCTGCGGCAGCAGGTCGCCGACTTCGACGCCGGTTTGAAGCAGAGCTACGAGATTTTCAACGATGAATCCGACGACGCGAATTTTAACCGGATGCTCGAAGAGGAACGCAGCGGAGGCCGCGCGGTGATCTTCGGCCACAATCCGGAAGAAATCAGCCGGACGGTCGAAGTTCCGCTTTCGCAGGGGGCCGCGCTGCAAATCCTGCTGACATGGGAGCAGGAGCATTACCGGCCTAACATGAAGTGGAACGGCTGGACGGAAAAGAGCATGGAAGAGCTGCGCGCCTTCCTGAAACCGGAAGTTCTCCGGATGGGCTATTGGATGCGCGGCGAAATCGCTGCAAACAAAGCGGCGCTCGACGCAAAGGTGTTTGACCGCTACGGCGCGCACCTGCCGGAGAACGACAACTATTTCCCGGCGGCGTTCCGGGGCGGGCGGTCGCGGGCGGTTCGCCCGGAAAGCGAACTCGGGCGCGGGACCGGTTCCCTGTCGATCAACCCGAATTTCCTGATCGCGCGGAAATTTCATTTAAAGCCGGTCGATATCGACGCGGACGCATTCAGCTCGTTCCTCGGCAACCAGATTGAACAGCACCATTTTCTCGCCTGGGCCGATACGCTCCGCGATCTGAAAAGCGTTTACGGCAGCGCAATGGTGCAGAAGGCGATCAACGACAATTTCGGGCGGAACGTCTCCGACAACCTCGTGGAACGGATCGAGACGATCGCGCGCGGCGGCGGGCGGTTCTCCGGCGATTACGCGGCCCGGCTGCTCGGCAGGCTCTACCGGCATTGGGTTCCGGCGAAAATCGCGTTAAATCCTTCCAGCGCGATCAAGCAGATGTTCGGCGCGGCGGCCTATATGAACCATATCCCGGTTTCCGATTTCTGCCGGGGACTGGCGCAGGCCAATTTCGCCAATCCGGAATTCCGGGAGTTCGTGAAGTTCGCGCGGAACACCGACTACATGAAGAACCGGCTCGCAGGCGGGCTGGACAAGGATTTGCAATATCTGATGAACTATACCCGCGACTCGAAAGCGTACAGCCCGCTCAGTGACGCGCTGCTGCAAATCGGGACGTGGCAAACCTGCTGGTCGGATGCTTGGAGCACGCTTCACGGCGGTTTCACGGTTTACAAGTACAATCTTGAACAGGCGAAGAAAGCCGGGATGAGCGGCCCGGAAGCGCATGACGCGGCAGTTCGCGCATGGATGCGAAGCACCGACGAAACGCAGCAGTCCGGCTATCTGAAAGACCTGAATTACTTCCAGAGCAATCAGGGCGCGTACCGCTATCTGACCGCGTTTCTGACCAACCCGATCCAAGTCATGAACTTGCAGTTGCAGACGATCAACGAACTGCGGTACGGTTCCGACAGGAAAGCGGCGGCCCGGAAGCTGGCGAAGCAGCTCTTCGTAAATCACTTGGTGATCCCGTCCCTGATGCTCTTTACCAACGATATGCTGCGGGCCGGATTCAATGTGGCCGACTGGTGGGATGAGGTTGAATTT
Organism: Lentisphaeria bacterium; assembly: GCA_018265615.1. GTDB lineage: Bacteria > Verrucomicrobiota > Lentisphaeria > Victivallales > Victivallaceae > Victivallis. The sequence goes on from JABLYX010000015.1 coordinate 20,975, forward strand.
GAGGACTATCTGCTGGCGTGGTGCCTCGGCCAGTATGAGGCGGTTTTCCTCTTCGGAAAGCTCGCAAGCAATATCGGCGGCTACGCCTTGAAGAAAGCAGCCGGACACAATGCCTACGGTTCGGACGTGCTTTCCGCGCTGCCGCTGGCCGACGATCTGCAACGCGATATCGATCTTGCGGCCCGGATGATGAAGCAGGGAGAACTCACGGAAAGCGATCTCTTCGGCGCATTGAAGGCAATCGGCGATATCGGCATGGCCGCAGGCATGGCGGACAGCCGCGCCGGATCGGTCGGCGCGGTTCTCTCGGCGATCGGAACGCAGGGGAAACGGGTCATGAAGTGGATTTCCGGGAAGTGACGGACGGCAACAATAATTAAATTGCCGGAATAGTATGGTATATCAAAGGCGGAAGGAAAGGCTATATGCTGGAAAATCAGAACAATGCAATGACGTATGCGGTAAAGGAAGGCCGCGTTTTCGCTTTCCCGATCCGGTTCAATGCTTCCACGGAAATCCATTGCTTTCTCAGCTCCGGTTCCGGTTCCGGAACGGAACTCCTGCGCGATGTGGATTTTTCCGTCGAACCGCGCGGCAGCTATGAGAACGGCACGAATATTCATCTTCTGATGAAAGTTCTGCCCTCCGGCTCCACGCTGACCATCAGGCGCGAGGTGCCGTATACGCAGGTGACCGCCTTTCCGACTTCCGGCAAGCTCGATTCCAAGAGCATCGAACGGGCGCTCGACCGGATCGTGATGATGTGCCAGCAGCTTTCCAACGATCTCGATCACGTCGAAAAGCTCCCGGAGGGAGAAGGCAGCGTATTGGAATTTCTCGAAGCTGTCCAGACCGAGGCGGTCGCGGCGCGGGATATCGCCTTGGATGCGAGCGTATCGGCCAGTAAATCCGCGCAGCTCTCGATGCTCGGCGCAAAAGCTGTGGCGAATATCTATACCGAAATCTCCGGAAATCCTGACCGCGCGAATGCAATGCTGACCGCTTTACAGGAGGTTTCCGGCGCTGCCGGAGCGGTGGCCGCCGCCGCCGCCGCCGCGAAAAGCTCGATTGCCGGACAGGAAGCGGAGGTGCGCGCCGCACTGGATGAGGCCGCGAAGAAGCAGAAAAAGGCGATGGCGGCAAACGTGGAGGCGTTCGACGATCAGCTTGAAGACATGCTGACCGCCCGGATCGCCGAAGCCTCCGGCGCGACGGACGCGGCGAAGGCCGCATTGAACGCCGCCGCCTCCGAGCTTTCCAGCGCGGTACAGCGGGCCGACGCGCTCGCCAAAAGCATTTTCAAGGAAGCGGAGGAAACCGCGCTCCATGCGATCGACAAGGCGGAGGAAAAACTCGAAGAAGTGACCGCCGCCGGAAACGCCGCGCAGGTCGCCATTGAAAGCCAGCGCAAATACGCGATCGAAAGCATCTACAAAACGCTGTTTGATGCCGAGTATGACGCGGAAAAGACCTTCAAGGAAGCGCTCGCCGGGCTTTACCGGGCCGTCGAAGCGCTTTTTGCGGAAGACGGCGTGGTTTCCGAAAAGGAGCAGGCGATTCTCGACAAAATCGATTACGCCGTCGCGGAGGCGGTTTCCGGCGACGCCGGGGCGCTGGCGCAGATTCAGCAGTTGGTTGCGTCGATGGTTTCCGAGGACGGCGATCTGTCGGTCAGCGAGAAGCAGGCGCTCGAAGCGATCGCCGCCGCGCGGCAGGCGGCGGAAGAGGCGATGGAGCGCTACAAGGCGGCGGCGGATCAGGCATTCGACAAACTCGATGAGTCGTTGAACAATCTGTTCAGGGAAGATGGCGTGATCTCCGAGAAGGAACAGGAATTCATCAACGCGCTCGCCGCCGCCAAGAACGAGGCTTTGAAGAACGCCGATGTCGAAGCGCTGCAACGCTTCCGGCAACAGCTTGAAACCTTTTTCGCGGAAGACGGCGTGATCGACCAGCGGGAAGAGGAAGTGCTCGCCCGGATCGACGCGGCAATCGCCAGCGCGGAATTGCAGGTGGTTTCCGCAATGGGCGCGGTCCGGCTGCGGATGATTGAGCTTTATGATGCCGTAGTCGCGCTCTTCAATGCGGACGGCACGATTTCCGCCGATGAGCGCGCGATCATCGACAAGCTGACTCCGGCCAAGACGAACTCCGCCGCAATCGCACAGGTGCAGGCGATGAGGTCGGCGCTCGCCGATTATTTCGGCGACACTCCCACGGAGGCGCAGCAGGCGCTTCTCGACAAGGTATCCTCCGGCGGCAGCGTCTACGAGGCGGCGCGGGCGCTCTCCGTCTCCCCGATCCAGTCGTTCCGTTCCGAACTTACAACGCTGTTCGGCAGCTCGCCCGGCGCAACCGAACGCGGGCTGCTCGGCATGGTGGACGATCTCGCCACCGCCGCCGCGCCGCAGACGGCGGGCGAAGTGTTCGCCCGCGCGATGGACGGCTACCCGGACAAGTTGCAGACACTTCGCCAGACGTTGGCCGACAGCTTCGGCGCATTCCCGTATCCCGCCGCCGAAACCCATGTGCTCGAACTCGCCGATGCCGCAATCGCGGAAATCGCGGATTCGACGCTCGGACAGCAGCGCGCGCTCGAAGCAAAGCTCGCGGAAATCCTCGCGCTGCTGGAAGAGTATTTCGGGGCGGACGGCGTTTTCGATGCGAAAGAAGAGGCGATTCTCGACGCGATCAGGAACGGCGGAGCGGCGGCGCTGGCCGGTCTTGACGATAAAATCAAGGAGATTTTCGCGGAAGACGGCGTGATCGACCAGAAGGAACAGGCGATTCTCGACAAATTCCATGACCTCGTGAACGGGGAAACCGCGATTGACGCGATGCTCGCCGCGCTCCGGGAACTCTGGCCGCCCCTGACCCGCACCGAAACGGAGCAGTCCTATCTCGACCTCGCGGCGGAAGGCAAAACCGCCGCATTGAAAGGCGATGTGACCAAGCTCGAACGGTTGCAGGAATTGCTTATCGCCTACTTCGGCGATTCTCCGGTTCCGGCGCAGCAGAACGCGCTCGATCTGCTCGCTGCGGCGATTCAGAAGGTCAAGGAGTCGGCGCTGTATCAGGAGCGCGAACGGGTACAGCTCGAACTCGACGCGGCCCGGATCGCGGCGCTCGACGCGGCGCTTGCGGCGAACCGGGCGACCGGAGCGGCGGCGCAGGCGCTCGCCTACGCTTCGACCGCCTCCGGCTATGTGAGCGCCGCTTCGCAGAGCGCGCTTTCCGCCGCCGCAGCCGCAAGCCGGGCGCAGACGATCGCCGACGCAATCCAGCAGAAACTCGACGAACTCGACCCGTCCAGCACGGTTGACGGACACAACCAGTCCGCCGACGCGCATCCGGCGCTTCGCTCCCGGATCAAGGCGCTGGAAGACAATGCCGGAACGAGCGTTTTGAACGCGATCAAAACCCACAACGCCGACAACAACGCGCACGAACCGCTGCGGGCGAGGATTGCCGCGGTCGAAAACCGGCTGAATACCGGCGGGATCGGCAATGTTTCGACCGATTGCCTCGTGGTGTGGGGCAACAACTCCGGCGGGCAAAGCGGCATCGGCCACAAGAAAGTCGTCTATGCGCCGGAATGTCTCGCTTATCCACTCGGCGCTTCGCAGTTCAGTTTTTACGACAAGGGCGGGATCGGCATTTTCGGCGGGAAGCTCTATGTCACCGGAGCGAATACCAACGGGTTTTCCGGTCCGGGGCGCGACGTTACGATCGGATGGCAGCAGTTGACTGATCTTTCCGGCTGGACGCGGGTGAGCTGCTGCCAGCACACCGGCGCGGCGATCCGCAACAAGGTATTGTTTACGTGGGGGAACGGCAGCCGGGGCGCGGGCGGGCGCGGCGACAATCTCGACCGCTGGCTTCCCGCCTACATCCGCCGCCGGGTGGAATCCGGCAATCCGGCGGAATTCACCGACGATTGGGTGGAAGTCGCCTGCGGCAATGGGCATACGCTCGCATTGACCTCCGGCGGCGCGGTCTACGCCACCGGGCGCAACAACAACGGGCAGCTTGGACTCGGCCACACGACGCATCTGTTTTACTTCACCCGCGTCTCGATGCCGAAGCCGGTCCGCATGATCGCGGCGGGCGGCGACGTGTCGGACGGCTCTTATCGCGGTTTGTCGGCGGCGATCACCACGACGAACGAGCTTTACACATGGGGTTCCGGTACAGATTACCGCACCGGGCAGAACACCACGGCAAAGAGCGTGTCTCCGGTCAAGCTGGCCGGATCGTGGAAACTGGTCGCCTGCGGCTACCGCCATCTCGCGGCGGTCAGCACGGACGGCGCGGTTTATGTCGCCGGACATCAGACGGCGCTCGGAGTCAAAAACGCCGTCCGGACGTTGACCAGACTCGCCGCCGGAAACATCGGAACGGTCGCCGCGATCGCCTGCGGGCGGGATTGCACCTTCATCCTCAATACAGCGGGCGCGGTCTACAGCTTCGGCGGCGGCAGCTCCGGCAAGGGCAAGCTCGGATGGAACACCACGGCGAACCAGCCGACACCGGTACGGATCGCCGCCAGCGGCGCGGTCGCCCTCTTCGGCGGCTGCTGCAACTTCGGCGGCGGCTATGTCACCGATCAGTTTAAGCGCGGGCTGATGGACCCGAGCGACACCAGCGACGAAGACGAATAAAGGGAGACAAAATTATGTCTTGGTTGAATTTTACGGTTCCCGGCACAACGGAAAAGGAGATGCGGGTAAACTCCGACACTTACGCGATCGAAGTCAAATCCGGAACGGAGTGGATTTCCTGTTATCAGGCCGGATACCGGGTGACTCCGGGCCTTGTCGCTTCGGTCGATGAGGCGGCGGGGACCTGTCAGGTGAAGGAGGATGTCGCTTCCGCAAGCACCGTTCCGCGCTTCTACCGGCTGAAAATTCCGCTGGTCGGGGAATCGGGGCTGATGATCGATTCGGTATTCCTGCCGTCAAGCCTGTTCCCGTCCGGCAGCATCGGCTCCGGCAGCTCGCTTCCGGCGCTGCTGCATCTGCCGGTGCCGAAGGACCCCGACAACGACGCGTTGCACCTGATCGTCGAGTTCTCCGAACAGCCGGGATTTTCCAGTCTCACCGCGACGATCGACACGCGGACCAAGCGCGACGGCGTGTATTTCTTCGTCGGCGGCCAAGTCGGGCAGTACAATCCGTTCCCGGCGGGAGGCGTGGGGCTGGAAGCCTATAAAGGCGATGTGATGATCGATCTTGCTGCGGCGGGAGTCGCCTGTACGTTGTTCCGGCGCTGCCGCTGGCATGATGGAACTGATTACACAGACTGGAAGGGGGTATGAGTATGATGAAGAAGTTTTTTGCCGCAATCCTGCTGGCTGCAACGGTCGCGGCCTCCGCCTGCTGGGTGGATGGCAGCGGGGAGATGATCCTGCCGGGCGCGCAAACGAAAATCCGCATCGACGGACAGGTGGCGAACAGCCGCATTACCGTTGCGCTCCCCGCGACGGTAGAAGTGTGGCTCGCCCGCTACGACAAAAGCAGGCCGATCAACCGGATCATGCTGCAATACCGCGCCGGAACTTCCGGCGACTGGATCACGCTGTACGATCTTTCGCGGGTTCCGGAGTCGGACCAGTTTATTCCGCTCTTCGGAACGGGTACGCTGAAACCGGATATGTTCCCGGAGGCGCAGACCATTCAAATCCGGCTTTATATCACCGATGGCCGGACACAATCGTTCGACCCGGATAATCCTGATTCCGGGGCGATCAGTATCACCGTATCACCGAACCGGAGGCCGTCTTATGAGTGAGATTTGGTTTCGGGCCGGAATGCTGTTCCTCGCCATCTCCCCGCTGCTGATTGCGGCAGGGGCGAACATTCCCGGCGCGCGGCTGCCGAAGGCGAAGGTCGTCACCTATCAGCCGCCAGCGGAGCAGTTCAGCCGCCGCGCCGCCGTATATGCGGACTGGACCGCGATTCGCTCGGCGGTCCCGGTCTGGCCCGAACCGGTGTCGCTGCCGGAATGGAATCGCCCGGTCATTGTGCCGCTGGAACGGATGCGCGAACTCGAATTGACCGTTCGCAGAATCGCGGCGGCCCGCCTGACCGGGCGGACGGTACTTTCCGCCTGGTCGCCGCGCGCGGGTGAACTGCCGCCGCCTCCCGCTGAACTCGCCGCCGCGCTTGCGCGGATCGCCTCGATGTGCGATGGCTTTGCGCTGGCCTATCACCGCAGCGGCGCGCATATCATCAGGCCGGAGGCCGGGGAAATGGCCTTCTTCGCGGCGGCGGTCCGGGCCGGGAATCCGAAAATCGCGCTGTTCGGGGAAGCGTATTTCGGAGAACTCGCCATTGGCCGCGACAACCAGCTCGCAATCACCGCGCCGCCGGGCCTCTCCGGTGTGCTGCTCTGCAACGCGGCCCGCCCTACAGCCATGACCGGCAACCTGATTTCCGAAGTCGCCACGGCAACCGGCCTCCCGGTCGTGCTGGTCGTGCCGGACACGTTCGCCGAAAAATACAAAGATCATCAGCCAGTGCTGATTATCGGATACGATCCTCAAAACAATTGAAAGGAAATGGATCATGCGCAAATTGTTTCTCGCTCTTTCCCTCGCTGCCGGTATCTGTTCGCTGTACGGAGCGGATGAACTCGTTTCCGGAGTGCAAATCCTCTCCAAAAACGGCTGGAAGAACTTCGAGGAAGTCGTGCAGTATTCGGAAGCCGGAAAACTCAAGACCGGCTCGTTCGATCTCGATTGGCCGGTGTTGCTCTCCAAGTTCCGGACGGGCCGGATCACGGCGCGGGAGCTGTGGAATCAGAGCAACGCCATGACCTGCAAGCCGGTCAAGGATTCGGAATACTGGTCGCTGTGGGGATCGCTCGCACGACATATCATCATGTACGGCAACGATCCGGAGCTTTCGCAGGAAGTCATGACGCTGCTCGAAAGCAACGTGAAGGGAAACGATCCGGTGAAGCATCAGGCGGCGGCGCGCGGCCTCGCGGCCCTGTATTATAATCAGGGAAAATTCGTCGAAGCGTGGCCGTACCTCTGCGAACCGCGCAGCGAAGCGGGTTTCCTGCTGGTGGTCGCCAGAAAAATGCTGGCATCGAACCAGATTCCGCCCGCCGATATTTATGCCGGATTGCGTACCAAGCTGCTGTTCCGCGATAACACGCCGCCCGCCGTCATGCTCAAGGTTACGCTGCTGATGCTCGATGCCGCAACCGCCGCCGCGATTCCGGATTCCGAAGTCAGGGCGACGCTGATGCAAATTTCCCGGCTGTATGTCTCATATACGATCGGAGAATCGGAATCAGCCAAAGCGTGGGCGGAGTTCATCGGCGCGGTAGAGGAAACCGCAAAACGTTATCAGTAAGAAATTTTCATCAACCATTGAAGGAAATGGACCATGTGCAGAAAAATGTTTCTCGCCCTTGTCGTCGGAGTGCTTGCGCTGTTCAGCGCCGGAGCGGAAGAACTGCTTGATGCGTCGGCGGTTTTTGCGAAGAACTCGTACCGGAACTATGCGGAAGTCGTGCAGCTCTCCGAGGCCGGAAAGCTCAAAACGGGAAGTTTGCTTCTTGACTGGCCGGTGCTGGTGTCGAAATTCATGGTCGGCAAGATCACGGCACGAGAGGCGTGGGATTCCTGCTGCGCGCTCGCCGACAATTCCACGGATCAGGACCTCTGGCCGCTGTGGTTCTCCGTCGCTCCGAATATCGTTCGCAGCGGCAAGGATGCGGCGCTGAATCAGGAAATCATGACGCAGTTGAAGGCGGCGGCGGACGGAAGCGATCTCGGCAAGCGCGCTCCCGCAATCCGGGGACTCGGCGTTATTTACGCGCAGCAGGGGAAGTTCGTTGAAGCGTGGCCCTATCTCTGTATGCCGGAAGGGGATTCCTGGCATTTCAAATTCGTCGCAAACAAACTTCTCGGCTCGAACCTCATGTCTCCTGCCACCGTTTATGCGGGGCTTCGCAGTCGGCTTCTCGTTCGCGGCGATGCCGGTCCGCAGGACCTGCTCGAATTGACGCGCCTGATGCTCGATGCCTCAACCGCCGCCGCGATTCCGAAATCCGAGGTCAAGGCGACGTTGCAGGAGATCGATTTGCTCTATGTCTCTTATTCGGTCGGAGAATCGGAGACGGCGAAGGCGTGGGGGGAATTCGTCGGCGCGGTGGAAGAGATTATGAAGCGCTGCCAGTAAGCGGGGGTATATCATGGAATACTGCTACACGGGGAATTATGTCGTGCGCCTGCGCCGCCGCTGCCGGGAAATCGGTTGCAGCGCCGCGCCCGCGTTCTGGAATGAACGGATCGAAGTATTACAGGCTTGCTACAACGGAGTCGGCCCCGATGCGTGGAGCAGTAAGTTCCGGGCATGGGTGACGGCGGTTTTGGAAGATTTTGAAGTGTCGGCCCTGCCGCACGATTACGAATTCAAACACGCGCCGCGCACCTATCTGCATTTCACGCTCGCCAACGCTCGTTTTGCAATCAATGCAATCCTTGAAGCTTGGCACGACCGGAAGCCGAAACTGGTATGGCGGGGGATCATTCTCGCTTCGCTCTGCCAGCTTTTCGGCTGGAAAGGCTTCAAAGGTGTATGATGCGGCATGTTCTCGAAAAGCTGCTCGAACTGCTGCCGGTGGTCGGACTAGCGGCGTTCGGCGGCTTCACCCGGACGCTGGCCGGGAAAGCGAAAGGTGAACCGTACCGGATCAGCATTGCGATACCTGAAATCGTGATTGCGGTTTTCTCCGGGCTGCTGATTCACTGGCTGACCAGCGAAACCGAAATCAGCGAAAATATCCGTACCGCCGCGATTGCGCTGGCGGGCTACTCCGCCCGCAGCGTGATCGCGGTTATCAATGCGTTATTCATCCAGAAATTGAGAGGAAGGGTAAAATGAAGAAGAGAATCGCAATTCTTTCGGCGGTCGCGGCGGTGGTCGCGGTCATCGCCTCCGGATGCGCCGGAACGACGGAAAAACTCACCGCCGCCGCCGGTCCGAAGAACGTCGGCATGGACGGCTATGTGATGTACGGCGCGGTCGAGACGGCGAACCCGGAAACCGGAACGCCGCAGGGGAGGCTCATCATCGGCAATGTCTCCTACAAAAGCCGCCGCGTCTCCATTCCGGCCACGGAGAAAGTACCGACTGCCGGAAATTACAAGCATACCAAGAAGGTGACGCTGTTCGGGACCTCCGAGCAGGTGACGGAGTGGGATTTCACCGCCGCGTCTCCGGATGAAGCCGCCGTAATCGAAAAGGCCCTCCGGGAACAGGCGGAACGGGACCGCGCCAACGAAGAGGCACGCTCCGGTGACACGGCGGCGGAAGCTGACGCGCCCGCCTCCGGGGAATAGCTACGGCTTCGGGACGGCTCCGCGCCGTCCCCGCCGGTCGGCCTTGATCCGGAACGCCTGCACCGGAATTTCCAGCCGCTTCGCAATCCGGCAGGCGGTCTGGTAGATGATCGGTTTCTTTGCAAAGGCGTTCCGGATGGTGTTTTCATGCAGCCCGCATTTGTCCGCAAGGCATTTGTAGGCGTTCAGCTCCGTCAGTTCCTCATGGTTCATCCTCATTTTCTCCCGAGATTAAAAACTTCATTCTGCGCGTCCGTGATCGCGCTTTCATCGATTCCCAAGTAACGTACCGTCGTTTCGATCCGCTCGTGTCCCAAGGCCCTCCGCGTCAATTCCAGCGCCCGCAGGGGATCGCCCGGAGTCCGTCTCTGGAAATGCCGGAACATTTCGTATGCGAAGGTCTTCCGCATCCAGTGCGTTCCGTGTTCCGGTCCGAGGGTTTCCCGGAAGAACCGGTAGACGGCCAGCCGGGAGAGCGCTTTCCCGTTCTGGCCCCGGAATACGAATTCTTCCGGCCCGGTGTGGCCGCGCTCCGCCTCCGCGTTCAGGTGGCGGACGATAAACTTCCGCCACGTCGCCGGAATCGTCATTTTCCGTGATTTCGGCCCCTTCCGGGCTTTGAGTTTCAGGAACGCGACGGTTTCCCGGAGTTCGCCGGTCGCGGAATCGATCAGGTCGCGCCGCCGCAATGCCGTGATCTCCGATATCCGGCAGCCGGTCGGTACGCCGATCGCCGCGATCGCCGCATACTTAACCGGCAACCGGCAGCAGAGTTTCAGCGCTTCCGCCAGCTCAAGGCGTTTCATTCCGGACATATATTACCGCCTGCGCCGGTTTTTTCTGGTTCTTCGGCGCTGTTGTTTTAAGCGGTTACGATACATGCATTTCCAGTGATATATATCCTTTTGCATGAAATCGCATTTCAGCCTTGCCTCCTTCAAGCGGTTTTCCAGAAGCATTTTCTGGTCTGCGTCCATTTTAAGGGATTGGATACGCTGCTGCATCTCTCCGATGTCAAGAGAATCTACTTCTTGAAAATGTATTTCTATATTGTCGGAAAAGTGAATGAGATCGTAAAGTTGCTTCATCAACTCTTGCGGCAGCCGCAATGTGTAAAGCTGGTCAAGGATATGTTGAAGCTGCATTTGCAAGTTTGGAAAAAATGCTTCGCGTAACAGATAAACCATTTCGTGACCGGCCCGATTGCAGACCGTATCCAATCCCCTCGGGGTTTGTTCCGGCTGAATAAGATATTGACACCTCACATGCGGCACGAACTGAACGCAATACTCCCTATAAAATGGGTTGCGATCCACACTATAAAACACGGTAATTTTATTTGCCATCTTAAAACTCTATTTGTTGGATTCAGTTGTAATTTTCAGCATTTTCAGTTTGTCGCACAGTTCGGCTATTCCCAAGGCGATGTCAAACATTTTCGCCATAAGCTCCGGCCCCATTTCGTTATTTTCAGTCGGGAAATAGAGGATCGCCGGTTTTCCCGATCCGGCGGCCCACCCCATTTCCATGCTGGCCGATCTGCCGAACGGCGCAACGCCGACAAAAACATCCGCCTGCTGCATGGCGCGGAAGTCATTGCAAAACTGAGTTGCCGCGTCATAAGTATTCAGTGCATCCGCGAATTGCCGGGAAGTCCACCTCCGATAGTTCGGATCAATTTCTTCCCATGTGAACGGCATGCAGCCCGGAACGGCCTGCCGGAAATCGTAGACCTCATAGCCCCATTCCCGGAGCATCGCCAGCACGTCCGGGTAAAACTCGTTTCTCCAACTCGATGCCAGATAGATTTTCATTTCCCCGCTCCTTCCTGCGCCTTACGTTCTTCGATTTCCCGCATTCGCCAAAAAATTGCGACTTTACGCTTTTGTTCTGACAATTTCCAATCCGAACAAACATCATAATCATTTTTAATAATTGTCTTTCGCTTGCTGCAAGTTGCATGACCGCCATAAAAAATACTTTTCCTGTAGCGCGAGCAATTGATGCACTTCGGAGTTATTTTTGATTTATCACAACTCATTTCCCTATTCCTTCCAGCGCCTTGAACGCTGCGTCGATTGTCTCCCGCGATACGTTGACCTCTTGCCACCCGGGGCGGCATTTCCCGATCAATCCTCGCAGCGCCTCCCGCAGCCGGTCGCGCTCGGCCTCCAGCTCCGCAATCCGGGCGGCCTGCGCGTCTTCGATGGGGCGGCGGTTCCATATTCTGCGCAATGCAACTGTCTCGCAATACGGACACAGGACAAGTTTATTAACCTCTGTCCAGTTTTCCGGACGCGATTTCCCGCAAAACGGGCACGGCTTCAACTCTTCGCTCATCTTAAATCCTCCTTTGTCATAGACTTTCGGCGGCTTCGACACTTCCGGCGGTTCCGGCAGCCGCGGCCCTCCCGGACGGGTTGCGCGCCCGCTCTGGACACCGATCCAGAAAGCGAAATGCACCAGCCCGATTACGAGAATTGCGATCAGTTCAATGTTCATAATTGATTTCCTTCAAGATATGATTTTGTGCGTATGCGATAATCCATTCAGCGTAAATGCTGTTGGATTCTTTGCCGTCAATCAGGCGGGACAGAATCCGCTCGATATTCTTCCGCTTAACCCTCGTTTTGAACTTTCGGTATTTCCGCTTTCGGTTTGATTCATAGTCCGCGCATAGCCTTCTGTACCATTCGCAATTGAAGGACGCGGCGGCACGAATGCAAGCGCCGACATTGACCGGATCGCGCTGCGGAATCAGAATGACCTCGAGGCGGCTGCATTGAAGTTCGTATTGCATTTCCTGTAAGGCATACTTCAACATGGTTCAAGAACGTTTCTTTTCCATATTTTGAATCTTACCTTTATAAATTCAGTAAACAATACATACCGCATTCAATATCAATTGGTGGCTCATGCCTTCCCGCATCTGAATCAAGTTCATCAAGATAGATTCCCTTGATGCACGAGTGTCCAATGTCACGTTCCATTCTGGCGCGTTTTGCAAATACTTCAGGAAAGTCTCGCCGGATTTTATTCCAATAACCCATGCCGCCACGGACACAACCGATACAGTTGTTATTGTGGTATCCCATTTCATACATGATTGGACGATGCAATCCCAAGCTTACGGCCATTGCATGAACATCATGTTTCGTAAGATCACGTTCGATTAACGGAAAACGATGGTTGGCATGTGGCATTCCTGCGATAAATCCTTCCATGCGATTGCGTTCGTTATAGTCGAGTCTCCAAAAATAAGTATGTTCTCCGGGATTTTCATATTCCCATTTTCGGCGTTCTGCTTGCTTCAAGATTTTAGTACATTGAGCAGGCGCACCAGGAATACAAATTGCATTGTAGTATCGACAAACAGTTTCAACATCTTTATACGGAGAGTATTCGATCTCAATTTTCTTCCCTGCGAAATCTTCTACATCATGTAAAAAACGTAGGGAGTCCGGATGTTGATCTTCAATGTGTTGATAGATAATTCCATCAAGTTCTTTTTGGCAAAGATATGCAATCATTGCCGAAGATACTCCTGCCGAAAACCAAAGTATATTCATTTCTTTCCCTTCCATATTTTGAATCTTCCTTCGTCCGCCATACGGTCGATGCGGCTCAGAACCGCGCCGCCTGTATCGAGGTTCGAGAACTTCCCGACAAGCTCCCGCGTGTCGTGGTTCGAGGTGAGCCAGAGCCGTGCTCGCGCCCCTTCGTAAACCTTGTTCACGAGGTCGTACATCAGTTCGCCCGCCGTGTCGTTGATCCGGCGCTTGGCGAGGTCGTCGATCAGCAGGACATCCAGCGACAGGAGCCGTATCTGAAAATCGATCGCCGCAAGCATCGACTGTTGCAGCTCCTTCGCGTACTCCTTCGACAACTCCGGGAAGTCGTAGAAGCGGCAGCGCTTTCCGTCCCGCGCTTCGAGCAGCAGATTACAGGCGGCGGCCCGCGTTTTGCCGATCTCAAAGTCTCCGATAATCAGCAGGTTTTCGGCCCGGTTATCCCTGATCCAGCGCGCCAACTCATGATTTCCGAGCCTTCTGTCCCAAACCCGGAACTCCGGCGGAATCTTCGCATCCTCCGCCCTGCGCCGGATTTCGTATGCTTCCGTTTCCGCCCGCTCCGCAATGGCCCGGCGTTCGCCGCACTCCTGACAGTTGGCGGAAACCTTCCCGCCGAACGGCTTCATCAGGTCGGGCGGCAGCAGCAGTTCCTTCTCCGTCACCTTTCCGCAAAGCGGGCAGGTGAATTCAATTTTCATCCATTCAGTGTCTCGGCACATAACCGCCCCCTTCCTCCGCCGCCCGGCGCGGCTGGTTTTTCAGCGGAAAAATCCCCTGCCAATTGTTTCGGATCGAAGCCCGGATCATTTCAATCGCTTCGGATTCGCTGTATTGAACGAGAAGCGCAAGTTGTTCGGCGGCGGCCCGCGCCGTCAGCTTCTTCTTCTGTTCCCGCCGGGCGGCTTCCCAATCCAGCCACGTTTTCAGGAAATTTTCCGTCCGAAGTTTCTCCGGAATCGAATCCGCAAAAGAAACCGGCGTTTCTTTTGGAGTTCCTTTAGGAACTCTTTTCTTTCCTGTACCTGTCTCTGTCTTACGTGCGCGGAAGTCATTCGGTTTGCAATCCGGTTTTCCTTCCGTTTGCGAACCGTTTTGCAAATCGTCCGGCAATGGCGTTTGCGAACCGTTTTGCAAACGCTTTTGCAAACGGCTTTGTATCGATTTCGATTGCGCCGCTTTGCGCCGGTTCGATTTGTCGATGGTCGGTTGCATGAGGGTGAAATAGCTGCCGAGCAACCCTTCCAGCTTCGGCGGCTCCCCGTACAGGGAGTAGCGGCATATCGCATGGTAAAGCCTGCCGCGTTCCGCGTCCGTTTTCAGGGAGTCCGCAATCTCCACCCATGTACGGAATATGGTTGCTGTTTCGTAGTCGCTCATTTGCAAAGAAACACCAGTAGAAGAATGACCCACAGCATGATATAGACGGCGGCGCGCCGCCGGCGTTCCCGCCTGCGCCTGCGCTCGAAGTAGGTTCCGGGATAAAGATTCATGGCTTCAATCCTTTCCTGCAAATCGGGATGAACTTTCCGTATCGGAGAAAACAGACCGGGCAGACTCCCGGAGGCGGTTTCCGCTGTGCCGGATCGGGAGAGAGACGCGGCGGCTTCTCGTTGTTTTTCATGCAGTTCTCGCAGAATTTCATTACAGCCCCTTTCCGATCATCCGGATATCGATGATCTGACTTGTCCAGATTGTCCAACGGGACGGATATTCCGTTTCAACTCCGTCCCACGTGCAGAACGCCTGATGGACCAGCACGATCGTGTGGCGATTCTCGCCGGGCTTGATCCAGCCGATTCCGGTGCAGAGTCCCGTCCGGCTCTTATTCTTGGCCTTCCAGCGGATCAGTACCGGCTTCCCTTCCGGGATTTCATACGAACGTTGCCGGGTCTTGATGATGATGGTTGTCTTTCCCATGTCCGGTTTCCTTTCGGTCGAGTTGAATGTTATTTGTTTTCAGCCATTCGGAAAAAGACAGTGAAGATGCGTCGATCTCATCGCAGAGTTTTTTCACTTCCGCATGGTTGAATTCGTCGATTTCCCGCTGCCGGAACGTTGCGCGCGCAGCGGCGATACAGCAGTCCGCCAACCAGAGGGCTTGCCGGATTTTAGTCTCCGGCATACCGGCAAAGTGCGCGTAACGCGGCAAAGAGGTATCGACAATCATTTTCCCGTTTCCTCAATGATGTAGGATGGCAGTTGTCGGAACATTTCCGCGATAATCCGGTCGAGCTGTTGAATTTCCAGTTCGAGCTTCGCGCGCGGCGTGTCAAAATGAGCATCGAGAATATCGCGCAGCAGCGAGTCCGCGAACGGCGGCTTCCGGCGGATCGGGAACAGTTGTAATACGTTTCCGGGTTCGTCGGCATGTCTGCCCGGTTGTATTACGATCTCTCCGGCCTGATACCTCCGGACGGCGCAGGCGATCACCAGTGCGCCGGTTCCGGGGGCAAACCGCTGAATCTGTCGCGCGTATAATCGGACGCTGCTCACGGGTTACGCTTTCGCTTCTTCAAGGTATTCGATAGCTTCTTGCAGGGAATCGTAAGCGCTATCCAGATTGTCGCTGGCCTCCTGCGCGATCTGTCCGCGTTCCGATTCTTGAAGAGACTCCGGCATATTTTCAAAAGCTTCATTCTCTTCATCTTTGATGATTTCTAACTCATCAAGTAACACTTGAAGCTGGTTTTGAAGATCTTCGATCGATTTTCTACGATTGTTGTTCATAGCATGTTTCCTTTATGCTGGCTGTTCTTTATTGTTCTTAATCACATTTTTCGGTAAAATTTTTTTCGTAGGCATCGTCGATCAGAACTTCGAGCGCGCCGGTAACTGTCTGTTTCCTTTTGCTCGCAAGGGCTTTTAACTTTGCAAGATAACTGCATTTCATGCGGGCGGTTGTAATTTTTTCATGCTGCTTTTTCACTCGATCACCTCCTTTTGTTGATTAATATATATGTTCCTAATCACATTTCAAGAACAAAATCATATACTTTTCTATATTTTTCTATTTTTTCGTGTATGGTAAGTATCAAGGAGGTTTCATATGCCGAAAATTGATGATTCCATACGAAAGGCTTTGATTGAAGCAGCGGAGCATTATGGTTCCATTCTGGCTATCGCTCAAAAAGTCGGGGTGTCCCATAGCACTTTGAGCAAATATCAGTCGGGGCAGATCAAAACAATCAATCAAACAACGTGGAATGCCTTGGAGCCTCTTTTGCGCCCGTTTCTTTCGCCCGGCAGAAATGTAGGTGTTAGCACGGGAAACCGGTCTCCGGCTTACGGAAACACCATCATTCAAGGCAGCAGCGGTATCAATACGGTTCCGGCTGGCGATTTGGTTGAACAATTTCGCCGGGCGGCGATCGATGGTATTATTGATCTTGAGATCGATCCGAATGCAAGTGCTGATTCTGCAAAAACTGCCATCTTAAAATTTTTGAAAAATTTAACCTTGAAGCAATAGCTAAGAATCGATATATTGCATTAGCTCCAACTTATAAATTCAAGTATAATTTCGATAAAAGGAAATCAAAATCAGCCATTTTATTAATCGCTCTGATGATTCCATTAGCATTGTTTACCGGTGCGATGTTGTGGTCGCAACTTGCGCCAGAGCCGAAGCCGATTATATATTGGGTCAGTTCCACGGGCAAGGTACATAATGAAACGTGCCGGTTTGCTCACAAGTTCATGGAGAAAAACGAAACCGAAGATTGTGACTATTGCGGTGGAAAAAGCCATAACCCGCTTTTGCCGGAGAAAATCGGGGAATTGATCGAAAGCGATATATTTTTTGAACGGAAATTAGCACGGGTGAACCCAAGTAATCAGGACGCAAAGAGGCTATTATGAATCCATACATCACATTTTTCGTTCTCTGGATTGTGTCGCTTCTGGTCTGGTTTGGAAGCCTCTGGATGAGGGGTGGATATGCCAAGAATATTCTTGGATACACTGCCATTTTCGTTGAGTTTATTTCTGGAACTACTATTGCGCCTGCAATCTTTTCCCTTTGGAAAACGGATAGTATCATAAAAGATACCCTCTACCTGCTTTTTGTCTTTGCGCCGCTTTTCTTTATGATCAAATTTTTTGCAAATTCCAAAAAGAAAGAGCGTAAAAAGGAGAATTTGCAGGAAGTAAATCAATCGCTTTCTTCTTCTGGTGTTAAAAATGATATAAAAGAACAAGTTCATTTGCCAAAAGAATTTTTTCCGCTTTCTTCGGCTGACAAAATCATGCTCTGCTTCATGTTTGTTTCGCTCGTTTTGCTCGGGTTTGCATTATTTGACGGTTTTTTCCATCACGGATATAGAGATGGATTCCCTTCGGGGTATTATGTTTTTACAAAAATCATAATCGCTATATCGTTTGTCTGGCTTAGCATAAAACAATTCTCGCCATATTTGAAATTTGTTTTTTTTCTTGTAATCATTCTATACAACCCGATTATTCCGATTCATTTTGGAGACAGACAAATATGGATACTCATTAATACAGCAACAATCTTTCTGCTGTTAACTTCGTTGATTCTCTATTTTCGGCATCGTTCTTATGCTTCTCAAGAACAATCTTTCAGTGATCAGGCGGGAATGAGATGAAATACCTCATTTATGCCCGTGTTTCCCCTCGCGGATCAGATTTTGAAGGGGAAACGACAATTCAAATGCAAATGCAATACTGCCGAGACTACGTGAAATTTCACGGAGGGGAGGTTGTCGGGGAATTTTACGATGAATTTATCAGCGGAAAAACAACCGAGGAACGCCCGAATTTCAGCCGGATCATGAAGGAACTGGATTCCGGAAAAGCGGAATGGGACGCAATCATCTGCTATAAGCTCTCCCGCCTGACGCGCAGCCTGAAAGACGGTGTGAACATTTTTGACGATCTGCTGCGGCGGGGGAAGTCTTTCGTCTCCGCAACGGAAAACATCGACCTGAGCAGCCCGGCAGGGCGGGCCATGTTCGGCATGATGCAGGTTTTCAACCAATTCGAGCGCGAGCAGTCTGCCGAAAACGTCAAAAACAAGGCGCTCTCTACGGCGAAAAAAGGCGAATGGGCGAACGGGCTTGCTCCGTTCGGCTATAAACGTTCCGGAATTCGCCATGACAACGTTTTACAGGTCGATGAGCCGAAAGCCGCCATTGTCCGAGATATTTTTTCGCTTTTTGCCTCTGGTGTTCCAACTAAGGACATTGTGAAGAAATATCGTGGAATACTGGTGAAAAGTCAAATTATGAAAATACGGCTTAACCCGACGTATCTCGGCAAGATTGTGCATACCGGCAAGATTTTTGAAGGAAAACATCCGGCAATTATCAGCAATGAAATCTTTATGAAAGCGCAGCCTGTCGGATCAGCAGCGGAAACAACAGCCAGAACCGGAGCTTATAAGCATTATCACTTTCTGCTGTCCGGCCTGATCCGTTGTAATTGTGGATCGCCTCTTGTCGCAGGAACGGCCAAAAGCGGAAGATATGCCTATTACACTTGCAGTAACATAGATTGCCGCCGCAGGCTTTCCGCTCCGAAGATAGAAAAATATGCTCTTGATTTCATTCATGGAATCAAAACCGATGAAGAAACAATTGCGGGTACGGTGGCAGAGTTGAAACAACAAGCGGCAGAGCAGAAGGAAAAGTATCGGCCTGATGTGGAACGGCTGACGGTATCCAGAGAGAAACTTGAAACGGAAAAGAAAAGGCTGCTTGACATTTTGCTTGGAAACGATCTTCATAAAGGTTTCGTTGAGGAATTGAATGCGCGTATGTCTGCATTGCAGACACAGATTGAGGCAATCGATTCAGAGTTTAATGCGGTAAAGTCCATGTACTATGATGAGTCCGGCGTGTATGAAGTCGCCATGTCGTTTGTGCAGAAAATCCGTACCATGCAGGACGCTTTGATAAACGTGCCGCAGGAATCCCTGCAAGCCGCCTGTCAGCTTCACATCAAACGCATTGAACTGTTGCCGGACGGTGAGAACTGGCACATCATCCCGGCTTATGAAGAAAGTTCGGATAAGAGTCCTGAATGGTGGGCAATGAGGGACTCGAACCCCCGACATTTTGCGTGTAAAGCAAACGCTCTAACCAACTGAGCTAATTGCCCGGTCTGTAAATATATCACCGGTTCCATGCATTCGCAAGCCGCGACCGGGAAAAAAATCCGCACGGGCTCAATAACGCGGCGTCCGTGCGGCAGTCAACACAAACACCGGCCCGGCTCCCTCCTTCAGGAGCACCTTTGCCGCCGCAGCGAGCGTCGCCCCCGTTGTGAACACGTCATCCACCAGGAGCACGCACTTTCCACGCAGCACATCGGGACGGCGGACCGCAAACACGCCGTGCGGATTCTTCCGCCGCTCCTCGCGGGCCAACCTCGCCTGATGGCGGGTCCGCCGGATCCGGACAAGCGCGTTGCAAAGCGGAATTCCAAGCTCGCGGGCCACAACGCCGCCGAACAGCGCCGCCTGATTGAACGAACGCCGGTAGTGCCGCGTGAAATGCAGCGGAACCGGAACCACGACATCCGCCCGGAAATTCTCCTCCTGCCGCATGCGTTCCGCCGCCGGAATCCCGAACGGGCGCGCGAGCTCCGGATGATTGAAAAACTTGAAGCGATGAATCACGCGGCGCGTCAGATCGCGGTACTCATAAACCGCCGCCGCCCCGATCCATGGCCGTTCATCCCCGGCCAGGCAGGTTGAACAGAGCGCGAGCACGGTGTCGAGCTCACCGCCGCAGCCGCGGCAACGGATACCCGTAATGCGATGCATCTGCGCCTCGCACTCCGGGCAGAAACGGTTCGCTCCGCCGCCATCGCCGCAACGGCAGACCGGGCATGGAAACAGATTCAACGCCGCCGCGAGCCTCCGCAGAAATTCACGCATGAGAGTGGCCTCCCCCCGCTTCCAGCGGCGGCAGATAGTCAAGCCGGTGCCGGATGCTCCGGATGCCCCGGCTTCCGGCCACGACTTCAATAAGATCGAACCGTCCCTTCAGCGCCGGCTTGCCGATCACCCGGTAATAGTAGAGTGCCGCGCGGAAATTCCGGCGCATCTGGCGCGGAGAGAGATTGTCGCCGGGGCGGTAAAGCCCGACGCGGCGCAAGGTCTTGACTTCGACAAAAACCAGCGTCGCCCCGTCGCGTGCGACAATATCGAGTTCCCCGGAGCGTACACGCCAGTTGCGCGCCAACAGCGTGTACCCTTTCGCGAGCAGCAGCCGGGCCGCGGCCTCCTCGCCGCGCCGGCCCAGGGCAAGGTGAGCCGCCCGGGCAAGTTTCATTTCCGCCTCTCCCGGAACTGCCGCTCAAGCCTTGCGACATCGGCCGGATAGGTGATCTTGGTGTTGTCCTCCCCGTTGTGAAGCACAGAACAGGGGAATCCGGCGGCAGCGTAAATTCCGGCATCGTCGGTGAAATCCGCATCCGGGTTCTGCGCATAGGCGCATCGCAGCCGCGCAAGATCGAACACCTGCGGCGTTTCAACGCGCCAGAGCCCGGCGCGCGGAACCGTCTCCCCGATCATGCCGGATTCATCGCATCGCTTTAAAGTGTCCGTCACCGGTTTTCCGGGAATCGCCCCGCCGCGATACCGCGCCTCCGCAACAAGCCGCTCCAGCAATGCGGCCGACGCCAGCGGACGCGCCGCATCGTGAATCGCGACAATGCCGTTCCCGAGCGGAACAGCATCGAGGCCGGAACGCACCGAAGCGGAACGAAAAGCTCCGCCCTCTGCCCAGACGATTCCACTTCCCGGCAGGAACCGTTCCGCCGTCTCTTCCAATTCCCGCCGCCTGTCCTTCGGGTGCACTACCACGAGACAGCCCGGAGCCGCAACCGGCAGAAACTCTCTGACACTGTGCAGAAAGGCCGGCAGCCCGTCAAGTTCGAGCAGCAGTTTGTCTCCACCGAACCGGCGGGCGGAACCGCCCGCAACGATGACCACGGCAAGATCAGGAATCATATGCGTCTGCCGGAATTTATCGTTTCCGGCGGGTCGGCAGATGGGCGCATTCGCCGTGGACCGCATGCGCGGCCTCCATCATCGCCTCTCCGAGGGTCGGGTGCGCATGGATCGCACGGCCAAGCTCTTTCGCCGTAATCTCCATCAGCATGGCGGGAACAGCCTCGGCGATCAAGTCGGTCGCATGCGGCCCGATGATGTGGACGCCGAGCACCTGATCGGTCTTCGCGTCCGCAAGGATCTTCACAAATCCCTCGGTCTGATTGATCGCCATCGCCTTGCCGAGCGCCGCAAACGGGAATTTGCCGACGCTGTAGGCGACGCCTTCACTCTTGAGCTGTTCTTCGCTCCTGCCGACCGTGCCGATCTCGGGAGAGGTGAAAATGCATCCCGGCGTGATATCGCCGGGAAACTCTTCAGACTTGCCGCACAACGTATTCACGACGTTTCCGGCAGCGGCGCTCGCCCAATGCGCAAGCATGATTTTACCGACCGCATCGCCGATCGCATAGATATTCGGAGCGCTGGTCCGGAAGCTCCCGTCGACCTCGACGAATCCGCGCTGGCTGACCTTCACTCCGGCAGCGGCGAGATTCAGATCGGCTGTCACCGGCTTGCGTCCGATCGAAACGAGCAGATAATCCGCTTTCAGCGTCTCATCGCCGACTTTGCCGGAGACGCCACGCGCCGTGCATTTGATGTCCGAAAGCGGAGTGCCGTTCATGATCCGGATTCCCATGCCGCTCATCTGCTTTGCCAGCAGCTTCGCACACTCTCCGTCCGTCTGCGGCAGGATTTGCGGAAGCATCTCGACCACAGTAACTTCAACACCGAGCTCGGCAAACAGGCAGGCGAATTCGCAGCCGATCACGCCGCCGCCGAGAATCAGCAGGCTCTTCGGCAGTTTCGGCAGACTCAGCAGCTCCGTGGAGGTCAGGATCCGGTTTCCCTGAGGAATGAATCCCGGAACCAGCGGCTCGGAACCGGTCGCAATGATGAACTTATCGGCCTCGATGACCGTCCCCGCCGCCTCGCCGGCAGCAACCATCAGCTGCCGGCGAGAGAGAAATTCGCCGCGGCCGCTGAAAACGGTCACACCCGCCGACTTGAGAAGAGAAGAGATCCCGCCGCGCAGCTTGCCGATCACCTCATCCTTGCGGTCGAGCATCTTCTTCCAATCCGCCCTGATCTCGCCGGAGATCTCAACGCCGAAATCGGCCGCATGCTTCGCGGAAGCATAGACCTCAGCTCCCGCAATCAGTGTTTTGGTCGGGATGCAACCGACATTCAAACAGGTACCGCCCGGAAACGCCTTCTCGACAATCGCCGTCTTGAAACCGCACTGTCCGGCACGAATCGCTGCGACATACCCGCCGGGACCGGCGCCGATCACACACACATCAAATTTTTCCACGGTTAGTCTCTCCCTGATGATTGGCCTTCTGAAGCATACAGACAAGATAGCACAATTTTCGCCGCGTTCAAGCGAAAAGCCGTGGATAAAAAAAGAAACCCCGTAATCGGTTTTCACCGGCTGCGGGGCATCTTTCTATCGATTTCAGATAATTACTTACCGGAAACCACACCGTGATCCTTGAAGGTACGGGTCAGCGCGAACTCGCCGAGTTTGTGACCGACCATGTTTTCGGTCACGAACACCGGGATGAAGCTCTTGCCGTTATGCACGTTGAACGTATGTCCAACGAAGTCCGGGATAATCATCGAGCGGCGCGACCAGGTTTTGATCGCCACTTTCTGACTGCCCATCTTTTCGATTTTGTCGATCAGGTACTGGTCGACGAACGGGCCCTTCTTAATCGATCTGGCCATTACTTCTTCCTCCGCTCAACAATGAAGTTCTTCGAAGTCTTCTTCGGGTTGCGGGTACGCTTGCCCTTGGCCAGCTTGCCCCACGGCGAAACCGGATGGCCGCCGCCGGAGGTACGCCCTTCACCGCCACCCATCGGATGGTCGACCGGGTTCATCGCAACACCGCGGACATGCGGACGGAAGCCCATATAGCGCTTCTTGCCGGCTTTGCCCATCTTCACGTTCATACGGTCGAGGTTGCCGATCTGTCCGACCATCGCGTGGCAGTTCACATGGATCATGCGGACTTCACCCGACGGCAGTTTGATCTGCGCATAGGTCTCTTCCTTGCCGCGGAGCGTCGCAACCTGGCCGGCCGAACGCGCGATCTTCGCGCCGCGACCGGGCTGCATCTCGATGCAGCAGATATTGACGCCGACCGGAATATCCTTGAGCGCAAGCCAGTTGCCCGGCTTCAGCTCGGACTTCGAGCCGTTCATGACCGTATCGCCGACCTTCAGGCCGACCGGAGCAAGGATGTAGGACTTCTCGCCGTCCGCATAGCAGATCAGCGCGATGTTCGCCGAACGGTTCGGATCGTATTCGATCGAAGCAACCTTCGCCGGAACGTTCTCCTTGGCGCGCACGAAGTCGACCATGCGGTAACGGCGCTTGTTGCCGCCCCCGCGGAACCGGGTCGTGATCCGACCCTTGTTGTTGCGGCCGCCGGACGACTTTTTGCCCTTGACCAGACTCTTCTCCGGCGTGGTGCTGGTGATCGTGGACGCATAGTCCAGAGTCGCCATATGACGCCGGGAGGGAGTCACGGGATTAAAATTCTTAACCGCCATTTATTTCGTCTCCCTCTGTTAAATAATCTCGATGCTGCCTTCGGACAAGGTGACGATTGCCTTCTTCCAGTCGGCGCGACGCCCCATTTTATTGGTGCGCCCGGCACGACGGGCCTTGCCCATGCAGTTCATTACATTCACCGATTTGACCTTGACCTTGAACAATTCTTCGATTGCCCGGCCGATCTCGATCTTCTCGGCATCCGTCTTCACCTTGAACACATACTTCGAGGCCTGCGCCTGCGCGTTGCACTTCTCGGTGACCACCGGTGCGATGATGATATCAAAAGCACTTCTCATGGTAAATCTCCTTACGCCAGACGCTGAATGAACGCGTCAAGGGCATCCTTCGTGAAAAGGAGCTTGCCGAAGCGAAGCAGTTCATACACGTTGACATTGTCAGACTTGCGAAGCACCAGATTCGACAGGTTGCCGGTCGCGCAGACCACCGCCGCCTGGTCTTCCAGGCACGGAAGCGACATCATGACCGTGCTGTCGGCAATATTCAGGCTCTTCAGGATCGAAACGACATTCTTCGTCTTGTGATCCGGCAGCTGGACATTATCCACAACCACCACGTCGCCTTCGACGATGCGCTCCGAAAACGCGCGCTTCAGCGCGAGCTGCAGAACCTTCTTGTTGACCTTCTTCGCAAACGAACGCGGACGCGGTCCGAAAATCGTACCGCCGCCGACCCAGACGGGGCTCCGGCTCGAACCGGAACGGGCACGGCCGGTTCCTTTCTGGCGGAACGGCTTCGCACCGCCGCCGGAAACTTCGCCGCGCGTCTTCGTGCAGGCCGTACCGGCCCGCAGACCCGCGAGATACGCGACCACGGTGTCATGCACCGCCTGTTCGCCCTTCTCCAACTCGATCACACCCTCCGGAATGACATATTCGCCAACCCGGGCACCTTTGCAATCAAGGATATCTAAAGTATTCGACATGTTACACACCTCTTACTTCTGCGCGGCCGGCTGCTTCTTGATTGCACTCCGGATCAACAACACGCCGCCGTTCGCTCCCGGGACTGCACCCTTGAGCAAAAGCACGTTGTCTTCCGCCATCACGCGCACGATCTTCAGATTCTGAACCGTACGCGGAACATTGCCCATGTGACCCGGCATGCGCTTGCCCTTGATCACGTTGCCCGGCCATTCGCAGCAACCGATGGAACCGGTACGCCGGGTCCAGGCACCGCCGTGGCTCGCGCGGCCGCCGCCGAAACGGTACCGGCGGACAACACCCTGGAAGCCGCGGCCCTTCGTCGTGCCGACCACATCCAGATACTCGTTCGCCTCGAAGATATCCGCCTTGAGCTCGGTACCGAGCGCCGGGACTTCGTCCTTCTCGGAGATGCGCACTTCGCGCAGCACCGACGGCAGCTTGTCACCGGAAAGCCCCGCTTTCGCGAGGTGGCCGGCGCGGGCCTTCGTGACGTTCTTCGCCTTGCGCTCACCGAAACCCAGCTGAACAGCCGCGTAACCGTCGCGCTCCCTGGTCTTGACATCGGTCACCACACACGGACCGGCCTGAACCACCGTCACCGGGATCAGCACGCCGTTCTCGTCGTAGACCTGAGTCATTCCGACCTTTTTACCGATTAATCCTTTCATACTTTCTCCTTTCGTGAGAAACATTCGATACGTGCCCCCAATCGGTCGGGAGCCTTGGTATCTATGGAGTCAGAACCTTCTAGACCCCAATCTTGATCGCGATATCCACGCCGGCGGGCAGATTCAGCTTCTTGAGCTCATCGACCGTCTTCGCCGTCGGGTTGACAATGT
Source organism: Lentisphaeria bacterium (assembly GCA_018265615.1). Classification (GTDB taxonomy): domain Bacteria; phylum Verrucomicrobiota; class Lentisphaeria; order Victivallales; family Victivallaceae; genus Victivallis. The sequence continues at coordinate 46,330 of JABLYX010000015.1, forward strand.
CCATCATACGCTTGTGCGTGCGGATCTCAAACTGCTCCATCGACTTCTTGTCGACGTGCGGGGAACGGTTGACCGTCCAGCGCTCGATGCGGGTCGGAAGCGGAACCGGCCCGGCCACGAGGGAACCGGTACGTTTGGCAGTTTCAAGAATCTCGTTGACCGACTGATCCAGAATCCGGTGCTCGTAAGCCTGAAGCCGGATGCGGATACGCTGGGTTTTGCCCGTAGCCATAGCTTATTTCTTCTCCACAATTTTGTCTTGGACTTGTTTCGGAACTCTTTCGAAATGCGCCGGTTCCATCGAGTAGGAGGCACGGCCGCGGGACAGCGAGCGGATCGCGGTGGCATAACCGAACAACTCCGACAGCGGAACGTTCGCATGAACCCGGGTGAAGCTGTTCTCGCCGGCATTGATCTCGACGATCGTACCGCGGCGGCTCGTGATGTCGCCGATCAGGTCGCCCATATTTTCGTCGGGAGTCGTCAGCTCGACCTTCATGATCGGCTCGAGCAGCATGATCCCGGCTTTCTTCGCCGCGTCCTTGAGCGCCATCGAACCGGCGATCTTGAACGCCATTTCCGAGGAGTCGACCGGGTGGTAGGAACCGTCGATGATCTCGACCTTGAAGTCGATCAGCGAGTAGCCGGCCAAAACGCCGGAGGCGGCGGCTTCGCGGATTCCCTGTTCGATCGGCTTGATGTATTCCTTCGGAATGTTGCCGCCGACGACCTTGTTCTCGATCACGACGCCGGAACCGCGTTCGCCCGGAATCAGATTGATGATACAATGGCCGTACTGACCGCGGCCGCCGGACTGACGGACGAACTTCATGTTCGAATCGGCAGCACCGCACAGCGCTTCACGGTACGCAACCTGCGGAGCACCGGTATTCGCCTCGACCTTGAATTCACGGATCAGGCGGTCGAGAATAATCTCGAGGTGCAGCTCGCCCATACCGGAAATGATGGTCTGCCCGGTCTCTTCATCGGAGCGGACCTGAAAAGTCGGGTCCTCTTCCGCCAGGGCGACGAGGCCCTTCGAAAGCTTGTCACGGTCGCCGGAGGATTTCGGCTCGACCGCAATCGAGATGACCGGTTCCGGGAATGCCATCGCTTCGAGTACGATCGGCTTGTCTTCGAGGCAGATCGTATCGCCGGTGGTCACGTTCTTCAGGCCGACCGCAGCCGCGATGTCGCCGGAGAAGATCTCCTGCTGTTCGACGCGCTGATTCGCATGCATCTGAAGCAGACGGCCGAGACGTTCCCGCTTATGTGTACGCGGATTGTAGACGCTCATACCCTGCGATGCAACGCCGGAGTAGACGCGGAAGTAATAAAGCTTGCCGACAAACGGGTCGGTCATGATCTTGAAGACCAACGCCGCGAACGGCTGGAGGTCGCCGACATGACGCGTGATCGCATCGCCGGTATCCGGATCGGTTCCCTTGATATCCCAGATATCGACCGGGCTCGGGAGGTAATCGACCACAACGTCGAGCAACTTCTGAACGCCCTTGTTCTTGAAAGCGGTGCAGCAGGCGACCGGAACGATCTTCGCCGCGAGGGTCGAACGGCGGAGCGCCGCCTTGATCTGGTCATAACTCGGCATCTCGTCGGCGAGGTAGATCTCCATGATCTCATCATCGACTTCAGCCAGACACTCAACCATGTGCTTGTAGGCGGCTTCCTGACGGGCCTTGAGGTCGCCGGTCGGCTCTTCTTCGCTCATGGTCACGCCATTGTCTTTTTCATCGAAATAGACGCACTTGTTCTCGAGCACATCGATCACGCCCTTGAAATCAGCCTCGCGGCCGATCGGCAGCATGAGCGGAACCGGGGTCGCGCCGAGCTTCGTGTGGATCTCGGTCACAACGCCGTCGAAATCAGCGCCGGTACGGTCCATCTTGTTGACCAGCGCGACGATCGGAACATGGTACTTCTGCGCCTGGCGCCAGACGGTCTCGCTCTGAGGCTGAACCTTGCCGACCGAACAGAACACCGCGACAGCACCGTCGAGCACACGCAGCGAGCGCTCCACTTCCGCCGTGAAGTCCACGTGTCCGGGAGTGTCGATGATGTTAATCCGGTGATTCTTCCAATAACAGGTGGTGGCAGCGCTGGTGATCGTAATTCCGCGTTCGCGCTCCTGCTCCATCCAGTCCATGGTGGCGGTTCCCTCGTGGGTATCGCCGATCTTGTAATTCACGCCGCAGTAAAAAAGAATACGCTCGGTCAAAGTGGTTTTGCCCGCGTCAATGTGGGCCATGATGCCGATGTTGCGATAGTCCTTGAGCGCATGCTTGCGGTCCGGAGACTCGTGATATTGGGTCGCTTTGTCTTGGTCGGTGCTCATAATGTTCATTCCCGGCGCTTACCAGCGGTAGTGAGCGAACGCTTTGTTCGCCTGCGCCATTTTAAAGGTGTCTTCTTTCTTCTTAATCGAGGAACCGGTGTTCTCGAATGCGTCCAAAAGTTCGCCGGCAAGCGAATCGGTCATCGATTTGCCCTTGCGGCCGCGGGAATAGCTCGTAATCCAGCGCATGGCCAAAGCGACCTGCCGCTCCGGATCGACTTCGATCGGAACCTGGTAGGTCGCACCGCCGACGCGGCGGCTCTTCACTTCGAGCTTCGGCTTCACGTTCTCCAACGCCTGCAGGAACACATCGATCGCCTGCATATCCGGCTTCTTCTCCTGGATCGCGTCGAACGCGCCGTAAACGATCTGCTGCGCGGTGGATTTCTTGCCGCGGGTCATGATCGTGTTGATCAGGCGGGCCACCAGCTCGCTGTTGTACTTCACGTCGGGAATCAGATCCCGCTTCACAGCACTGCGTCTTCTCATCTGTTTCGCACCCTATCTAAATTTCAGTTCGTTGTCGGTTACTTCTTCTTACCCTTGGCGGCGGCCGCTTCCTGGCCCGGCTTCGGGCGCTTCGCGCCGTACTTCGAACGGCTCTGGCGACGCTTGTCGACGCCGAGGCTGTCCAGCGCGCCGCGGACGATGTGGTAACGCACACCCGGAAGGTCGCGCACACGGCCGCCCTTCACGAGCACCACGGAGTGTTCCTGCAGGTTGTGGCCCTCGCCGCCGACATAGGCGGTGACTTCCTGCCCGTTGGTCAGGCGGACACGCGCGATCTTACGCAACGCCGAGTTCGGCTTCTTCGGGGTACGGGTCGTGACCTGCAGGCAGACGCCACGACGCTGCGGGCAGGCGCTCAGCGCCTTGGATTTACTTTTCTTTGCCTTCTCTTCGCGTCCGAAACGCACCAACTGGTTGATTGTCGGCATAACAAATTCCTGTTTCTTATATTTTCAATCGAATTATAAAAGACTTAACATACATCAAAGACTCATAAAATAATACCGCAAACCGGGTTTTGCAAATAACTTACCGATTTTTTTGGCAAAATTCTTGTACAAGCCTGTTTCCGGCGCAGCTCCAGAGTTCATTCCCCGAAGCTGCGCCGCACCCTTATTTACGCTCAATCATTCTCTTCTTCGTCCGGCTCGTCGCCAAACTCCGCGTCGAATTCTTCGTCGAGGCCGTCATCATCGAGATCGGCAAATGCATCGTCATCGAAGTCGGCGACCATCTCCTGCGCCTCTTCCGGCAGGCCGTCCTCATCATCGTCCGCAAAGATGGCGGCGTCGTTTTTTCCTTCCGACTCGCGCCACGCCGCGGCGATCTCCTCGACCGAACGCTCGGGCTCGTGCGTCGGCAGCTCCGGCTCGATCTCGGTGCCGAGGTACTTCAGCCGGATCGACTGCATGAGCTCCGTACCGGTGCCGGCCGGAATCAGGTGGCCGGTGATCACGTTCTCCTTGAAGCCGTTCAGGTTGTCGACCTTGCCGACCGTCGCGGCCTCCGTCAGGATGCGGGTCGTGTCCTGGAACGATGCGGCGGAGATGAAGCTCTCCGTCTCCAGCGCGGCTTTCGTGATGCCGAGCAGGATCGGCTCGGCTTCCGCCGGTTTGCCGCCCTTTTCGATCATCTCGCGGTTGATCCGATCGAATTCCGTGCGATCGAGCTGTTCGCCCGGCAGGTAATCGGTCGACCCGGAATCGGTGATCCGGACCTTCTGCATCATCTGCCGGATGATGATCTCAACGTGCTTGTCGTTGATTTCGACGCCCTGGGCACGGTAGACAAGCTGGATCGCATCGACCAGGTGGCGCTGCAGCTCGTGGATACCGCACACTTCAAGCAGCGTATGCGGTACGATCGAACCTTCGGTCAGCTTCTGCCCCTTGCGGACGAAGTCCCCCTTGCTTACGGTCAGATGCTTGTGCGCCGGGATGTTGTTGTGCTCCTCGGTCATGCCCGACTCCGGGTCACGGATCAGCAGCTGACGCTTGCCGCGGGTCATTTTGTCGACTTCGATATAGCCGTCGATACGGGCGATCTCCGCCACATCCTTCGGCACACGTGCCTCGAAGAGTTCGGCGATACGCGGCAGACCGCCGGTGATGTCTTTGTTCTTCGCGGACTGCCGCGGAACGCGCGCCACCACCATGCCCGGAGTCACCTTCGCACCGGATTTGGTCATCAACACCGCGCCGGCCGGCAGCGGATAGTTCGCGAGGAACTGCCCGTCGGGAGAATTGATCACGATCTGCGGATGCAGGTCCTCGCGGTGCTCCATGACCGTCGCCTGGTCAGAGCCGCCGCGCTTCTGTTTCTGCAGCGTCACGCCTTCAACGAGGTCATGCAGCTCGACCACACCGGCCTCTTCGATGATGATCGGCACGTGGTTCGCTTCCCACTGCACGAACACCTCGTTGGCCTTCACGCTCTCGCCGTCGTTCTTGTCGAGCACCGAACCGGCTTCGAGTTCGTACCGGTCGAGTTCCGCCTCCTTGAGGGCATCGCCCCAGAAGTCGTAATCCTTGTTGTAGACGGTTCCGAGCGCCTCGGCTTCGAACTGGGCGCGCTCACGCGCCGCCTTCTCTGCCGCTTTCGCGACATTCGGGTCGTAGACGATCACATAACCGTTCTTGTTGACGACGACCGTCTTCCCCTTCTGGTTCTTGATCGTGCGGACGTTGAACAGCTTGATCACACCATCGTGGCGCGACGCGATGACCGGCTGCTTGTAAGCGCTCGAAGCGGTGCCGCCGATGTGGAACGTACGCATCGTCAGCTGCGTGCCTGGCTCACCGATCGACTGGGCCGCGATGATGCCGAGCGCGTCGCCTTCCTTCGCCTGGCGGTCGCTGGCCAGATTCCGGCCGTAGCACTTCACGCAGACGCCGCGCAGCGTCTCGCAGGTCAGGGTCGAACGGATCAGCACACGCTGAATACCGCGCTTGTCGATCAGTTCGACGACTTCGGGAGTGAACTCCCCGCCGGCCGAGACGATCAGACGGCCGTCGGCATATGCCGGGTCGCGGATATCCTGAGCGCTGAACCGGCCGAGAATACGGTCCTTCAGCGGCAGAATCACTTCGTCGCCCTCGATGATCGCGCTGGTCCAGACGCCCTTTGTGGTTCCGCAATCCTGCTCGCGGCAGATGATGTCCTGCGCCACGTCGACGAGACGGCGGGTCATGTAACCCGAGTCCGCGGTCTTAAGAGCGGTGTCGGCCAGACCCTTGCGGGCGCCGTGAGTCGAGATGAAGTATTCGAGCACGGACAGGCCTTCGCGGAAGTTCGAGATGATCGGCCGTTCGATGATGTCGCCCGACGGTTTCGCCATCAGGCCGCGCATACCGGCCAGCTGGCGGATCTGGTCCTTGCTGCCGCGTGCGCCGGAGTCGAGCATCGCGTACACCGGGTTGATTTCGCCGCGGCGGGAGGCCGCTTCCAGACGCGCAAACAGCTCGTTCGCCACTGCGTTGGAGGCCTGGGTCCAGATATCGATGACCTTGTTATGCCGCTCGCCTTCGGTCAGAAGACCGTTATTGTACTGCTCGAGCACGCTGTCGATCTGACCGCGGGCCCCTTCGATGATCTCTTCCTTCTTGTCCGGGACCTGCAAATCCGCGATGGAAATCGACAGGCCGGCCAGCGTCGCATGACGGTAACCGAGATCTTTCAGGTCGTCCAACAGCCGGATGGTCGCTTCGTGCCCGGCGATATTGTACGAATCGCTGATCAGGCGGCCGAGGTCCTTCTTCTTCGCAATCTGGTTGAAGAACCCGAGACGCGTATCCCAGATCTCATGGAACAGACAGCGGCCCGGCGTGGTCAGGAGGAACTTGCTCTCCTTGTCGCCGTAGATCGTATCCCGGCCGTAATCCGGGTTCGGAATGCGGACCGCGTCGTGGATCTTGATGAAACCGGACTGCATCGCGTACAGCACTTCGAAGAAGTCGCGATAGAGCTTCGCCTTCTCCTTGTTGCGCGGCTCGCAGGTCAGATAGTAGCTGCCGAGCGTGATGTCCTGCGTCGGAGAGACGATCGGCTTGCCGTTCGCGGGCGAGAAGATGTTGTTCGGCGCAAGCATCAGAAGCTTCGTCTCCATCTGCGCCTCGTTCGACAGCGGCACGTGCACGGCCATCTGGTCACCGTCGAAGTCCGCGTTGTAGGCGGTACAGACGAGCGGATGCAGACGGATCGCCGATCCTTCGATCAACACCGGGTCGAACGCCTGAATCGACAGACGGTGCAGCGTCGGCGCACGGTTCAGCATGACCGGGTGGCCCAACGTCACCTCTTCGAGGATATCCCACACTTCCGGCTCGCCGCGCTCGATCATCTTCTTGGCGCCGCGCACGGTGTGCGCAAATCCGCGCCCTTTCAGATGACGGATGATGAACGGCTCGAACAGGATCATCGCCATTTTCTTCGGCAGGCCGCACTGGTGGATCTTCAGTTCCGGACCGACGACGATGACCGAACGGCCCGAGTAGTCGACGCGCTTGCCGAGCAGGTTCTGGCGGAAACGGCCCTGCTTGCCCTTGAGCATGTCCGAAAGGCTCTTCAGCGCGCGGTTGCCCGCGCCGGTGACCGCGCGGCCATGACGGCCGTTGTCCATCAGCGAGTCGACCGCCTCCTGCAGCATGCGTTTCTCGTTCCGGATGATGACTTCCGGCGTACGCAGCTGCAGCAGGTTCTTCAGCCGGTTGTTGCGGTTGATGACACGGCGGTAGAGGTCGTTCAGGTCGCTCGTCGCAAAGCGTCCGCCTTCGAGCGGAACCAGAGGACGCAGATCCGGCGGGATGACCGGCAGAACAGTCAGGATCATCCACTCCGGACGCGAATTGCTGTTCATGAACCCTTCCACGAGACGCAGGCGCTTGGCCAGCTTCTTGCGGATCGCTTTGTTGCGGGTCCCTTCGAGGCTCACCTCGAGCTCCGCCTTCAGCATCGGCAGGTCGACACGCTCAAGCAGCGTCTTGATCGCGGGCGCCCCCATGTCGGCCATGAACGCATCGCCGTAATCGTCGACCGCCTGACGGTATTCGATCTCATTCATGGTCTGGCCGACCTTCAGCGGCGTATCGCCCGGATCGGTCACGACATACTCTTCATAGTAGATCACGTGCTCAAGCGACTTCGCAGTCATGTCGAGCACGAGGCCGATGCGGCTCGGCATACACTTGAAGAACCAGATGTGCGACACCGGCACGGCCAGTTCGATATGGCCCATGCGCTCGCGGCGCACCTTGGCCTGGGTCACTTCCACGCCGCAGCGGTCGCAGACGATGCCCTTGTGCTTCACGCGCTTGTATTTGCCGCAGTTGCACTCCCAGTCGCGGGTCGGCCCGAAAATGCGCTCGCAGAAAAGACCGCCCTTTTCCGGCTTGAAGCTGCGGTAGTTGATGGTTTCCGGATTCTTGACCTCGCCGAACGACCACGAACGGATCACTTCCGGCGACGCGACATTGATCGAAACCGCACCGAATGAAGACGCCGTGCTTTTGCCCAGCAGCTCCCGGTAAGCATAAGTATTGTCAATCAAGGTAAATTCCTCCTCGAATTAATGTTCGCCCGTTTTCTTCACGGTACGGATGTCGAGCCCGAGGCTCTGCATTTCCTTCAGCAACACGTTGAAGGATTCCGGACGACCGGCTTCGAGCACGTTCTGGCCCTTCACGATCGACTCGTAGATCCGGGCGCGTCCGGCGACGTCGTCCGACTTCACCGTCAGCATTTCCTGCAGGTTGTGCGCCGCGCCGTAAGCTTCGAGCGCCCACACTTCCATTTCCCCGAAACGCTGGCCGCCGTGCTGCGCCTTGCCGCCGAGCGGCTGCTGCGTAACCAACGAGTACGGACCGACCGCACGGGCGTGGATCTTGTTCGCAACCAGGTGGTCGAGCTTCAGCATATACACATGCCCGACCGTCACGCGCTGGTCGAACTTGTCCCCGGTGCGGCCGTCGTAGACGTCGGCCTTGCCGTCATAGACCCATTTGCCCGCCTCATCCTGCCGGAATCCCCAATGATAGTCGTGGCCTTCCTTCGCGGTGAACGCATCGTTGCCCTCTTTCATGAGATCGATGATCTTCCCCTCCGGAATACCGTCGAAAACCGGGGTCGCGACTTTGATGCCGAGCATCTTCGCCGCCCAGCCGAGGTGCGTTTCGAGCACCTGGCCGATGTTCATGCGGCTCGGCACGCCGAGCGGGTTCAGAATGATGTCGACCGGGGTGCCGTCCTCGAGGAACGGCATGTCCTCAACCGGAACGATCCGGGAGACGATACCCTTGTTGCCGTGGCGGCCGGCCATCTTGTCGCCGACCTGCAGCTTGCGCTTGCAGCCGACATAGACCTTCACGCGCTTGATCACGCCGTTGTCGGCGTCCGCATACTCCGTATTGTCGCCGAGGCGGCGGCGCTTTTCCTCGTTCTCCTCGAACTGCGGGATGAACGTGTCGATGATGCCGGTCAGGGTCTTCTTGAGTTCACACTCTTCCATGCCCCAGCAGTCGTAGTGCGCGGCCAGCTTCTGGATCGAGCTCTTTGTGACCTTGCGGTTCGAGCTGATGAGCACGGCGTTCTCACGCGCCGGCGACATATCGAAAATCGGATACGGCAGCTTCACGCCGAGCATCACGTCCGAAAGCCGGGCGGTCAGGTCGTCGATCAGGCCGTTGTAGATGTCGCGATAGTCGTTCTTGATCATCTTCTCCTGGCGCTTCGCCTCGGTCCGGGTCATCGCCGAACGGGCCGGATCCTTCGCATACTCGATGCGGATATCCATGACGATGCCGCCTTTGCCGCTCGAGACGGTCAGGCTCGAATCCTTCACGTCGGCCGCCTTTTCACCGAAAATCGCGCGCAGCAGACGCTCTTCCGGCGCCAGCTCGGTTTCGCTTTTCGGCGTGATCTTGCCGACCAGGATATCGCCCGGAACCACCTCCGCGCCTTCGTAAACGACGCCGCGGCTGTCGAGATTACGCAGCGCATCCTCGCTGACGTTCGGAATGTCGCGGGTGATCTCTTCCGGCCCGAGCTTCGTTTCGCGGCTCGTGATCTCAAACTCGTCGACATGGACGCTGGTATAGACGTCCTCCTTCACCAGACGCTCCGAAACGATGATGGCGTCCTCGAAGTTGTACCCACACCACGGCATGTACGCGACAAGCACGTTGCGGCCGAGCGCGAGCTCCCCGTCCTGCGTGGCCGCGCCGTCGGCGAGGATGTCGCCCTTCTTCACAGCCTGTCCGCGCAGGCAGATCGGCCGCTGGTTCACACAGGTCCCGGCGTTGCTGCGCAGATACTTGTAGAGCCGGTAATACTGATAGGAATCCTTCGGCGCATCCGCGGCCGGAAGATTGCCGTCCGGCGTCACAATGATGTGGTCGCTGATCACTTCCGCGACGATGCCGTCCGCCTTCGCCGCGACAACCGCGCGGGAGTCGCGGGCGATGCGCGCCTCGAGACCGGTGCCGACCAGCGGCGAATCCGGCATCAGGAGCGGAACCGCCTGGCGCTGCATGTTCGAGCCCATCAGAGCACGGTTCGCGTCGTCGTGTTCAAGGAACGGAATGATGCCGGCTGCGGCGCTGACGAGCTGCTTCGGCGAAACGTCCATATACTGAACCTCTTCGCGCGGATGCTCCTCGTTCTCGCTCTTGTAACGGCTCATGACCGTCGGACGCACGAAGCGGCCGTTCTCATCCAGCGGCGCGTTCGCCTGCGCGATGACGTACTGCTCCTCCTTATCGGCGGTCAGGTAGTCGATCTGGTCGGTAACCTGGCCGTCAATGACCTTGCGGTACGGGGTCTCGAGGAATCCATACTCATCGATGATCGCATAAAGCGACATTGAGGAGATCAGGCCGATATTCGGACCTTCCGGCGTCTCAATCGGGCAGATGCGGCCATAATGGCTCGGATGCACGTCGCGGACTTCGAAACCGGCGCGATCACGCGAAAGACCGCCGGGGCCGAGGGCGGAGAGACGACGCTTGTTCGTCAGCTCGCTCAACGGGTTCGTCTGGTCCATGAACTGGGAGAGCTGGCTGCGCGCGAAAAAGTCACGGATCACGCCCGCGAACGCCTTCGGGTTCACCAGCTTCGACGGCGTTACGTTCTGCTCGTCGAACGTCATGCGCTCACGCACCAGACGCTCGGTCCGGAGCAGGCCCGCGCGGCACTGGTTCTGCAACAGCTCGCCGACGGTGCGCACGCGGCGCGCGCCGAGATGGTCGATGTCATCGACCTGCCCGCCGGAGTGGCGCAGTTTGATCAGCATCTTCGTCGCGGCCATCAGGTCCTTCGGGTCAAGCACACGCTGAGTCAGCGGGATATCCTGCTTCAACCGTTCATTCAGCTTGTAACGGCCGACCGCACCGAGGTCATAACGGCGATTGTCGAAGAAGAGCCGCTTGATCAGCAGCTTCGCATTATTGATATTCGTCGGGTCGCCCGGACGCATGCGGCGGTAAATCTCCTTCAAGGCGTCTTCCTCATTGCGGACCTGATCCTTGCGCATGCAGCCGATCAGGTAGTTGTCGCCGTCGGCGACATAAGCAAGTTCAAGTTCCTTGATTCCGGCATCGACCAGCTGCTTCAGGTGGTTTTCGGTCAGCTGGACAAGCTCGTCGATCACGACGATGTCATCTTCGCTCGTGATATCGTCGATCGTGTAGAAGCCGGAGAGATCCTTCTGCTTCAGCAGCTGCGAAACCGTGTACTTCTTGACTTCGTAGCACTGCGAGAGGATGTCGCGGTTGGTCGGATATCCGATCGCGCGCAGGAAAGTCGTGATGTAGAACTTCCGGCGGCGGCGGCGGCGGTCAAGATAGATGAAGATGAAGTCATTGATGTCGAACTGGACATCCATCCACGAACCACGGTCCGGAATGATCCGGTACGAGTAGAGCGTGCGCCCCGAGGTATGGCGCGTCTTCTCAAAACAGATACCCGGCGAACGATGCAGCTGGCTGATGATCACACGCTCAGCGCCGTTGATGATGAACGTACCCTGCTCGGTCATGATCGGAATGTCGCCCATGTAGACGCGTTCCGGAATCTCGGTGCCGTTGATCTTCAGCAGAAAATCGACATAAAGCGGCGCATCGAAAATCTTGCCGTCTTTGATGCAGTCGACAACGTCGCCTTTGAGCTCGCTCGCGTTGCCGATCTCATAAGAAACGAATTCGAGCGACATCTGCTTGTCAAAACTCTCGATCGGGAAAATCTCGTTGAAAACCTCCTGCAGCCCCTGATTTTTCCGTTCCGCGGGCGGAACGTCGCGCTGCAGAAAGTCACGGTAAGAATCCACCTGGAGACCGATCAGATCCGGCACATCCAGGACATCCCGGAGTTTTCCATAATTAATTCGTTTTGCCATACCCTGCCTGTTGTTTTATATGATGAAAAACAAAAAATATTTATAAAAATTCAGAGGATTTTCAGGAGCGGAACCGAACCCGATTCCCAACCTGAGCACAAACCGCCTGAAAAACGCCATAGCCAAAACACAAAGAATCCGACCTGCCGACAAAACACCACACCGACAGTTCGGAAATATTCGATTTTTTTCTGAAATTCGAAAGGCAGCGGACCGAAAAAACCACCAGTCCGTACCATGGGCGACGCATTTTCAACAAAAAACCATATTAAAACGCGCCTGCCCGGAAAGCGGATCCATGACCCGGAGACGGAAAAACGGCGGGAGACGAAAAATCCGTCTCCGCCGCAGAAATACAGGTGAAGTTACTTGACTTCGACCTTCGCGCCAGCCTCTTCGAGCTGCTTCTTGATCTTCTCGGCTTCGTCCTTGGCGATCGCTTCCTTGAGCGACTTCGGAGCACCTTCGACAAGATCCTTGGCTTCCTTGAGGCCGAGGCCGGTGAGTTCGCGAACGACCTTGATGACGCCGATCTTCTTCGCGGCATCGAAGCCGGCAAGGATCACGTCAAACTCAGTCTTCTCTTCCTCGGCGGCGGCAGCGGCGGCAGCCGGGGCCGCGGCGGCAACCGCAACCGGAGCCGCAGCGCTCACGCCGAGACGCTCTTCCAGAGTCTTGACCAGCTTGGAAAGCTCCAGAACGGTCATATTCTCGACATACGAGACGAACTCTTCCATCTTGTTTTCTTCCGACATGTTAAATGCCTCCATTATTTTTCGTTGGCTTACTGATTTTCAACTTTGTCTTTATAGGCATTGAGCACATTCAGGATGCTCGCAGCTTTGGCATTGAGAACGCTGACGAGGTTCCGGGACGGAGCCTGCAGCACACCGAGCAGCATCGCCTGAAGCACGGGCTTCGAGGGCAGCTCGGCAAGACTGCCGACCTGAGCGGACGAGAGGAGTTCACCCTCCATGTAACCGCCCTTGGCCGCAAGTTTGTCATTCTTCTTGCCGAATTCGAGCAACAGCTTCGCAACCGCGCTGCAGTCACCCTTGCCGAATACCATGGCGGTACCGAGGGTGAAATCGACGGAATCCGCGCCATTGATGTTCAAAAGCTCGCAAGCCTTCTTGATCAGCGTGTTCTTCAACACGTGACAGGAAGCATTGGCAGCAGCCAGCTGCTTGCGCAGATCCTCCAGCTCTTTGACCTTGAGGCCGGAGAACGAGACGAAGTAGACATAATCGGACGAACCGATCTTCTCACTGATCTCTTTGACCAGAAATTGCTTTTCGTTTCTCATTCCTTACCCCTCGCCAACTCTTTCGGATTGATCTTGATCCCCGGCGCCATCGTCGCGGTGACCGTGCAGGAGAGGATGTATGTGCCCTTGGCAGTCTGCGGCTTCGCCTTCTGGAGGGCATCGACGATCACGTCGAAGTTGCTCTTGAGCGCCGCTTCTTCAAAGGACAGCTTGCCGAACGGAACATGGACGCAGGCACCGCGGTCGGCGCGGAACTCCGCACGACCGGCCTTCGACTCGCGAACCGCATTGCCGACCTGGTCGGTGACCGTGCCGGTCTTCGGGTTCGGCATCAGTCCGCGCGGACCGAGCTGACGGCCCAGAGGACGGACGAGACGCATCGCATCCGGAGTGGCAATGAGGATATCGAAATCCTGCCAGCCGCCCTTGATCTTTTCGACGACATCTTCGAATCCGACGAAATCCGCACCGGCTTCCTTCGCTTCAGCAGCAGCGGCACCGTCGGCAACGACGGCAACCCGTACGCTCTTGCCGGTACCGGCCGGAAGCGCAACCGCGCCGCGGACCGTCTGGTCGGACTTCCGGGGATCGACGCCGAGTTTGAATGCAACTTCAGCCGTCTGATCGAATTTCACTCCCGGAAATTTCTTGAGAAGAGCAATCGCTTCCACAACGCCATAACGCCGCTGCGGATCGAATCCCTCGATCTCAATCTGCTTCTTGTAAAGCTTACTTCTACGCATCGACCACCTCAATTCCCATGCTGCGCGCGGTTCCTTCGATGATGCGCATTGCCGCTTCCTCGCTGCGGGCGTTGATGTCAGCCTTCTTGATCTGAACGATTTCACGGATCTGCGCACGGGTAATCTTGCCGGCCTTTTCAAAGCCCGGCTTCTTCGCCGCGGAAGCCACTCCCGCCGCCTTCTTTACGAGGACGGCCGCCGGGGGCGACTTGCAGATGAACGTGAACGACCGGTCCTGGTAGACCGTGATCACGACAGGAATAACCATCCCGCTCTGTGACTGAGTGGCGGCATTGAACTGCTTACAGAAGTCCATGATGTTGCAGCCGGCCTGCCCGAGGGCGGGGCCGATCGGCGGTGCCGGTGTCGCGGCGCCGGCCGGAATCTGCAACCGGATCAAGCCTGTAACCTTCTTTGCCATGATTGTGTTTCCTTTTACCGATTCAAAAGGTGGTCCGGACCGGCAGGTATCCCGCCACCAGTGAATCTAACGACATGTTACAAAAGTTCGAGATACCGTCAAACGGTACGCTCGACCTGCCAGAACTCCAATTCCACGGGAGTGGAGCGACCGAAAATCGACACCATCAGCTTCAGCTTGCCGCGCTCGTTGTCAATCTCCTGAATCGCACCCTCGAAATTCTCAAACGCACCATCTTTGATGCGCACATTTTCCCCAATCTCAAACTCGATCTTCGGCCGCGCCGCCGGAGTCTCTCCGGCCTGCGCCGGGCGCATCAGATCCTCAACCTCCGCATCAGAGAGCGGAGTCGGCTTGTTCGCGCCACCGAGGAAACCAAGAACCCCCTGAACGCTGCGGACAAAATACCACGCCTTCTCGTCAACCATGCCGAGATCATCATAAAGATCCATCCGGACCCAGATATATCCGGGGAACAGCTTACGGGTTGTCGTAGTCTTCTTCCCCTGGCGGACTTCAGTCACCTTCTCCGTCGGAATGAACGCTTCGTAGACCGGAACCTGATCGCCGTTCTGAAGCTGACGCAAAATCGTATCACGGACCTTGTTCTCATGCCCGGACAGGGTATGAATCACGAACCATTGGCCGCGATTGTCGCGTTCGGTATTGACTGAATCGTTCATCATGCTCTCTTTCTAAAACTTGCCGACCGTAATCAGACGGATCACCCATGCCGCCACCCAGTCAACTCCGGCAACAAAGCACGCCAGAATCGCGATATTGATCACAACCAGTACAGTTGATTCAAAAAGTTGCTGACGGTTCGGCCAGGTACAGCGGCCCAGCTCGGCCATCGTCTCGGAGATAAAGCGCCGAATTTTACCTGTAACCGAATCAAAACCGGCGGCTGCACCGGTGCGCTTTTTACCGTTGTCCATCTGTCTTCCTACCTGGTTCTCGACTGTTTCACAAAAAATGGCAGGAGAGGTGAGGCTCGAACTCACGACCTGCGGTTTTGGAGACCGCCGCTCTAGCCAACTGAGCTACTCTCCTGACTGTAAACGCCATCTTTCCGGTTCAGCGGGTCTCTTTGTGGACCGTGTGCTTCCGTTCAAACTTGCAATACTTCTTCTTTTCCAGGCGCTCGGGCGTATTACGCTTCTCTTTCATCGTCGTATAATTACGCCGCTTGCACTCGGTGCATTCCAAAATAACCAATTCACGCATATTATTTACCCACGTGTTACACGAAACTCCCGAGCCGCCGTTACCGACGGCCCGGGTGATTTCATCGGGACCGGATAATTACTTAATGATCTCGGTAACCCGGCCGGAAGCGACCGTGCGGCCGCCTTCACGGATTGCGAAACGCAGACCCTTCTCCATGGCGATCGGAGCGATCAGCTCAACCGTGATGGAGGTATTGTCACCCGGCATGACCATTTCGGTGCCTTCGTTCAGGGTGATCGTACCGGTCACGTCGGTCGTACGGAAGTAGAACTGCGGACGATAGTTGTTGAAGAACGGAGTATGACGGCCGCCTTCTTCCTTGGAGAGAACGTAGATCTCGCCCTTGAAGTTGGTGTGCGGGGTCACGCTGCCCGGCTTGGCCAGAACCTGGCCGCGCTCGACGTCTTCTTTCTTGGTGCCGCGGAGCAGGCAGCCGACGTTGTCGCCGGCCTGGCCCTGATCGAGCAGCTTGCGGAACATTTCAATGCCGGTGACGGTGGTCTTGACCGTCGGCTTGATGCCGATGATTTCGACTTCGTCGTTGAGCTTGATGACGCCGCGTTCGATACGGCCGGTGACCACGGTGCCGCGACCTTCGATCGAGAACACGTCTTCGATCGGCATAAGGAACGGCTGGTCAACATCACGCTGCGGCTCGGGAATGAAGCTGTCGACAGCGTCCATGAGCTCGAGGATGCAGCTGCAGGCCGGATTGCTGAGATCACCTTCCGCTTCGACGGCCTTCAGCGCGGAACCCTTGATGATCGGGGTGTCGTCACCGGGGAAGTCGTAGCTGGAGAGCAGCTCGCGGATTTCCATTTCGACAAGCTCGAGGAGCTCGGGGTCATCCAGCTGGTCAACCTTGTTCATGAAGACGACAATCGCCGGCACACCGACCTGGCGGGCGAGCAGCACGTGCTCGCGGGTCTGGGCCATCGGGCCGTCGGTCGCGGCGATCACGAGGATCGCACCGTCCATCTGGGCAGCACCGGTGATCATGTTCTTGACATAGTCAGCGTGACCCGGGCAGTCAACGTGCGCATAGTGGCGCTTCTCGGTCTGGTATTCAACGTGCGAGGTATTGATCGTGATGCCGCGCTCTTTTTCTTCCGGAGCATTGTCAATCTCGTCATACTTACGGACTTCGCCGCCGAACTTCTTGTTCAGCACCATGGTGATCGCGGCAGTCAGAGTCGTCTTGCCGTGGTCGACGTGACCGATGGTACCGATGTTGACGTGAGGCTTGGTTCTTTCGAATTTTTCCTTAGCCATTTTTCCCTCCTGAAAGGTTTAGAGTTTTTCGTCTGAAATTTTCTTGTTCACTACAGATACAAAGTGGAGCCCACAAGCGGACTTGAACCGCTGACCTCATCCTTACCAAGGATGTGCTCTACCGACTGAGCTATGTGGGCATAACCCTATTCCCAAACCGACCGCTCCCGACAAAGAGACCGGCATGTCTTTCCCCACGCCGGCTCATATTCCTGCATCCGGAACCGCTCAAAAGTCTGTTTAAAATGGTACTCGAGGGGGGACTTGAACCCCCAAGGATTACTCCATATGGACCTCAACCATACGCGTCTGCCAATTCCGCCACCCGAGCACATTCAATTGTCATGACCGGCCTGACTGCTTCAGTTCTGCCAATCACATTTCCTAATATATTCCATTTGACTTCATTTGCAAATCGAAAAACAGCTTTTTTTCAAAAAAACCGCCATTCTTTCGATGCAACAACCGGTTTTCTCCTCGAATTCACATATTTACCACATAAACGCCATGCGAACGGCCGCTAAAACATGCTCCCGAACCGGCAGAGAAGAGCTTCGCGGCCTCAGCGCTTGAGCCGGAATCCGGACGGCCCTCCGATTTCGGCACCGTCAAATTTAACCCGACGGACCGCTTTTCCCGCAATGCCGGACACCTCCACTGTAAATCCCTCTTTCCCATAGGTCAGCGCCTTCCCCGTCAACGGATCGACCATGACGGATGCCGGAAGCGTTTTCAGTTCCGCGAGTGAATCTGGGAATCCGCCGCGCGCCCTCCGGTACCGGTCAAGCAGCAGCGCAATCCGCGCGGAACGCAGCTTCCGCTGCAATACAAGGTATTGAACCACAGCATCATCAGCAACCCGCAAAGCGGAAATCGCCGGCGCCGCCCCGAATGGCAGTGTGCGGGACCAGGCCCTCACTCCGGGCAACTGTCCCGGATCAACCGCGGCCGCCTCAAGCTTCTCCATGCCATCCAGATAGGTTTGGAAGCAGAAGTACCGGACCCATCTGAAAGCAGGAAATATCCGGTTCATCCCCGGAAAAATACCGGCGGTCCGGTCCCATTCCGCCAGAGGATCGATCTCCGAAATCAGATACAGGGCAGTTTCCCCCTTCAACGCCAGAACAATATTCGCTTCAAGCTCCTTCTCCGTCACGGCAAGGTCGGCCGCCAGCGCCTTCTCTTCCTTCTCCGAATGGACACCGAACTCGTTGAGCAGCCGTTCCAATGCGCCGAGGCGGCGCGATTCCATCTCCATCATGACCGCACTGACAGACAATGCCGGCTCGCTGCTCAGATGGCGCCGAAGCGCCCCCAGCACCCGCCAGCTTTCGCCCACCAGACGATCATTGCCGACGCTTGCCGCCGAATAGAAGCGCAACCGTTCGAGCTCTTCGAGTTTGCGGTAGCGCGGCAGCAGTTCCGCCCCGGACATGCCGGCAAACCCCTGCTTGAAATCGAACCCGAGGCGCGCGACAGGATTCCGGCCGATCTCCGTGATCTTCTCCATAACGCCGGCGTTATTGAACACGAACTTCTCCAACTCGACATAGGCGTCCGCCGGAACGTTCTCCACCCAGCCGGACGATGCGAGCCGCACCATCGGCTCCGGAACAGCCGGCAGATGACTCAGGGCCTTCACCGCTTCCGCTCCATTGGCCCCATCAAGCTTGTATAGCGCTTCCAGATCAGACGCCGCAAACGGAAGGGAGCCGGACTGCAGCTGCGCAATTTTCTCCCTGAACGCCTGCTCCGCCCTGCCTGCCTCGAACCAGACATAGCCCCAGCTTGCGGCGGCCGCCGCAAACAGCAGAAACGCCTTGAATTTCACCGCGCCGGAAATCAGCGAATGCTCGCCGGAAACGGAATGCGCAACCGCGGAACGCACCAGCATCCCGGTCAGGCACCAGACCAGCACCATGAACAACGCAACCGTCCAGAAATCCAGTATGCACGCGAGAAACGCGAGCGGAAGCGAAATGTAATTCAGACGGAGCGTATTCAAGTAACCCGGAACTCTTTTGCGCACACTCTCCAACTGGTCGTTCCAAAAACGCAGCAGAGAGAAAAATCCGTAAAATTCGACATCCGCGTCGGTCTGCTTGCAGATAATATTCGCAAACTGCACCTGGCTGAGCTGATAATATATGCCCAACATCAGCAGGGCCAACCCGGCAATGATCCCGATACCCATCGCTCCGGCGGCCCCGGCGCGGGGATCGGAAAACGCCCAGAAGCCGCCGACCTGCAGAACGATCCACGGCACCGTCAAAAGAGCCGTCTGCCCCAGGTTCGCCCGGACCAGCGCACGCTTCAAATCCTCCATCACTCCACTCCCCGTTTACCGTTGTCAATGGTGATGTTGCGCCGCTTGAAGGCCGGAACATCAAGATCTTCATTACCCCATTTCACCTGCGGCCCGCGCTCCATAACTCCCTTGGAAACCGGTTCGAGGGGCAATATCAACTGGTCCGCATCCGTCGCATGCGCCGCCGCGGAAGGCGTGCGGGTACGGCGCGGCGCACGCTCGGAGCTGCTGCGCAGCAGCTCGCCCGCTTCGCTCTCGGCATCGAATTTGACCGTCACCGCCGAGAGCATGACCTTGCCCGCCCAGGCCTCGCCGGTAGCGGCACCGACGATCAGCTGCGTATCCGGCTTCACCTGCCGGCCCGCAAGCTCCAGGATCTGCCTGGTTTCGCCGAGGGACAGCTCCGGGCCGCCGAGCAGCGTGAATATGACCGCATCCGCTTCATTGAGCTTATCGGCGCCGCCAAGCAACGGAGAATGCAGCAAACGCTCCATCGCCGCCTCGCCGCGCCCTTCGCCGTCAATCTCGCCGGAAGCGATTCCCACGCCGATGCTGCAGAAACTCTTCTTCCTTTTGAGCAGCGTAATGAAGCTGCCGAAATCCGCCGCCAGCAGGTTCCCGTGCAGGAGCACCATCGTCAGCGCGAGCACAGTACGCGACAGCTCCTGGTCGGCCAGCTTGAACGCGCTCGACAGCGGCGTGGTTGACTCCAAAACAGAGAACAGAAGATCGTTCGGCAGGCAGATTACCGCGTCCGCCAGCCCGAGCAACTCGTTCTTCACCGTATCTTCGGCAATCTTGCGCTTGCTGTGCCCTTCGAGCGTAAACGGCAGCGTGACGATAAACAGCGTCGGAATTTCAAGCTTCCGGGCAACGGAGAGCACCACCGGCATGCCGCCGGATGCGGTTCCGCGCCCCAGTCCGCCGACGACCAGCAGGAACGGCACGCCTTCAAGCAGCTTTTCGATCCGGCTGCGTTCGTGGGCGACGACACGCTGGCCGTCGAGGGTGCTGCCGCCGCAGCCGCGGCCGTTGCGCCACCGCTCCCCCGCCAGAAGCCGGACCCCTTCCTCCAGGCCGCTCGATTCGAGGCTCGCAGAGTCGCTGTCGAGCGCGGCCAACCGCAGCTGCGCCGCAAGCGGATTCTCTTTCAGGATTCCAACGATCCGACAGCCGCTGCCGCCGATTCCGAGAACGGTGATCTTCTTCTGTTCCATATCGGTCAGCCCTTCAGCGCGCCTTTGAAATTCAACCAGCCGAGCCGGGTCCTGTTCAGGACGCCGTCAACCACATCAATCAGGCTCCCGACCATGCTGCGACCGCTCTGGCCGGCGTTCAGTTC
Source organism: Lentisphaeria bacterium (assembly GCA_018265615.1). Taxonomy (GTDB): domain Bacteria; phylum Verrucomicrobiota; class Lentisphaeria; order Victivallales; family Victivallaceae; genus Victivallis. The sequence continues at coordinate 66,660 of JABLYX010000015.1, forward strand.
ATTGTAATATCCGGCAATCTTCAGCGCGCCCCAGATCGTGCTGCACCGCGGCGTGTCGAGCCCGGTCAGCGCGCCGCCCGCCTCGAACGGCTGGCCGATGCGGCACGACATGTCGAACACCTCGCGGAACAGCGGCGCCGTCCGTTCGAACAGCGCGCCGCCGCCGGTCAGGACTCCGCCCGCATCCAGGCTCGTCGGAGCCCCCTGGCCGGCGGCCATCGAACGGATAATTTCGAACGTTTCGCGGATCCGCGCATCGATGATCGCTTCGAACGAGGGAACCGGAATCCGCCGCACACGCCCGGTCGAGCTCGGAAACTCCATATATTCGCGGCGCTCGCGCATCGCCTTCTGCAATGTCTTGTCTTCAATCATCTTGCGGCAGACGTCGATATGCAGATCCAGGCCGAGCGACAGATCGTTGCAGACATGGTCGAAGCCGACTTGAAGCACCCCGGACGCCTGCACGCCGGAATTGTACTCCACCACGAATTCCGTGGTCCCGGCCCCGAAATCGACAAGCAGCACCCCGTGCTCACGCTCCTCGTCGGATAAAATGCCGAAATCGTCGGCCAGCGGAGAAAACGCGACCTCGATCGCCGCCTCCTCGAACCCGGAATCGCGCACAATCGTGCGGAAGTTCTCAAGCCGGGCCGCATCCGCATGGACCACATGCACATACGCCTCAAGCTTGCTCGCGGTGTGGTTCAGAGGATTCCGGATCCGGCGCTCATCGATGGTGAAATAGGATTCCGAGCTGTTGATGATCTCCCGCCCGGTCGCAAGGTGCAGCACGCGGGCATTCTCATGCGCCTCGAGCCGTTCTTTGTTCGTGACCTTATGCTCATCGTTCTTAACGACGACGGAACCGATACCCTGGAACGCCTCCATGCGGCAGCCGGTCACGACGACAACGACGACTTTCGTGCTGTTGAGCAACCCTTCGGAGGCGCTTTCCGCATCCGCAATCGCATTACCGAGCTGCTCGAAAGCGAGATCCATGTCCTCGATCTCGCCCTTGATGACCGAGCCGGCGGACGGCGCAGAGCCGCGGCCGACCACGCTCACGCGGCCATCCGGCCCCGCTTCCCCGACCAGCACATTGATCTTCGATGTGCCGATTTCGATCGCGGTTACGATATCCCTGGTGTGAAACATGGTTCCCCCGTTAAAGAGTGTCCGCTTGATACCTCGTTCAAATATACAGGAGAATCCAGAAAATGTCCAGTCGCGCCGTATATTTTTCCGGATCAAATCTTCAGTTCCCGTGCGACATATGCGGTTTCCGGCCCGAACCGCCCGCATTTTATGAAAAACGGGATATACTCCCCCGTAAGATGGGACGGGTGCCGCCGGAAGCGGAAAAAAAGCGCGAAGCCACATTAAGAAACGCAGTCTCTGCAGTTCTCCTGCTGATCAAGCCGGTGCAGGCAACGCAGTGTCTTGAGCCCGTCGAACCAACCGTGAAAAGCTGAAAGCCGGGCTTTTTCGCTCTTCGGCGTATTCGCAAGAATCTTCGGCCACACTTCCGGGAAGCCCTCGCTGCGCAGAAATGATGCGGAAGACGGATCCAGCGCCGAGAGAAAGAGTTCCACATTCTCAAGCCCGCCGGGGAACGAAGCCCGGGCGAGCAAATGCGCCAGCATCCCGAACGCCGCATCGGAAATTTCGGCAAGCTCCTCCCCCGCCATCAGCTTCTTCACAGCCGGGCCGGTTCCGAACGGAACCCGCTCCGAAGGACGGGCCGAGGGATGGACCAACACCCGCTCCCCCGTTACCACCACTCCGGTCTTCGCGACAGCCTGCAGGAAGTAGAAATCCTCGCCGCCCTTGCGGACCCGCATCCCTCCGGCGCGGATATATGCGCCGAGCCGCACCGCGAAAGCCGAGCCGACCGTCTGGAATGCATACGGCGAACCCGCTTCGCGGAGCTTTGCAACATAACGCTCCAGATACGCTTCGTACCGCCGGATCGCCCGTTCCTCCTCCAGCGTCGCCCCCGGCAGGTGCCGGAACGGGATCGACAGCGCCGCAACCCCCGGATCGCGACCGAATTGCCCGAGGATGCCGGAGAAGTAATCCGGCTCCGTGACCGTATCGGCATCAAGCGATGCAAGCACCGTCCGTTCAACGCTTTCAATGCTCTGCGACGCGGCGACGGCATCCATACCGAGCTTGCGGGCCTCCCCGACGCCGCCGGAGAGGTCAGGCGCATTGATCCAATGCAGGTTCCGGCAGGAGAATTCGCCGCCGCGCAACCGGCGCAGCAGTTCGCCGGAGGCCGCTTTCACCCGGGGAAGCGCATCCGCCGGATGATTCACGACGACCAGCACCGCCCCCTCTTCCGGAACCGTGAGCGAACCGAGCGTCCGCCCGATCGCCTCCAGCTCGTCGCAGGCGGGAATCACCGCGACACAGCGGAAATCCGGCTTCAGCGGCTGCGGTTCGACAGGCAGCAGCCTGCTCTTCCGAAGATATTTATGGAATTCATGCTCTTTCAAAGCTTCCCTTCCGGCGAGGAAAAATAGCGAATCAACGGCCCGCCCCACTCCCGGACCTTTTTCTGCAGGATCCCTCCTTTCGTGAGGCTGATCAGAAATGCAACAGCAAAAAAGAGGAGGCTCCAGAAGACGATTCCAGCCCCGCGCCACTCCAACCGGTCAATCAGACGGAAAACAGCCAGCGCCCCCCAGATCAGCAGCAGCCCGCTCTCCACCGCCGCAGGAATCCAGAACCGGCGCAGCAGATATCCGAGCACAACCGCGTAATTGCCGGCCAGAAACGCGATCTCAATCCACCCCGGCGCATGATCCGTCCGGTAAATCGCCGCAAAGAAAAGCAGCGAGGCGCCGAACAGGCCAAGAGCTTCGATGCTCCGATCACGCGCCGTGGTCCCGACAACAAACGTCACTGCAATCAGCGCGGCCAGAACCGGATAGATATCCGGAACCGCCTCGCGGTACAGCAGAAACCCGCCCGCGCCGCCGATCAGCCAGTACAGGAACACCAACGTAACCCAGCGACGGCGCAACCACACGGCCAGTCCGGCAAAAACAAGCGTCAGAATCCCGGCAAGAAGCAGGCAGGCCGTTTTCGGCGAAACAGCGGGAAGGTACTCCCACCCCCGCCACAGAGCGACGGCAGCCAGCAGCGCCCCGGCCGCACAGGCCGCCCACACAACCCGGCGCAACCCCATATACCCGAGCAGACAAAACAGTGCGGCAGCCGGCGGCAGAAAGCCGGGAATGGAACTGCCCCACGCCTCCCGGTAGAAACTCCCCGCAAGCCGCGAGCTCCCGGGCAGATGCCAGCGCGCGCCGACGAGGAAAAAAACGACGCCCGCGATGATGGCAAGGAGCGGACACCACTCCCGGCGACGGTCCGTAATCAGCCCTTCGGCGACAATCATGGCGGCGACGAGCAGGATCGGCAGAAGCATCCAGCCGCCGAACCCGGACTCCATACTGCCGTACCCGCCGACTCCGCGGGCGGGATAAAATGAGATGCTCAGCAGATAGCTCCGCAGGATCCCGGCACAGCCGAGCAGACCGAACAGGACGGGGGAAAGATATTTCCAGGGGGTTCCGTTTTCCCGCACCAGAAATTCTCCCCGTTTTACCGGCAGCAGGAGCGGCATGGCCGCCAGGGCGAACACGGCCGGGAACAGGATGATGCCCCACATCGCCGGCTCCCGGTCGTCCGGCCAGTCGATCACGAGGCGCGACTGCAGCAGCGGCCAGAGAAAAAAGACCGCCAGCATTGCGGCGAACACGCTCCAGAGCGGCCGGTTCAGCCGGATTCCGAGGCCGCGCCTGACCCATCCGAACATCCCGGTGGTGAACAGGATAGAACCGGTCAGCCATACCCCGCCGACCCGCGGCGTCGAAAGCAGTTTGTCATCCAGCCCCGCCGACAACGCCAGCGGCAATGCGAGAATCACGAAAAGCAGCGAACGCGCATCGCTCCATACTTTGCCGTGGCGCACAATGAAAATCACCGTCGCGGCACACAACGCAGTGTATGCCGCCAGGATCCCGACCGGAATGCCGGTCTCCATCCAGATATTCGCGGTATTGAAAATCACAGTGGACGCATAGAGGATCAGCCCTGCGCTGATGAGATAGAACGGATTGCCGAGCAGCAGCATATCCCAGACTTTACGGAACGTGATCTCTGTTTCCGGTGAAATGCCGCCGGAATATCCCCGCTCCTTCCGGGGAGCAACCGGCTTTAACGGCGCGGAAGGCGGAGCAACAGCAGGCATGGCGGCAGGCTTTTCATTTTCCGGCGGCAATGGCTTGTCATATTCATCATTCATCGCGGAATCTCCCGTGTCGTGTTCAGGGTGCTCACTGACAATGACGGCCGTTCGCAGATAATCTTATCGCCGTTTCAGCATAATGCAAGCTGTTTTCCGGAAAAATCCGTTTTTACAGGAGCTCCCCGAACAGCGAAACGCTCCCTGCACGCGTGATTCTGACCCGGTGCAGCGTGCCGGGTTCAACACCCGGCGCCGGCAGGAAGTGGACCACGCGGTTCGTGCCGGTCCGGCCGCTCCACCGCTCCGGATTGCGCGGACTGGTTCCCTCGACCAACACCTCCTGAACGGAACCGACCTGTGTGCGCAGCGCGGCGGCAACCCGGCTTTTGAGGTCGTCCAGAAGAACCGCGTTGCGTTCCTCCTTCACCTCCTGCGGAACTGAATCCTCCTCTTCGGCGGATTTCGCGCCCGGACGCGGCGAGTACTTGAAGATGAAGCTGTTATCATATCCGACTTCATTCATCAGCTCCCGCGTCCGCCGGAAATCATCATCGGTTTCGCCGGGAAACCCGACGATCACGTCGGTCGAGAACGTCACATCCGGCATCGCGCTCCGAATCGCTTTCACGACTTCCCGGTAACTCTCCGCCGTATACTGCCGGTTCATCGCCTTCAGGATCCGGTCAGAGCCCGACTGCAGCGGCAGATGGATATTGCGGCAGACCGCGCGGCTCGACGCGATTGCGCCGATCAGCCGGTCGTTGAAGTATGAGGGATAGGGCGAAGTGAAGCGGATGCGAAGCAGCTCCGGAATCCGGTCCAGCTCCTCAAGCAGCTCCGCAAACGGCGAAATTTCCGGCGGCGGCGGATTGACGTTGCCGCCCCATCCGTATGCCGCGACGTTCTGCCCGAGCAGCATGATCTCTTTCGCACCGTCGGCGACGAGCGCACGCGCCTCGGCAATCACATCTCCCGGCTCACGGCTGATCTCGCGGCCGCGCACGTAGGGAACGATGCAGTAACTGCAGAAACGGTTGCAGCCGCGCGTGATCGCAATCTGCGCCTTGAAACCGGCCCCGCCGCCCTCCGGCCGGTAGTGGCTGCCCATGCCGGTCAGCACATCGGCCGATTCCGTGATCGAAGCGACCTGCCGGCGGTCCGCACGGATCGACTCGATCAGCGGCACAAGCGTGTGCAGCTGCCCGGTCCCGAGCACAAAATCAAGATGCGGCAGTTCGTTCAACAGCTCATCCCCGAGCCGCTGCGCCATGCAGCCCAGCGCGCCGATGACAAGCTCCGGATTCTTCGCCTTGAGCTTCTTCATATAGCCGATCTTGCCCTTCGCCTTGCGCTCGGCCTGTTCGCGGACACTGCAGGTATTGAACAAAAGGACATCGGCGGACTCCTCCGCATCGACCATTGTATGGCCCGCTTCGGTCAGCATGCCCGCCAGCGCTTCCGAATCACGCTCGTTCATCTGACAGCCGTAGGTCTTGATGTGTATCTTCATGGCAGATTCAATGTAAGATTATCGCGGTGAATCACCTCTTCATCCACGTTCGGCCCGAGAATCGAATGGACCCGCGCCGAACTCTGGCCGCAGATCTGCAGGCAGTCGGCCGCATCGAAGTTCACGAGGCCGCGCGCGAACGGAACGCCGTCCGGCCCGGAAACCTCGACCGTATCTCCGCGCCTGAACGCACCGGACACGAACTTCACGCCGGAGGGCAACAAACTGCGCCCCTGCTCGCGGACCGCTTTCACGGCTCCCGCGTCAACCAGCAGCGAGCCGGAAACCCGGCTGAAAAAGCTGATCCAGCGCTTGCGTCCCGGAATCCGGCGCGCGCGCGGCAGAAACACCGTGCCGATGTCCTCGCCCGCGAGAATCCGGCCGAGCGCCCCCTTTTCGCGGCCGTCCGCGATCCAGAGATACTCTCCGGCCGCGGTCACGATCTCGGCGGCGCGCAGCTTCGAACTCATTCCGCCGATCGAGAATTCCGAATTGTCGGTCCCCCCGGCCATGGCGTGAATTGACTCGGAAAGCTCCTTCACCACAGAAATCCGCTCGCCGAGGCTGCCGTCTTCACTACGCTCGCGCAACCCCTGCTCGGTCGTCAGGATCACCGTCAGCCGGGAATCGGTGAGGGATGCGAGCATTCCGGCCAGCGTATCGTTGTCACCGAACTTCAGTTCGCTCACGGAAACCGAGTCGTTCTCATTCACAACCGGCAGGACACCCGCATCCCACAGTGCGCCGACACAATTCATCACGTTCAGATAACGCTCGCGGTTCCGCAGGTCGGCGGCAGTCAGCAGCAACTGTGCGGTACGGAAGCCGCGCTTGCGGCACTCCTCATCGTAGATCGCCATCAGGCGACTCTGTCCGATCGCGGCCAGCGCCTGCACCTGCGCAAGCTCTTTCGGGCGCTTTTTAAGCTCCAGCGCGCGCATTCCCATGCCGACCGCGCCGGAGGTCACCAACAGGACCCGGCGGCCGTCGCGCCGCAGCAGGTCGATGCCGGATACAAGTTCGGAAATCGCCTCCTGACTGGTCAGCAGCCGGGTTCCGGCCTTGACCACCACCTGACGGGCGCTTTTCAGGAGTTCGCGCCGCACTGTAAGATTATTCTCGTCCATGATCGTTCCAGATTGAAATCGTTGATAAATCGCAACTAATATACACCGTCAACGCACGACTTTCAACAGCCGGTAACGTCCGCTCTCCGGAACAGGGACAAATTGCAGCTTCCCCTGCTTCAGAAGCTCGAGAAAGCGCAGCGTCAACTGTTCGTTCTCCCGGTCGAAATCCGGAATCGGATCGGGATTGCATTTTGACTCTCCACCGATCAGGATCACGATATAGTCGATCTTCCCCCGCCGCAATTCATCATACGCCCGCTCCGGACTCTCCGGAACCGGCGTGAAGTACGCCTCCTGAAAAAACGGGGTCCCCAGTACGTAATCCCGCGGCACATAAAGCCCGCGCCGGTCGAAGAGCAGCATGACCCGGGCAGCCGCCGGAAGATTGCACGCAATATAATCCAACGTATTGGCATACTCTTTTTCCCTGTCCGCAAAGCGCAGAAAATCAGCCGGCGCCTTCCGGGCCGTCTCCATGGAACGCCATGCATAATAGAAATTTCTCCAGACCTCAGGTTGAAATGAGATCAGCGTCGCAGCCGCAATCGCCGCCAGCGCAACATTCCGCCAGCGCGTCGAAAGGAACGTTATCCCGGAGCCCGCATAGAACAGAACCAGGAAAAAAAGCGGCAGGATGAAACGTGCCTGCTGCGAGCTGGCGCACCAGAACAGGTAAAAGAGAACTCCGCCCGCAGCCGCCCACAGAAACGCGATTCCTTTCCGCCGGAACCTGCGGGCGGCAAAATACCAGGAAAGCGTTCCGATCACCAGCATCAGCGGGAACTGCCAGCCGAGGACGTAACCATCATAGATCTCTTTCCGGTAAGCGACGACAATCCATGATGTGAAGAAGCTCTCGATACCGGCCAGGCCGAACCGGCTGGTCCCGAGCAGTGAATGGTAAACCTCCACCGCCGCGGCCGGGGTCGCCGGATCGATATAGGCCGATCCGAACGGATAAAACGGGTTCCCCGTCGCCAGCAGAGGCCGCAGGTAAAACGGCACTGCGGCAACCGCTCCGGCAGCGGTGAACCAGATGAGACCAAACCCGACCTGCTTCCGGGGAATCCGGTCGAACGCGAGCACGCAAAAGAACAGGCCGACCAGCGCAAGCGAGGCGGCACCGCCCGTGAGCTTCACCGCGGCGGCCATCCCGGCCGTGAATCCGGTCAGCAGTGCAAGCGGCATCAGCCGGTCCCGGAGCAGCCGGATCGCCCCGGCCCCCGCCATCAGGTTCAGCAGGATGAACGGCTCGAGGTAAGCCTCCCGCAGCATTCCGCCGGGCAGCGGGGAAAGCAGAAACGCCGCGGTGAGAATCAATGCCGTTTTCCTGCCGAAACGCAGCAGGAGAAGATAGATCCACGGAATTGCGATCAGGTAGGTTCCGAGAATCAGCATCCGCGGAAAGTTCACTCCGCCGAGCTTCACGCCCCAGAGCATGAGGAAATGCGGCATCGACGAGAGCGCCGAATACGGGTTGTCCGCAAGCACGGCAGTCGAGCCCTGTTTCAGATAGCGGTACATCAGCGCGACCTGATAAGACTGCTCATCCCACGAGAATGGCGGAACAAAGGCCGGAGCAGCGGTGATTCCGGCAAGCAGCAGAACGGTGCTCCAGAGAATCCAGTCGGTCCTGCGGAACTTCTGCGTCTGCCGTCCCAGCCGCCAGACCCCGTATCCGGCCGGAACGGCCATGATGCTCCACAGCCACGCGGACGGCAGGTGAATGACCGCGTAATCCCCGAGCCGGAAGAGAATCGCCAGCAGATCGAGCCCGATGACCAGCGCAAGAAGACCGAATCCGCACCGCTCCGACCTGGCGCCGAGCTTTTCCAGGAGCGGAAAACCGATACCATAAGCGGCGAGCAGCAGGATCAGAAAAGCAGACAGCGGCTCATACCACGCCCCCTGCATCGATGTCATAAGTTCATGCAAACTCATTTGCGGACCTCGCGCAGAAAAAGCCGGAGCTCCAGCGGACTGTCGTCCAACATCTGGTTTCGCATCAGGTGGTGAAACTCCTCCGGCCTGACGCCTTTACGCTTCAGCAGCTCCTGCCACGCGGCAAGCAGCCCAGACGCCTCTTCTTCGCGCCCCAGCTGGCGCAGAACCGACTGCCAGAGGATCAGGTTCACAGCGCTGCGCGGAAAATTCTTCTGCTCCTCCTCAAAAAACGGAAGTGCCTCTGCCGGTTTTCCCCCCGCCGCCAACGCGCGCGCCATGCGGCCGGCGCTGTGAGAATAAGAAGAGAGCCTCAAATCGTCGCGGACGCGGCGAAGCGCTTCCGCCGCACCGCCCGGATTCCGGAAGTCGAAGAGCTCAACAGCCGCCAGCGTATACAGATTCTCCGCCGTCGGACGGATGCGAATGCTGCGCTTCAACTCTTCCCGCGCCGTTTCAGGCTCCCCGTCAAGCAGGGCCAACTTTCCACTGCGGCAGTGCCAGCCGCCGGACAGATTCAGAAAAAACAGCAGAACTGCAATCACCGACAGTCCCAAAGCAGCGCCGTACCGGAAACGCCCGGCCGGAGCAGGCCTCACGCATGGGACACCCACTCCCAGCAAAATCCCGGTCAACAGCAGAAACAATCCGCCGGCCAGCGGCGTCTGCAGCAACACATCAACCTGACCGTGCAGGAACAGCACACTCCATGCCCAGATGACCAGCAGAACCAGTTCATCACCGCGCCGCCGGCGAACCGCGCCGCGGACTCCGGCCCAGATAATCAGGAGCCACCACACGATTCCGGCTACACCGAACACGCACCAATAAAAAAGCAGCTCATTGTGCGGATGCGGATGGCGGTCGGAAGCATAATCGGAATCGTAATAACTCTCCGGCAGAAACGGCGCAACCTCTCCCTCGAAACGGTCCGGCCCGACGCCCAGCAGCCAATGCGCTTCTCCGAGGGCTGTCGTCCCCTGCCACAGCATGAGCCGGTTCTCCCCCGGCAGCCGTTCGGCAAAAAATCCGGAACGCACTCCATAATACGCCACGCTGCCGGCCGCCAGGATCAGCAGAATCGCAGCCACGGCAAAGGGGGTACGAAGCTTCGGCCTCCGGTGAAGGTATCCGGCAAGAGCGATCCAGACTGCGGCGGCCAGGCAGCTCATCAGCGTTCCACGCGAAGCATAGTCGCCGCAAAGCAGGAGCTGCCCCGCGGCAACCGCGAACGCAAGGATTGCCCCCAATGGCAGCCGCCAGCGGGAAACCGGCAGGAAAAAAACCAAAGCAGGAGCGGAGACTACCAACAAGGTCCAGTTCCAGTTCCAGTTTCCGGCCAGGCCGACGGCAAATGTTCCCAGGCTCCACTCACGCAGAGTAACGGCGGCACTGACCGTGAAAAGTGTCAGGAGGAAAACCGGCAGAAGCCGACGCAATTCCTTAGCGAACAGGAAACCGGCAACCGGAACAAGAAAACAGCCGGCGCCCGTCAGCAAAGAGACGGAATTCAGGCCGTAGCGAACCTGCTGCACCAGAACGATCACGCATCCCAGCCCACATCCTGCGGTAAAGATACGCACCATACGCTCGCGCTCCATCGTCCGGGCCAGAACCGGAAGAACAGCCGCGATTGCTCCCGACGCAAGCAAAGCCAGAACAGCAAAATCAACGCCGGAAACCTCACTGAAAAGCGGGACGCTCCCCCGCCACAGTTTCCCGATTGCCAGAGGAAAAGAGAGCAGAGGCGCAAAAATCAGAATTGCCGCCATCACTCGTTGCAAGGAGGTTTCGGTATGCTTATATTCGTTCATACAGTTCAGAGCAAATTCGTGATATACAAGAAAAAGGGAGGCATTGCTGCCCCCCTCTCTTTACTTCGATATCAGCAAATTTTAAATTATTTGCCGTCGATATTGGTATTCGGCTCAATTACCAACGTATAACCGCGGTTCGCCCGGGTGTACCACTTGCTGGTGGAGAAGCCGTTGACGTTGCCGCCGAGGAACAGGATGTTGCCGTAATCGGTGTGGTTCGGCGAGTTGCCGTTACGGTTCGCATTCACACCATCAGCGATATCAGACGCAACACCGGAGTCGGAGCGGCCGAATTTGGAGGAATCGCCCATCATCATGTTCGGGCAAAACGCATAGTCGGTCTTCGTTGCATTCAGAGCAAGAGTTCCCGTCTGAGCGGAAGTAGTGGTGGACGGGCAGAGGTAGACCGCATAGTCGGTCAGCACACCGGTCGCACGGAGCTCTTCCAAACCGTCGGCAAAGCCCTTCTCCGGCAGACGACTGTCGAAATCGCCGGCATACTGCGCCAGAGCGAGGCCGATCTGCTTCAGGTTGCTGGTGCACGAAATACGGCGGGCGCGTTCACGCGCCTGGTTCAGAGCCGGCAGCAGCATTCCCGCCAGAATCGCGATGATCGCGATTACAACGAGAAGTTCGATGAGGGTAAACCCACGACTTTTCTTCATTTCTATCTCCTGTTGATTGATTTCAGATCCCGGTTCCGTCTTTGAAATGCCAATAGTTAGAAAGACGAACCCGTGCTCGTTACGTATATTTTAGCAAAGAATCATCAAATATGCAAGAGTTTTTTACTTTTTTTTTCGTTTTTTTTCCTGAAAACCCGTTTTTCGGGGCTTTCCGCCCCTGCGAAACCGCCAGACAGGGCTTTCCGCTCCCGATACGGTCACCGGAACCACTCCGTGAAACCGTTTCTCCCACCAGGGGCGCCCGTCACAAATCGGTCCGGATCAGCCCGGAATACGGGAGGGCGGACGGAAGCGACACGTACCGGCCGGCAAGCCTGCGCTTCTTCAATTCGGAAAACGTCTCGCCTTCATGATGCTTCAGGTATCCGAGTTCAAACAACAACTCGTCGGAGTACCCGTTCAACAGCAGCCGCAGGTCGCCTTCAAACGTCGGGTCGATCACACGCAGAAGCGGAGCGAGGCTCGTGGTGCAGTTGCTCGTAATGCTGTTGTAAAACTCCGGGTGCTTTGAAAGGCCGTCCGCCCGCAGCATGACATAATCCAGCAATTCCCGGGCCTGCTCCGGCGTTGCATTGGTCCGGTAGAGATACAGCTCCTCATGGCGGAAATCAGTACGAAGTTTGAACAGGTCCTCTTCCGTCGCCAGCACCATCAATATCTCGTACTGGTGATAAAAACCGGGCAGGAACCCCTGCTCCACCCCTTCGGGGAGCCGGGTCTCCATCGAAACAGCCAGATACCGGCCGTCCTCGAATCCGAAAGAGAGCATCGTGTGCGCAATCGCCTGCATTCCGTCCCAGTGCGATATTGCGACATCTATGGTGCGGACCGTCGAAGGGTCGAAGTTGAAATCGGTGTAACGGACATCGTAATCATCCACGCTGCGGTAGTGGAAATCCCGCACGTTCCGCACCGTGACACGGCTGCCCGCATACTCGACCAGCGGCGCACGCCCCCAGGGCGCCTGCCACACCGTACCGGCAAACATCCGTTCCGGAGTCATTGCCGCAAAAGTGACAATGACCACCAGTTCGATCGCGGCCGGAATAAACAGGAGCGGCCTGCGTCGCAGCGCGACGATCCAGAACGCCAGCAGCACTCCGGCGAATGCGGCGACCGCCGCCCCGGGCCAATGGAACGCAAAACGGACCGCACCCACGCTCCAGACTCCGACGGCCAGTACAATTGCGAAAGTCGGGACCCAGACCCATAACCGGTGCAGCAGAATCCGGTTAAAGCGGATTTTTATCTTCATTTCCCACCTTGTCCGGAAATTTCGGCAATTCGACGTTCAGCTCCGGAAACTGACGGAGGTGTTCGATCAGGATCCGCCGCAGCTCCTGAATCGCCAGCGGATTGACCTGCACACTGTGACCCGATTTCACAACCAGCTCGCTTGCCGCCCCGTCGAGATGGCTCGAGAGGTACGGCACAACGCCGTCGCTGCCGCCGGGGATGCCGTCCTCGTGCCGGTTGCCGATGATCGAATGATAGACAACGCCCGGAGCGAACGGAATCGTGCTGAGAAGGTTCAGCGTCCGGTCGTCCGGGTCGAGATTGTCGATCCCGGTGGCGAACTTCGTGTCGTTCGGCATGAACACCCCCTGGTCCATCAGGGCCTTGATGATCCCCTCGCCGTGCGTCACGAGCGTAACCGGCAGCTTGACCCAGCAGGATCCGAGCCGCGCAATCCAACTCTGCGCCATATCCGAGCCATGGTGCGGGACGGCGAGAAACACGAGCCGCTTCACAAACGGCAACGCTTCAAAATTCATCATCTCCTGCAAAAATGTCCGGTGCTCCTGCCCCAGACCGTCCAGCATCTTCTGGTAATCCTGCCCGAATACCGGCTCGATCAGCCGGTCGCCGGAACTCATTGCCATCGTCTTTGCGACGAGCCCGCCCATCGAATGCCCGACCAGCACCATGCGGGAAAACATCTTCGTCGATACACCGGCTTCCTTCAGCCGCTCCTCCTCAAGCTGCAGATCGTCCCGCAGCATTTTGGCGGACAGAAGCACGGGGTTCCCGCTGGAATAGGTGAAACCCCAGAACTGATAGTATTTCCGCAGCACCGGATCGCTCTGCAGCGTGTTGATGAGCTGCATCCATGTACGGATGTTGGACATCAGCCCGTGAACCAGCACGACGGGAATCCGGTCCTCACGGAACGGCTCGAACATATAAAGTCCCTGGATCTGCCGGGTCTCCTCGGGCCGAATCATATAGGTAAGGTAATCGAACGGCAGCGGATTATGCACCATGTACGCCAACGGCGTCGAGAAGTCCTGCTCGACCGGCAAATTGTATTTGCCGAGCTGCACGGACTCCTTGTTCCGGGAGTCGAGGAACAACAGCCGCGCATCGAGCTTGCCCTCCCCCTGCACATTGAACTTGACCATCAGCGTCGCCGGCAGCGTCTGCTGCTGCGCGAAACGCGTCCGGTTCTCATTCTCCCCCTTGATCGCCTCATCGGTCAGCTCGCAGATCAGCGGTGCGCCGATCCCGAAGCTGCGGCTGATGTGGGTGAGGTTCTCCGTGCGGAAATCCGCGCAGAGCAGATAGTCGTCGAAATTCTCCGGTGCGAGCGGGAGCTCATACTGGGGCGGCAGAAAATTCACGCGCTGCCCCCCCGCCGTATTCAGCGAAAAGGAAGACTTCAGGTGGAGCCCGCGGCGGTGCAGATAGTCGAAGAGCTCCGCCGTCGCCAGATTGTAGATCCGCATCATCTGGAGCCGCTCGGCATTGTACGGCTTCAGGTCCGGCCGGTCAAGCGCGGCCAGATAGCCGTAACTGTACAGCGCCGCGGAGAGATAATAACCGACCGCCGTATCAGGGTCTCGGCGGTAACGCAGCCCGATGTTCAGCGAACAGTCCGCCAACGCGGCCAGATACGAGGGCTGCGGCTCCGCCCGGAACAGGTTCTCCAACCCGGTAATCAGCTCGGCAGGCCGCTCTCTGAACGCTTCCTCCAGCAGAAAATTGCCGAGCAGGTTATTCGTCTCCTGCGAAATTCCGGAGGGCGAAAGCGATTCACCGTACCCGACCCGCCCGGACGCACCGACCCGGGTCACGGAAATTTCACTGGAACAGCCGGACACCCAGAGAAGGCAGAAAAACGCCGGCGCCGACAGCAGCAGACGCGTCATCCTCTTCATTCCTTCGCCCCCTTCCGCGCGGGGTGCGTCCCCCAGGCGTGATAGATCTGCGGAACCAGGTACTTGATCACCGACGCGGCCGGCAGTGCAAGAATCATGCCGGAAATCCCGGCGAAGATCGCGCCGAGCAGCACCACGATGATCGTCTCAAGCGTGGTAAGTCCGAGCGACTCTCCGATCACCGCCGGATAAAGGATGAACTGCTCGATCACCCCGTTGTAGATCAGATAAGCCGCGATGATTCCGGCAAGCTGCACGCCGCTCACGGACGATCCGCCGACCGCCAGCGTGACGAGAATCGTCACGAGCGCCGACAGGATCGGCCCGATGTACGGCAGCAGGATCCCGCAGCCGGCCAGCGGGCCGAGCACCGCGAAATAGGGCACGCCGAGGAAGAAAAAGGCGGTTGTGTAGACCGTCGCATCGACAACCATCAGCGTCAGGTAGCCGCGCACCCAGATCCGCAGCTTGTTGATGACTTCCCCGATAATCCGCTGTGCCTCGGCGACAGTCTCGGGGCTCGCGCCCGGCAGCCAGTTGCCGTTGAAGACGGTCCGGACGAGGTATTCGCTCTGACGCTTCCGGTTCGGATCATCCCCCGGCCCGCAGAACTCCGCGAGCTTCATGAGGAACAGCAGGAAAAAGAAGATCGTCAGCAGAAGATCGGTGATCACGACCCCGATCGTGCCGATCACGCCGGCTGTAAACGAAAAGAGCCCGCCGGTCCGCTGCAGAAGATAGCTCGCCAGCTCCCGCTGCGCCGATTCGTCGTGCAGAATCCGGCTGACCTGATCGAGCCCCCATTTCACGAGCGGAAGGCTCTGGAACCGTTCGCGCAGCCGTTCCAGATAAATCTGCCCCTCTTCGATCAGCCGCCCGGCGCCATTCGCCCAGATCCCGTCGTCGACAGGCACCACGGGGGTTCCGGCGGCTTTTGCGCCGGGGGCTTCTCCGGCAGGCTCCGTTCCTGTTTTCTCCGCAGCGGGTCCGGGGCTCTTCGCCGCGGCCGTATTTTCGACGATATGGGTGCGGGTCCACCCCTTCAGGTTTTGAAAATAGTGATTGGTCAGCGCGGAAACCCCGCTCAGCAGCAGGATCGCGAAAACCAGCATGACTCCACAGGTCAATGTCACGGCCTGCGTGATGATCTTGCGTTCGCCGCGCTTCTGCAGTTCAGCCTCATCCGGCGGTCCGGTCCGGCGGCGCTGGATCGAAGAGGCAATGTTCCGCAGCGGGGCAAAAACGAAATCGGTGATCCGGAACAGCAGATAACCGATCCCTTTCCGGCGCCGAAGCCGGCGCTCGAAATATTTCTCGAGGGGCAGCATGACATAAGCCGCAATCAGCCCGAAAATGACCGAACGCAACAGCGTCGCGGTCAGGATGAACACCGCGATGACGATCAGCGCGACCAGCACCCCCGCCCCCGAACGCAGAATCCGGAGCCGCCGCTGCTGCGCCTCGACCACCTCTTCGCGTATGCGCTCCATGACCGGGCCGGAGAAACCGAGCTGCGCGGCAAGGCCGTCGATCAGCTCTTCGCTCTCCGCCAGACAGTTGTTGCCCACCGCAAGGATCAGCAGCAGCCGGATCAGCCGCTCGCGGTCCGCATCGGACTGGTCGGAAAAAAGCGGCGCCGCCTCGTCCGCGGTGATGGCCGGAGCACGGCGGAGATCGGAGACCATCCGCTCGATCTTAAGCGGAGAAAAATCATCGGAGAGCAACCGGCGGAACGAATCGACCTCCGTTTCGGTCATCGGGCCGCGGCTCTCCATGACCGTCCGGACCAGCGAAAGAACCGCAAGGCGGCGCGCCAGTTCGGCGTCGTCCACCTTCTCCTCCTCGTCACCGCCGAAAAAAGCGACAGCCCGGGCGAACGTCTTGCGGAGCGACCGCTCGACCCTGCCCCGGAATCTGACGCTTCCGGAAATTCTGGAAAAATCAACCATGCCCCGATTCCCCCGCCGGCAGCCGGACGCCCCGGCCATGCCTCCGAAACAAAACAGGTCCGCAACCCGGGTTGCGGACCTCCGTCATCAGTGAATCCGCACATCGCGGTGACCGGGAACCGCTTCCCCGATCACGCCGGCCGTGAACCCCTCGCCGCGCGCGATTTCAAGCGCCCGGTCCACCGCCTTCTCCGGCACGAACCAGACCATGCCGACGCCCATGTTGAACACGCGATACGCTTCAACCGGGTCGACGTGTCCCTTTTCCACCAGCACCTTGAACACCGGCGGAATCGGCAGGACATCGGTGCGGAACACCGCCGACACATCGTCCGGCAGAATACGCGGAACATTGTCGTAGAGCCCGCCGCCCGTGATATGTGCGATGCCGTGCAGCGGCAGATTCGTGTTCTGCGCAGCCCGGATCGCCGGATAATAGCAGGTGTGCGGCTTCAGCAGCGCTTCCCCGACCGTCTCCCCCAACTCTTCGAGATAGGTTTTGACGGTGTACCCGCACTGCGAAAAGAAGATGTTCCTGGCAAGGCTGAACCCGTTGGTGTGCAGCCCATTCGAACCGAACCCGATCGCCACGTGGCCCGGACGGATCTTTTCGCCGGTGATCATCTTCGACTTCTCAACCACGCCGGTAATGACGCCGACGAGGTCGAAGTCGTTGCCGTACATGCCGGGCATCTCCGCGGTTTCACCGCCGAGGATCGCGCAGTTCGCGGCTTTGCAGGCGTCCGCAATCCCGGTCAGCACATGCTCGTACAGCGGGCTGCGGAGCTTGCCGATCCCGATATAATCGAGGAAGTAGAGCGGCTCGGCGCCCTGCACGGAGATGTCGTTGATGCAGTGGTTCACGATATCGTGCCCGACCGTGTCGTACTTCTCCATCATCATCGCGATCATCAGCTTCGTGCCGACGCCGTCGATGCTGGCCACCAGAACCGGGTCCTTATATCTGGCGAGGTCAAGCTGGAACAGGCCGCCGAACCCTCCCACCGGAGCAAGCATCTCGGGACGCCGCGCTTCGGCAAACTTCTTCTTGACCTGATCCAGCAGCGTTGTCGCCAGATCGATGTCAACTCCGGCAGCCTTGTATAAATCGCTCTTTACCTTTTCGCTCATACGAAATTCCTTAAAATATGAAACTGATACCACGCCGGGAACCCGAAAAATTCACACGGCTGAAATATACACGTTCAATGCCCTGATTACAAGTTCCAGAAGCTCTTGACGCCGGCATAGGCCATCCGGACCGCGAGTTCCGAAGCGATCGCTTCCGGCATCTGGCCGCGCTCGACCATTCCGCCGAGCACGTCTGAGAGCACGCGGCGGAACATCTCGAAGCGCGAACCGTAGCTCAGGAGCTTGCGCGAATCGGAGACCATCCCGGCAAAATTCGAAAGCACGTCGATCGAGCCGATGTATTCAAGCTGGCGGCGCATACCGACCGGCGTGTCGTTCAGCCACCATGCGGAGCCGAGCGAAACCGTCGAACCGAACGCGCGCGTCAGTGTCGCAAGCGTCATCTGATGGATCGCGTCCATGCAGTAGAGGACGACTTTCAGCCGTCCGTCGAACCGGTTCAGGAAACGGACCAGGTTCGGCGTGAAATCGATGAAATGGCTCGAGACGTCGCCGCCGACGTCCGCTCCGAGCGACTCGTACAGCGAGCAGCGCACGTCGCGCACCGCGCCGATGTGAAGCTGCGTCACCCATCCGGTTTCGGCGTTCAGCGCGGCGGCTTCCGCGAGGAACGTGCCCATGTAGCAGTCGATTTCCGCCTGGGTCAGTTCCTTGCCCTCCAGCGCCTTGCGGAAGGTTTCATTCACATTGCCGAACGCGCAGTCGGCGTAAACCGGATATTCGAGGCCGTGGTCGCTCGCGCGGCAGCCGTTTCCGGCGAAATGCGCATGGGAGCGCTTCATCGCCTCGAGCATGTCGTCGAAGCTCTCGATCTTCATGCCGAACCGCGCCTCGACCTGCCTGATGTAGTCCCGCCAGCCCGGCGCGAAGATCTTCATCGCCTTGTCCGGGCGCCAGGTCGGGCGGACAAGCACGCGGCCGACCGCCTCGTTGACCTGCTTATGGTATTCGAGCGTGTCGATGAGATCGTCGGTCGAGCTCATGACTTCGACGTTCAACGGCCCGGTCAGCAGCTGCTGCGGGCGATATGCGTCGGTCGCGAGCTTCGCGTTGACCTCGTCCCAGATCCGGCTGCCGCTCTCTTCGCAGAGCAGTTCCGTGATTCCGAAGTAGTTTTTGAGGTCGAGATGAATCCACTCATAAACCGGGTTGCCGGCCAGTTCCGGGAAAATTTTCGCCATCGCAAGGAATTTCGCCTTCGGCGCGGCGCTGCCGGTGATGAGCTCCTCCGGGACGTTCCGCTTGCGGAGCATCTCCCATACATAGTGGTCGGTCGCGGCGAAAAGCTGCCACGCATCCGTATAGTTCGCGTTCTCCGCGATCTCCTTCACATTCGCGTGATTGTGCGGGTCGACCACAGGGAGGTCCTTGATCGCCGCAAAGAGCTTCTTGCCGGTTTCGTTCGTGATGAGGTAATCGGAATCCAGGAAAGCCATGATGAATACTCCTCTATACATTAATGGAATCGGCGGCGGCTTCGGTAAGCTCCGCCCTGTACTTTTCGAGAATCGGCCGGATCTGTTCCGCGAGGAACTCCTCCACCTGCTGCGGCGCGCGACCGACAAAGGTAGCGGGGTCAAGCAGCGAGTCGAATTCGCCGCGGATACAGTCGAACGCCGGATCCGTCTTCAGCCGCTCGAGCAGGTCGTTGTCGGCCCCCTCTTCCTTCACGCGGCGCGCGGCCGCCATTGAATGCGTGCGGATGACTTCGTGCAGCTCCTGCCGGTTGCCGCCCTTCTTCACCGCAGCCATCAGCAGGTTTTCGGTCGCCATGAACGGCAGTTCGGCCTGGATATGCTTCCGGATGACGTTCGGCCAGAGCTGGATCCCGTCCGTGATGTTGATGAGCAGGGAAAGGATGATGTCGACGGTCAGGAACCCTTCACCGAGCAAGATCCGGCGGTTCGCGGAGTCGTCGAGCGTCCGCTCGAACCACTGGGTCGCCTCGGTCATTGCGGCGTTGCCGGGCAGGTTCATGACGTAACGCGCAAGCGAACAGACCCGCTCGCTGCGCATCGGGTTGCGCTTGTAGGCCATCGCGGAGGAGCCGATCTGCTTCTTGCCGAACGGCTCCTCGACCTCCTTCAGGTTCGCGAGCAGCCGGATGTCCGTCGCCATCTTCGCGGCCGACTGCGCGATACCGGAGAGGACCGACATGACGAAATAGTCGATTTTGCGCGTATAGGTCTGCCCGGAAACCGCGACAACATGGTCGAAGCCCATCGCCGCGGCGACCTGCTTCTCGAGTTCGCGGCACTTCGCGTGGTCGCCGTCGAAAAGCTCAAGAAAGCTCGCCTGCGTGCCGGTG
Source organism: Lentisphaeria bacterium (assembly GCA_018265615.1). Classification (GTDB taxonomy): domain Bacteria; phylum Verrucomicrobiota; class Lentisphaeria; order Victivallales; family Victivallaceae; genus Victivallis. Next base: position 86,572 of record JABLYX010000015.1, read on the forward strand.
GTCCCCTTCACGCTGCGGAACGGCAGCTCCTCGATCTCGCGCTCCAGCCGCTCGAAGTCGAGCATGAA
>JABLYX010000067.1 GCA_018265615.1 Lentisphaeria bacterium
GCGGCGCTGCCGCATCCGGCGGTGAAGGAGGCGTTCGACCGGCTCATGCGTTCGAGCGTCCGCAGCGGATACACCGGTTACGGTTTCAACGACATGGTCTGGCACTGGGGGCCGGGACGCGGCGTGAGCGGCTATAATCCGGAGACGGTCAGGGCGTTCCGGCAGAGCCTGAAGGGAGAGGACGAAGGGTTCCTGCTCGGCTGGAGCGGTTCCGCGCCGCGGCGGTGGTTTTTCCGCGACTACGTGAGATACTATCTCGGCGCTGAACCGCGGCCGGACTCCTTCGGGCTGAAAAGCTGGGACGAGTACCGCCCGCTGCTGAAGCCCGAATTCGACGAGAGGCAGAAGGCCGGGAAAGACGTTACCGCGGACCGGATGCTGTTCGATCTGCTGGTGCACTACGAATGGCTGAAAGCCGCCGGCCGGCTCGGCCGCGCGGCGAAGGAGGAGGGCGGCTTCTTCCAGGTGCTGCCGAACCCGGAGGATCTCTCGAACGGCAATGACTTCCTGTTCCTCGCGGGGCTGGCGGACGTCGGCGGGAGGACGGAGGAGTATTTCCAGAGCCCGCTCTTCATGAACGGGGCGTACTTCCGTTTCCCCTACTTCCGCGACCGCACGGCGGCGGGGACCGAGACCGGCGTGGTGCTCGAGGCGGGCGGCGGAGGCAACGGGAGGCCGTACTATACCGCCGATATGAGCCTGAAGCTCGCGTATGAGATCACGCTTGCGACCCGGGCCGACCACCTCGAGGGGGATTTCTGGTGGGGATTCGGCCGCCCGCTGGCGGAGCTTGCGAAGGACCCGCTGATCCGCGACCGGTACGGCGCGATTCTCGCCTACGGGCTCGGATTCCGGTACGGGCGGGAGGATATGGCGTTCGGGCGCATCGCGCCGGATTTCGTTTCGATCACGTCGCGGCGGCTCTTCCGGCCGTGGGGAACGACCTATCTGCCGTGGAACTGGCGGCTCGACACGCAGTATTCGCCGGACCTGGCGCTCGCCCGGCTCGGCTATGTGCCGGCGGGGCAGGGGGAGGAGAGTCTGCAGGAGCCGGGCTTCCGTTCGGAGATCCTCTTCTACTCCGCCTCTCCGGTGACGGAGGCGGGCTGGAACCGTTTTCTCGCTCTGCTGGAATCGGGGGCCGTCTCCGACGGGATCGTCATGGCCGGGGCGCTGAGGGAAAAGATCGGGAGCGACATGCATCCGGCCCCGTTTCAGGAACCGGGCAGGCCGGAGCGGGTTTCGGGCAGCCTTGCCGACGCCTCGGGGAAGATTCTCGCGGAGAAGCTTGAGATCGCCGCGCTCCACCCCGCGCCCTCCGGATACACGACGGAGTTCACGGTCGGCGGCCGCCCCGCCGTGGTCAGCCGCCGGGCGGGCAGAGGGAAGCTCTGGATGCTGCTTTTCACGCCGGTCCCGGAGACGCCGGGAGGCGTTTCCCCCGACGCGGCGGCCGGGGATGCGGTCTACCGCGCGCTTCTCTCGAAGCTCGGCCGGGAGCCGCATTGGCGGAGCGGCGATCCGGTCGAAGCGCGGCTTTACCGCGACGGGGAGGGGAACATGCTGATTTCCGCGATGCGGTACGACTGCCTCGGGAAGGAGACGGACGGCCTCTACCCCCCCGCCGCCCCCGGCGAAGCCTTTCTTACGGTACGGGTGAAGCCCGGCGCGTACACCGCCCTCACGTTCCCGGAACTGCGCCGCAGCGCCGTGACGGCCGGGGAGGATGGCCGGGCGGAGCTTGCGCTCGGGAACTCCTCCTGCGAGCTCATCTTCCTCGTTCCCCGGAAACGGGCGGATGCGTTCCTTGGAAAGCTTGAGCGCCGCGCCGCCGAATTCCGCCGCGCGATGACGCTCGACGGAGCGAGCGGAATTCCCGCACGCTGACGCGGGAACTGTGAACGGACCCGGCCCGCGCGGGCCGGGTCTCATTCCGCCCGGAATCCCGGGCGGCGGCATGGAAGAGGCGGAGATTTTTTGCCGGGCTGCTTGTCAAATCGATAAAGAAGGGTATATTATCTGGAAACGTTAATTTGCAACAGGGAACGCGGCGGACGGCGAGATGCAGAAACCGGAAGTAACCATTATCATACCGAATTACAGGACTGCCGACCTGACGAAACTGTGTCTGCGTTCGCTGCGCAGGCACACGAATCTCGAACGGGTCAGGGTTATCGTCGTTGATAACGATTCGCAGGACGCTTCGACTGAATATCTGCGCGGCGTCGAATGGATCCGGCTCATCGAACGCCCCACGGTCCCCGGCGAAACAGGGCCGCAGATGCATGCGCGGGCGCTCGATCTCGCGTTGGCGGAGGTCGACACCCCTTACTTCATGGTGATCCACACCGACACGATCGTCATCAACGACCTCTGGCTCGATTTTCTCATCAACCGGATCATCGCCTCCCCGAAAACCGCGGGGATCGGCAGCTGGAAGCTCGAAGTCGTTTCGCGCTGGAAGCGGGCCGGCAAAGCGTTCGAGACTTTCTTCCGCAGGATCTTCGGCCGGAAGAGCAGAAAAGAGATTCTCTATCTGCGCAGCCACTGCGCGATGTACCGCACGGATCCCGTGCGTGAAGCCGGGCAGGGGTTCTTCGACGGCGACACCGCCGGCAAGTCGCTGCACCTTGCGCTCGTCAGGGCCGGCTACGACATGCGGTTCATCGAGTCGGCTGAGCTCATGAAATTCATCCGTCACCTGAACCATGCGACGATGATTCTGAATCCCTCCTCGAATGACCGCAAGACGTCGAAGCCGGCCGCGAGGCAGCGGATCGAACGCGAACTCGAAGCGCTGCATTACCGGGAGATCCTGGCCGACGATTCGCTGGACAGGCTTCAGGCATGAAGCTGCTCTTTCCGATCTTCCGTTACTTTCCGCACGGCGGCCTGCAGCGCGACATGCTGCGGATCGCCGCCGCCGCCGTCCGGCGCGGGCACTCCGTCACGATCTGCACGATGGAGTGGCAGAGCGAAGAGAAGCCGCCCGAAGGCGTTTCCGTTGAACTTGTGCCGGTTCACGGCTTCTCCAACCATGCGCGCGCCCGGCGTTTCGCGGCGAAGGTGCGCGCCGCCGCCGGAAGCTTCGACCTCGTATTCGGCTTCAACCGCATGCCGGGGCTGGATCTCTATTTTGCGGCGGACAACTGCTTTGCGAAGAGCGCCTCGCGCCATCCGGCCTGGATGCTCGCGCTGCTGCCGCGTTACCGGATCTTCCTCGCATACGAGCGGGCGGTCTTCGCTCCGGAGTCGAAAACGCGCATCCTCTACCTGACGCCGGGGCAGAAGCGCGACTTCATCGAGGTTTACGGCACGCCGGAGGAGCGTTTTACGCTGCTTCCGCCCGGTATTCCCGCCGACCGCAAACGTCCGGAGAACTGGGCGGAGCTGCGCGCGTCGAAGCGCGCCGAACTCGGCGTCGCTCCGGGAGAGACGCTGCTGCTCGAAGTCGGTTCCGGTTTCCGGACCAAGGGGGTGGACCGGACGCTCCGCGCGCTTGCGGCGTTGCCGGAAGCGCTCCGGGAGAGGACGAAGCTCTTTATCGCCGGGCGCGAGTCGAGCCGGAAGTTCGAGGCGCTCGCGGCGGAGCTGAAGCTTACGGAGCGTGTGACTTTCGGCGGCGGCCGCGACGATGTGGGAACGCTGCTGCTTGCGGCCGATCTTGTCGTGCACCCGGCGCGCAACGAGGCGACCGGGACCGTTCTCGTGGAAGCGCTTGCGGCCGGAACTCCGGTATTCTGCACGGCGAACTGCGGATTTGCGAATTATGTGGCCGAGTCGGGCGGCGAGGTCCTGCCGGAGCCGTTCGGCGCGGAGGCGTTCGCGGCGCGGCTCGCGGGGATCCTCTCCGCGCCGGGCCGGCTGGAAGAGATGCGTGTGAAGGCGGCCGCCTATGGCGCGGCCGCGGATTTTTACCGCCGCGCGGATGCGGCGGTCGATGCGGTCGGGGAGGCGGCGGATGGCGGAATTCATTGATCTATCACCGGAATTCGAACAGGCGTGGAAAGGGCGCGATCCCTTTGAGGCCGTTTCGGCAATCGAGGGCGAGGTGTTCCGCAAGGTCAAGACCCGCCGCACGTTCCGGTTCGAGCTTGACGGAAAAGGGTACTTCGCGAAGGTTCACCACGGCGTCGGCTGGCGCGAGATCGTCAAGAACCTGCTGCGCTTCAAGCGTCCCGTGCTCGGCGCGCAGAACGAGTACAGCGCGCTCGCGCTGCTGCACCGGGTCGGCGTCGATACGATGACCTCGCGCGCCTACGGCTGCAAAGGGACGAATCCGGCGAAGATCGAATCGTTTCTCGTGACCGCCGAACTGAAGGATATGACGAGCCTCGAGGACCTCTGCCGCGACTGGCCGCAGGAGCCGCCCGCGCCGCGTTTCCGCATCGCGCTCACCCGGCGGCTCGCTTCGATGGTCAAGGGGATGCATGATGCGGGGCTGAACCACCGCGACTGCTATCTCTGTCATTTTCTGCTCGATAACGCGACGCGCGGCGACGCGCTGCCGCGCCTCTATGTGATCGACCTGCACCGGGCGGAGATCCGTCCGGCGGTCCCGCGCCGCTACCTGGTCAAGGATGTGGCCGGGATCTATTTTTCAAGCATGGATATCGGCCTGACCCGGCGCGACCGCTGCCGCTTCATGAAGCTCTACAGCGGCAAATCCCTGCGGCGGACGCTGCGGGAGGACGGTGCGTTCTGGCGCTCCGTCGAGTGCGCCGCGACGAGCCTGTACCGCAGGGAACAGCTCCGCGCGCAGCGCCGTGCTCAGCAGTAGAGCGTATTGCCTTCCGCATCGGTCGCGACGACCAGCGGGAAATCCTCGACCGCGAGCCGGTAAATCGCCTCGGGGCCGAGATCCGGGAACGCGACGAGTTCACAGCTTTTCACACACTGCGCGATGAGCGCACCCGCCCCGCCTGTGGCGGCGAAATAGACGGCTCCGTACTTTTTCATCGCTTCGACGACCGGCGCGGTGCGCGCTCCCTTGCCGATCATGCCGCGCAGTCCGCAGTCGGCCAGCAGCCGCGGCGAATAGGCGTCCATGCGGTAGCTTGTGGTCGGCCCCGCGCTGCCGATCGGCCTGCCGGGCTTCGCGGGGCAGGGGCCGACGAAGTAGATGGCCTGCCCGCGCAGGTCGCACGGAAGCTCCTTCCCCTCGTCGAGCAGTGCGACGAGCCGCTTGTGCGCCTGGTCGCGCCCGGTCCAGACGACGCCGGAGAGCAGCACGCGGTCGCCCGCTTTCAGGCCCCGGACGGTCTCCTCCGAAAGGGGCGTCGTCAATCTGACCGTACTCATAACTCCACCTCCGCATGACGCGCCGCATGGCAGTTCACGTTGATTGCGACCGGCAGGCTCGCGATGTGGCACGGATAGAATTCGATATGCACCGCCAGGCTCGTGACCGATCCGCCGAGCCCCTGCGGGCCCACGCCGGTCGCGTTGATTTTTTCGAGGATCTCCGCTTCGAGCTCCGCGTAGCGCGGGTCGGGATTCGGCTCCCCGATTTTGCGCAGCAGCGCCTTTTTCGCGAGGAACGCGGCTTTTTCGAAGGTTCCGCCGATGCCCATGCCGACCACGGTCGGCGGACAGGGGTTCCCGCCTGCTTTGTGCAGCGTCTCAACCGCGAAATCGACCACGCCTCTGCGCCCGTCGGAGGGTTTCAGCATGCGGATCGCCGACATATTTTCGGAGCCGCCGCCCTTCGGCGCGAGCGTGATGTGCAGCCTGTCGCCGGGGACGAGTTCGAGGTGGATCACCGGGGGCGTGTTGTCCTGCGTGTTTTTGCGGTCGAAGAGCGGGTCGTTCACGATCGACTTGCGCAGATAATACTCGCGGTAGCCGCGCGCGACTCCCTCGGAAATTGCTTCATAAACAGTTCCCCGGTCGAAGCGGACGCGCTCGCCGAGTTCGACGAAGCAGACCGCGAAGCCGGTGTCCTGGCAGAGCGCCATGCGCTCCTCGCGGGCGATGCGGGCGTTCTCGAAATACTGCGCGAAAAAGTCGCGGCCGAGCTCAGCTGTTTCGCGCGCTTCCATCAGCCGGAGCCGGTCGAGCACATCCTGCGGCAGGTCGCAGGCGGCTTTGCCGCAGAGCTCCGCGACGGCTCCCGCGACGGCTTCGAACGATACGGTTCTGTACTCATTCATGATTACAACTCGATATAGTGTTTCTGGATCTCCGGCGTGCGTTCCGCGATATTCGAAAGGCGTTCGCCGATTTTGGTCATTTCGCCAAGCATTTCAATGAAGATCACGGCGTTTGCAAGCTGGCATTTTCCCTTGCGCAGGCGCTCGGTATGGGCGGCTTCGAGCTTCGCGGCCATCCTCTGGAGCTTGCGTTCATCCTTCAGCGCGAACTTCACCTGTTCCGGATTCGTGCTGCCGAGGGCGGAGATCGTGTTGCGCGCCTGGTCGTCGAGCACGTTCCAGAGTTTGCGCAGGTCCTTTTTGCCGGAGAGTGAAACCTTTTTGCCGGTCTTCAGGAGCCGGTCGGTCAGTTGGAGGATCAGCGCGGTGTGGTCCGCGATGCGCTCCGCGTCGTTCGTGCAGTGCATGAGCAGCGGGACGAGCTCCGACTGCGGTTCGGTCAGCGGCCGGCGCGTGATCTGCACGAGGTAGGCCGTCACTTCGGCCTGCATCGCGTCGATGCATTCCTCGGCTTCGGCGAGCGCCGCGTATTTCTCCTTGTCGGAGACGCCGGCGATGAAGTGCATGTTGACCGCCTGATCGACCATCTTCCAGGAGTCCTCGACCATCGTATGGATGGCGGTGACGGCCTGCTTGAGCGCAATCGACGGGGTCGCGAGCAGGTTCGGCTCGAGCGGCTGAATGCGGATCTTCTCATCGGCCGGAATCGGCAGCAGCCAGTTGCAGAGCTGCGCGAACCGGTTGATGAACGGCAGCAGCAGCACGACGACGGCGACGTTGAAAAACGTGTGCGCCATCGCGATGTGGCGTTCTATATTCTGCGGATCCGGCGCAAAGACATTGCCCGGCGTGATCTCGTTGATGAAGTAGAGGAATACCGGAATTTTCTGCGGCCCGAACGGCACGTAGAAGAGCAGAAGCATCAACAGCGCGCCGAAGATGTTGAAGAGAGTATGCGCGACGGCGGCCTGCTTTGCGACGCGGTTCGCGGTGATCGCCGCGAGCATCGCGGTGATCGTCGTGCCGATGTTCGTGCCGATGAGCAGCGGCACTGCGGTCCAGAAGTTGATGAGCCCGCCCGCGGCCAGCGCGAGCACGATGCCCATCGCCGCTGAGCTCGACTGGATCAGCACGGTCGCCACGAGCCCGATCAGCATCGCGCCGAGCACCGCGCCGATCGGCATCCAGCCGCCGATGGCGGCGGGCCGGCAGTCGAACCATTGGAACGCATTCCGGAATCCCGGAAAATCCGCGAGCATTTTGAGTTCGCTGGACATCATCATCATGCCGAAGAAGAGCAGCCCGAAGCCCAGGATACTTTCCCCCCAGCCTTTGACCGCGCGCTTTTTGGAGAGCGTGATGACGAAGCCGATCGTGATCGCGGGCAGCGCGAGCCCGGAGAGGTTGAAGGAGATGATCTGCGCGGTGACGGTCGTGCCGATGTTCGCGCCGAAGATGATGCCGATCGCCTGCGAGAGGTTCAGCAGCCCCGCGTTGATGAAGCCGATGACCATGACCGTCGTTGCGCTCGATGACTGGATGACTGCGGTGACGAGCGTCCCGGCCAGCACGGCGACGATGCCGTTGCGGGCGAAGAACTGCAGGACCTTCTTCATATTTTCCCCGGCGATCTTCTGGATGCCGCCGCCCATGAGTTCCATGCCGAAGACAAAGAGCGCGAGCCCGCCGAGCACGGCGATGACGACCGAAATCGCGTTGAAGCCGAGCAGCTTGACCGCCTTGTTCTGGATCAGGAAACCCTCTTCGGGGTTCACGACGCTGATGCCGACGTTGTAGACGCCGCTTTTGCCGCCGAGCTTCACGTCGGTTTCCGCGACGCCCTCGGCGTTGGTAACGGAGGTCGGAGTCAGGATTTTTGCACTGGTTTTCGCGCCTTCGCTGGTGGAGAGCAGATCGAAGTTCACGGCGACGCCCTGCGCGGGGGAGCCGTCCGGCTTCACGAGCTTGACGGAGAGCGGTTCGGTGCTGACCGATCCGGTCCGGTACTGGCGGTCGTTGCCGTCGATCTGCATGCCGGTGATGAAACGCAGCGTGATGCTCTTGCCGGGGTGATCCTTCGGGATGACGCGGAGATACTGGTCGCCGGTGGTTTTCCCGGCGGTGACGGTCACCGCCACGCCGCCGCCGTCGTCGGCTTTCGCTGCCGCCGGTTCCACTTTCAGGTCCGACCCGTCGGCCGGCTCGAAGAGGACGACCGCCCCCGCGGCGGGTGCGCGGCTGCCCTTGCCGCCGAGCATGCCCGGCTCCTGCGGGCCGAGGAGTTCGAGTTTGACCGGTTTCGCGAAAGGCCTGCCCGGAAGGGCGCACTGTTCTGCGCCGTCGACGATCCTGATCTGGTCGACCGTGGTATCGGCCGGTTCGCTGCAGCCGGCGGCGAAGAGAAGGAGCAGCCCGGCGAGCAGTGTGAGAGAGAGATGCGTTCCGGTCCGGAAAGATAGAGGCATGGTTTTGTCCCTGATTGTTGTTCGCACTGTGATACGGTTCTTTACTATACTCCCGGAATGGCCGATTCTCAAGTTTTCGCCGGCTCTTTTCTTGTAAAATCACGGATGCGTGCTATTATTTATACAGTTTCATCGTCTGATCAATTCTGCACGGAGGGCTTATCATGGAGCGACGGGATTTTCTGAAGGGTGCCGCGGCCCTTGCGCTGACGGCCGGAATCGCCGGGAAGCTCGGCGGCGCCGAGGCGCCGGAGAAGGACGGCAGGAGGAGCGGCGGCGTCCCCGACCTGGTCGCGCTGCGCGGCGAGTCGCCGGCGGAGATGTTCGACGCCGGAATCGCGCTGCTCGGCGGAATGAAGGCTTTCGTGAAGCCGGGCCAGAGCGTCGTCATCAAGCCGAACATCGGCTGGGACCGCCCGCCGGAGAGCGGCGCGAATGCGAACCCGGAATTGGTCGGGCGCATGGTGAAGCGGTGCCTCGAAGCCGGCGCGAAGGATGTGTTCGTTTTCGACCACACCTGCGACAACTGGGTCAACAGCTATTCGAAAAGCGGGATCAAGTCCGCGGTGGAGGCCGAAGGCGGCAAGATGGTCTCCGGCGCCGTCGAGGAGGATTACCGCGAGGTTGAGGTCCCCGGCGCGCTGCGCATGAAAAATGCGAAGGTGCACCGGCTGATCCTCGACTGCGACGTATTTTTCAACGTCCCGGTGCTGAAGCACCACGGCGGTGCGAAGCTGACCTGCGCGATGAAGAACTTCATGGGGATCGTCTGGGACCGCCGCTACATGCACGGAAACGACCTTCAGCAGTGCATCGCGGATGCGAGCCTGATCCGCCGCCCCGACCTGAACGTGGTCGACGCTTTCCGCGTCATGACGACGGGAGGGCCGCGCGGAAACGCGAATTCGGTCGTGCGCGACATGAAGAGCCTGCTGCTCTCGCGCGATATCGTCGCGGTGGATACCGCGGCGGCCCGCATGATCGGCTTCCCGCTCGAAACGGTCGCGCACATCCCGAACGGGGAGAAGCTCGGGCTCGGCAGCACGAAGCTTGAAACACTGGATATCCGGAGGGTCAGGCTCTAGCCATGCTGAAATTCCGGCTCCTGAAATTGCTGCGCATCCTGGTTTCGCTGCTGGTCCTGGCGTGTTTTTTCGCCGGATTCTCCTCGCTGTACGAGTTTGCCGGGAATGCGGCGAAAGGGGAGTTCCTGCCGTCGCTGCTGCGGCTGCTGACGCGCTTCTCACTGGTTTCCGCCGCGTTCTTTCTTGTGATCGCGGCGGTCGCGCTGCTGGCCGGGCGGCTCTACTGTTCCTTCTGCTGCCCGCTCGGTGTATTGCAGGATATCGCGGCCAGGATCGGTAAATTATTGAGTTTCAATAAATTCAAATATAAGCCGATGCCGGATTTCAGGCGGGTCCGCTATGTCGCGCTGCTGATCCTCGTCTGCTTTGCGGTCGGCGGCTGGATCGTCCCGCTCGGGCTCTTTGAACCGTACACGCTCTTCGGCCGGAACGCGGCCGGTCCCGGCCAGAGCCTGTTCACGGAGGTCAACAACCAGCTCTACGGCAATATTGAGGCGCTTCAGCCGCTTGAGCCGCGGCCGGAGTTCCCGCTGACGCTGACGGTGCCGGCGGGGTTGATCCTGCTTGCGGTCCTGCTGCTTGCGGCATATCGCGGGCGCGTGTTCTGCAATACGCTCTGCCCGGCCGGCGCGCTGCTCGGGCTGCTTTCGAAGCGGGCGTTTGTTCCGCTGCAGCTCGACCCGGAGAAGTGCATGAAATGCGGGCAATGCGTGAAGGTCTGCAAGGCCGGGTGCATCGATGTCCGCGGCCGGAAGCTCGACTCCGAGCGGTGCGTCGGCTGCATGAACTGCGGGACGGTCTGCAAATTCGGCGCGATCCGCTTCGGCCGCCGCGCGGAGAAAAAAGCGGTGGAGACGAGAGAGGAACCTTTGCCGGACTCCGGGCGCCGCACGTTTCTCGCCGCGGCCGGGGCCTCCGGCGCGTTGGCGCTGATCGGCGGGCGCCTCGCGGGAACGGCCGGGAAACGCAACCTTGCATTTGACGAAGCCGCCGGTTCGGTTCCGCCGGTGATGCCGCCGGGCGCGGGGAGCCGCGACGAGTTCAACCGCCGCTGCACCGGGTGCGGCATCTGCATCGCGAACTGCACCGGGCACACGCTGAAGCCCGCGTTCCTCGAATACGGGTTGGCCGGGATGGGGCAGCCGCGTCTGTCGTTTGAAATCGGCAAATGCGAATATGAGTGCCGCAACTGCTCGGAGCTCTGCCCGACGGGCGCGCTGCGCAAACTGACGCAGGATGAAAAGCGCCATTGCCGGATCGGCGAGGTGCAGTATTGCCGCGAACGCTGCGTGGTTGTGACCGACGGCACGAGCTGCGGCGCGTGCGCCGAGCACTGTCCGACGGGCGCGCTGCAGATGGTTCCGTACAAGGATCACCTGACCATCCCGCATGTGATTCGGGAGCTGTGCATCGGCTGCGGCTGCTGCCAGTATATCTGCCCGGTCATGGATGAAAAGGGGAAAGCGATCATGGTTCACGGCGTGGCGGAGCAGACCCGGGCGGCCGATCCCCGCAAGGTGCTTGAGAAATCGCAGCCGGTTCAGGCGGAGACGGAGGAGTTCCCGTTCTGACGGGACATGGGATGAGGGAGTGTTCGGAAAAGTATGGTCAGAAAATTTTTTCGCAGGTTCTTCCGGTTGTGGAGGGTGGTCTGGTGGTTCGTTGTGTCGAGCTGCCGGGTCCGTCGCGACCAGAAGGGCAGGAAAGGCTGGGATGCGGTCGCATGTTCGGCGCGGCATGCGCGGGAGTGGGCGCGCGGTTCGGCGAAGATTTTCAACTTTGAGGTTGTGGTGCACGGGGACCCCGGGAAATTTCCCGGCGGGCTCCTGGTCAGCAACCACCAGGGGTATCTCGACATCCTTGCCCATGCGGTGATTTTCCCGATCCGCTTCGCGCCGAAGAAGGAGATGCGGGGTTGGCCGCTGCTCGGGCCGTTTGTCGCGCAGAGCCATCCGATCTGGATCGACCGCACCTCGCGGCAGAAGGCGAAAGACGCCGCCGACGAGATGATTGCGACGCTTGAACACAGGATCAACCTCCTTGTCTATCCGGAGGGGACGAGCACGGATGGGGAGCACGGGCTCCTGCCGTTCAAATCGACGCCGTTCGAAGCGGCGGTGGATGCGAAGTGCGCGGTCCAGCCGCTGCTGACGTTCTTCGACAGCAGGGATCCGGAGGCGTATCCGCTCGCATGGTTCGGGAACGCTTCGCTGCTGCCGCATATCTGGAAAGTGCTCGGGCTCTCCCACGTGCGGGCGGATGTCCACATCCTGCCCGTCATGGAGCCGGTTCCGGGCGAGACCCGCAAAGAGATGGCCGCAAGGGTGTATGAGCTCATGCAGGCCGAATACATAAGGATCACAGGCCATGACTAAACCGGAAAAATTTCTTCGCGGCGCAATGGGCGCGTGGGAGATGCTGATCGATTTCCCGCTGCCGGAGGCCGTCACCCGGAAATTCGGCGGCCGGGTGGACTCGACTTCGAAGCTTGCGGGGTTCCCGGTCGTCGGCGCGGCGGTCGGGATCCTGCTGGCGCTTGCGGCGGTTTTCTGCTCGATGGTGTTCAAGCCGGTGGCGGGTGGCGTGATCTTTGCAATTCTCGCGACCGCGTTTCTCGACCTGAAGGACTCGGGCAGGGGGCTCGGGCTCCTGACCAGCTGTTTCCTGCTGCGGCTGCGCGGCGTGCCGGTGGCGGAGTCGCTGCCGATGCTGACCGGCGACTGGAACAAGATCGGCAATCCGCTTGCGGCGGTTTTCGTTTCGCTGCTCGAAGTCGGCAAGGCGGCGCTGCTGTTCACGCTGGCGTTCTACGGGGCGAAGCTCTGGATCCTCGTGATCCTCGCGGGCGCGTTCACCGTGCAGGGGATGCTCGCGACGGAGCCGGAACGGGACTCCGCTTCTCCGCTTCTGCCGGTTCCGCATGAGAACCGCCGGAGCGGCTGGTGGGCATTCGGGATCATCAGCGTCGTACTGCTGCCCTTTTTCCCGTTCGGAGTGATCGCGGCGGCGGCCGTGGTTTATTTTGCCGCAACGGGTTTTGCCGGATTCTTCCGGCGGAACTTCGACGGGGTCACGCCGGATTTCATCACGCTGGCCGGAACGCTGGTCGAGCTCGTTTTGCTGATTCTCGGAGTGCTTTTCGCGCTTTGAGGCAAAGACAGGGATCAATGGAACATGCGGAACGATTTTGAGAAGAGCTACGATGTCGTGGTCGCCGGAGGCGGAGTCGCGGGCGTCGCCGCCGCGCTTGCGGCCGCGCGGCGGGGGCGCCGGGTCGCACTGGTCGAAAAGACGGTGCTCTGGGGCGGGCTCGCCACGACGGGAATCATTTTCATCTACCTGCCGCTCTGCGACGGCAACGGCACGCAGGTCACGTTCGGAATCTCCGAGGAGCTTCTGAAAGCCGGCATGAAGTACGGCCCCGGCGATATTCCGGCGGGTTGGAAGACCGGGAAGAACCTCGCGGAGGAGAAGCGTTACCGCACGGTTTTCTCCCCGGCTTCAATGGTGCTGGCGCTCGACGAGCTGCTGCTCGACTCGGGCTGCGAGCTCTGGCTCGACACGCAGCTCATCGATGCGGAGTGCCGCGGCGGGCGGGTCGAATCGGTTACGGTTGCGAACAAGTCCGGCACGGGGAAGCTGAAAGCGGCGGCGTTCGTCGATGCGACCGGAGACGCGGATATCGCGTTTTTCGCCGGGGCGGAGTGCCCGGTGATGGCGAATGCGCTGGCGAGCTGGACGCTTGAATATTCGGAGCAGGAGGGCGGGGCGCGCCTCGCGCCCTTGATCCGCGCTTCGATCGTCGGCGGGTCGGTCGACCCGGATTTCACGGAGCCCGGCGTCAACGGGCGGTTGGTCAGCGATTTCGTGCTGGCGGGGCGCGCAGAGTACCGCAGGCGGCTCTGGAACGAATATGAGTCGGGAAAAGCGGACCGGTATACGCGTTTCCCGTTGAAGGTTCCGGCGATGGCGGATCTGCGCCACACGCGGCGGATCGACGGGGAGTTCACACTGCTTTCCGGCATGGAGTGGCAGCCGTTCGACGATTCGATCGGGGTCTGCGCGGACTGGCGGACGACCGGGAAGGTATGGGAACTGCCGTACCGTGCGCTGCTGCCGAAGACGCTCGGCAACGTGCTTGCGGCGGGGCGCTGCATTTCCTCGCGCGACGACGCATGGGAGGTTACGCGGGTGATTCCGGTTGCGGCGCTGACGGGCGAGGCGGCGGGAATCGCGGCGTCGCTCGCCGCAGAACAGAGCCGCACGGCCCGCGAGGTTCCATACGCGGATGTGCAGCAGGCGATGAGGGAGGCGGGGAATCCCGTCCGAATCGGTGAACTTTACCGGGAAAAGCAGTAATGGACGGGGCGGCGGAACAGCCGCCCTTTTTCTGTCCGCATATCAGCTTATTGCGGCTGGCGGCGGCGCGGCAGCCGGCGGTAGCGGATCGTCTTGTTGCGGCGGTCCACTCCGGCCATGAAGAGAACTGCGGTGGTCGCTGCGACGGCGATGTTCCGCGCGAGAAGCTGGCGGCTCTGCGGCTCCACGCCGCTCTGGAGCTCCGCTTCCCGGACCAGCGTGAAACTGCGGTCCGCATTCAGGTAGACCAGTCCCCATCCGGCGGCGATTTCATCCGGGGCGATCAGCCCGGCCGGGACCGCAAGGTAGCAGAGGTCGGCGGCGCCGGCGCGGCGGATGCGTTCGAGGCGGCTGCCCTGGTGCAGGGTGTGCTGCAGCTTTTCCAACTGGCGGCGCAGTTTCTGGTAAGCCTGGTTCCGGCTGGCAGCGTAGTCCCAGCATTTGAATTCGCTGAAGAGGTCGTCGGCGGCGGCAAGCTCCGGTTCGGTCACGCGGATCTCCGCCTCGAGCCGCTCCTTGTCGCTGCGCAGGGCATGGATCGCATCGAGCAGCGCTTTCTGATCGACACAGTCGCAGAAGCAGTTGTCGAGCTGGTCGAAGAGCACGACGACGGCTGTGCGGACCGCTTCCCGGCTCCGGGCGTTGTCGCCGCGCCAGAACCCGGCTGCGGTGACCTGATACTTGAACCGGCGCACAGGAACGGAGGTTGCGATCGCATCCGGGGAAAGCGACGCGAGAAAGCCGACGCAGAGCTGATGGAAATCACTGCGGGTCAGCGCTTTCGGCGGTGGAACCCTGACCGGTGCATGCGTGCTTTCCGCAATCGGTTCGGCGGCGGATTTCTCCGCCGCCGACTCTTCGGCCGCGGTTTCTCCGGCTTTCAC
This sequence comes from Lentisphaeria bacterium, assembly GCA_018265615.1. Lineage (GTDB taxonomy): Bacteria > Verrucomicrobiota > Lentisphaeria > Victivallales > Victivallaceae > Victivallis. The sequence goes on from JABLYX010000067.1 coordinate 14,946, forward strand.
GGATTCAGCGTAACTGAAAAGATCGAATTCTTCGTCTGACTCGCTCATGGGCACTTCCTGTTGTTCCGTCATAACATAACACGGTTGTGCGGATTTTTCCACATATGGCGGGCCGGAATCGTTGAAAATTATGGTTTCAGGGAATTCCGGCGCGATTTCCCCTGTGCGAAGCATGGTGGAACACGCCTCTCCGCCCGGAAGCGGAAGAGGTGTGTTATCCCAAAAAATCGAGCTCCGGAAAGCAGTGCTTTCCGGAGCATCCGGCCCCGGCGTTCCGCCGGCCCGGAATCAGGAGGGAACGGATCCCTCCCGCATGTGTCAGAGCTCTTCGCCGACTTCCCAGCGGACGAAGCGCGTGACTTTGCAGTTCGGGCGCAGCTTCGCGAGGCTGGTTTTGTCGTCGCGGACCCACGGCTGATCCATCAGGCAGACTTCACTGAAGAACTTGCGGATTTTACCGGCAAGGATTTTGTCGAGCATCGCGGCAGGTTTGTCCTTGAGCTTCGGATCGGCGGCGGCGGCGATTTCCTTCTCCTTGGCGATGACATCGGCCGGAACGTCGTTCTCGGTGATGAAACGCGGGCGGAACGCGGCGATATGCAGACAGATGTCATTCAGGATCGCCGGATCGCTCTCGCCGGAAACCTCGACCAGGACGGAGACGCGCCCGCCGTCGTGGTGATAGCTTACATAGCGCTCTCCGCCTTCCCACTTCTGGGCGCGGCGGATCTGCATGTTTTCGCCGATTACGCCGATGTTGTCGGTCAGCGCACTCTTTTCGGCCTCCTGGACGGCAGCGGTGATATCGCCGTTGCCGGGCATGGCGAGCATGTCGGCGGCGAATTTCTCGACCATGTTCACGAACTTGTCGGTCTTGGCCGCGAAGTCGGTCTCGCAGAGGACTTCGATGATCGAAGCCTTGCCGCCGTCGATCGCGGTCAGGACTTTGCCCTGGTTCGTGCTGCGCCCGGACTTCTTCTCCGCCTTGGCGGCGCCGGATTTGCGCAGGTTTTCAATCGCGAGCTCCATATCGCCGTCGGCGGCGACGAGCGCTTTTTTGCAGTCCATCATGCCGGCCCCGGTCTTTTCCCGGAGGTCCTGAACCATTTTCGCAGTGATAGCAGCCATTATAATGATCTCCTCATGGGTTCGGGTTGGAATTACTCAGCCTTCTCTTCGGCCTTTTCGGCCTTCACTTCCGGCTTGGCCTCGTCTTTGCGCGGAGCGCGGCGGCGGGACCTGTTTTCCCTGTCGGCCTTTTCGCTGTCGTCGGCCTTTTCCTGAGCGAGCTTCTTCGCGGCTTCGGCCGCGTCGCGCTCTTCGGTGACCTTCTTCTGGTGGATTTCCTTCGCGATCTTCACGGCTTCGGAGAAGAGGCTCGTGATGACCTGCACGGACTTGACCGCGTCGTCGTTCGCGGCGACGGGGTAGTCGACCAGCGACGGGTCGCCGTTGGTGTCGACGATCGCGACGATCGGAATATTCAGCTTGTTCGCTTCGCGGACGGCGTTCAGCTCATTGCAGACGTCGATGACGACGAGAGCCGCCGGAAGACGCTTCATGCCGACGATGCCGTCGAGATCGCGGTGCAGCTTCTCGGCGCGGCGCGCGAGGCCCGCGATTTCCTTCTTCTTCATCCCCTTGGCGGAATCGGACTCAAGCATCTTGTCGATTTCGCCCATCTTGGAAATGCTCTTGCGGATCGTGACGTTGTTGGTCAGCGTGCCGCCGAGCCAGCGCTCGGAGACGTGGAACATGCCGGTCTCATCCGCGAGGCCCTTCACGAGGTCGCGGATCTGACGCTTCGTGCCGACGAAGAGGATGTCCCCGCCGTTCGCAACAACGCGCTGCAGAAAGTTGCAGGCCCCCGCAATCTGGTACATCGTCTTCGTGAGGTCGATGATCGAAATCCCGTTCTTCGCCCCGTAGACGTACTCTTTCATCTTCGGGTTCCAGCGGCGGGTCTGGTGACCAAAGTGACACCCGGCTTCCAACAGATCGTTGATCGAGATCTTTGCCATTTTACGGCTCCTTGTTTCTGCGGCGCTTATCTTTATGCAAGACGCCATTGGTTTGATTGTTGTTCCCCGCGCACTTACGCGGCGATTCTGTTAATATATCACGGCGCGCTCAGAATTCAAGCGATTTTTTCCAGAATTCGAGCTGTTTCGCGACCTGCCTGAAGCCGGTTCCGCCGGTGATGTCGCGCTTCGCGACGCTGGCGACGGGGTCGAAGAGGGTCGGGAACTCCGGAGTCGCCTCGGGAATCGTCTCTTTCATCTCCTCAAGCGCGACCTCGTTCAGCGCCCTGCCGCGCTCTTTGCAGTATTTCACAAACGCCCCGACGCGGTGGTGCGCGGTGCGGAACGGTACGCCGAGCTCGACGAGCTTTTCGGCCAGGTCGGTGGCCATGAGCGCCGGGTCGCTCGCGGCGGCGAGCATGCGGTCCGCCCTGAGCTTCATCGTCTCGACCATCGGGGGGTAGACCTTCAGGATCATCTTCACCGTGTCGAGCGCGTCGAAGATCGCGACCTTGTCTTCCTGCAGGTCGCGGTTGTAGGTCAGCGGCAGCCCCTTGCACATGGTCAGGAGCGCGGTGAGCGCGCCGTAGACGCGGGCGGTTTTGCCGCGGGTCAGCTCGCAGACGTCCGGATTCTTCTTCTGCGGCATCAGCGACGAGCCCGTGCAGAACGCGTCGTCGAGTTCGATGAAGTCGAACTCCTGGCTGGACCAGAGGATCAGGTCCTCCGACAGGCGGCTCGTGTGCATCGCGAAGATTGCGAGGGCGGAAACCAGCTCGATCGCGAAGTCGCGGTCCGCGACCGCGTCCATGCTGTTCCGCGTAACCCGGCTGAATCCGAGCTCCCGGCAGACGGCTTCGCGGTCGATCGGCAGCGTGCTGCCCGCGAGCGCGCCGGAGCCGAGCGGCATGACGTTGATGCGGCGCCGGCAGTCCGCGAGGCGCTCCGCGTCGCGGTCAAGCATCTCGACGTACGCGAGCAGATGGTGCGCGAAGAGCACGGGCTGCGCGTGCTGCAGGTGCGTGAAGCCCGGCATGACGGTTTCCCGGTTCGCGTCGGCCTGCATGACGAGCGCGCGCTGGAAGTGGCGGATCCCCTCGATCAGCCGGTCGGTTTCGTCGCGCAGATAGAGCCGGATGTCCAGCGCGACCTGGTCGTTGCGGCTGCGGGCGGAGTGGACGCGCGCGCCCTCCGCGCCGAGCACGTCGATGAGCGCGCTTTCGATATGCATATGGATGTCCTCCATCGCGATATCGTACCGGAAGTCGCCGGTTTCGATGCGCTTCCCGATCCTGTCGAGCTCCGCGCGGATCGCCTCGGCGGTCGCCGCCGGGATGATCTTCTGCGCGGCGAGCATTGAGACATGCGCCTTGCTCCCCATGATGTCGAAGTGGTAGAGCCGCTGATCGAACGAGATCGATTCGGAATACTGTGTGACTTCGTTCCGGGTTTCGGAACTGAACCTGCCGCCCCAAAGTGCCATTCTTACTGTATCTCCCTGAAGAATTTCGAATGTTTGCTCCATGTATTCTTATTAAAATAGCCGTCCGGGACTGGATTTTCAATCGGAATGCACTATATTATCCTGTATTATGAATAACATCTGTCACAACAAGCCGGGGAAGCCGTTCAACGGCAATATCCTGTGTCCGAATTGCGGCGAGCGCCTGACGCCCGCCGACCTCGAAGTGTTTGCGAAATGCCCGTTCTGCGACTGGGGGTTCCCGCGCGACGCGTGTCTCGAGGACTTCGTCATCAGCCCCATCGTGAACCGCTGGATGGCGCGGGCCAGCAGCCAGTTTCCGCGCGAATAGCGCCGGAGCCGGGAACAGATACCGATCGACAGGAGAGCGCGTGAAGCAGAAATCCGAGATTTGCGGCGGGAAGCGGAGCGGGCCGTGGCTGGATCGCAACCGGTGGGTCCTGTTTGCGGGGACTCTGCTGTTTTTCACCGTGTTCGCGTTTTTCAGCGTCGATTTGCACCATGACGGCGTCATGCTGAAGCCGGCGATGGACGTCGCAAACGGCAGGGTTGTGTTCCGCGACACTTTTTCGCAATACGGAATCCTGACTCCGATTCTTCAGGGGCTGGTCGTGAAGCTCTTCGGCGCGGAGCTGCTTTTCCTGCGGCTGCTGACCGTTGTATGTTACGGCGTGTGCGCCATGCTGCTTGACCGGTTGTACTGCCGCTTTCTCTCCGTGTCGTTCCGCGCGGGGCTGTTCGGGCTTTTCGCGGGGCTTGCCCCGTTCTACTTGTGGGATATGCATGCGTGGCCTTCGGTTTACGCGCTCTGCTGCATGCTGGCCGGCGGAGTGCTGATGCTCCGGTATCTGGAGTCCGGCGGAAAGTACGCATTGTTTTTCTGTGGCGTTGCCGCCGCCGCCGCTTTCGGGTTCCGGCAGCCGTGCGGACTGGTGATGTTCCTGGCGGGAGGGCTCACGCTCGGGCTCGAAGCATGGAGTTGCCGGACTCCTCCGCGTGAATGGGGGTGGCGCCTGGGGTGGTTTCTGGGGGGCTGCGGCGCATTGCTGGCGGTGTTCGCCTGCTACCTGACTTTATATGGCGCGTGGACGGATTATATTCAGCAGACCTGGGCTTTTGCCGGGAAATTCGCTTCGGATACCGGGGAGGGCGGTCGCATTGCTGTTTTCTTCGGCTGCCTTTTTCCGTTCCGTTCGGTATTTGTATTGTTTCCGCTTGCTTCCCTGGGACTGTTCTTCTGGGAACTGAACATTTTGCGCCGGCGGCGCGGAGACGCCCGGACACTGATGCTGCTGGCCGTGCTTCTGGTCGGGCTGGCGTCCTGGCACCAGTATTTCCCTGTGCCGTGCTTCCGGCATCTCTACTGGGGCGGGATCCCGATGTTCGGCGCTTTTGTCCTTTTGCTTGAGCGCATCTGGCACAGCCCCTGGCGGTGGGGGCTCCGGGCTGCACTGTTCGTTGTGCTGCTCTCGTGGCCGCTCTGGGAGATCGGGGTGCGGGCATGTCACGGCGCGGCGTTGATAGCGTCGCTTCCGGAACGCGAATGCGTGGATCTCCGCGGCATCCGCCGGCTTCGGCTGGAGAAGCCGGAGGCGGAATATTTCAGACATATTGAACGGACGATGAAAAAGATTCCCAGGGCGTACGAAGACCGGCTCGTCATGAATCTGACGCCTCACGCGTTATTCATCTGTTTTCTGCCGGATCATCCGGATTTTCGCCCGATGTACGTGAACTGGGGCAATTCCGTATATCCCGATTACGCTGAAAAGGCGGTGGAGGCAGTCAGGGATTTCCGCCCGATCATCCTGTCGGCGGCCCCGGAGCCGTTTCCCGGATACCGCCCGGTCGGCGGCTTTCCGGAAGCTGCGCCGCTGTGCTTTCTGTCGATACCTCCCGAGGGGGAGTGACAGCCGCCGGAGGCATTCCCCTCGGCGGCTTTTCTGATTTCCTGTCAGCCCTGCCGGGCCGGGGAGGCAAAGCGCAGCCGCTCGTTCGTCATCGAAGCGAACCGCTTCCCGTCGATCTCCGAAAGCAGGGGTTCGCCGCGGAAGAAGCGGTCGAACTCCTCGAGGATGAACCGGATGTAGCGGCCGGTTCCGTCGTGGCCCGCGTTGTGCGGCGTAAGGATCGCATTCGGCAGCCCCCGCAGCGGCGAATCCTCCGGCAGCGGTTCCGTGCCGTAGACGTCGAGGATCGCGCGGATCCGGCCCCGCCTGAGCTCCGCGGCGAGCGCGGCTTCGTCGGTCAGGCCGGCGCGGCCCGCGTTGATGAAGACCGCGCCCTCCTTCAGCAGCGCGAATTCGGCCGCGCCGATGCGGCGCAGATTCCGCACGGTCAGTCCCGCGAGCGTATGGAAGATGTCCGACTCCGCCAGCAGCGCTTCGAGCGACGGCGCCTTGTCCGCTCCCAGGGCGGCCAGTTCCGCGGCGGTGCTGTGCTCCGAAAAGACCAGGATCCGGCCCGGATGCAGCACCCGGAGCATCCGCAGGAGGTGCCGCGTGATGTCGCCCATGCCCCAGATGCCGATCGTGAGTCCGCATATGTCGCGGAAGTCGCGGCCGGACTTCCAGCGCAGCTCCGACGCGCCGAACTGCGCGTATTCCGCGAGGTTCCGCTGGGCGATCAGCGTCGTCATTAGCGACCATTCCGCGACGAGCTCCGCCATGACCGGGTTCGCGGTCGTGACCGCGACGCCGGTCCGGTAGGTGCTTTCGTCCGTGACGGCGACGACGGAGCCCGCCGCATGGCCGATGATCTTCACCTCAGGCGCGCGTTCGAGGAACTTCTGCGTGCAGACCGGGGATCTCCATGAGGTGATGATTCCGTCGCACCCCTCCAGCAGGGCGCTCCAGTCCGGGTCGAACAGGTCCTCCGCCGCGGCGGGGATCGCTACGTCGAACCCGTACCGGGCCGCCAGCGCGAGGTTTTCCGACGTCCAGAAGCGTTCGGCGAAGCTTTTATATAAGGAGAGGAAGACGATTTTTTTGTTACGCATGGTTTTATTCCGCCGCCGGTTGTTTTTCTTTTGCATGCTTCGTGACGGTTTGCGCCTCGATCCGCTTCCGGCTGCGCCGTCCGGCGGTGTAGAGCCCGAAGCCGGTGACGATGATGGAGCCGGAGATGAAGACGAGCCCCCGGACGTCCTGTGCCGACAGCTCCGGCATCAGCAGCAGCAGGGTGATGAGCGCTCCGATCAGCATCGAAAATCCGCCGATGATCTCCAGCTGGCTGATATCGACGCTGCCGCCGACCTCTTTTTCGAAGTCGACCGGTGTTTTCATGACGGTGAAGAACTCTTCGACCTGACGGGCATAGGCCGCCTCGGCCCGGTAGAACAGTCCGCAGAGCAGGAACGCCGCGCCGGTGACCGCCATATTGGTTATGACCCGGGTCTGGTAGTTCCACGGCGAGCAGAGGAATTCGAACTGGGAGAAGAAGGCGCTCTGCGTGAAAATCGGCTTGCCGCTGAAGAAGCCGACCGCGGAGGGGACCGCGCCGACCATGATCGAGACAAGCGCGGACCACTTCGGGACCCGCTTCACGAAAAGCCCGATGATCATCGGTACGCCGATCACCGATCCGAAGATGGCAGAGAGCTCCATCATGAGCTGGAACATCCCCACGCCTTTCAGCTTGGAGAAATTCAGCGCCAGCAGGATGATGAAGCCGCCGAGCACGAGCGTGCAGAACTTCACGAGGAACAGCAGCTTCGCATCTTTCCCGACCGGACGCCGGAGCCATGAGCAGAATGCCGGATAGATGTCGTTCACGATGATCGAAGCGTTCGTGTTGAGCCCCGTATCCATGCTGCTCATCGTGGCGGAGAACATCGCCACGAGCACGAGGCCGAGGATTCCCTGCGGCAGCAGTTCCGCGCAGGCGACCGCATACGACGCTTCGACCGGATTCGCCAGGTCGATGCCCATTACCCTGTCGGCGTAGAAGAGCCGCGACGCCATCGGCGGCAGCGCCCAGAGGATCGCCCCGACGACCATGAGCCCCGCCGCGAGGAACGCGGCCTTGCTCGCCTCTCTGCCGTCCTTCACGCTGAAGAAGCGCCGCGCTCCGTTGAGCCCGATGAATTCGACGCTCTTGCCGAGCAGCGTCCCGATCGCCCAGTACCAGGTGAAGTCGTTGAATGCGTTCGCGAATTCGCCGGCCTTGATCAGCTTGAACTGCTCCGTCAGCCCCGCGGCGGCGATGCCGTCCCCGAAGCCGCTTAAGCCGCCGAGCTTCTGGAACGCGAGGAACGCGACGAGCACCGTCACGGGCAGCAGGATGATCGTCTGCAGGAAGTCCGTCGCCATGACGGCCCAGCTGCCCGAGGAGAACGAGTAGAATACGACCACGACTCCCAGCACGAGGATGATCAGCGAGACGGAGAAGCCCGTGACCGCCGCCGTGAACACCGCGAGTCCGTACAGCGAAATCGCGGCGCTCAGCGTGCCGGTCACGATGCCGAGCCACGCCATGAACTGCTGCATGCGCCGGTCGAACCGGCGGCGGATCACCTCGGGAATCGAAACCGCCCGCAGCTGCCGGAACCAGGGCGCGAAACAGAGCCCCTGGATCGCGAAGCCGAGCGCGTTCACCAGGAACAGCACCGAAAACGACCAGCCCGCCTCATAGGCGACCGCCGCGCCGCCGGTGAAGGTCCAGGCGCTGAAGATGCTCATGAAGCAGCTCGCGCCGCACAGCCACCAGGTCGCGCGGCAGCCGCTGCGCATGAAGTCGTCGCTCGTGCGGTTGAAGCGCTTGAACACCACGCCGACGGCCATCATCAGGACGAGGTATACGACAATGACCGCGAGGTCGGCAAAACCGGTTTTCATCATTCACCCGCTTTCAGTTCGACGGTGACGCTTTTCCCGGCGGCTCCGGGCGTGACGGAGAGCTCCGTGGCGTCCGCCGCCGCATCGTAGCGGCAGCCGGGCCCGGCGTACCGCCCGGAGATGCGGAAGTTCAATGCTTCCTGCTTCTGCAGCGGGTCGGAGAACGTGAGCTTCAGCTTCCCGCCCGGTTGGCTCTTCGCCATCGCGGCGGCGGGGGAGCGGAATTCAAACCGCGCTCCGCCGGCGAGCGGCATTGCGCCGCCCTTGCCGAAGCAGACGCCCATCGCGACGCCGTTCTTCCGGTCGAGCGCGGCGAGCACATCGCCTTCCGCCGCCGGGAGCTCGATCCCGGCTTTCTCCGGGTCGCTGCCGTCGGGGCTGACGATCCAGGAGTACGATGCATTGCGCGGCGATACTCCGTGATCGATCGAAACCCGGTACATCGGGCGGGTCAGCGGTTCGCCGGAGTCGGATTGGTTTATGCCGCGCCATGCGCCCGTGACCGGCCCGAGGCCGACTTCGATGTCCGCGCCGCCGGGGAAGTAGATTCCCGTTCCGTCGTGCAGCAGGGAACGCACCTGTCTGAGCCGGCTGGTCCCGTCCGGCAGGGGGCCGTCGCCCTCCGCGCCGGAACAGCGGACCTCGCCGTCCCGCAGCCGCTGTTCAACGCCGGTCATGACCGGCTCTTTCGACTTCGCGGTGATGCCGGAGCCGCGGCAGACGATGTAGCGGTCGAATGCGAAGTACGCCTTGCGTGCCTCGATCGGCTCCTTGCGCTTGAGCTGCATCGCGGCCAGCCCGGTTTCGCCGTCGGAGACGCCCCCGGCGAAGTCGGATTTGTTTTCGAAGTTCTTCGCCCACGGCTTCATCCGGAGCTTGTCCTGCATCGCGGTCACGCCGGGGAGCTGTTTCCACTCCCAGAAGGGATAGACGTTTTCGTACTCCTTCGCGTCCTTCATCAGCAGCGCGAGGCCGTCGCCGAGGTACTTGCCCTGCAGATTCTCATTGTTGTAGCTCTCGGTGCCGATTACGCGCGACGAGCACATGCGGACCGAGAAGAAGTAATCCTTCCGGCGGTGGACCATGTAGTCCGAGCAGTAAAAATAGCGGTTCCCGGCGGGCTCCTCTCCCTGCTCCATCGCGTTCAGCCGGCCGCGCCCTTCCGCGTCGAACCGCGCGGCCAGCCCGGCGGCGGCCTGTGCGGAGCGCGCCTTCTGGCGGTTGGAATCCCGGTACAGATGGCGGCCGCAGGAGCTGATGTCCATGAAACCGTCCCGGATCGTCCAATTGAGGCCGTCGAGAAAGTAGTTCCGCAGCAGCGCGCGCTTTTCCGGCGGCATCGCGAACTTCGTGCCGCGCAGGATGAGCCCCCATTGGATCTGGCTCTCCGCATAACTCAGCCCGTAGTTGCCGAACTGAAGCTGCGGGCCGTGCTGATGAAAGCTCCAGTCGGGCTGGAGCCCCTCTTCGCCGCGGGAGGCGACGGCGAGCTCGGAGAAGATCAGGTCGCGTCCCTCCGCCACCATCTTTTCATCCTTCTGCAGAACGCCTTTCATTACATGCACGCCCGCCAGCCATACCTTGTTCTGCCCGGTTTTTCCGGGGGCCGAACGGTCGAGCAGCGGGCGGCAGCGTTCCAGCAGCTCCGGCGGAACCCGGCTGCCGAGCATGATGAGCGAAGCGCCGAGCGACTGCGGGATCCCGATATCCGTGTGCCACCAGTTTTTCGTGGTGAAATCGTGCTTCACCCAGTAATCGAGCGCCCTGACCGCCGCCTCCGCCATCGCTTCGTCGCCGTGGCGTTTGCCTGCCGGGTCGGCCCAGGCGCCCGCCATCATGCGGACGCGGGTCAGGTGCTTCAGCGTGGGCCAGCGGCCTTCGGCCGTGCTGGCGTAGTCGATATCCGCCCACGAGCCGTCCGGACGGAGAGACGCGAGGTACTTTTCCGCCTGCGGCATCGGTTTTTCACGCATGGCGCAATATTCGATGTACTGTTTTCTGATGGCGTCAAAATCCGATTCCGGAGCAGCCGCGCACAGGAACCCGAAAGCCAGCGCGAGGCAGCATGTCATGATCCGCTTCATCTTCAACGCTTCCTCACCGGCCGATATCCGTTTTCACGACTTCCTCCGGACGGAACAGATACCCTTTCCGCAGCGTCTCCTTTGCCCGCAGGAACACCGACGACACATGCAGATCGCAGGCGAGGTAGTTCGCGTAGGAGGAGTGGCGGAAGTCGATCTTGTCCATCTGCTTCGTTTCGCTGTTCACGTGGAGGTAGTCGTTCATCTCCATGACCATGATCTTGCGGGAGGGGCTGATGATCTTGCCGAGCGAGATCCAGCCGAGGTAGCTGTTCAGCCCGTAGCATTTCAGGTAGGAGGGAACCTCGTCGGCCCAGCTCGGGCACATGTAGACCGAAAGGGGCTTGTAGATCCCCGAACCTGCCGGCCTCTGCTCGTAGGCCAGCTTCATTCCGCTGTGCTGGGCAAGCAGGTTCATCCAGTTGAGGCCGCTCGGCAGCTTCCCGTCGACGTGGGTGGAGGGCAGCACCTTCCAGTCCGACTCGTACAGCGCGAGCTGTGTGCCGATCTGCTTCATGTTGTTCACGCACTCCGTCTTTTTTGCCGATTCGCGCGCCTTTGAGAGCGCCGGCAGCAGCATCGAAGCCAGGATCGCGATGATCGCGATCACGACCAGGAGCTCGATCAATGTGAAACTGCTCGGACGGTTCTGCCGTATAATGCGCAGTATGTGATGTAG
>JABLYX010000016.1:0-25611 GCA_018265615.1 Lentisphaeria bacterium
AATCGCCGGAATCATCGCCGCGACCCGCGAGGACCTGACGCTGACCGCCGACAAGGTCACGACCAAATAATAACCGGACAGTAACCGGACGACGGCCCGAAAATCGGGCCGTTTTATTTTTTATGATATTTTTATCATTATCAAGTTGAAAATGATAAAAATATCATTATATTAGTCATTGTAACCAACAGGGAGGATACAATGGCTCAATATTCGATCACGTACAGCTGCGGACATTCCGGCGCGGTTAATCTGCACGGCCCGGGCAAATCGCGGGAGTGGCAGATCAGAAGGATGCAGTCCGAGCTTTGCCCGGACTGCCTTGCAGCCAGACGGGCCGGAGAGTCCGCCGCCGCCGCGAAAGAGTCGGCCGAAGATGGACTCCCCGAATTGACCGGCACGGAAAAGCAGGTCGAATGGGCGAAGCGCTGCCGCGCGAATTTTATGAAATCCGTGAAAAAGCTCGGTCCGGTCCCCGCGAAATGGCAGACCGTCGATGCTTATCTCCGCTCGATCCGGTCGGCCTCGTGGTGGATCGAGCACCGCAACCATACGCCGGGGACGGTCTTCCCGCTTCTCAGGGAGCAGGCGGAGGCATGGCGCGAAAAGCGGCAGCTCGCGGCGGCGGATCGGCAGGACATGGATTCCGTCGCGACGGAATCCGGCGACGTGACGCTCCGGCCGCAGGGAGAACCGCAGACCGAAACGGTCGTCGCGATGTCCGTATTCGAAGAGAGCATTGAAATCGTTCCGCCGGAATTCAACGACGCTTTCACGCGGCAGATGCGGCGGCTCAATTTCACCTGGCAGCGCGATGCCCGGACCTACAGAATCAAGTATGCCTTCCGCCTCGGAGAGTTCCCGGAATTCGCCGCATACGCCGCCTCCGTGCTGCTGTCCGCCGGATTCGTGGTCCGCGTCCCGCGGGAAGTCGCCCGCCGGATCGGGGCAGGGGAGGTCAATCCTCCTCCGGCCGTCCGGATCCTCCGGAAGGGACAGACTTTCGCCGTATACTTCGACCGCGACCGGGGCGATTTCTACCACGAGATCCGCCGCATTCCGGGCTGCCGGTGGACGGAGGGTTCGGGCCGCGTCGGCGTGGAACATTTTGCCGACATCATCGACTTCGCCGAGCGGAATCAGGCGTTTCTGTCGCCCGGAGCCCGGAAGCTGATCGAGCTTGGCAAAAGCGGACGAAGCGCTCAGGTCGAGACGGTCCCGGAGCTTCCGGCCGAACGGTTCACGGCTCCCGATACCGTGCCTGAGGTGCTGGAAGTGCCCGAAGCGGTGGAAGTGCCGGAGGCGCTGCGCGATGAGATTTGAGACGACGACCAGTCTGCTTCCTCACCAGCGGCGGGCGGTGGAGAAGCTCCTGCCGCTGCGGGTCGGGGCGCTGTTCATGGAGATGGGGACCGGCAAGAGCCGGACCGCCATTGAATTCATCCGGCGCAGATGCGGGAAGCTGTCGAAGGTCGTCTGGTGCTGCCCGGTCTCCCTGAAAAACACCGTTGAGCAGGAGATCCGCAAACACACCGACGCGGAGGACATTTTCATCTTCGACGACCGCGTGACCGGACGGAGCCTCCCGTCCGCCTCCTGGTACATCGTCGGATTGGAATCGGTATCCTCCAGCATCCGCGTGGCGGTCGCCGTGGAAAAGCTCATCGACCGGCGGAGCATGGTGATCGTCGATGAATCGAGTTACATTAAGGGGCCGTTTTCGAAGCGTTCGCGCCGGTTGACGCTGTTCGCGCAGCGGGCGCGTTACCGGATGATCCTGACCGGAACGCCGGTCAGCCAGGGGATCGTCGATCTCTACAGCCAGCTTCAATTCCTCTCGCCGGAGATTCTCGGCTACAACTCGTTTTACTCATTCGCCAAAAACCATCTGGAATACTCGCAGGAGTTCCCCGGCCTGATCGTCGCGTCCCACAACATCCCGTATATCGCGGCCAAAATAGCGCCGTACGTTTATCAGGTGACGAAACAGGAATGCCTCGATTTGCCGGAAAAGCTCTACGACCAGCTCACCGTTCATATGACACTCGAACAACTGATCCTGTACCACGATACGAAGGAAGAGTTTCTGAACCGGCTCGAAAACCGTCCGGACTGGGCGACGGGGCCGCTGATTTTCGGAATGTTCACGGCGCTGCAGGAGATCGCCTGCGGATTTCTCCGCAGGCGGGTGAAGGGCGGATTTGAATTGGAAGAGGTCGCCCACCACCGGCTCTATTATTTAAATGAGGCCATTTCGCGAAATCCGGGAAAGACGATCATCTGGTGCAAGTATCAATACGACGTCGGGCAGATCGGGAAGTACCTCACTTCGGAGTTCGGCGCGGACTCATTCGGGACATTCTGCGGCAATGTGAAACCGGCGGCCCGGCAGCGGGAGGTCGATAAATTCCGCGGTCCGGCGCGGTTCTTTCTCGCGACTATTCAGTGCGGCGGCCACGGCCTGACTTTAAATGAAGCGGAAAACGTGATATTTTATAACAATGGATTTAAATATTCGGAGCGGCTGCAGGCGGAGGACCGCAGCCACCGGATCGGCCAGGCACGCCGTGTCACCTATATCGATCTATGGTGCAACTGCGGTGTTGAACGGCGGATCCGGCAGGCCCATGAATCGAAAGGGGACGCCGTCGAGATGTTCCGGGCCGAAGTCGAAAAGATTAAAAACAGCCGCGAAAAGCTGCAGAACCTGGTGAGGTCCCTATGATTTGCCTTGGATTCGATCATCAACAGAAACAGGAGCTGATCCGCCGGAAGTGCGAAGAGCACGGCGTCCGGAAGGTCTACGTCTTTTACGGCAAAGCCCGGCCGGAATACGATCTGCCGTGCGAAACGGAATACCGTTCCTGGGACGATGTGATTCTTTACAAATATTTCTACCGGCTGCTGGGGGAGATCGACAAGTCCGGCCTGATCGTGGCCGATGAGATGATGCGGACGCAGAACCGGAACAGCCTCACTTATAACTGTATGCACCATTATCTGAATCAGTGCGGGGTTCGCCTGGTCTTCGAATATTTCCCGCTGGTCGAGGACCGGGAAAATTTCATGATCCTGGCCGACTTCGAGGACAAGGCCCGGATGCGCCGGAAGCCGTTCAGCCCCGAGCTGTTCCGTGATGTGACGGTCGAAATCGTGCGGCGTGACTACCGGATCAAGCCGGTTCCGGTCGAACTCACCGACGCGGACCGGCAGAAGTACGCCGACGAAAAGGAGAAGCTGTTCGCCGGCGCCGAATCGATCAAGGATCCGGAGTGCCTGCCGCGCCGTATGGCGTTGCTGGCCGGGAACTTCAAGGCGGCGTCCATCGATCCGGCGAGGAATTACGTCGCCCGGAACAAACGGTTCAGGGCGTCCAATGTCTACACCTATAAGGATGCGCCGGATGATGGGGTGCTGCTTGATCCGGCTCAGAATGTGATGGAGCTGCACGATTATCTGAAGCGCCACCGCCGCACCCGGCTCGAATACCTGACGACCGGTCTCAAGGTGGACGAGTATTACCTCGGCCGTTACCGGGAGATTTCGCGGACAATGAAGGAGATCTACGATGCCATCGGATAACGCCATTCAGGTTTACACCAGCGAAGACGTGCTGAGCGCCGCGCGCCGGCGGATCAGCTATCTGTTCGACGAGTTCGAAAATATCATCGTGAGCATCAGCGGCGGCAAGGATTCGACCGTCACGGCCCACCTGGCGCTGACCGAGGCGCACAAACGCGGGCGGCGGATCGGGATCTTCTTCCTCGACGAGGAGGTCGTATACGCCTCCACGATCGAACAGGTCCGATACCTGATGACGCTTTACCCGGAGAACACGATCAAGCTGTGGCTGCAGATCGAATTCAATTTGACCAACTCCACGAGCTTCGAGGAGTCGCAGCTCAAATGCTGGGAGGCCGGAAAGCACAAGATGTGGATGCGTCCGAAGGAGCGAGACAGCATTCAACACAAGTCATGGGATCCGGCCACCGAAACCGTCCGCGACAAAAACAAGGGGTTCGGCTTTTACGACGTGTTGGAGAATTTTCAGAATTCTCAGAAAAACACCGCCTTCCTCGTCGGGATCCGGGCCACCGAGAGCCCGAACCGCTGGCGCGCGTGTGCCCGGAACAAGTGCTATAAAGATGTCCGGTGGGGAACGAAGCGCCCGAACGGCAATTACACGTTCTATCCGATTTACGACTGGAACTTCTCGGACGTCTGGAAATATCTGTATGAGAACGGTGTCCGTTACTCCCGGATCTATGACTACCAGCACAAAATGGGATTCGGGATCAACGACATCCGGGTCAGCAGCCTGGTGCATGAAAAGAGCTTCAAGAGCCTCGTCGAACTGCCGAGCTTCGAGCCGAAAACCTACGACCGGCTCTGCAAGCGGATGAAGGGGATCCGGTTCGGCAACGAGTTCGGCAAAAACCGGACGGTCATGAAGTGTCAGAAACTCCCGGAGAATTTCAAAAGCTGGATGGAGTACCGCGACTTCCTGCTCAAAACCTACCCGGATTTGGAAAAGAAGCCGATTTTCGAAAAGCGGTTCGCCAAACACCTGAACAACAATTATGTCGCCCGGCAGCAGTGCCGCCAGCTGATTTTGAACGACTATGAAAACAATCTTCCGGTCAGCAACCGCGAGGACCCGATTCTGAAACGCATTGAATTCTGGAGGGACAACCTGTGAAAACGATCCAAACCCAACAGGGCGAAATATCCCTGCCGTGCTTCGACGTAATCATGATGGACATCGATAAAGTGCGTCCGAACGACTACAACCCGAACAGCGTTCCGGAGCATTACATGGAGCTCCTGAAGGAGTCGGTAGTCGCCAACGGATTCTGTTTTCCTGTGGTCACGATCTACGACAGGGATGATGATATTTACGTCATCATCGACGGCGAACACCGATATCTGCTGTTCCGCGACTGGCTCGGGGCGAAGGAGCTGCCGATCGTCGTGCTGCCGCACGACATCAGCCAACGCATGTGCGCCACGATGCAGTTCAACCGCGCCCGCGGCATTCATCAGGTGGAAAAAGACGCGAATATCGTCCGTTCGCTGCTGGAGCAGGGAATGGCCGAGGAGGACGTGGCCCGGCAGCTCGGCATGGAGCTGGAAGCCGTCTATCGGATGAAGCAGATCACCGGAATCGCCGCGCTGTTCGCAAATCAGCCGTGGAGCAAATCCTGGGAGATGGCAGACCATGAGTGAGAGATGGGATTACGGCGGTGCGATCGAGCGTTATCCGATCCGGCCGGGCGAAGTGTGGCGGATCGGGGAAAGCAAAGTTGCGGTCAACGACCTGTTCGACGGGCTGCCGAAATTCATGAGCGAGGCGGATTTGATTTTCGTTGATCCGCCGTGGAACATCGGCAACCTGAACAGCTTCGTTACTAAGGCGGGCCGGGATAATTACCGGGATGACTTCCGGGAATTCTACACGGCGCTTTTCCGTCACATCGCGGAGATTGCGCCTCATACCTGCTATGTGGAGGTCGGCAAGGAGTACCTTGACGAGTTCCTGGCCGAAATGAAAAAGCTCTTCAGGTACGTGACCTTTTACAATTCCTCGTACTACCACCGGAAAGAAAACCTCTGCTACGTGATCCGCGGCAGCCGGAAGGCGAAAAAGCCGAAGCTCGACTATATGGATGAGGAGGACATAATCGCATGGGTGTGCGAAAACGAGCAGTACGAATGTATCGGGGATCCGTGTATCGGGCGTGGCCTGGTGGCGGTGAACGCACATAAACACGGCCGGAAGTTTGTCGGCTGCGAATTGAATCCGAAACGCCTGGCGGTGCTGCTGGAACGCATCGGGGAAGGATGGGAAAAAGTGAGAGACAGCGAAGCATTGAAGGAGAGCCTGGAGCGCTCCGGCCTATCGACCAAAATGTTTGCGGAACTCCTGGGGATCAAAGCCTCGACGCTCCGCAACCTGCTTTGCGGGGCGCAGGCGTTATCCGACGCGAACATGAAACGTCATCAGTACATCGCGGAAAAAATGTCCAAAATCCTGAACGAACTGAAAAAAGAGCTGAACCTCCTGGACAAGTAATTGAAACCGGTTTATGCAGGCAGATAAGGATTGTACGTAAACCTCTTTTATTTCCCTGCGCAAAGCGATTTAGGCATCATCTGCAATGATATTTTTATCATTGCAAAGCCTGAAATGATAAAAATATCATAATTGCGGTTTGTTGAATAGCGATGTCTAATTATTAAGTTGACATCTGCTTATTATGCACGGATCGAGCATACGGTCGTTTGTGATAGTTTTACCGATCAACCGAAATAGGATATGTTATCCTAAAACGGAAGGATTGTATGAAATACGCAATCGATAAAATGATTCAGACATTGCTTCCGGACGCAATTCCGGGCAAGGATTTTGTCATTGAAGAAGTCGGAGATGGCACGGCGATGCTGTCTCAATGGAATGCAGCCAAGCTGGGGCCGAATCCCGGGCTGGAACAGCTTCATGACATGTACATGCGTTATGTCATGAGGAGAAAAGCGGCAATTCCAACAATTGACGTGACGGATCCTATGCCATATCTCGCGGAACAACGGGCACGGCGTGCCCGGGAAATCACAGATAAAAAGGTGGAAATCATCGGAAATTGCGCGTTTCGACGAATCAACTGAATGGAGAGGGCGAGGTAATGATTGACCTGATTGATGTGAAAGAAGCAGCTGAAATTCTCGGCCTTGGCGGAACGCAGACTCGGGCGGTGCTCGGAGAACCAGACGAAATCGACATCATCTCGACCGGACAGGCGAAGCATCTTTTTTTTCGGTGCCGCGTTGAAGAGACGCGGCGACGTCGGGAATGCGAGCAGTGCCGCAAGTCAGGAGACAAAGGGAAGCGAAGTTGTTACCACTGTCGGAACCGGTATCCGGAATGTGAACTTACCAGCGGGCTTTGTGCGAAATGTCAAGCCGCGAAGCTGGTGAAAAATTTTGCCTGTCACGGCAATTGCTGCAAATGTCCGGTCGATTGTTCCCGACTTCGTATTTTAGCCGGAGCGCTTGCAAAATTTCAGCTCGAAGCTGTAGGGCAGGCGAAATAGACCCGGGTTCCTTTCCCGCTGCCGTCAATAACGAAGACACCGCGGCTGATGATATCCATTCCGAGAAGAACGTCAAAACCGCCGCTGCCGGTTGCTTCGGAGACACGCACAGCCGGAATCCGGCAGCCATTGCCGAACACAAGATCCACCTCGTATACATTAGCGGACTGAGCCCCATGCACTCCGGCTATTTTCACGTTCCCGATCGGATGAAGTCCGAGTTTTTCCGCTATCTCCCGGGTGATCATGGAACTGGTCGCCCCGGTATCCCAAATGGCGTTGCAGTGATGAACTGGCTGATCGCACATTTCGCAGAGTTCTGAGCGGCAGGAGATCGTAATGGGAGTGCCGATTTCATTCACTGGATGCGAATATTCGAGAGAAAATGAGAATATGTTTTCCATTGCTGAGTCCTCCAGAAAAAAGGCCCCGTTTCCGGGGCCCCTGTGAGAGCAGTTATGCGCTGGCGGCGGCCGGGTTCTGCGCGTCAAAGACGTTCAGGGTAGCAACGCCGTTGTTGCAGATGATCGTCGCCAGATGCGCCCGGTTTCCGAGGAGACCTGACGCTTCAGCGGCGGCATCTGTGCCGGAATAGACCACTGGCAGCAGGGAACCGTCGCAGAGCTGAAGCACCGGCGGCAGCGTCGAGGTCGTTGACGCCGGAACGAAAATCAGAAAAAGATCCTGTTTCCTGAGCTTACAGAGCGTAGTTTTGATCGTATAAACGACCGATGTGGTGCCGACAATCGGCGCGCCGAGCGCATATTTGCACAGATTGCAATTATAGCAAGCCATTTTCAACCTCCATGGTATGAGCGTTGTTGTAAAACGCTCCGGCCCGAAAGCCGGAGCGTTCCCGGTTCAGCAGCTGCCGCAACCGTTGTTGCAGCAACCGCAATTGCCGTTATTCGCATACTGGCCGAATCTGTCGAGCACAAAGAGCTGCTGCTTCGCTTCGGCGAGCTTCCGTTCGACTTCCGCGATGTACTGCGTCTGAATCAGCTGCCGGGTCGCCGCGCCTTCGGTGGCGATGGCCTGCTTGATCTCGCATGCCTGCATCGCGTTGTTGTAGTTCAGCTGGCAGAACTGCTGCGTGATGTTGTTGTTCACCGCCGCCATGCCGGACTGGGTCTTGCAGCAGCAGTCGGCGATCTGGGCCTGAAGGTCGCGCTGTCCGAGCTGGTTCTGGTACGCTGACTGAGTGACCGCACTGTTCAGGTTGGCGAAACCGCTGAACATGTTGTCCTTGATCTGTCCCATCAGGTTGGTCTGACCGACCTGCGTCTGAGCATTAAAGTTGACGCCTGCTTTGATTTCTGCGATATTAGTTGCGTCGGTAATGGCAAGATCCGCACCGAGGGCGCCGATCCCGGCACATCCTGTACAACCGTTGCCACCGCGATTGTTGCCGCCGTTACCGCCCCATCCGCCGCCCCAGAAGCAAAACAGCAGGATGATCCAGATCCACCATCCGCCGTCACCGCCCCACGCGCCGCCGCGGTTGCCGTTGCTGTTCATTGCCGCCATGATTTCCCAGGGATTGGCGCCGCCGCCGTTCCCGACCGGCGAAATGTTGTACACGGGTACTGCTTCCATAGATACACCTCATCGTTGTTGTTTTCCGGACCGGGACGTCCAGTCCTTTTTCGTACCCTACTTTCAAACGGCGGATTGGATAAATGCCGACAGGCCGTTGAAAAAAAATTGTGGTTGCGGAAGCAGCGGAAGATTTATACAATCGACCGCAAGACGCTATTTTTCCACATAACCCAAGGAGATTCCCATGGATGACGAAAAAACGAGCGAGATTTCTCCGGAAGAAACGGCATCGGCGGAACCGGTGAAGGAAGAACCTGCGGCAGTCACTGACAAAGCGGCGGAATGCGCGGCCCTCGAGAATGAGGCATATCGCCGCCACATGGAAGCCTTGAACGCGGAGCTGGTTGAAATCCGCACCCGTTTCGGTATGGAAGATGTGCCAGTTGATCCGGTCGCTGCCTTATCCGGTGAGGTTTCCGGACTGAAAAGCGGATTTTCCGAGATGAAGGCAATTCTGGAAAGGATTCAGGAACAGAAGGCCGAGGCGCCTCAATCTCCGCCGCCTTATCAGCAGCCGGCGTGGGTACCTCAGATGGTACAGCAGCCGATGATGCAGCAGCCGATGTTCGGAGCTCCGCCGCTGCCCTATATCCAGACTCCAAGCTATACTCCGATCATGCCGGCGATACCCCAATTCAACTTTAACGGAGGGAACAGATAATGGCGAACGAAACGACAATCAAAATCAAGCTGAACGCGGACGGTCAGAGTTACATCGCTGAAATCGTTGAGGCGGAGGCGAAAACCGGCACGCGACTTGATCAGAAGGTGGCACAGACGATCATTCATATGGATGAGCGTCTGCGCGATCCGCAAACGCTCCAGATGATTCAGAATGCCCGGCAGAATCCTCAAGGTATGCTTCAGCAGATGATGAGTGGAATGATGAGTGGAGGCGGCGGCATGAATCCGATGCAGATGATGCGCGGAATGTTCGGAGGGCAGTAAATTGAAGATGTTTCTGGAACTGAGTTTCTGGCCGGACGGCACTCTGCCGCTGGCAGATCAGCTTTGGCTCGAATATTTCAACTAAAAGAAAGGGTATGAAAATGGACGGCAATTACAATGAAGGCAGCACGAACGGCATGAGTATCGGCGGATCGGGCAGTGGAAACAATAGCATGATGCGGTACAGCGGCCGGTCGCGCCACTCTTCCGCAGAAGAAGGGCCGTGGGAGGTCGTGGCGGAAATGATCGCTCCGTTCATCAACCGATATGATAAGGACGAGGAGGCGCGATACAGCCGGCGCCAGCCACGAACCAGCACCGGCCGGTTCAAGCGGATGCGTTTCTCACGGGAGATAGAAGACGATAAGGAAGAAATCGCTTCGATGCTGGCCCGCGAATACAGCCGCGAAGAGCTGCTGGACAAAGCCATCAAAGAGGCGTCCGAGCTCATCAAATGCGCGAGCGAAAACAAAGAATATGAAGTCTTGCGCGAATTTTCCGAGCTTTGCATCGTCGTGAAAGCCTTCGCGGAATTCTTGCCGGAGGATCTCGAAGAGCAGGCTTGCGAGGAGGCGGTTGAATATTACGAGCGGAAAGTCGGGCGTTCCGACGACAACCCGCTCGAAGAATATGCTCGCCGCGGTCGCCGCCGTTATCGGCGATAAAACAACAAAGCCCCGGCATCAAAAACCGGGGCTTTCCTTTGTTTATGAGAAAAGCAAGATCATTACATACATAATTACATACAAAAGTGGATGCTTAAAGGGCAGACAGAGGACTTAATAGATATCGTTGCAATTGAATGTAACTCACTGATAATTAAGCAATAAAAATGGCATCTCCAATGGGAGTCGAACCCATGTTGCCGGGATGAGAACCCGGTGTCCTAGGCCACTAGACGATGGAGACGCATGCCTTTGAGACGTGGTTTAATATAGTGTATTCCGGCGAAATGTCAACCCCGTGTTCAGAAAAAAAATGCTTTTTGCCCGGACCTCTCCCGATTTGGGCCGGGAACGGTTGCAATCTCCCGTTTCTGCTGTACATTAATCAGACTGTTGTAATCATAATCGGGGATATCCCCGGCAAACCGGAAGTGATGGAAAATGTCCGCAGAAACCGTCAGAACCAGATTCGCTCCGAGCCCGACCGGATTCATGCACGTCGGCAATCTCAGAACCGCGCTTTACGCATTCCTGCTCGCCCGGTCGCAGAAAGGGAAATTCATTCTGCGCATCGAAGACACCGACCAGGCCCGTTATGTCGACGGCGCCGTCGAGGTGATCTACACGACGCTCGCCGCCGCCGGAATCACGCACGATGAAGGGCCCGATGTCGGCGGCGATTACGGCCCGTACATCCAGAGCCTGCGCAAGAACCTCTATCTGCCTTATGCGGAGGAGCTCGTGAAGAAAGGTGCAGCCTACTACTGCTTCTGCGACAAGCAGGAACAGCCCGAGCCGGCGGAGGGGGATGCCGCCGGCTCCGGCTACGACGGCCGCTGCCGCGGGCTCGACCCCGAGACCGTCGCCGCGAACCTTGCCGCCGGAAAGCCGTATGTGATCCGCCAGAAGATCGACAGGGACGGCGTCTCCACCTATCATGACGCGGTGTATGGCGAGATCACGATCGAAAACAAAGTGCTTGATGACCAGATCCTCATCAAGCGCGACGGAATGCCCACCTACAACTTCGCAAACGTCGTCGACGATCACACCATGGGAGTCACGCACGTCGTGCGCGGCTGCGAATATCTGTCGAGCACGCCGAAGTACAACCTGCTTTACCGGGCGTTCGGCTGGGACGTTCCGGAGTATGTCCACCTGCCGCTCATCATGGGGCGCGATGCCGGGGGCAACGTTTCGAAGCTTTCGAAGCGCCACGGTTCCGTGAGCTTCGAAGGGCTCGTCGCGGAGGGGTATCTGCCCGCCGCCGTTATCAATTATATCGCGCTGCTCGGCTGGTCTCCGAAGAACGACCGCGAAATCTTCACGCTCGCCGAGCTTGAGGAGATCTTCAACGTCCACGGGTTGAATAAATCCTCCGCCGTGTTCGATTACGACAAGCTGACCTGGATGAACGGCGAATACCTGAAAGCGCTTGCTCCGGAGGAGTTCGCGCGCGTTTCCCTGCCGTTCTCCGGCCTCGAAGGCTCGCCGCTCGAAAAGGAGTGGCCGCTCATCGCTTCGCTGCTTCAGCAGCGGGTCGGCAAGCTGACTGAGATTCCGGAGAAGATCGGTTTCCTCCGGGAGCAGCCGGCATATACCGCCGAGCTCTTCAACAACAAGAAGAGCAAATCGAGCCCCGATACCGCAAAAGCCGCGTTCGCCGCACTGCTTCCGGAGTTCGAGGCGCTGGAGGATTGGAGCATCGACGCGCTGAACGGCATCATGAGCCGCTATGCCGAAGCGCAGGGGGTGAAGCTCGGCCAGCCGATGTGGGCGGTCCGCATCGGCGTCTCCGGTCTTGCGGTGACGCCCGGAGGACCCGCCGAGATCATGGTGATCCTCGGTAAAACCGAGTCGCTCCGGCGTCTTCGTGAGGCCGCCGGGAAATAACGGCAGCGTCCATATTGCTTTTCCGCCGCACCGCAGTCATGCGGTGCGTTTTTTTTCCATCTTTTTCAGTTCGGGGGCTTGTAATTGTATTATTTGAATAGTACAATAGTAATATGATGATAATACGGAAAGGAGGCGGCATGAAGATCGACCTTGAAAACGGCACACCGATTTACCTTCAGATTATCGGGGAGCTGAAGCTCGCCGTATTGAGCGGACGTTATCGGGATGGCGACCGGGTACTGCCTGTGCGTGAGCTTGCGATGCAGCTCCGTGTGAACCCGAATACCGTGGCGAAGGCGTACCGGATGATGCAGGAGGAGGGGCTGCTGATCAGCCGTCCCGGCGGAGGAACCTTTATTTCGGTTCCGCAGGCGTCTGCACTGCGCCGGGAGCGCGAGGAAGCCGTGGCGGCGGAATTGGCGGATGTCGTTGTGAAGGCGCGGGCGTTCGGAATCTCTCCCGGGCGGCTCCGCGAGCTTCTCGATGAGGCATGGAAATGTGGTGGTCAACAGGAAACGGAGGGTGGGATATGAGTCCGGATTTGTCATTTGTTCTCCTGGAGTGGCGGAGAATCTGCGCATCGCTGGGGATTGCCGTCGGAATTCTGATTCTGCTCTACGCCGGGAGCCATCTGTGGCTGCCTGGCGGCGATGCATCGGCTGCCGTGACGCTTTTTATCGCAACTCCTCTGCTGCTGGTTCCGGCTTTGTTTGAGTCGCTGGCGTCCGACTGCGAGGAACGGCCGTTTCTTCTCGGGCTGCCGTATCCGCCGGCGAGGCTATGGGGGCTCCGGCTGCTGCTGCGGTGCGCGATTCTGCTGCCGGTTCTGGCTGTTTTCCATTTCACGGTCTTTGCTCCGATGGAGCCGCAGTCTAATTGGAATCTCTTCGGGCTCAGTCTGTCGGGAAACCTGCTGGTCGCCTCCATGTTCGTCTTTTTTGCTCCCATGTGCCGCGGAATGTCGCTGCTGATGAGTGTGCTTCTCGGGCTTCTGATTCTCTGCCCGGCGCAGTTGCCGGCGTTTGCTGCGGCGGGAGCTTGGAGCCATCTTGAGTTTCCGATGATATTTTTTCCGCTTCTGCAGCTGATTGTGCTGCTTGCCGCGGGCGGATATCAGCTCTGGAAACGGCGGATGATGAACCGGCCCTGCCGCGGATGTCTGCTGTTCTGGTGCGTCATGGCCGTTGCGATCCCGTGGCTGGAGTGGGGGGGGACCGCCGCTGTTGCCGGCTTCGAGCGGGCTTCTGCACAGGAAGAGGCGAAGGCCGCAGGGATTGTCCTGCTGGATACGGTATGGGAGCCGGGGGATTTCAGGCAATTCAGTGATTCTGATGTCAAAGCTTACCTTGCGCAATTCGGCTATTCTCCGGGAGATGAGCCGTTTTACTGCAGTGCCCTTTCCATGTATTCGCGGCAGCGGGAGGTTTCCCGGTTTGTCAGAGGCGCGGTTTCTCCGCGGCTGCTGGCGGCATATCGGGCGGGCGATATCGGGAAAATCCGGGAAGCCGTCAATATGGAGGTGTTCGGCGGGACTGCCGCCCTCGACGGCATCCTGTATGGCGGAACGCATGAAGCGGCGCTTGAAGCGGTGATCGGGATGCTGGAACGTGCCGGCGTTTCCGGCCCCGCGCGGCGTTATTCCGTGAGTCTCCGGGATATGTGGTGGGAAATCCAGCCGGCCTCCGGTTGGGGATGGAGGCTGCTCTCCATGCCGTACCGGTATCTTATGGAAGCCCGCATTTTGCGCCGGGAGAGCGCCGCGTTCCGCGATGTCGACCGCATTTCGACTATGGACTCCCGGACGCTGAACCTCCATATCGCCCGCTCCGGCGACGGTGCATTGTTCTATCGCCTTGTTCAGGAGTACCGGGTGCGGCAGGGGTGGTTTCTGCTCTATGCCGAGGCGTTGAAACTGAAGTTGGCGCAGCATCGCACCGGAGAGTTTCCGGAAACGCTTGAAACCGGGCTGCCGTTCCGGTACGAACGGACGAAGGATGGATTCCGGTTCACCGACAGCAGGAACCGGGAGGTTTTGGCATATCCGGCTTTGAAACATACCGAACCGGCGGAGGGCAGGTAAGATGAGCAGCGAAAAAGTGATCGAACTGACGAATACGGATAAATCCTACGGCCGCCGGAAAGTACTGGACGGGCTCGGGCTCTCCGTATACCGGAACAACGTTTATGCGCTTCTCGGCGGCAATGGCGAGGGCAAGACGACCGCGATCCGGATGGTCGCCGGGCAGATGGAGCCGGATTCCGGGAGCGTCCGGGTGTTCGGCCTGGATCCGGTCCGTTGCGGCGGGGAGGTGAAAGCCCGTTTTGCATATGTCGCCGAGCTCATGAAAGTTTATGACCGGATGACCCTCGCTGAGCTCGGGCGCTTTCTGAAGCCGTTCTATTCGAAGTGGCGGGACGGAAAGCTCACGGAACTCGCAGAAACGTTCGGCCTTCCGCTTGATCGCGGCCTGCGGGAGTTCTCACGCGGGATGTATGCGAAAGGTGTGCTCGCCCTGGCGCTGTGCCGGGAGCCGGAGCTCCTGATCCTCGATGACCCCTGTCTCGGGCTCGACACCGCATCGCGCCGGAACTTCATGGAGATGCTGGTCGGCTCACTGACGGAATACGATTGCACGGTCCTTCTTTCGACCCATCTGATTCCGGAAGCCGCCGGGATCGTGGACCGGGTCGGAATCCTGAAAAACGGCCGTCTCGCCGTCGAAGCGGATGCGGCGGAGCTTCAGAGGGATATTCGCCGGCTGCGACTCTCCGCCGCTCAGGAGCCGTTGCTGCCGGAGCTGGAAACCGTTCGCCGCAAAACGGCGGGGCCCGAACTGGTGCTGGCTGTAAAAGGCGGGGAACAGCTCCGCGAACGGCTGTCTGTCGTACCGGGGCTCGAATTCGAGCTCGATCCGCTGCCGCTGGAAGAGATCTTTCTCGCATACTCGGAGTAAAGCTTCGGATGGGTGCGAAATCATACTGATTCGCCATCCATGTCTGATGGCGAATCAGTATAAGATCCGGTTATGCGGTCAGGTGCTCAAGCAGGATTTTAAAGCCGATGAGGACGATGGCCGCTCCGCCCACGACCATCATGACCCGCTCGCCCGCCAGGGTGCCGAGTTTGCGGCCGAGCAGCACACCGAGAATCGATGCGGCGGCGGTCACGATGCCCATCGCGATGGCCGGAACCAGGATCGGGCTGCCTGCGAATGCGAGGCTGGCGCCGACCGCGAGCGCGTCGAGGCTCGTCGCCACAGCGGGCATGAAGAGCGCTTTCGGGGCGAAGAAGTCGGGGGGGCAGTTGCATTCGCCGTCCGGTTTCTCCTCTTTGGAATCGAGCTTGACGCCTTCGCAGATCATTTTCCCGCCGACGAATCCGAGCAGTACGAATGCGAGCCAATGGTCGATGGCCGCGACGAATCCGGCCAGCAGCGTCGCCGCGTAGAAGCCGATCAGCGGCATGACGATCTGGAAACTGCCGAAAAATGCCGCCGCGTTCAGCGCATTGCGCCAACGGCGGCCGGTGCGGTCACAGAGCGCGCCGCCGACCGAAACCGCGAACGCGTCGATCGAAACGCTCACGGCAAGGATCAGTACTGCGAAAAAGGACATCGTTTCTCCGGAACAGAAAGAAAGCGGCTTTAAGCCGCTTTCCGTTATTTACTTCATCAGCATTGCCATGACCGCCTTCTGGACGTGGAGCCGGTTTTCGGCTTCGTCGAAGACGATCGACCGCTTCGGGTCATCCATGATGCCCGCGGAAACCTCCTCGCCGCGGTGGGCGGGCAGGCAGTGCAGGAATTTCGCATCGGGCTTCGCGACGGAGAAGAGCTTCCCGTTGACCTGGTACGGCGAGAAGAGCTTCATGCGCCGCTCCCGTTCCTCCTCGAACCCCATGCTGACCCAGACGTCGGTGTAGAAGTAGTCGACCTCCTTCGCGGCCTTCATCGGATCCGGTTCCCAGCAGATGTTCGGGCTTCCGGCGTAGAGCGACTGCTCCGGCTGCTCTTCGGCCGGGGCGCAGAGCACGAGCTCCATGCCGGTCAGCCGCGCGGCGAGGATCAGCGAATTCGCGATGTTGCTGCGCGCGTCGCCGTAGAACGCCATCTTGATCGAGCCGTCGACTTTGCCCGAATACTCCTTGATCGTGAGCAGATCGGCGAGGATCTGGCACGGATGGTATTCGTCGGTCAGCGCGTTGATGACGGGAATGCCCGCCTCGCGCGCCAACTCTTCGACGCCGGCGTGCGAGAAGGTCCGGATCACGATCCCGTGCAGGTAGCGGCTCAGCACCTTCGCCGTATCCGCCACCGTCTCGCCGCGGCCGATCTGCATTTTGCCCTGGTCGAGGTAGAGCGGCCGGCCGCCGAGCTCGCCGACGCCGACTTCGAACGATACGCGCGTCCGGGTCGAGGACTTCGCGAAAATGAGCCCGACGCTTTTGCCCGCGAGCGGGGTGAACGCGACTTTGCCGCGTTCGGCTTTCAGCTTCGAGGCGAGTTCAAAAATATGCTCCAGATCGTCCCGGGTGATATCCCGGAGCGTCAGTAAATCTTTTTTCATGCTTCTTATCCCTTCTGTATGATCGCATTCAGCTCTTCGAGAGCGGCGCCGATCCTGCTGATGCCTTCATCGGCTTCGGCACGGGTGAGGTTCAGCGGCGGCAGCAGCCGCAGCACGGTTTCGCCGGCGGTCAGGACCACGAGGTTCCGCTTGAGGCAGAGCCCCGCGAGCGTCGCGGCTTCGCGGTCGAGGACGACGCCGATCATGAGCCCCATGCCGCGGACTCCCTTCACAAACGGATATTTCTTTCCGGCTTCAGCGAGTTTTTCGCGGAGGTATGCGCCCTGGGCCCGGCAGTTTTCAAGCACATTTTCGTTATCGAACGCCTCCTGCACCGCGAGGGCGGCGGCGGAGACGAGCGCCGTGCCGCCGAAGGTGCTCGCGTGCGTTCCGGGCGTCAGCGTTCCGGCGTATTTGCGCTTCGTGATGAACGCGCCCATCGGCAGGCCGTTCGCGATCGCCTTGGCCATCGAGAACGCATCCGGCTCGACGCCGAAGCTCTGCCACGCATAGCGCGTCCCGATCCGGCCCATGCCGGCCTGGACCTCGTCGAACAGCAGCAGGATACCCTTTTCGTCGCACAGCGCGCGGACCTGCTTCAGGTATTCCCGGTCGGCGGGCAGGATGCCGCCTTCGCCCTGGACGGGTTCGAGGACGACGGCGCAGGTCTTGTCGTTGACCGCGTTTTTCAGCGCTTCGATGTCATTGAACGGAACCTGCCTGAAACCCGGCATGTCCGGCTCGAACCCCTTGCGGTATTTCGCGCGTCCGGTCGCCGCGAGCGTCGCGAGGGTACGGCCGTGGAACGAATTGTCCATCGAGATGATTTCGTTGCGTCCGGAGGCGTTGCCGATCTTGCGGGCGAGCTTGAACATGCCCTCATTGGCTTCGGCGCCGGAGTTGGCGAAGAATACCACGCCGTCGAAGCAGTTTTCGATCAGCTTCCCGGCGAGGCGCGGCATCACCTCGTTCATATAAAGATTCGAGACATGCACGAGCGTGGCCGCCTGCTTCTGGATCGCGGCGGTGACGCCCGGGTGGCAATGCCCGAGGTTGCATACGGAGATTCCGGTGGCGAAGTCGAGATATTCGCGGCCGTCGGCGTCCCAGAGTCGCGC
Organism: Lentisphaeria bacterium; assembly: GCA_018265615.1. Classification (GTDB taxonomy): domain Bacteria; phylum Verrucomicrobiota; class Lentisphaeria; order Victivallales; family Victivallaceae; genus Victivallis. The sequence goes on from JABLYX010000016.1 coordinate 17,881, forward strand.
GCCTTCGCCTCGCACGAAGAGAATCTTCGGTGCGTAGGTGGGCATCACATACTTCCGGTACCGTTCGACGGTGGCCTCATAAAGGTTTTCCATGATTGATCGACTCCTTTGTTTTGGAAAACGCACATCGTTTTCGATGTGGAAACAGTTACTATAGCACGCTTTTACCGAAATGCAAATCGTGTTTTGAGGCTGAATCGGCGCCCGTGCCGCCGGCTCCGGTGCATAATGGTGCATGAGAAAGTACGGGGCGGACCTGGCATTTTCCGGAAATCCGGGCCATACTATCTGCAAACACACTTTTACAGGAGGTTTCATCGATGGGCAGAATGGATCAGTTTGTCGGGATCAGCCGCCGGGACGGGCGTTATTTCGAGCTTGAGGATGGAACGCCGTTCGTTCCGGTCGGGCTGAACCTCTGCTTCGAGCGGATCGCGAAGAGCGACGCGGAGATTCTCGGGCTCTACCGCCGCCGCTTCCGGCGCTTTGCGGAGAACGGGGGCAACTTCGCCCGGATCTGGCTCGGGGTGCCGTTCCTGAACCTCGAGCCGGAGAAGCCCGGCGTGTTTTCAGAGGAGAAGCTCGGAAATCTGCGCGCGCTCGTCGCTCTGGCCGGGGAGAACGGGATCCGGCTCAAGCTTACGCTCGACCACTTCCGCACGCTCGAGGCCGGGGAGCAGCCGGAATGCTTTCCCGGCGCGGCCTGTTTCCGGAACCGGGTCTACCGCCGCGACAACGGCGGTTTTGCCGATTCGATGGAGGAGTTCTTCAACGCACCGGAATCCCGCCGGAACTTCGTGCGGAAGCTCGAGCTCCTGAGCCGGAACTTCGCGGACGAACCCGCCGTCATGGGGTGGGAACTGTGGAACGAGGTGAACTGCCTCGGCCCCGCCCCGCTCTGGAAGCCGTGGACCGAAGCGATGCTCGCTGAACTGCACCGGCTCTTCCCGAAACAGTTTGCTCTGCAGAGCCTCGGCAGTTTCAGCGGGTTCGGCGGATATGCGATGTACGACGAACTCGCTTCGCTCGACGGAAACGATTTTCTGCAGGCGCACCGTTATATCGACCCCGCCGCCGAGATCGACGCCTGCCGGGGACCGATGGATCTGCTCTGCCGCTCGGTTATCGACGAGCTGCGGAACCGCCGTCCGGACCGTCCCGCGATCCTCGCGGAGGCCGGGGCGGTTGAGTGGAACCACTGGCGCGCCTCGCATCTGTACGAGGCGGACCGGGAGGGGACACTGCTGCACGACGCTCTTTTTGCACCGTTCTTCGCGGGCAGCGCCGGGTGCGGCCAGTTCTGGCACTGGGATCACTTCTATGTCGAACGTCACAATCTCTGGGGCTGTTTCGCGCGCTTCGCCCGGGTGGCCGGGGAGATCGACCCGGCGGCGGAGGGGTATCGTCCGGAGCTGCGGGAGAATCTGCGCTTCCGCTTCCACATTCTGCGCGGCCGCACACACGATCTCGTCTGGATGCGCGACAAGGCGGCGACTTATGAAAGCGAGCTTGAGCGCGGTGTGGCTCCGGAGCTGTTCTCCGGCATACGGATTCCGGCCGCCTCCCTCTGTCCGGGCGCGGTTGCCGGGGCCTCCTTCTACGCACCGTGGGAGGACCGGGGCGGCAAGGCGGAGCTTCATGACGGCGCGCTTGTCCTGCCCGCTTTCCGGCGCTCGCTCGTTCTGAAACTTGAGCGCCGGGAGCTGTGAAACGGAAATCCGGTTTTTCCCGGCTTGCGTTTGGCTGAACTGCGGTTATATTACTTTCAGAATCTCCGGATTTCCCGGTAAACGATACGGAAAGGACGCCGCGCCATGCATGGAGAAGAAAGTTCCGCCGCCCTGTCGCCGAAAATGATGATGAGCCGTTTCGCAATCCTCCTTCTGGTCAGCATCGGCGTCGGCACAGCCGGCGGCGCCACGGTTCTCGAAGCGCATCAGGCGACGGCGGTCGGCGTGTTTCTCGCGATCATCATGGGGACGCTCTTCTTCTGGAGTTTCCGCCTCGCAATCGCGTTTCTCGGGCTCGCGGTGCTGATCTGCACGAATTCGCTGTCGGTCGCGCAGTTCGTGCAATCCTCGGCGCTTGAGGTGATCCTCTTCCTGGTCGGCATGATGATTGTGGTCGGGGCGCTGCGCGATCTCGGCTTCTTCACATGGGTTGTGCAGCTCATCGTCTCGATGCCGAACATCTCCGGGAAGAAATTCATCGCCGTCACGGCGGTCGCCTCGGCACTGCTCGCCTGCGCGGTCGATGAAGTCACGTCGATCATCTTTATCTCCACCCTGATCTTCCAGGTTTGCGACCGTCTGAAACTGAATCCGACGCCGTACATCCTGATCGCGGTGCTCTCCACGAACGTCGGCTCGGCCGGGACCATGATGGGCAACCCGGTCGGCATCTACATCGGGACCAAGGGGGGACTGACCTTCGGGGATTTCATGATCTGGTCGTTCCCGCTGATGCTGTTCGCGCTCGGCGTGACGGTCGCGTTCCTGCTCTACTATTACCGCGGGGAGCTGCGGCAGTTCGATGTGAATCTGCAGGAGCGGCTGAGCCGGAACCTGACGCTCGCGCCGGTGGTGGACGTACCGTACAGGCGCGGCCTCGCGCTGCTCGTCTTCACGATTCTCGCGATCGCGTCACACCACCAGATTGAGACGCTGCTCGGCCTCGGCCGGAACAGTGTGCTGCTCGTGGCGCCGCTGGTCTGCGCGGGGCTGGTCATGATCCTGCGTCCGGAGCGTGCGCGGCACTATGTCGAGCGCGAGGTGGACTGGTGGACGCTGCTCTTTTTCATGCTGCTCTTCGCGATCGCGGGGACGCTTGAGCACACGCATGTCGACCGCGTCATGGCCGACTATTTCACGAGCGTCTGCGGCGGGAGCCCGGCGATCCTGATTCCGTTCATCCTCGTGACGAGCGCGATCGGTTCGGCGTTCGTGGACAATGTGATCTTCGTCGCGGCGTTCTGTCCCGTGATCGAACAGCTTTCGGTCACGGTGAAGGCGTTTCCGCTCTGGTGGGCACTGCTCTTCGGCGCATGCATCGGCGGGAACATCACGATGATCGGCAGCACCGCGAACATCGTCGCGCTCGGCATGCTCGAAAAGAAGGCGCCGCACCAGATGAGCTTCTTTGCCTGGCTGAAGGTCGGGGCGCTCTCGGCGCTGCTGGCCGGCGGCGTCGTCTGGCTCGGGCTGGCCGTTCTTTCTCCGCTGATGCCGGACCACCCTTCGAAGATCGGCTTTGAGCAGCTCGACAAACGGTTCGACGGCAAGCTTGTCGAGCTGGCCGCCGTCTGCGGGTCGGAGAGGGCCGGAGAGGCGGGGAGCCGGGAATTCCGCCTTACCCCGCCGGACGGCGGGAGCGATCCCGGTGTCGCTGCTGTGATTCCCGACGCCCTTGTCGGGAAAGCCGGCCTCGCTCCCGGCGGCTCCGCCGTGTTCCGCGGGCTCCTCTACAGCGGTGCGTCGCCGGAGGAAGCGCCGACGCTGCGGGTGCAGGAGGTTCTGCCGCTGCCGGGAAAGTGAACCGGCTTCAGGCGCGATCTGCGGAAATCATGAGCAGATAGTCGTCCGATTCCGCGGCCTGGGAGCTGACGGAGAAAGCGTATTCGCTTTTTTCGAGCGGGAGCTCGCCGGAGACGCTTTCCGCATCCGGATCGGTGCTGATGCGGAACAATCGCTTGCCGTTTGAGGAGAAGAGCTCGAACTCAACCCTTTCCCCGTCTCCGCACAGGCGGAAATGGAGCGTCTCCGGTTCGGTGACGACGAGGCGGTGCCAGCTTGGCAGTTCGCGGCGGCCGGCGACGCCGTGCAGGACAAGTTTCCGGTCGTGAGGTTTTCCGGAGGGGGCGGTGATTTCAAACCGGGAATTGATGCCGGTCAACTCAATTGTTTCAGTCGGAATGTTCATCGACCGATGGACTCCTTATGGATTTCAGGTTTTTAATCTAATCGTGCACATAATATTATACTAGTTTTCCAAGCTGAAAGCAAGCTCACATCCGGGAAATAGCAAAGAAAGTTCGAGGCGGAATGATAAACACGGTTGAAAATCATTCACTCGTGCCGATCGTGTCCGGCAATCCCGATGAACGGCTTCGGAACTGAATAGAGGGACGTTTTCTGAAAATTGTCGAAAGAAAAAGTTGATGCTATTGACAAAAAGAGTGATGTATGTCATAATTATTACAGAGTGCGCATGTTTCATTTTTTTGTTTTTTTATCTTATAAACTAGTTTAGAAAGTGAACCGAGGTTGTTTCCACTCCACTGGCCATCCCAATCAAGAAAGGCGAAAGAGATGAAAAAAGAATCATTCACGCTGATTGAACTTCTGGTCGTTATTGCAATTATCGGCATTCTGGCCTCGCTGTTGCTGCCGGCTCTGCAGCAGTCGCGCGAAACGGCGAAGCGGATCCAATGCACCGGCAACCTGAAGCAATATGGAACCGCTTCGGTTCTGTACGCATCGTCATTCAATGATTACTGGGTTCCCGGACTGGGTGGAACCTATACCGATCCGTCACTGATTTTCTGGCATCAGAACCTGGCCTGGCGGCGGCAGCTGGGCGGCAGGATTCTGGGACAGAGCGTCAACGAAAATGCCGGTTACTGCGACAAGCGCGGATCGACGGGACTGGTTTGCCCGAAAGCGCTCCGGTGTTTTTCGGATCCCGACACCGGCAAGTACGGCGCGGCCCGGCTCGACTACAGTTACGGCGTGTCGATGGAGGACTTCGGAATCGGCGCCTGGAAGCGCGGCGATCGGATCATTGCTTTCAAGGTGTCCCGCGTTACTCACGCTTCGAAGCGGGTCGCCTTTCTTGACGCGATGGATTATGCGGTGAACATGGCCAAGAGCAACCCGTCCTACTACCGGCTTTGCGGCGAGATGCCGTCTGCCGGCGTCAGCTGCAGTACGACGATCGCTTACCGCCATGGGGGCGAGGACCGGACCAATGCCGTTATGTTCGACGGTCATGTGGAGACGTTTTCAAGCAACGAGTTACGCCGCAAGTACCGCTTTACCGGTTTCTACGGAAGCGCGCTTGATGAAACGCGGCCATGAGAGGAAATATTGTGATGATCAGGGGGTGGATGATTCCTGTGTGCATCTGTCTGGCGCTGGCGGTTGCGGACGCCGCAGCCGCGGAACGCCGCAGCTTTACCGTCGTGTCTTCTGCGGGCGTCCCGCAGCTGCGGATGGATGGTCATGCAGTCCGCAGCCGCCTGTTCTGGGGCAGCCCATTTTACTCCGCCGGGTATGCGGAACTTTCGCCGGAATCGCAGACATTCGAATTCTCTTTTCGTTCTCCCGAAGAGAGCCGGGTCGGGGCGTTGCATCTGCGGTTCGGTGAGAAGCCGGGTATTGTCACGCTCGAACAGGTTGATATCCGGGACCTGACGACAGGCACTCCGGTCAGGCAGTGCCGTTTTGATGATGCTTTCATACGGGAATGGAACTGGTGGTCCGTCGGGATTAAGCATTCCCCGGATTTCTCGATCACGGTGGAGAAGGCGGAGACCCCGGCAGGGGGGATTATGAAACTGCGCCTCTCCGCAGACCCGAAGCTACGCGGGTTTCACCTGCTGTTATCCGGACTCCGGTTGGCAAAGGATCACGAGTATCGCGTCACGGTCCGGGCCAAAGCCGATTCGCCGCGCCCATTCCGTCCGACGGTTCATCGTCAGAAAGACAATTGTCCGGTGCTCGGTGGACTGCCGTCTCCGTTTGCCGCACAGGCCGCCATGGCTGCCGGGGCGGGAATCAACGCCGTTTCCTTCCTCGTCGACGGCATTTGGACCGAGCCCGGCCGGGAGCCGGATTACAGCGACCTCGACCGGGTTTGCCGGCAGGTTCTTGACGCGAATCCAAACGCGTTTCTGCTGCCCAGGATCCGGCTCGATCCGCCGGAGTGGTGGCGGCGGGCGCACCCGGAGGAGCTTATGAAATTCGAGGACGGCTCGCGCGGCGTTTCCGCCGCATTCGCTTCGGAACGCTACCGGCGGGACGCGGCGGAAGCGCTCCGAAGCGCGATCGTTTATTGTGAGAAAAAGTTCGGGCCGCATATGATGGGATATCATCCGGCCGGCGGCAATTCCTGCGAATGGTTCTACCCCGGCACCTGGGGGAAGCTTCTCGCCGGGTATGATCCGGCGACGCTTGCGGCGTGGCGGAAATTTCTCCGGAGGAAATATGGCTCCGAAGCTGCGCTTCGACGGGCATGGGGAACTGGAGCGGAGTCGTTTGATACGGTCTCCGTTCCGCCTCCCGCCGCGCGGCGCGGGACTCCGATGCAGGGGTTGCGGCATCCCCGGCGGGACGCGGCTGTGCTCGACTTCGACGAGTTCCGGCAGGCGTGTGCGGCGGAAATCGTTCTCGCACTCGCCCGGACGGTGCGGAAGGCGGCCGGTCCGGGGCGGCTCTCGGTTTTCTTCTACGGCTATGTGTTTGAGTTCGGCCGGGTTCCGAACGGTCCCGCTGCTTCCGGGCATTATGCACTGCGGCGTGTGCTCGATTCGCCGGACGTCGATATCCTTGCCGGCCCGCAGTCGTACACCGACCGTCAACTCGGCGGCGGCTTTGCCGTGATGACGGCGGCGGAGAGCGTGATGCTCTCCGGCAAGCTTTGGCTGGTCGAGGACGACACAGGGACCCATCTGGCAACCGCCTCCGGCAGCCGGTTTTCCGGCTGGCAGAGTGGTGCGGAAACACAGGAGGAGAGCATTGCGCTGCTCCGCCGCAACCTTGCTGCACTGCTGTGCCGCAATTACGGGACATGGTGGATGGATCTCGGTGGAACCGGCTGGTTCAATGCTCAGGAACTGTGGGAGGTGATGAGAGAGTTCAGTGCTCCGGAAGAGGAGTTATTGAATCACCCGGTTCCCTTCCGCCCGCAGGTCGCCGTTTTTGTCGATGAGAGGTCGATGCTGTACATCCCCGGCTCCGGGAGCTCGACGGCCACGACGTTCCCGCTGGTGACGGGAGCCCGTCGTGAGCTGAACCGGATCGGCGCTCCCTGCGGGCAGTATTTGCTCGACGACCTGATGGCAGGGAGGACAGCGGCGAAGCTCAACATTTTTCCGGCCGTTTTCGCGCTGGACAGTGAAACACGTCGCAAGCTGCGGAAGTGCGCTGCGCAGGCTGCCGCCCTCTGGTGTTGGGCTCCGGGCTATGCGGAGCTCGACGGCGGGACGTTTTCTCCGGCCGCCGTGGAGGAGCTGACCGGATTCCGGGTGAAGGCGGCCAGGGGCCCGCTCCATGTTCGCTCGACTGCCGCCGGACGGAAAGCGGGGCTGCCGCCCGAATTCGGGCCGGAGGCGGAAATCGAGCCGCGGCTTGCGGTGATTCCGGAAAAAAATGATGTCGTTCTGGCTGTTTATCCGGACGGCGCGCCGGCTGTGGTGTTCCGGCCCGGGATCCGTCCGCAGGTTTTCTGCGGGACGACCGAACTGCCCGCTCCGCTGCTCCGGTATGTCGCGGAGCTGGCCGGTGTGCAACTTTATACAGATCGAGCCGCGAACGTGAATGTGAACGGGCCGTTCATTGCCGTTACCGCCTGTGCTGACGGTGAGGTCGGGGTGCATATTCCGCAACCGGTTGGCCGGACGCTCTTCAGGAAGCTGAAGTGCGGCGAAACGGTGCTGGTTCGAGGCGAAGACGGGGAAAGATGAAAAAAGAAGGCAGGTTGTATTCACTCGTTTTCACAGTGTACAGTAAGCTC